>PAPI01000022.1 GCA_002708845.1 Leeuwenhoekiella sp.
TATCGATTTCCAAAAGGTTTTAAATCAATGACAATCGTTTGTATTAGGTCATCTCTCCTCTTAGAGATGTTTCAAATATAGTCTTAAAGACCTTTGGAGACAAGTTTTGACTATTTAGATACATCATTTTAGTAACTGCAGCTTCTATTGTCAAATCCTTTCCGGAAATAACTCCTATTTTTTTCAGGGTTGTACTCGTCTCATAATTACCCATTTGTACACTTCCCCAAGTACATTGAGTTATATTTACAACTGGAATGCCTTTTAGAATATTTTTTTGAATTAATTTCAAAAACCATTCTTGTGTTGAGCAGTTTCCAGAGCCAAATGTAAGCAGGATAACCCCGCTAAAATTTAACTTTTTGAACGTATCCGTCAGTAAATCTTTTTGGATTCCTGGATAGAGATGAACAACTAAAAGATCGGTTTTTAAGTCTTCGTGAACCACAAGCTTCTTTCGTTTATAGGGTAGAAGCTTGTTATCTTCAATGCTTAAATGCACTCCCGAAGTAGCTAAAGGTGGGTAGTTGGGTGATCTAAATGCTTCAAAATGCTCTGCGCTTATTTTGGTGCTTCGGTTGCCACGATAGAGCTTGTATTCAAAATACAGGCATACTTCGGTTATGTATGGGCGGTTTCTTTTTTTAAGACCGGCAATTTGAATAGCGGTAATTAAATTCTCCTTCGCATCCGTACGCAGATCACCTATAGGCAATTGAGATCCCGTAAAAATAACCGGCTTACTCAAATTTTCAAGCATAAAGCTCAATGCTGATGCTGTATAACTCATAGTGTCGCTTCCGTGGAGAATTACAAAACCATCGTGTGTTTCGTAATGACTTTCGATGATTTTACACAATTCAACCCAAAGAGCAGGATTCATGTTTGAACTGTCAATGGGATGTTCGAGTCCTGTGGTGCTAATTTCACAGTCAAGCAAGCGCAGTTCGGGTATTTTTTGGAGCAGATCTTTAAAATCAAAAGCTTTTAATGCTCCGGTTTCAAAATCTTTGATCATCCCGATGGTTCCACCGGTATAAATAAGTAGGATTTTACTTTGTTGGCTCAAGACTCTTTAGCTTATTGATTACCGGATTGGCATACATGAGTAAAAAACTTTCTAAGGCAATAGCGCTTTCAGGGTTCACACGACGCTCTATGCGACGCTCAAAGTTGCGTTTGTCGCGGTCTGTGTAGGTGTGCGCAAAATTTTTAGTGTTGTGGTATAAATCGTAAGCAACATAGTTAGAAGGCCAAAGCTTATAAATGCGGTAGATCTCACGGTCTATATGTTTTGCAAGTTCCTGAAGCTTATCGTTTTCAGACAAATCGCTACCCTCAAGCTTATCAAAAAGCTCGGGATTAAGTTTTCCGGCCGCTATATGTATGCGCTTTTTGTTACCCAAAGCTCCTCGCATAATACTGTTGAAGTCTTCATTATTACTTTTTACATAAGTAAGGTCTTCACTTTTTGCAATGAGTTCTGGTACTTTAAGAATGTCTGTTGGGTCAAATTCATACGAAATGGCTACAGGTCTAATGTTCAGACTTTTTAAGTAAGTCATTGCAGATACGTTACCTCGGGCCATGGCGGCCATTTTAAGAACGCCCTGCTGGGTTTTATCACTGCCATCCTTGGTGCGACCTTCGCGTTGCGCCATCCAGATCGATTGGTTTTGTTGTAGCAAATAAGCCAGATACTCTGAAAGTTTTTTTGAACTCACAAGCATTTCTCGGGGGCTCAGGCTACGCTGTACCAAAAAACTCCGATTGAGGCGTGCAAGAGCAAGTAAAAACGATTTTTTTACCAAATTATCACCAATAGCAGATGCAGTCATAACCAGATCATGGTCAAACAAAGCTACATTGATAAATGAGGTGTCGAGAATAATATCCCGGTGGTTGGAGAGGAAGAAATAAGCTTTGTTTCGCTCCAGATCGTCAAAGCCGGAAGTCGAAAATCCATCCGTACTCTTTTCCATTACCCGCTGTATCGACTGGTAAATTATACGTGTCTGAAAATCATAAATTGAATGACAGCTCTCGACTATGCTTTTAATTTCCTCATCTTTTTTATCGGGAAATGTAAACTGAAGCAGAGCCTGAAACATGGGATGTTTGTAGAATTCCTTTAAAATCTCGTGGACTTCAGTATCGTAATAAGGTCTTATGGAGTCAAATTGTGACACGTTCTCTTTTATTTAAGGGTAAATAACGAACTATTTTGGCGATGAGTCAAGCCCAAATAGTTTTTTGGCATTATTTGTAGTTTGTTGTTCTATATGCTCTAACGGGACGCCGTAAAGTTCAGATAATTTTTTTGCGACCTGAATGAGGTAGCTGCTCTCATTGCGTTTTCCGCGGAAGGGAGCAGGAGCTAGATAAGGAGCATCGGTTTCTAAAACAATGTGATCAAGGTCGATTTCATGTATAAACTGATCGATCTTTCCATTTTTGAAAGTTACGACTCCTCCTATCCCTAAGAGCAAATTGAGATCAATGGCTTTTTGGGCGTGTTCCTGGTTACCCGTAAAGCAGTGAAAAATTCCCCGTAGGGCATCACTTTTCTCGGCTTCAAGGACTTCAAATACTTCATCAAATGCATCCCTGCAATGAATTACGATGGGAAGGTCATACTGTTTTGCCAGTCGTATCTGCTCGGCAAAAATTTCCTTTTGTAAATCTTCGGTCGAGCGGTCCCAGTACAAGTCAATACCTATCTCACCTACGGCGCAGTAGGTCTTTGAAGCCAGCTCCTCTTTCACGTGTTCCATTTCGACTTTTATGTTTTCCGGGTCTACATGTGTTGGATGCAGTCCTGCCATAAGATGCATGGATTCCGGATACTGGTTTTTGAGCTCCCACATAGCGGAGGTGTAGGTGGAGTCAATCGCGGGAAGTACAAAATTTTTTACCGAGGCTTCAAAAGCCCGCTGTATCATCTCGTTACGATCCTCTTTAAAAGATTCACTGTATAAATGGGTATGGGTATCTATAAACATAAGGCGCAAATTTAAAATTTCGTCAGGCCTAAGCACAAAACTTTAGAGAATATTTAGAATCATCCTGTTTTATTTAGGCTAAGTTTGAAAAAATCTAAAACCAAACATGGGTTCATTACGCCGGCATTTACTCAAAAAGAATTATGTGCGCATTCCCCTTAAAAGCGTGGGAACTGGCCATCTTAAATTTGATGCTCGAATCAATGGAGTTGCAGGCGAATTCATACTAGATACCGGAGCCTCAAATACCTGTATTGGTTTTGAAGATCTGGAGCATTTTAAATTGTTTGCCGAGGATAGTGACATAAAAGCTGCCGGTGCCGGTGCTATTGATATGCTAACGCAATTATCCCAAAATAATCAGATAGAGATTGGAGACTGGTCTACGAATAAAGCTTCAATTGTTCTTTTTGATTTGTCTCATATAAATACAGCGCTTACTAATCACGATGCAGAACCGGTAAGCGGAATAATCGGTGCAGACATATTAAATCAGGGTGACGCGGTAATAGATTATCAATACGAATGCTTTTATTTGAAGAAAAAGTAATTATTCCTTTAAAATCTTCAGACAAACTCAAGGAGTCTTGATGCAGCAGAGGTGTTCTGAAGGAAATTTTCCATTTGTCTAAATTCTTTAAACACCTTTTTTGTTTGGCGCAAAAGTGCTCTAAAGAAGATGCTCTAAAACTGGTTTATATAAACAAAGAAAGCCAGCTACGAGAGCTGGCTTTCACCCCAAATCATAATTGATTATTACAAGTCAATTACAACAATCTTAAATATTTTCCGCTTTTCAGCACGGGGCAAACATAATATATTTAAATAGCACTTTAAAAAGAGTTAGTTCAAATACCGTTAAAATCGAGGAAATCAATTTTTCTGCAAATAACTCCCGGCCACTATCGGATTATTAGCACGTTCTGCATACTTCATCATCTTAAAACCGGGGTGTATACAGTAGCATCCTGTTTCACCTTTTTTATTGATTGCTATGTAAGCTACCTGAAAATTCACGTGGTTGGGATTAGTAGTAACTATGCGTCTCACCGCTTCCTCACAGGCTTCTTGTGGGCTCATCCCATTACGCATCAATTCAACGATTAAGAAACTACCTACCGTCTTTATGACTTCTTCTCCCATTCCGGTAGCGACAGCTCCACCTACCGCGTTGTCTACAAAGAGTCCGCTCCCTATTATAGGACTGTCACCCACACGGCCTTTCATTTTGTAAGCCAGACCAGAGGTAGTGCAGGCACCTGAAATATTTCCATCAGTGTCAAGAGCCAACATTCCGATGGTGTCGTGATTTTCAATATTTATGATGGGTTGGTATTTAGATTCTTTAAGCCATTCTTTCCAGGCTTTTTCAGAAGCTTCTGTGAGTAAGTCTTCGGCTTTAAAGCCGCTGCTTAGTGCATATTCTTTTGCTCCGTCACCGGCAAGTATGACATGTGGGGTATCTTCCATGACCTTGCGAGCCAAAGCAGCAACGTTGGTTATATCTTCTACACACATTACAGCTCCACAGTTTCCGGTGTGATCCATAACACAGGCATCAAGAGTTACATTTCCCTCGCGGTCTGGAGATCCTCCCTTTCCTACTGTTGTGTTTTTAATATTTTCCTCTTCCACAGCAACACCCTGTATCACTGCATCAAGAGCACTATATCCCTGATCGAGTAATTTCCCGGCGGTTGCATTGGCTTGTGTAAACTCCCAGGTGCATATAGCAACGGGACCCTTACTGGGAGCTGCAGCATATTTTGAGTTCATTCTTGATTTTGTGTTGGTGTCAGGCGAAGTTTTTGCGAACCCTGAAAGTCCAAATCCAAGCGCCAGGGTATTTAAGGCACTTGAGGTTAAAAAATTACGTCTTTTCATAAAGTGTGCTCTAAAAAGGGGTAAGTTACTAAAGGTCTTGTATAAATTCTGCTAATAGTTAGGCAAAAATTAGGCTTTCTTTGAGGTTTCTCTGGCTTTACTTTATTAATATTAGCCTCTCAAAAAATTCCTATGCGTTGGTTAATTTTTATTCTAGTCTATATAGTTATAGACGTCTATGCATTTCAGGCATTTAGAACCTTCTCCAGAAATAACGTTCTTTCAGTAATTTATATTTTTATTTCGGCAGCCTTTTTAGCTGCTTTTATCTATACGCTTTCCACACTCGATCGCTCCAAGGGTATCGAAGTGAGTGAGATGTATATGCTGGGTTGGTTTTTAGCCTTTTTCGTGCCAAAACTCATGCTGTTAGTTCTCATGTTTGGTGAGGATGTAGTGCGTGTGTTAATAGCATTTTACAACCGTTTTTTTACTGTGCAGACTTCTTTTGAATTGCCTTCAAGGCGGAAATTTATAAGCGCTCTTGCGCTGGGTGTTGCCGCGATTCCATTTGCCTCTTTGATATATGGGATGTATCGGGGTAAATACCGTTACCGCGTGTTGAGTTATACTTTGGAATTTGAGGATCTTCCGGAAGCTTTTGATGGGTATCGTCTTACCCAAATAAGCGATATTCACAGTGGCAGTTTTGATGATGCTGATAAAATTGCTTACGGAATAGATCTTATCAATGAGCAAAAAAGCGATGTTATTCTTTTTACGGGAGATCTGGTCAATAATTTTGCACACGAAATGAAGGACTGGACCGGCCTTTTTTCAAAATTGAAGGCGAAAGACGGGGTCTATTCGGTTTTGGGTAATCACGACTATGGGGATTATGCTGATTGGGATTCTAAAGAAGCCAAAGTAGAAAACCTACAAAGTCTAAAAAATCTACAACGCGATATGGGGTGGAAGCTGCTTTTAAATGAACGTATTTATTTGAAGCGAGGCAATTCTCAAATTGCCCTGGTAGGCGTTGAAAACTGGGGAGCCGGTTTTAAACAGGCCGGTGATATTGACAAAGCTTCTCAAGGATTACAAGCAGGTGATTTTAAAATAGTAATGAGTCACGATCCTACTTACTGGTCAGAGCGACTTAAAAGCGATCCCAAAAATTACCAGCTTACCCTGAGCGGGCATACGCACGGTATGCAGTTTGGGATTGAAATTCCAGGTTTCATCAAGTGGAGCCCTGTACAATACCGCTATGAAAACTGGGCAGGTATTTATAAGGAAGAAGGAAGGGTGTTAAATGTAAATCGCGGCTTTGGTTATTTGGGATACCCGGGACGTGTGGGTATTTGGCCTGAGGTAACTGTGATAGAATTGAAAAAAAGAAAATAAAAAAGTAATATATTTCTTACTTGTAATAATTGATAAACGCGTTAAAATTCTATAAAAGAAACTAAAATGTCGATTATATGGCATATTTTAGGAGAAAGAATTATGATGTGTTAAGCAGCTTTAGAATTTATTTATTATTACCAGTACTTTTCTGTGTTATTCCGGCTTTTGCGCAGGTAGGTATTGGCACAACCAATCCTGATCCTTCTGCAATACTTGAAATGCAATCAGATGATCAGGGTATTTTAACACCTCGTATGACCAGTAGCCAGCGTCTGGCAATTGCAAACCCGGCAGATGGTTTACTTGTATACGACACCGATGAATCGTCCTTTTACTTCTATGAAACCAGCGCCTGGTCAAAGTTAGAAGGAGCTGAATCCCGTGATAATTTTGTTTTGGTTAAAAGTCAGGGAGATTTTCCAGCTGCATCAGGAGGTGTAATTACATTAGATGAAAACACGTATTACGAGATCAATGGGACTATAACACTTTCGGCATCCATAAATTTAAATGGAGCGTATGTTTCGGGACTTGATGCCACTGAAGATGTATTAAGTTTTTCTGGTGGAACTATTTTTTCTGGAAACACAGGGGGAAGTATTCGCAATGTCACGCTTACAGGGGCCAGGGCATTCAATATTACAGGTAGTGGAGTAGAATCAATTTTGGTTCAAAATACCATTATAGCAGGAATGACAACAAGTGTCGGCTCTATTTCCAACATTGCATTGTTTTTTGGTAATGTTATCCAATATTTAGGTAATGTAAATGGGATCACGTATTCTAATATTGGTAGTTTGCTACTCAATAACCAGGCCTGGTTTAATTCTAATAGTGGAACTTATGAAAAGCTTACCGGGAGTTTTGGACTGGTAGAAAAAGTGAGTGGTTTTAGCGTAGCCAATGGTTCGGCAATTGCGTTTGATGTAAGCAGCAATCCATCAGTTACTGATGGTGTTATGTTAAGTACAGTTTTTTCGGGTTCTTCTTCAAATCCTTATATTAATCGATATACAACAGGTACGTATACTGGTTTTAATTTTACAAATAACTGGACCGTAAACTGCCCTGGTATTCCTGCAGAATCTGACCGGGAAGCTACTGGTAATATACATTATAACGGAACTATTTCTACAGGTTTTGTGCAAAGTGTAAATAACCAAAATGCATTCAATCTTCAAGGTAATACAAATACGAATACAACAACTGCTGTCAATTTGTTTAGGATGTCATCACCTCAAAATAACCGTCTTACTTATTTAGGTAAAAAAACACGAACTTTTCAGGTGAATGCGGCACTTTCTGTTCGTGGAGCTGATAACGTGGGTAGTTTTTATGCCTTTTTTATTCGAAAAAACGGAGTGACGACGCTTACAGAAACGAATACTATTATGCGAGTTAATAATACGGCAGATGTTGTGAGCAACTCCATTTCAGGGACTGTTGAACTCGCGCCTAATGACTTTATAGAAATCTGGGGTCAGCGATTAGTCACAAATACGGGAGGGCAGAATACCACGACTAATATTGTAGTCTTTTCCCTGAATATGAATATTAAATAAATTCTGTATTTCTTAATCTTTACTAAGATATCTGTTTTTTTGGCATTTAACCTTATATTTAGGTACTTAAAGAGCGTTAACTATGTCGAAATTTGGAGCCCTCATCGATCTGGATATTCCGGTGCTTCTTGATTTTTATACGGAATGGAATGAAGAATCAAATACCATGCATGCTGTGATGCGTGATGTGGCAGCGGCGTTGGGAGATAAGGCCAAGGTTATAAAAATTGATATTGATAAAAATCCTGAACTGGCTGAGGCCTTACGTATAAAAGGTCTTCCCACACTGGTGATTTATAAAAAGGGTGAAATGAAGTGGCGCCAAAGCGGTGAGCAGGATGCCAATTCCCTGATTGCTATTGTGCAAAAATTTATCTAAGCGCGGCAAATTCATAGCCCAGTTTGCTAAAATGCTGCAAAACTTCTGGTAACGACGCCTTCATATTCTTTTCTGCTTTTAGGCTGTCGTGAAATACGAGTATGCTTCCGGTCTCTGCATTTTTTATGATGTTGGCCGCACACTGTTCCTGAGAAATTTGCGAATCCCAATCGTAGGCAATGACATCATACATCACGATTTGATGACCTAATTGGCGTAATTTTTTGGCTTGTCTTCGTTTGATTTTGCCATAAGGAGGGCGAAATAACTTATTGGAAATTCCGGCGTTTTCCAAAAGTGTTTCAGTCTTCAGCGTATTCTCTAAATAAATATCCTCAGAAGTGTTCCAGCCTTTCAAATGATTGTAGGTGTGGTTGCCTATGCTGTTTCCACTTTTGAGCAGTTGTTGAAAAACTTCAGGGTGTTTGACGATGTTTTCGCCTATGCAAAAAAACGTAGCTTTTGCATCATATCCTTTTAAAGTTTCGAGTACCCAGGGGGTTACTTCAGGAATTGGCCCGTCATCAAAGGTTAAATACAGTTTTTTGGAGCCAGAAGTTTTATCGTTTTGATCCCAGACATAACCCGAGTAAAGACGCTTAAGCCATTTAGGCGTCTTTACCGGCAGGTCTATCTTTAAAAAATTATTCAAGCGTGTCTGTCTCTGCGGGAATTGCCATGGAAGTATCTCGCGTGGGTTCTACGGTTGGGGCTGTCTCAGGCTCCGTCTCATCCTCCCCGTAAAACTGACTGAATTTACGCAGATACGTGTTGAATTCACGTGCTTTTTCCGGTAAGATTTCCTGATCCTGATTAATGATCAATAAATCGACCAGACTTCGGTAGCGCTCAATATCAGTAATGATATCCTGTGCGTACTGGTATTGCCTTTGAAGGTCAAGTGTACTCCAGTAATCGAGTTTTTCCTGATACTTTTTGGCTACCTGATTCCACAATTCACGTGCGCGTTCCTGCTCACCTACCTCGTAATAACCGTTAACGTAAGGTTCAAGTAAGGTATAATACTCAAAAGTATCTACCGGCATCTTTTCCATCGCAAGGTCGAGCACATTTTTCGCTTTGTCTAGCTTGTTTTCGGCTATAAGCTGCTCGATGAGACGGGCCAGATTTCCACGATAGGTAATTCCGTTTCTGCGAGTTTCGGTGTCATGATAAATATCAGGATCGCCGCTATTTCCCCAGTACCAGTTCATTGCTATATCGTAGAACTTTTCGGTATCAATGCGGCCCATATCGTAAGGCGCCTGCGGGTCAATAGGTGTTTGTATAGGTACTAGCTTGTAGCAAACCCCATCCAATTGCAGGTAATCTTTCATCCACAGGTAATCGTCATCGCCAAAACTTCCACCCGTAAAATATATAGGGCGCTCCCAGTTGTTGTTTGCTATCACGTCAAGCATCAACAAGCGATTTTTATAAAGAATGTTTTCTTTGACATTGATTACGATATCATCAGCGATGATGTCAGAATCTTTTTGTGGCACAATTCCATTAGCGATAACAGTGTTTTTGTTTACAGGTATCCTTATAAACTTTGTGGGAAATGTGTGTACCATGGTTCCGCTTTGAAGCTCTTCCATCGTACGTGGGTCGTCACTGGCAATCCAGTTCATCCAGGTTTTGATGTCCAGGGTGTCATTTGGTCTCAATTCGTTATACCAAACGGCATCCCGATTACCGGCTACGTACTTATCGTGAGTAAGTTGAGAGGGGATGGGATCGCTTTCGTAAGCTTTACGCTTCATGTCGTCAATATACCAGGCAGTCTGGAAGAGGCTGGTATTTACGATTCGAACGTCGCGGCGATATCCTTCTATTTCCTGAACATACCAGAGTGCAAAAGTGTCGTTGTCTCCAATGGTGAACAAAATGGCATTTTCGTCGCAACTATCCAGATACATTCGTGCCATTGCAAGAGCGGTCTTACGACCTGAGCGGTCGTGATCATCCCAGTTTTGGGAAGCCAGTATTACAGGGGCAGCTAGAAGGCAAACAACAGTGACAATTGGCAACACGACCTTTGCGCTCAATTTTTCTTTGAGTAAATCGTAAAGGGCGTAAACGCCAAAGCCAATCCACATAGCAAACACGTAGAAAGAACCTACTAGCGCATAATCACGTTCACGAGGTTCAAAAGCACGCTCATTAAGGTAAATTTTGAGGGCAATCCCGGTAAAAAGGAAAAGGACCAGAAGTACCCAGAAGCTTTTTTTGTCTTTGCTGGCCTGAAAAACCAAACCTAAAAGGCCTAAAATAAGAGGTAAGAAGAAATAGGTGTTTCGAGCTTTGTTGTCAAGCGCATCTGTAGGTAAATTATCCTGTGGTCCCAGGCGAACTTCATCTATAAAAGGAATTCCGCTAAGCCAGTTGCCATGAATATCATCGTATTTTCCCTGAATATCATCCTGGCGTCCGGTAAAATTCCACATAAAATAGCGCCAGTACATATAGCCAAACTGAAAGTCAAACATATACGCCAGATTGTCTCCGAAAGAAGGTGGGTCTACATCTATATATTGACGTATACGCATTAAAAACGATTGAAATCCTTCATTGTCAATTCGTCCCTGTGCGTAATCTGATTTAAACTGAGCTACAGCCTGTTGCAATTCCTGGTTGTCTGCATATTCAGGCTTAACCTGAAAATTAAGCGGACCGGTAAATTGCATATAATTTGCAATATGATCTGTACTCCACATTCGTGGTAGGAAAACTTTATGCCGGTCTTCTGAGTTTTGCACGGCGTTTTTCCATTCGTTTACGATAATATATTTGCCGCTTTCCTCGTCTTTTTCATAGTTGGGTTTACCATCTACATAGGGATTTTGAGCATCTAGACCGCCAAAAATTTCGGTAAACTGAGGTCCGTAAAATAAATGCGTTTCCGGGTACTGCTCGCGGTTGTAATAAGCTAAAAGTTCGCGGGCGTTATTTGGGTTGTTTTCGTTTATCGTAGTACCGGCATTTGCTCTAATGGGTAGCATCAGCCAGCTGGAGAATCCTATAAAAATGAAAAGGATAGATAAAACCAGGGTGTTGAGCTGGTAGTATGAGTTTTTTCGGGTATAGTTCAGTAAAAAATAGAAAATGGCAATAAAGGCGATACCCGCGATAATGGTTCCGCTGTTAAAAGGAAGACCAAACGTATTGACAAAAAATACTTCGGCATAGCCAAAAAAGCTAAGAGTATAAGGAAGTAGGAACTTAAAGATAAACATCAATACGGCCACTACAATCACATTTGCCAAAATGAAATTCTTAATCGTGATCTTTTTGTAGTTTTTAAAGAAATACAAGAATCCTATTGCCGGAATGGTAAGCAGGGCCATAAAGTGAACCCCAAATGAAAGACCTACAATAAAACAGATCAACATCAGCCAGCGGTTGCCTCTGGGCTTAAACATGTCACGTTCCCAAAGCAAAGCCACATAAAATAAGGAGGAGAGCATAAACATGGCCATAGCGTATACTTCGGCTTCTACCGCGTTAAACCAAAAACTGTCTGTAAATGCAAATGCCACAGAGCCTATAAAAGATGCTGCGATTATAGCTTTTTGATCTGTGGTAGTTAAAGTTTCTTTATTGCGCTTAAGTAATTTCCTGAGTAATAAGGAGATCGACCAGAACATGAAAAGTATGGTAAACGCAGAAGCGAGACACGACATGAAGTTGACACACAATGCGATGTAGGTGCTGTCTGGAGCGAATATCGAGAAAAAGGCTCCCAGCATCTGGTACAAAGGTGCTCCCGGTGGATGGCCTATTTCCAGTTTTGAAGAGGTGGAGATATACTCCCCGGCGTCCCAGAAACTAGCCGTAGGTTCAACAGTAAGGGCGTAGCTAATAAGCGCGATCGCAAAAGCAATCCAGCCAAAAATTTTGTTGTACTTCGGGAAATTGAAGTGTGTCATAAAGCAAATTTAACAAGCAGCGAATTTAAGAATTAATACGTTAATCAATCCTGTTTTGTTAGTGCATTGATATTTTGATTCTTGAGTTCTATGCGATCTGGTATTAAAAGACTGGTTGCAAAGAAAAATGTTGCGTCGGTAAAAAAGTTTGAAACTCTACAAGCGGTATTATGCATTCACGTTCAGGGATAAACGCGATAGCGACCTAAAAATTTTAATTGCTTTTAATTTTTTGCAGATAAATATTTGCGGGACTAAAAGTTTGTTTTAAATTTGCAGCCGCATTCGCAAGTCAGGCGTATGTTTTTTAATAAAGGTCAATGGCCTATGGTGTAACTGGCAACACGTCTGGTTTTGGTCCAGAAGAGTCTAGGTTCGAGCCCTAGTAGGCCAACAAAAAAATCCGAACAGTTTTGTTCGGATTTTTTTATGTCTTGAATTGGCTTATAATTTGAACTTAGTTTGGATTTTTATTCAGCATCAAATACTTCATCATCCCCGTATAAAAGTTACGACCTCTTGTATCATTTTTAATGCAACTCTGTAAAAAAGAATGCATCTGCGATTGAGGAATATTAAAAATGAACGAAGCTGTCTTCTTAGTTGAAAGCATTGGCCATATTTTGACTTTATAGCCAGAGTCAGCTTTTTTGATGTTAACACGTGAAGCTCTAAAGAATTTTTTTAAAATAGCTCTCTGTAAAGAGCTTCCGGCTTCTAGAGAGGTGTCACGTCTCAGTAATTCGTAAAGGGGTTCCAGAGTAGTTTGTTTTTCCATTTTTAATCGCTTTCATATTTAGAAATGAAAACTATTCAAAATCTCAAATCATTTTTGATAATAATATGTTATTTAGGTAATTATTAACGATTTAAATCTTGAAAGTAAGAACGGGTCTCTTGGCGTGGTTAACCAGATCTTCGCTTAAAGAGCCATTTAGAAAATGGGCAAGACCTTTTCGCCCGTGGGTGCCAATCCCAATGAGATCGGCATGTTCATCTTTGGCATAATGTAGTATGCCGCGTTCTACGGTCAGATCATTGTAAACATTTAGGTTGTCTAAGGGCAGGTCTAGTTCAGACTTTAGGGTAGTGTATAGGTTTCGCAATTCTTTAGTGGTTTTAAATTGTTCAGGAGTGTTGATGAATACAAATTTTAATTCCGCGTCAAAAAATTTAGAAAATGCCACTGCCTGAAGCATGGCATCTTTGTTGTCATTTTCAAGATCTGTGGCGAATACAAAGCGCTTCACGTCAAAATGGTGATGTTGTTTTTTGATAACAAAAACTGGGACTTCCACATTGCGTACAATTTTTTCGGTATTAGAGCCTATAAATAACTCTTCAAGTCCGCTTGAGCCGTGAGAACCCATAACGACTGCATCAATCGCGTGTTCTGCAATGTAGCTTTGAATCCCTTCCTGTACACTCTGAAACTTTACGCTTTCAAAAAGTTCAAGACCCTGGGTCAGGGGTTCGTAAGCTGCTCTAAATTCTTTGAAATTTTGCTGGGCCAGCTTGAGAAAATAAATCGCTTCCGGCAGATTTGGATTTTTTCTACTGTCAAAAATCGAGTAGGGTAATTCGACCAGATGAATTAGGTGAATTGATGCGGAGTGGCGTTTTGCAATCTGGCAAGCGACTTCAAAAGCGTATTTTGCCTGATCTGAAAAGTCTGTGGGAACGAGTAATTTTTTAATCATAATGCGCTGGTTTAAAAGCATTAATACGATTTGGGAGTTCTTTTAAAGTTAAGCATTTAATCCTGAGGCGCTTCTATTTTATATGTTGATAAATATTATTATATTTGCAGCGTTGAATTAAGAGACTAATCTGAGGGGACACTAAAAAGTCCCCTCTTTTTATAGGGCCAATGTTGAAGGAACGTGTTAAAGAGCTTCTTGACGAAGCGTTTGAAGAATACAACTCACTATTTTTAATAGATTTCACCATTAAGGGTGCTAACGAAATCCGCGTCGTTATAGATGGGGATGAGGGAGTGACGGTGCAGGATTGTATGAATGTAAGCCGAAAGGTGGAACATAACCTGGATCGTGAAGAAGAGGATTTTTCACTTGAAGTAATGTCTGCGGGTGCTACCGAACCTTTAATCAATAAGCGTCAGTACAAAAAAAATATCGGACGTGATTTAGAGGTTAAGCTCAATGATGGTTCAAAAGTTATCGGAACGCTCGATGCTGCAGATGATGAAAAAATCTCCCTGTCTTGGAAAGAGCGTGTTCCTAAAGAAGTGGGTAAAGGTAAAATGACCGTCGAAAAGAAAGAAGAAATTGCTTATGATTCAATCAGTCAGGCAAAAGTTAAGATTAAATTTTAAGAATATAGCATGGAAAATATTGCGTTAATCGAATCATTTTCGGAGTTTAAAGATGATAAACTCATAGATAGAGTAATGCTTATGGCAATACTCGAAGAAGTTTTTAGAAGTACGTTGAAAAAGCGTTTTGGTAGTGATGATAATTTTGATATCATCATCAACCCTGATAAAGGTGATTTAGAGATTTGGCGTAATCGTGTGGTAGTTGCTGATGGTGAAGTTGAAGATGAGAACTCTGAAATCAGTCTTACTGAAGCGCGTAGAATTGAGCCTGACTTTGAAGTGGGAGAAGATGTGTCAGAAGAGGTGAAGCTTATTGATTTAGGTCGCCGTTCTATTTTGGCACTGCGTCAAAACCTGATTAGCAAGATTCACGAGCATGATAACACCAATATCTACAAGCAGTTTAAAGAGCTTGAAGGGGAGTTATATAATGCTGAGGTACACCACATCAGACATCGCGCAATCATCTTGCTTGATGATGAAGGCAATGAGATTATAATGCCAAAGGATAAGCAAATTCCTTCAGATTTCTTCCGTAAGGGCGAAAACGTAAGGGGTATTATTGAAAGTGTGGAACTTAAGGGTAATAAGCCTGCGATTATTATGTCGCGTACCTCTCCACTTTTCCTTGAGAAATTATTCGAATCTGAAATTCCTGAGGTTTTTGACGGTTTGATCACAGTTAAAAAAGTGGTGCGTATTCCGGGTGAGAAGGCAAAAGTTGCAGTAGATTCCTATGATGATCGTATCGATCCTGTTGGAGCTTGTGTTGGGATGAAAGGTTCGCGTATTCACGGTATTGTGCGTGAGTTAGGTAATGAGAATATTGATGTGATCAATTATACCAATAACCTGCAGTTATACATTACCCGCGCGTTGAGTCCGGCAAAAATCACTTCGATTAAGATTGATGATGAGAATAAAACGGCAGAAGTGATGCTGAAACCAGAAGAGGTTTCTAAGGCAATTGGTCGTGGAGGCCATAATATAAGACTGGCCGGTCAATTAACTGGCTATGAGATTGATGTATTTAGAGAAGGTGTAGAAGAAGATGTTGAGCTTACAGAATTCTCAGATGAAATAGAAGATTGGGTAATCGCCGAATTTTCAAAAATAGGTTTAGATACCGCAAAAAGTATTTTAGAACAAGACGTAGAAGACCTGGTTAGAAGAACAGATCTTGAAGAGGAAACCATTCAGGATGTGATGCGTATTCTTCGAGAAGAGTTTGAATAATAATAGGAGAATACAGGTTTTTTAGGTTAATTTTATAGCGAATTAAAGCAATTTATGGCAGAAGTAAAGAACATGAGATTAAATAAGGTATTGCGTGAACTTAATATTTCACTTGATCGTGCCGTTGATTTCCTTAAGGAAAAAGGTTACGATGTTGAAGCGCGCCCTACCACTAAAATCTCTGCCGAAGTATACGAGGTATTATCAGATCAGTTTCAGACCGATGCAAATAAAAAAGTTGCGTCTAAAGAAGCTGCTCAGGAGAAACAAAAGGAGAAGGAAGCTATAAGACAGGCTCGCGAAGAAGAAATCGAAGAGAAGCGTCAGGATCGGGAACCCGAGAAAGAGGTGATTCGAGCAAAAACCAACCTTCAGGGGCCTAAGCAAGTAGGTAAAATCGACCTGGATCGCGCCGGAAAACCTAAAGAGGCTCCAAAAGAAGAAAAAATCGAAGAAAAGCCAGTGGTGGAAGAGGCTAAGCCAGAACCTAAGGTTGAAGAACCGGTGGCTAAGAAAGAGGAGCCTACTAAACCAGTAGTTGAGACTAAAGAGCCGGCTAAAGTTGAAAAGAAAGAGGAGAAGAAGCAGGAAGATAATTCCAAAAAAGAAGCTCCAAAACTGGGTGACGACGTTGTTAAGACCGACTATAAGAAACTGGATGGTCCTAATTTTACTGGAGAAAAAATAGATCTTTCTCAGTTTAAGAAGCCTGAAAAGAAAAAGAAGACGACTTCTTCTAATGACGATCGTAAGCGTAAGCGTAAGCGTATCAGTAAAACTACAGGCGCTAATCCTAATGCTGGTGGTAATAATAACCGTGGGCGTAATAACCAAAGAGGCGGAAGCCGCAGAGGTGGTCAGGTTGTCAAAGAAGAGCCTACAGAAGAAGAAGTACAAAAACAAATACGGGAAACTCTGGAGAAACTTCAGGGTAAATCCAATAAAGGTAAAGGAGCTAAATACCGAAGAGATAAGCGTGATCAGCATCGTCAAAAGAATGAGGATGAGATGGCACAACAGGAAGCTGATAACAAAGTATTAAAAGTAACTGAGTTTGTTACCGTTAGCGAAGTAGCTACGATGATGGATGTTTCAGTTACTCAGATAATTTCGGCCTGTATGTCTCTGGGTATGATGGTGACGATGAATCAACGTCTGGACGCTGAAACGCTTTCTATCGTAGCTGACGAATTTGGCTATGAGGTTGAGTTTGTCAATGCAGATATCGAGGAGTCTATAGCTGTTCAGGAAGATGCTCCTGAAGATCTGAAAGCTCGTGCTCCAATCGTAACCGTTATGGGTCACGTGGATCATGGTAAGACATCCTTGCTAGATTATATTCGAGAGGAGAATGTAATTGCAGGTGAAAGTGGTGGTATTACGCAGCACATTGGTGCTTATGGAGTAACACTTAAAGGAGGTCAGAAAATAGCATTTTTAGATACTCCGGGTCACGAGGCCTTTACGGCAATGCGTGCACGGGGTGCTCAGGTAACCGATATTGCGATAATCGTGGTAGCGGCAGATGACGATGTGATGCCTCAAACTAAAGAGGCGATTTCTCACGCTCAGGCAGCGGGAGTTCCTATTATATTCGCGATTAATAAGGTAGATAAGCCTACGGCCAATCCTGAAAAAATCAAAGAGCAACTGGCTGGGATGAACCTGTTGGTTGAAGATTGGGGAGGAAAGATTCAATCACATGACATCTCTGCAAAAACAGGTCAGGGAGTTGAAGAACTTCTGGAAAAAGTACTGCTTGAAGCTGAAATACTAGAGCTGAAAGCTAATCCTGATAAACGTGCTAACGGTACTGTGGTAGAAGCTTTCCTTGACAGGGGTAGAGGTTATGTTTCCACAGTTCTTGTTCAGGCAGGTACGCTTAAGATAGGTGATTACGTACTTGCGGGTACTAATAGCGGTAAGATCAAAGCGATGCACGATGAGCGCGGAAAAGAGATCAAAGAGGCAGGGCCGGCAACTCCGGTTTCCATCTTAGGTTTGGACGGTGCTCCTCAGGCGGGTGATAAGTTTAATGTAATGGAAGATGAGCGTGAAGCTAAAGACATTGCAAACAAACGTACCCAACTGCAACGTGAGCAATCTGTTCGTACGCAGAAACATATTACTCTTGATGAAATTGGAAGACGTATCGCACTAGGAGACTTTAAGGAGCTGAATATTATTCTTAAAGGTGATGTGGATGGTTCTGTAGAAGCATTGACAGACAGTTTTGGCAAACTTTCCACAGAAGAAATTGTTGTAAATATTATCCATAAAGGTGTAGGTGCCATCACTGAAAGTGACGTGCTTCTTGCCTCAGCATCAGACGCGATTATTATTGGCTTTAACGTAAGACCTGCTGGTAATGCAAGACAGGTAGCTGATAAAGAAGAAATCGATATCCGTACCTATTCCATTATTTACGATGCGATTAATGATCTTAAAGATGCTATGGAAGGTATGCTTTCTCCGGTAATGAAGGAGGAAATTACCGGTACTGCTGAAATACGCGAGACCTTTAAGATTTCAAAAATCGGAACAATCGCGGGTTGTATGGTTACTTCCGGGAAGATTTACCGCAACTCAGGCGTTCGTTTAATACGCGACGGAGTTGTGATTTACACCGGCGAACTGTCTTCTTTAAAACGCTTTAAAGATGATGTGAAAGAAGTAAGTAAAGGTTATGACTGTGGTATGCAGATTAAAAACTACAATGATATACGTGAAGGCGATATTGTTGAGGCTTACCAGGAAGTTGCAGTTAAGAAAAAACTGAAATAGCCCAGAGAGTATATAAATGTTATAAAAGAGGCTGCCTTGTGCAGCCTCTTTTTTTTTTTTTTGACGCAATGGTAAGTAGTGCTGCGCTTTTAAAACGTATTCATAATTGTATAGGATTACAAGATTCCGGATTGAGTGAGAAGGCTTTAAGTAGGGATGCCTGTAAATCTCTGAATACTAACGCTATTATGATATCTTATTGACCCACAAAAAGTGTTAAAGTGTGGTTGCAGTGTGGGTTCACTATGGGTTCAGTGTGGGGTCATTAGGGTTTTGAGGAGTTTTTTCTACGAGTCTGAATACCCCTTTTAGGGAGTAGGAGAATGAGGTTTATTTCTCAGGATATCTCTTTAGCATCTCAGGGTATCGCATAAAAAAAGGCGATCATAAGAACGCCTTTCTTTTGGCAATATGATGCTATTGCTACCTTTCAGGCTTCATAACGAAAGCATTGGGAAAAGTTTTTTGTATCTGAAGTAAAGCGCGGTCAGCTTCCAGTCTGTTTCTGAAATTGCCTACCCATACTTTATAATTTGGGCTTTCATAGACTATGCTGGGTTCCCATGATCCGTATTTAGAGCGGTAGCGTGATTGAACGCTGTTGGCTTCGTTTATGGAGCCGTAAAAAAGCTGAATTTTATAACGGTCATTAAGCTCATTGTTGGCTGCCATTTTTGATTTTAGCTCCAATAGTTCAGGGATTCGATTATCCTGAGAAATCGATACACTTCCGCTTTGCGAAAAAGCAGCGGTCTGAACTAGAGTTCCAAAAAAGCCTAAAAATGTGAGCTTCAAGAGGATATTTTTCATTGCTTCTATTGTTTTTGTAAAAGTAAAAGTAATAACTCAAATCTGTATGGATTTATTATTTAGAACAGGTATAAATTAGTCTTTAACGCTTTGCTAACACTTCAAAATTCCACTTCTAAGTCTTACTTTTGCGATCAAATTTGTCGGCATAGTTTTTAGTTTTCAAACGCTTTTTAACGTTGAAATTGATGCCGCGCTAAGATGACAATTCTATCATACTATGAAACAGGGTAAAAACCTTAATTCAGCTTCTCGATTTTCTTTAATCACTCTGGCTTTATTGCTTTCGTTTTCTTCTTATGTTTTTGCACAGGAGGATTCAACTGCGACTGCTGATGCAGCCGGAGCGGCGGAGTCAGAAACTTCGCCTGCAGCTCAGGGAGGTGATGCTGCTGCCGGTAAGGCATTATTTAATGCGAATTGCGCGGCTTGTCACAAATTGTATGACAGGGCTACGGGTCCTGCACTTTACAATGTAACTGAGCGACGCGATCGTGAATGGTTGTATCGTTGGATTAAGAATAATAAAGAGTTGCGTGACTCAGGTGATCCTGAAGCCATCGCGATCTACAATGAGTATAGTCAAAAGGCAATGAACATTTTTCCGCAGCTAAGTAATGCGGATATAGATGATATTCTTGCGTATACCAATACACCTAAGCCAGAGCCTGTAGCTCCTGCGGATCAAGCTGGCGGCGGCGGTGGTGCTGGAGGCGGTGTTTCAAGCACCATAATTTTGGCTATCCTTGCTATTGTTTTGGTGATGCTGGTTGCTGTATTGTTTCTAGTGAACAACACGCTTCGGAAGTTTGCAGTTGCTCAGGGAGTTGAGCTTCCTGTTAAAGAATCTCGTAAGCCTATTTGGAAAACCTTTGTTGAGAATCAATTCCTTGTTTTGGTTTCTGTAATTGTTTTGCTCCTGGGTGGTGCGTATTTCGCTTATGGCTGGATGATGCAGGTGGGGGTTGATCAGGGGTACGAGCCTATTCAGCCAATACATTACTCACACCGCATTCATGCTGGAGATAACCAGATCGAATGTAAATACTGTCACTCTTCTGCGCGTACCAGTAAGCATTCAGGAATTCCTTCTTTGAATGTGTGTATGAACTGTCACAAGAGTATTTCTGAAGTTGCAGATGCAACAAGTGATTATAGTTCAGTAACCGAAGACTACACCAAAGAATTCTACGATAAAGAAATTCAGAAATTATACAAAGCTGTAGGTTGGGATCAGGCTACGCAGTCTTACACCGGGGAGACTCAAGCTGTAGAATGGGTGCGTATTCACAATCTTCCTGATTTTGCATATTTTAATCACTCGCAACACGTAAGTGTAGCAGGTGTTCAGTGTCAAACCTGTCACGGTCCGGTAGAAGAGATGGAGGTTATGTATCAATATGCTCCGCTTACTATGGGTTGGTGTATTAACTGCCACCGCGAGACAAATGTTAAGATGGATGGTAACCCATACTACGAGAAAATTCACGAAGAACTTTCTAAGAAGTACGGTGTAGAAGAATTGACAGCTGCTCAAATGGGTGGTCTGGAGTGTGGTAAATGCCACTATTAATAGATAAAGAATACGTGTAGTCTGACTCGCGTTCCAAAATAAATAACAATAGATTTTATGTCATCAAACAAGAAATACTGGAAAAGTGTTGAGGAGCTAAATGAAAACAGCTCTATTGTTGAGGCGCTTAAGCATAATGAGTTTCCACACGAGATTCCTACTGATGAATTTCTGGGAAATAAAGATACTTTGGATTCTTCCTCAACTACGCGTCGTGATTTCTTAAAATACGTTGGTTTTTCTACTGCTGCAGCATCGCTTGCGGCCTGTGAGGGACCTGTGGTGAAGTCCATTCCGTATGTGGTTGCTCCAGAGCGCATTACTGTAGGTAGAGCAGACTATTATGCCACTGTTATGGCAGATGGTTTTGATTTTGCGAGCGTACTGGTAAAAACCAGAGAAGGAAGACCTATAAAGATTGAAAATAATAAGATGGCCTCTGCTTTAGGAGGTAATAATGCCCGGGTACATGCTTCAGTACTTTCTATGTACGATACCAAGCGTTTACAGGGGCCAAAGATTGATGGGGGTTCAGTAAGCTGGTCTGAGTTTGATGATAAGCTTGCTCAGCAGTTAAGTGGACTTGGTGGTAAAAGCATTGTATTGCTTACCCAGACTTTTGCCAGCCCGTCTACATCAAAATTGATTTCAGATTTTACCGCTGCTTATCCTAATGTTAAGCACGTAACTTATGATGCTATTGGTGAGAATGCTGCTTTAGATGCTTTCGAAAGTAAATATGGCATGCGTGCGTTGCCAGACTACGATTTCTCAGAAGCTGAAGTAATCGTTTCTGTTGGTGCAGATTTGCTGGGAGACTGGCAAGGTGGCGGCTTCGGACCTACTTATTCAAAAAGTCGCGTTCCTAAGAACGGAAAAATGTCACGCCACATTCAGTTTGAGGCAAACATGACTTTATCAGGTGGTAATGCAGACAAACGTGTGCTGGCTACTCCTGGTGATCAGAAGAAAATTGTTGCAGCCATTCAGAGTTTGGTTTCTGGTGGAAGCGGAAGCACTGGTCTTTCAGAAGAGTTGGATGCTGCCGTTAAGAGTGCTGCCAAGCAATTGCGTGCCGCAGGAAGCAAAGGTGTTTTAATAACCGGTGTTGACGATGCGAATGCTCAAATGGTTGCGTTATCTGTGAATGAGTCTTTAGGTAGTACTATAATAGACACGGCTGCACCAAAAATGACCCGTCAGGGTAATGCGCAGGAAGTGAGCCAATTGGTTAAAGACATGAACTCTGGTTCTGTTGGAGCTTTATTTGTAGTGGGTGTAAACCCTGCATATAGCCTTCCTAATGTAAAAGAATTTAAATCAGGTCTTGAAAAAGTAGCTGTGCGTGTTTCTTTCAATATGAAAGAAGATGAAACTGGTTTGCTTTGCAATTACCTGGCTCCAACTCCACACTATCTGGAGTCCTGGGGTGATGTTGAAATGAAAAAAGGCTACGTATGTTTAATGCAGCCTACGATTAAGCCTTTATTTGATACCAGACAATTTCAGGAGTCACTTTTAAAGTGGACCGGAAACGATATGTCTTACTATGATTACCTGAAGTCGAACTGGTCTAATGCTGAGAAAAGTTTTAATCAGGCTCTTCAGGATGGTATTGCAACTGGAGCGATGACTCCTACTGCAGATGATACGGCTTCGGTAACTCAGGAGAGTATGAGTGCAGAAGGAGGTATGACCTTGTCGAGTGCTCTTACTGCTTTGGCTCAGGAAGGTGAGGCTTCTGGTAATGGATTTGAGCTTACCCTTTATTCCAGCACTGGTTTAGGTGATGGGGGGCAGGCAAACAATCCATGGTTACAGGAATTTCCTGATCCAATTACCAGAACATCTTGGGATAACTACCTTACGATGTCTAAAAAAGACGCAGATCGTCTAGGTGTTGAAAATGAAATTACTTCTAAAGGGGCGCTTAACGGTAGCTATGTTACAGTTACTCTTGGTGATGTTACTTTAGAAAATGTGCCGGTATTTATACAGCCTGGTCAGGCTCCCGGTTCTGTAGGTCTTGCTTTAGGATATGGTAAGAAAGCTGCAGTTCAGGAAGAAATGCAGGTGGGTGTGAATGCGTATCCGCTTTACAAAGACTTTAAGTCGACTCAGACCGTTCAAATCAAGAAGACCAGTGGCTGGCATGAGTTTGCCTGCGTGCAGATGCAAAACACGATGGCAGGTCGCGCAGATGATATTATTAAGGAAACTACGCTTGAAATCTTCAATACTAAAGACGCAAGCGAGTGGAACCATGTAGGTCACGTAGACTATAATCATTCTGAGATTTCAGTTCGGGATAAGAATGCAGATATCTGGGAATCGTTTGATGACACTTTTGGTCCGCACTTTAACCTTTCTATAGATCTTAACGCCTGTACGGGTTGTGGGGCTTGTGTTATTGCCTGTCACGCAGAGAACAACGTTCCGGTAGTAGGTAAGCAGGAGGTTAGAAACTTTAGAGATATGCATTGGTTGCGTATTGATCGTTACTATTCTTCTGAAGATACCTTTGCGGAGGAAACTAAAACATTAGAAGAGCTTCCTGCGATGGATAGCTATTCAGTGGTAGAAAAGCAGTCTTACGACAATCCGGAGGTTGCATTTCAGCCTGTGATGTGTCAGCACTGTAACCACGCTCCTTGTGAGACGGTATGTCCTGTAGCTGCGATTGGTCACGGTAGACAAGGTCAAAATCAAATGACTTATAACCGTTGTGTGGGTACGCGCTACTGTGCAAACAACTGTCCTTATAAAGTACGTCGTTTCAACTGGTTCCTGTATAGCGAGAATGATGAGTTTGACTACAACATGAACAATGATTTAGGTCGTATGGTTCTTAATCCGGATGTGACTGTACGTTCACGTGGGGTGATGGAAAAATGTTCTATGTGTATCCAAATGACTCAGAAAACGATTCTTGATGCTAAGCGCGAAGGTCGTGTTATTGAAGATGGAGAGTTTGCAACAGCGTGTAGCAACGCCTGTGATAATGGTGCGATTAAGTTTGGCGATGTAAATATGCCCGATTCGGAAATCGTAGCGCTTAAAAATGATAAACGTAAGTACTATCTGCTTGAAGATATAGGTGTAAAACCTAATGTATTCTATCACGTGAAAGTTAAGAATACCGCTGAAGCTTAATCTAGTTAAAAATATAAATATCAATATATTAATATGTCGTCACACTACGAAGCACCCATAAGAGAGCCTTTGATTCTTGGAGAGAAATCTTACCACGACATCAGCGTGGATGTAGGTGCTCCTATCTTAGGGAAGGCCAATAAATCTTGGTGGATTGTATTTTCTATAGCGCTCGTTGCATTCCTATGGGGCTTGGGCTGTATTGTATATACCGTTTCTACCGGTATTGGGGTTTGGGGTCTTAATAAAACTATAGGCTGGGCCTGGGATATCACCAACTTCGTTTGGTGGGTAGGTATTGGTCACGCGGGTACGCTAATTTCTGCGGTATTGCTTTTATTCCGTCAGAAGTGGCGTATGGCAATTAACCGTTCTGCTGAAGCAATGACCATTTTTGCGGTTGTTCAGGCAGGTTTGTTTCCAATCATTCACATGGGGCGTCCCTGGTTGGCTTATTGGGTACTCCCTATTCCTAACCAGTTCGGATCACTTTGGGTAAACTTCAACTCTCCGCTACTTTGGGATGTATTTGCGATCTCTACGTATCTGTCGGTTTCACTAGTATTCTGGTGGACAGGTCTTCTTCCTGACTTTGCGATGATCAGAGATCGTACTAAGAGTCCATTCCAGCAGAAGATATACGGAATACTAAGTTTTGGATGGAGTGGTCGTGCAAAAGACTGGCAGCGTTTTGAAGAAGTTTCTTTGGTGCTTGCAGGTCTTGCGACTCCACTGGTACTTTCTGTACACACGATCGTATCTTTTGACTTTGCAACTTCAGTTGTACCAGGATGGCACAGTACCATTTTCCCACCTTACTTTGTGGCGGGTGCAATCTTCTCTGGTTTTGCAATGGTGCAAACCCTGCTTTTGGTAATGCGAAAAGTGGTGAGTCTGGAGAATTATATTACCATTGTGCATATTGAATTTATGAATAAGGTTATTTTGCTTACCGGCGGTATTGTTACGGTAGCATACCTTACCGAATATTTTATCGGTTGGTATTCTGGAGTACCTTATGAAAACTATACCTATCTGTCATTTGGTGCGGCAACCGGACCGTATTGGTGGGCATTCTGGGCGCTTATTATATGTAACCTTATTGTTCCACTTACACTTTGGGTAAAAAAATGGAGACGTAACATCTTATGGACGTTCATTGTTGCACTCATTATTAACATCGGAATGTGGTTTGAGCGTTTTGATATTATCGTGATCTGTTTAAGTAAAGACCGTTTAGCATCTACCTGGTCTATGTTCTCACCTACTTTTGTAGATATCGGTGTATTTGTGGGTACGATTGGATTCTTCTTTGTATTATTCCTATTGTATGCACGTACCTTCCCGGTAATTGCACAGGCAGAGGTTAAGAGTATCCTGAAATCTTCTGGAGAGCGTTACAAGCGCATTCGTGAATCAGGAGAAGATCTTGCTGGTACAGCAACAGACCAGCGTACCTCAAACTACGCAACACGTCCTCAGTCTTTAGGCGTGGCTTCAAACTCTGATGCGACCCATCATCAATCAACTGTTAATGCAGATGCATTAGTAGACACTGAGGCTAAAAAAGCTGAGATTGATATGATGCTGGCTAATATAGGTACTTATGATCCTGCGACTCAAACTGCAGATGATCTTAAGAAGATAAGTGGGGTAGGACCAGTGCTGGAACAAAAACTTCATCAATTGGGAATCTATACCTATGATCAGGTAAGTAAAATGACTAAAAAGGAATACGACTTGTTAGATGAATTAATCGACGGCTTCCCAGGTAGGGCAGAGCGTGATGATTGGGCAGGTCAGGCACAAAATCTTAAAAACTAATTATGGCATCAGGAAACGTTTTACATGTGCTTTATAATGATGATGACGTCCTTATGAAAGCAGTAAAGGAAATACGTTCAAATAAGTATCGAATTAACGAGGCTTATACTCCATTTCCTGTACACGGTCTCGATAAAGCGATGGGATTGCCTCATACGCGCCTCGCAATTTGTTCTTTTATCTATGGTCTTATAGGTTTAAGTGTGGCTACTTTGATGATGAATTTTATTATGATCGAAGACTGGCCAAGAAATATTGGTGGTAAACCAAGTTTCTCTTATTTGCAGAATATGCCCGCTTTCGTGCCAATTATGTTTGAGTTGACTGTATTTTTTGCAGCTCACCTTATGGTAATCACATTTTACTTAAGAAGTAAAATTTGGCCCTTTAAAAAGGCTGAAAATCCAGATCCACGTACTACCGATGATCACTTCTTGCTCGAAGTAGATACCGCTGGTCACGATCTTGATGCGCTATCCAAGTTTCTTTACGAAACCGGTGCGTCAGAAATAAGTCTAATTCATAACGAAGAACACGCTTAACAAATGAAAAATAGTATTAAAATAGTATCTTCATTAGTAATGCTGGTTTTGATAGTTTCTTGTCAGGACAAAGACTATAGAAACTATGAATACATGCCAAACATGTATGAGGAAATAAGTTATGAGGCTTATGGAAAGTACGATGTATTCCCTAATCAAATGGAGGCGATGCATCCGGTTGAAGGGAGTGTATCTCGTGGTTGGATGCCCTACGAATATCCCAACAGTACTGAAGGTTATCAGGAAGCTAAAGCAAACCTTACCAATCCGGTTCCTTATACTGAAGATAATTTAAATGAAGGTAAAGGCCTTTACACCATTTATTGTGCGATTTGCCACGGGGATAAAGGTGATGGTAAAGGGACTCTTGCAGAGCGTGAGAAAATTTTGGGTATACCGGCTTATAATGATCAGGGGCGTGCAATTACTGCTGGTAGTGTCTATCACGTGATGTACTATGGTCTCAATACTATGGGGTCGTATGCTACCCAAACAACTGAACGTGAGCTGTGGTTGATAAATCACTATGTTATGGACCTTAAGGACGCTTTAGATGGGAAACCTAAGCGTGCTTTTGAAGATGAAACTACTACTCAAGAAGAAGCTTTGGTAGAACAGGAAGAAATGACTGATGAAGGGCAGGTGATGTCCGAAGAAGCACAAACTGAAGAATAATAAAGGCAGGATATTTCAATTATGTACAAGTTTTCTAGTAAATTAAGACTTTTCGCCATCATTTGTATGGTACTGGGTTTAATAGGATTAGTATTTGGATTCTTATCTGTTCCTGGAACAGTTGAAGAAGCTAATGAAATTCTTGCAGCGCAGGAAGCTCATCACGGCGGAGGTGAAGCGCATCACGAGGAAGGTGCAGAACATCATGAGGAAGCCAGCTTTGTAGACGAAGTTAAGGGTGAGCACGGTTATTCAGAAAAGGCAATGGCTCATGATAAAGATATGGGTCACGCAGCACACGAAGATGGTGAGCATATGGAGCATGTATTGCACCAAATGCAAACCAAACCCTGGTCTGCAACTTTTATTGCCGCTTTTTTCTTTATGATGATAGCGCTGGGAACTTTAGTTTTCTATGCAATTCAGAACGCTGCTCAGGCAGGATGGTCACCATTGTTATTTAGAGTGATGGAGGGTATAACGGCCTATTTACTTCCTGGTTCATTAATCGTTTTATTAATTGTTATTTTTGCAGGCGAGCATTTTTATCCCTGGATGAATCACGAGCTTGTTGCTGAAGATGAAATTCTTCAGGGTAAATCGGGATATCTGAATTTTCCATTCTGGTTAATCAGAGGTATTATCTATGTTGTAGGTTGGAACCTGTACCGTTATTTCGCAGTTAAAAATTCCAGAGACTTAGATACTGCTGAAGATCTTAAGCCTTATAAGAATATATTTAAATACTCTATCTACTTCCTGGCTTTCTTTATTGTAACTGAATCAACAATGGCCTGGGACTGGTTTATGTCAATGACTCCACACTGGTACAGTACGCTTTTTGCGTGGTATATTTTTGCCAGCATCATTGTATCTGCAGTAACCGTTATTGCTATTGTAACAGTCTCTTTAAAAGCAATTGGGCAGTTAGAATTTGTTAACGACAGCCACCTGCACGATCTTGCTAAATTTATGTTTGGTTTCAGTGTTTTTTGGACGTATCTGTGGTTTGGTCAGTTTATGCTTATTTGGTACGCAAACATCCCGGAAGAAGTGACATATTTCATTCTAAGAATTCAGGAGTATAATCCTATGTTCTTCGGGATGCTAATACTTAACTTTGTATTCCCAATTTTAATATTGATGAATAGTGATTTCAAACGTGTTTCGTGGTTCGTAATCATTGCAGGTATTATTATTCTTGTAGGACACTATATAGATATTTTCTTCTTGGTTATGCCATCTACAGTAGGACCTTATGGTTCATTTGGTATCACCGAGTTTGCAGCTCTTTTATTCTTCCTGGGTTTGTTTGTATTCACAGTTGGGATGGGGCTTTCAAAAGTATCTCTGCGACCTAAGAATAATCCATTCCTCGTTGAGAGCGAACATTTTCACTATTAATAGCAACGCAACAGAAAAAACACACCAATGACCGTTTTTTTAGTACTTATTGTAATCGCACTCTTTGCCGTAGCAATCTGGCAAATGAGTAAAATATATGCACTCTCTAAAGGAAATTCTCAAGGGGACGATGGAGAAGTAGCTAACGGAAAAGATAACCGCATTAATGCCAAATTAATGGTGATGTTTATGGTTTTCCTTTACTTCTTGATGTTCTATTGTTTCTGGCATTATTCTAAATTTTACTTGCCGGAAGCTTCTTCAGCACACGGTGGTAAATATGATACGCTTATGTTTATCTCAATCGCTGTTATTATGGTGGTTCAGGTTATTACACAGTTTTTGCTTCACTTTTTTGCTTATAAATACAAAGGAGAGAAAGGAAAGCGTGCATTATTCTATGCTGATAATGATAAGCTTGAATTTATTTGGACTATCGTTCCGGTAATTGTGTTAGCAGGTCTAATCATTTATGGTCTGTTTACCTGGTCTGATATTATGAATTTTGAGGAAGATGAGGATGCTTTGGTAATTGAATTATATGCCCAGCGTTTCAACTGGAAAGCGCGCTATGCTGGTGATGACAATATTCTTGGAGATGCCAACGTGCGTTTTATTGAAGGTGTTAATCAATTAGGTATCGATCCTAGTGATGCAGATGGTAGTGATGATGTTGTGACTCAGGAATTGCACTTACCTGTTGGAAAGCAGGTTATTTTTAAACTGCGTTCACAGGATGTACTGCACTCAGCCTATATGCCTCACTTTAGAGCTCAGATGAACGTTGTTCCGGGTATGATTACGCAGTTTTCGTTTACTCCTACTGTTACTACTGAAGAAATTAGAGAAACAGATTATATGCAGGAGAAAATGCGTACCATTCAAGAAATACGCAGAGAGCGAAGTAAAGAACTTGTTGCAAAAGGAGAGCCTGCCCTTGATTCTTACGATGAATTTGACTATTATTTACTATGTAATAAAATTTGTGGATCAAGTCACTACAATATGCAGATGAAGATTATTGTAGAAACACAGGAAGAGTATGATGAGTGGATCAAAGGTCAGCAGACCTTTGCTCAAAGTATGGCCGAATAAAAAAAATTGAGATTTAAAAGAAAATAAGTTATGTCAGTAGATGCAACAGCTTTAGACCATAATGCCCACGACGATCACGGGCATCATGATCATCACCAGACGTTTATAAGTAAGTACATTTTTAGTACAGATCACAAGATGATCTCTAAGCAGTATTTGATTACTGGTTTGATTATGGGTGTTATTGGTATAGCCATGTCAATTCTGTTTAGAATACAATTGGCCTGGCCAGAACAAAGTTTTACCATTTTTGAAATTTTCCTGGGTAAATGGGCGCCTGAAGGTGTTATGGACCCAAGTATTTATCTTTCTTTGGTTACCATTCACGGTACCATAATGGTATTCTTTGTATTGACTGCTGGTTTGAGTGGTACGTTTAGTAACCTGCTTATTCCGCTTCAAATTGGAGCACGTGATATGGCATCTGGATTCCTGAATATGGTTTCCTACTGGTTATTCTTCCTTTCTTCAGTAATTATGGTTTGTTCGCTGTTTGTAGAGGCAGGCCCTGCTGCTGCAGGTTGGACGATCTATCCTCCTCTCAGTGCATTGCCTAACTCAATTTCTGCTTCAGGAGCAGGTATGACACTTTGGTTAGTGTCTATGGCCATCTTTATCGCATCTTCTCTTTTAGGATCTCTGAATTATGTGGTAACTGTAATTAATTTGCGTACCAAAGGGATGTCAATGACAAGACTGCCACTTACAATTTGGGCGTTTTTTGTTACTGCTATCATCGGTATCGTTTCGTTTCCGGTTCTTTTATCTGCGGCTTTGTTGCTTATTATGGATAGAAGTTTTGGTACTTCATTCTTCCTTTCAGATATCTATATTGGTGGAGAAGTATTGCATAATCAGGGAGGTTCGCCTGTATTATTTGAGCACTTATTTTGGTTTTTAGGTCACCCGGAGGTATATATTGTACTTCTTCCGGCATTAGGTATATCTTCTGAGGTTATTGCAACGAATTCAAGAAAGCCAATTTTCGGCTACCGTGCGATGATTGCTTCGATATTGGCTATAGCATTCCTTTCAACCATAGTTTGGGGTCATCACATGTTTGTTTCGGGTATGAATCCATTCCTGGGTTCTGTATTTACCTTTACAACCCTGTTGATTGCGATTCCTTCCGCAGTGAAAGCATTCAACTATATCACGACTTTATGGAAGGGTAACCTTCAGTTCAACCCTGCGATGTTATTTTCAATAGGTTTGGTTTCTACCTTCATTACAGGTGGTCTAACCGGTATCATTCTGGGTGATAGTACGCTTGATATTAACGTTCACGATACGTATTTTGTAGTGGCTCACTTCCACCTTGTAATGGGTATTTCTGCACTTTACGGTCTTTTTGCTGGTGTGTATCATTGGTTCCCTAAAATGTTCCAGGGGCGTATGCTTAATAAGAATTTGGGTTATGTGCATTTCTGGGTTACGGCTATAGGTTCGTACGCAGTATTTTTCCCAATGCACTTTATAGGTATGGCTGGTTTACCGCGTAGATATTATTCTAACACAGCCTTCCCTTATTTTGACGATTTGGCTGATGTAAATACTATGATTACTATTGCAGCTATCGTTACTGCTGCTGTACAATTGGTATTTTTATATAACTTCATTTCCTCAATTTTCTACGGAAAACGAGGACCTAAAAACCCTTGGAAGTCTAACACCTTAGAATGGACGACTGAGCATAAACACATACACGGTAACTGGGAAGGTGAGATTCCTCACGTTTACCGCTGGTCTTATGACTACAGTAAGTTGAACGAAGATGAAACGGATTATGTAATTCCGGGTCAGGACTTTATTCCTCAAAATATTCCCCTGCAACCGGGAGAGGAAGAAATGAATCACTAAGAATTCTTAGAATTGTAAAAAACCCGCATCAAGCGGGTTTTTTGTTTTAGAATACGTTTTATCCTTATAGGGTGTATTTCAATTTGTGCTTAATTTAGGAGTATAATTAGGTCTGGCTATTTCTTATATTTACGCTATGAATGAACATTTAGATGCCAGCGGCGAGGGCTATACGCCTGAGGAGTTTGATATAGAGCGTGCTTTAAGACCGCTAAGTTTCAGTGATTTTACCGGTCAGGAACAGGTATTGGAGAATCTGGAAATATTTGTTCAGGCAGCAAACCGAAGAGGAGAAGCCTTAGATCATACGTTGTTTCATGGACCTCCTGGGTTAGGTAAAACTACTTTGGCTAATATTTTGGCTAATGAGTTACAGGTAAATATTAAAGTCACCAGCGGTCCCGTATTAGATAAACCAGGGGATCTCGCGGGGCTACTTACCAATCTTGAGGAGCGTGATGTATTGTTTATAGATGAGATTCACCGCTTGAGTCCGGTAGTTGAGGAGTACCTCTACTCGGCGATGGAGGATTATAAGATTGATATCATGATTGAGAGTGGGCCTAATGCCCGTACTGTTCAGATAAACCTCAATCCGTTTACTCTTATAGGTGCTACTACACGATCTGGTCTGCTTACGGCTCCTATGCGGGCTCGTTTTGGAATTTCGTCGCGTCTGGAATATTACAATACCGAATTACTTACCACCATAGTGCAGCGTAGTGCAGATATTCTCAAAGTCCCAATCAGTATGGAAGCTGCTATCGAAATCGCAGGAAGAAGCAGAGGGACACCTCGTATTGCTAATGCGTTGCTTAGAAGGGTGCGTGATTTCGCTCAAATAAAGGGCAATGGAACTATAGATATTGCCATTGCTCGTTTTGGACTTAAAGCATTGAATGTAGATGCTCATGGTCTCGATGAAATGGATAATAAGATACTGGCAACCATTATCGATAAATTTAAGGGCGGACCTGTAGGAATCACCACTGTAGCGACGGCGGTTTCAGAAAGTGCAGAAACCATCGAAGAAGTCTATGAACCTTTTTTAATTCAGCAGGGTTTTATCATACGTACGCCGAGAGGCCGCGAGGTCACCGAAGCTGCTTATAAACATCTTAACCGTGTTAAAGGCCCTATACAGGGCGGACTCTTTTAGAATCTCAATCCCCTGCCATAATGAAGAACATACCTCAGGTTCCCGTTCATAAATTTTTACTTTCGGCATTCAGCATATTAAAGAATCCATTACCCTTTCATAAAAAGAACTTCAATGAAAAGGGAGATACGTTTTGGTTGAAATTAGGCTTCGGTAAAAGTGTGGTTTTTTCGCGTAACGCGCTTTTAGCGCAATATGTGCTTCAGAAAAATCAGAAGAATTATACCAAATCACCCATTCAGACCAGAGACCTTGCCAAATATGTGGGCAGAGGTTTGCTTACAGCTGAAGGCAGGCACTGGGCTACACAACGCAAACTTATTCAGCCCGCTTTTCACAAAAAGCACTTAGAAAATTTAATAGCTAAAATGAGCGAAGTTGTTGCTGGGGAATTGGCAAAAATAGAAGTGGGACGCCCATTTGATATATTTCCCATTTATAACGACCTGGCTTTTCAAACGGTGGTTCAGGCTTTGTTTAGTGGGGCTGCTGATGCAAAAACAATTAGCCGCCTGCAAACTATTACTGAAGAGGCTCAGGCTATGCTGGTTAAAGAACTGCGTCAACCCTATCTTCACTGGTGGTTTAGGCTTTCAGGAAAACTGGAGAATAATTTAAAAAAGACCAGAGAAGCCCGTCAACTGATTCATAATCTGGTAGAAGAGCGTATAGCATCCGGCGTCAGACAAAACGATTTGCTTGATATGCTACTTGATGCCCGTTATGATGATGACACGGCTATGGATATAGAACAGCTTATAGATGAGATTTTTATTTTGTTTGTGGCTGGGCACGAGACCACATCCAATGCCCTAACCTTTACAACTCAGCTTTTGGCTCATAATCCTGAGATACAGGAAGAGCAGTATATAGAAGTTAAATCTTTAGAAGATAAGGCGCTTTTCACAAAGTTGAAATCACTTGTGTTTACAAACCGGGTAATCAACGAGTCTATGCGTCTCTATCCACCTGCGTATTTTATAGATCGCATTGCGCTTGAAAATGATGCCTTCGGTGACTATAAAATTGAACCTAATACGAGTATGTTGTTTTCCATTTATGAGATACACCGGCATCCAGATTTCTGGGAAAACCCCGAAGAATTTAACCCATCTCGTTTTGAGGATGAGCGACTGCTTAAATATTCCCCTTATTTTTTACCGTTTGGTGCCGGCCCGCGTATGTGTATCGGTAATAATTTTGCGATGTACGAGATGATTCTTGCCGTCACCCAGTTGGTGAATAAATATAAAATCACTCCTGTAAATCCAAAAATTGAGATTCTTCCGTTAATCACTTTAAAGCCGAAAAACGCTATTCTTCACTTTAGCCTACGTGAATCTTGATCAACACCAAAGCCTCAAATACCGCATTTATCAAAACCGAAGCTAAGCGACTCGGGTTTATGTCTTGTGGAGTTTCTAAAGCTGAATTTCTGGAGACCGAAGCACCACGCCTGGAAGACTGGCTTCATAAAAACAGAAATGGTGAAATGGCGTATATGGAAAATCATTTTGATAAGCGTCTTGATCCCACGCTACTTGTTCCCGGTGCTAAAAGCATGGTGTCTCTGCTATTCAATTATTTTCCACAAGAAGAGCAACGGGAGGATTCCTTTAAAATATCGAAATACGCCTACGGTACTGATTATCATTTTGTGATCAAAGAAAAGCTGAAAGAGTTGCTTTTCAGTATTCAGGAAAAAATAGGAAGTGTAGAAGGAAGAGCTTTTGTAGATTCGGCTCCGGTATTAGATAAAGCCTGGGCTGCCCTAAGTGGACTGGGGTGGATTGGTAAAAACAGCAACCTGCTTACCAAACAGGTAGGCTCTTTTTATTTTATAGCCGAGTTGATCATAGATCTCGATTTGGAATACGACACTCCGGTGACCGATCATTGTGGGTCGTGCACAGCCTGCATAGACGCTTGCCCTACAGATGCCATCGTTGATCCTTACGTAGTTGACGGTAGTAAGTGTATCAGCTATTTTACCATTGAGCTTAAGAATGAAATCCCAGATTTTGCCAGGGATAAGATGGAAGACTGGATGTTTGGTTGTGATATTTGCCAGGATGTTTGCCCCTGGAATCGTTTTTCTAAACCCCATAACGAACCGCTATTTAATCCCCGTCCTGAGATTCTCGAATACTCTAAAGCCGAATGGAAAGAACTTACAAAGGAGGTTTTTTCTGAGATTTTTAGAAAATCACCGGTCAAGCGTACCAAATATGAAGGGCTTATGCGTAATATTTCTTTTTTGAATGAAAAATAGCACTTAAATCACCTACCGTTAATTTCTAAATAAGATGTTAATATTTTAAGGTATTCGTGTATATTGCCATACGTATTTCAGAATTCTCCGTTCTCAAACGCTTGAGTTTTTTGATTTAAGACATTTATTAAAACCGAAACAATACGTTAGCAGATAGTATGAACAAGATTATTAGTGCCATTCGCAAACCCAATCTTTCCTTTTGGCAAATCTGGAATATGAACGTTGGATTCTTCGGAATCCAGTTTAGTTTTGGGCTTCAGCAGACTGCAATTAATCCTATTTTTTCTTTTCTGGGTGCAGATCATGCCGAGTTACCTTTACTTAATCTTGCCGGTCCCGTTACTGGTTTGATTATTCAGCCCATAATAGGTGCTATATCAGATAAAACATGGTTGCCCAAATGGGGAGGTCGTCGTAAACCTTTCTTTTTGATTGGTGCAATTTTGGGTAGTTTATGTCTTTTGGCCTTTCCGTACAGCTCAGAGCTTTGGTTTGCTGTGGGCTTACTTTGGATTCTTGATGTGGGTAATAATACCGCGATGGAGCCGTACCGCGCGTTTGTTGGTGACAAGTTAAATGACGATCAGATTACTTTTGGTTACCAAATGCAAAGCTTGTTTGTGGGCGCAGGTATTACCATTGCAAACTTCTCACTCTTCCTGTTTCAGGATTGGTTTGGCGTATCTGCAGAAGAGGGAGCTGCGCTTTGTTCGACAAGTACCGAAACGATTTCAAGTATCCCTACCTGGGTTTACTATTCGTTCTTTTTAGGGGCGTTTGCCTCTATTGCTACGGTCCTTTGGTCAGTTTGGAAAACCCCGGAAATCCCCCCGACAGACGAAGATCTTGCAGAGTTAAAACGGGAAAAGGCAGAATCAACCTTTACCTCGCGTTTGTTTGAGCCAATTATTGAAATTGCCGGTGCCATTGGTAAAATGCCGTCGATGCTTAAAAAACTGGCAGCCATTTACTTTTTTCAATGGTATGCACTTTTTGTCTATTGGCAGTTCATAACGCCTATGTTGCGTAACTCGATGTATGGTATTACTCAGGATGACAATTTACGTTTTGAAGGAATTATGGAAGCTTGCCGTAGTGGAGGCGTGGTGAGTACCGGAGATACGGCTTTTGCTCAGAATTTTCAGCAGGTATCAGAGCAGGCACTGGCGCAAACCGGTTTGATGAATGGAACCTATAACTTTGTAACCATGCTGGTGGCTTTGGCCCTTGTGCCTTTTGCTAAAAAATACGGCTCGCGCAATGTGTATGTCATTAGCTTGTTTCTTACCGGTATTGCGATGCTGAGTATGCCTTATATACAAAATGAATACGCGCTTTTAGTCCCTATGATACTTTTTGGAATAGGCTGGGCGGCAATGATGGGTATACCGTATTCGATGGTTTCAAAGGTGATTCCTGAGGAAAAACGCGGGGTCTATATGGGTATAGTAAATATGATGATTGTGATCCCTATGCTTATTCAAACGGTGACTTTTGGTCCCATCATTAAGAATTTGCTGAATGATAATGCGGTAAATGCAATTTTGTTTGGAGGAGTATTTTTTATGATAGCGGCGTTATTAGCCCTTCGATTAAAAAAGAGCTATTCTTCAGAAAAAATTTATATGCCTAAATAACATTGTATTTTTCAATAGAATCAAAAGCTAAATCTGCTTGAATAAGGCTGGTTTAGCTTTTTCTGTTAATTTAAAGAGGTCTGGTTAAAATAAGAGTGGATAAAGCTAAGAATTCATTAGCCTGAACTAATAATAGCTCTATTTTTGTAGCAGAGCTAACGCGAATATTATGAGTAAAGAAAGCAGACGCCGAGAGGCATTAATCTATCACGCAAAACCTACGCCCGGTAAAATTGCCGTGGTGCCTACAAAGAAATATTCATCTCAACGCGATCTTTCGCTGGCGTATTCTCCCGGAGTTGCAGAGCCATGTCTGGAGATTGAAAAAGACAAAGAAAACGTTTATAAGTATACCGCTAAGGGTAATCTTGTTGCGGTTATTTCAAACGGAACTGCTGTGCTGGGATTAGGCGATATAGGTCCGGAAGCAGGTAAGCCCGTTATGGAAGGTAAGGGATTACTTTTTAAGATTTTTGCCGGGATTGACGTTTTCGATATTGAAGTAGATACTAAGAATGTAGACGAGTTTATCGCTACAGTAAAAAATATAGCACCCACATTTGGCGGTATTAATCTGGAAGATATCAAAGCTCCTGAAGCTTTTGAAATCGAACGGCGCTTAAAAGAAGAACTCGATATTCCGGTTATGCACGATGATCAGCATGGTACAGCTATTATCTCTGCTGCTGCCTTGCTTAATGCGACTGAGCTTGCAGATAAAAAAATGGAAGAAGTTCGTATTGTGGTGAGTGGTGCAGGTGCTGCTGCCGTTTCATGTACGCGCTTGTATAAAGCTTTTGGGGCAAGAGCCGAAAATATTGTAATGCTCGATAGCAAAGGGGTTATTCGCAGTGACCGGGAAAACCTTAGTGGAGAAAAGGCTGAGTTCGCCTCAGATCGAAAGATCGACACGCTTGACGAAGCAATGGTTGATGCCGATGTATTTATAGGCTTGTCTATTGCCGATATTGTTACGCCCGAAATGCTAAAATCAATGGCACCTAATCCTATTGTTTTTGCAATGGCTAATCCTAATCCCGAGATTGATTACAATCTGGCGATGGATACCCGTGAAGATATCATTATGGCTACAGGTCGTTCTGACCATCCCAATCAGGTTAATAATGTTTTGGGTTTCCCGTTTATATTTCGAGGTGCTTTGGATGTGCGGGCAACTAAGATTAATGAGGATATGAAGATGGCTGCGGTGAAAGCTTTGGCTGAGTTGGCTAAAGAATCGGTGCCTGAGCAGGTAAATATCGCGTACGGTGAGACTCGTCTTAACTTTAGCCGGGAATACATTATCCCAAAACCCTTTGATCCGCGACTGATTACCAAAGTTCCACCCGCCGTAGCCAAAGCGGCTATGGATAGTGGTGTTGCGCGCCAGCCTATCACAGACTGGCTGAAGTATGAAGACGAACTTCTTGATCGTATGGGATCAGATAATAAGATTGTACGTCTTATTCTCAACCGGGCCAAGACCGAACCTAAGCGTGTGGTTTATGCCGAGGCTGATCAGCTTGATGTGCTTAAGGCTGCCCAGATTATTTACGATGAAGGCATTGGTACGCCGGTTCTTTTAGGAAATCGTGAAACCATCATCGAGTTGATGGAAGAGCTTGATTTTGATGCAGATATTGAAATTATTGATCCGAAGACCAAAGAGGAAAAACCCAATCTTGATAAATACGCTCAGATTTTCTGGAAAGAACGCAAGCGAAAAGGAGTGACCCTTTACGATGCTCAAAAATTGCTCAGACAACGCAATTATTATGCGTCTATGATGGTAAAACAAGGGGATGTAGATGCAATGATTACAGGATATAGCAGCAGCTATCCCTCAGCCGTAAAACCGGTTCTCGAGGTAATAGGCGCAGCACCAAACGTGCAAAAAGTGGCTGCGGCAAACCTGATGAATACCAGCAGAGGGCCACTCTTTTTGGCGGATACTTCAATAAATATTGAGCCTACGGCGAAAGAACTGGCCAAGATTGCACTAATGACCGCCCGCACAGTACGTCTTTTTGGAATGGAACCTGTTATAGCCATGATTTCGTATTCAAACTTTGGTTCTTCAAAGAATGAGCAGGCAGATCGTGTGCGGGAAGCTGTTTCTTATCTGCATAAATATTACCCCGATCTTGCAGTGGATGGAGAGGTTCAGGCCGATTTTGCACTGAACTCTGAAATGCTCAAAAGTAAGTTTCCATTTTCAAAACTCGCAGGTAAGAAGGTGAATACTTTTGTGTTTTCTAATATTGACTCGGCCAATATCACCTACAAAATGATCAAAGAGCTTAATAAAGCAGATAATATTGGTCCTATAATGATGGGTATGAATAAGCCCGTACACGTGCTGCAATTGGGAGCTTCGGTTGACGAAATTGTAAATATGTCTGCCGTGGCGGTTATTGATGCGCAGCAAAAAGGCAAAAAGCTTCAGGAGGAGTTAAAAGGAAAGATTAACTAGGTTTTTGGCGTTATTTAAAGGTTCTGCCGGAGCTGAATTATTTTAGTACATTTAAACCCCAAATCTTTTAGCACTTATGATCACATTTTTAAGGGGAAGGTTGATCGAAAAAAATCACACCGATGTCGTCATAGAATGTCATGGCGTGGGTTATTTTGTAAACATCTCGCTACACACCTTTTCGCTTTTGCCAGAAGAGGAAAATATTATGCTGCACACCTATCTGCATATAAAGGAAGATGCACATACACTTTATGGCTTTGCTCAAAAATCAGAACGGGAGATTTTTAAACTGCTTATCTCAGTAAGTGGAGTAGGTACCAGTATTGCCCGTACAATGTTGTCTTCTTTAGAACCTTCACAGGTGAAGCAGGCTATTGCCTCGGGTGATGTTAAGACCATACAGGGAGTTAAAGGGATTGGGGCTAAAACGGCACAGCGCGTAATTCTGGATCTTAAGGATAAAATTCTCAAAGTGTATGATATTGACGAAGTTTCGGCTGCGCCAAGCAATACCAATAAGGATGAAGCGTTATCTGCTCTAGAGACTTTAGGCTTTGCCCGAAAGCAGGCAGAGCGTGTGTGTGACGCTATTGTGCGCGATGAGCCACAGGCAAGCGTTGAGCAGATTATAAAACTGGCACTTAAAAAACTTTAAGAGACTTTGGGTACAAAACTACGCGGGTATTCTTTTCAAATTCTGGTCATTATAGGGGTGTTTTGCTGTCCCTTATCTCTTTTTGCTCAGGAAGAAGAAGAGCAGGATTCGGTTAAAACCGGCTTTTCTTACGGAAGACTTGCGCTCAAAAACCCAAATTCAATAGTTTCTAAATATACCTACGATCCACTCACAGACCGGTACATTTACACGGAAAGTCTCGGTGGATATAATATCAACTATCCCAGAATTCTCACCCCTGAAGAATTTAAAAAACTCGTTCAGAAGGAGCGCATGCAGGCTTATTTTCAGCAGAAAATTGCTGCTGTTGATGGGCGTACAGAAGAGGGTAAAGAAGATCAAAAAAGTCTGTTACCTAATTTTTATGTGAATTCCGGACTCTTTGAAAGCATTTTTGGCGGCAATACTATAGAATTTATACCTACTGGTAATGTGGCTATGGATATAGGAGGTTTGTTTACCAAACAGGACAATCCCAGTTTTTCGCCGCGTAATCGTACCAATTTTAGTTTTGATTTTGACCAGCGTATAAGTCTGAGTTTACTGGGAAAGGTAGGAACCCGTCTTCAGGTAAACGCGGTATACGATACCGAATCTACTTTCAGCTTTCAAAATCAGATCAAGCTGGAGTACACGCCTAATGAAGACGATATCATTCAGAAAATTGAAGTGGGTAATGTGAATATGCCACTTAATTCTGCACTTATCCAGGGTTCGCAAAGTCTTTTTGGGGTAAAGACGCAATTACAGTTTGGTAAAACGACTATCACCGGTGTCTTTTCAGAACAGCAGTCACAGACTAATCAAGTTTTGGCTCAGGGGGATGGAACCATTCAGGATTTTCAGATTTTTGCATTGGAATATGATGAAAACCGGCATTATTTTTTAGCACAATACTTTAGGGATAATTACGATAAGGCCTTGGCCAACTACCCGTTTATCAACTCCAATGTGCAAATTACCCGTATTGAGGTCTGGGTAACCAATCGCACCCAGCGCTTTGAAAACACTCGAAACATTGTTGCCATACAGGATATTGGAGAATCAAATCCAAATCAAATAGGCTTGCCTAATATTCCTTCAGGTTTTATCAATCTGCCTGCCGGGGCCTATCCCAGAAACTCAAGTAACGATTTTAATCCCTTTGGTTTAACAGGTAACGGGCAGACCGTTCTAACCCCGGCGATACGCAGTTCGGCTACGGTAGATCAGGGTTTTGGAAACGTTCAGGTGGCAGATGGGTCTGATTATGTTTCGTTAGAAAATGCGCGTCAGCTTTCTCCTTCAGAATATACATTAGATACCCAATTGGGCTACATTTCGCTTAACCAGCGTTTGAACAATGACGAGGTTCTTGCAGTGGCTTTTCAATATACCGTAAACGGAGAGGTTTTTCAGGTAGGTGAATTTGCTAATGATGGGGTGGATGCCACCAGTGGTGCGTATCCCGATACAGACGGTGACGGTGTGCCAGATATTGTAGATGTTGATCCTGATGGCGACGGTATCAACAACAACGGTCAGGATATCGATGGGGATCAGATAGCAGATGCCGCAGACGCCGATCAGACTAACGGGCGGGATATCAATAACGATGGTATTCTGGATAGTTTTATAACACCCGGTCAGGGAGGTACTTCGCAGGCACTGGTAGTAAAATTATTAAAGAGCAATATCACAGATGTTAACGAGCCGGTCTGGGATTTAATGATGAAAAACATTTATGGCCTTGGAGTAGGCCAGTTGGAGAAGGAAGGATTTAGGATGAATATTGTTTACAATTCACCGGCACCTATAAATTATATTACACCGGCAGAAGGTGGCCCTGCTCTGCCTCAGGATGTGGCAAACACCCCGCTGCTCAACGTATTTAATCTGGATAATCTAACACAATTTGGCGATCCGCAGGAAGGGGGAGACGGCTTTTTTGACTTTCTCGAAGGTACCACGGTAAACGCCAGAAATGGAAGTATTATTTTCACTTCTGTTGAACCCTTTGGAGAATATCTCTTTAATAAATTACGTAGCGAACCTTCTGAGACGTACGGCAATCCCGACACCTATAATGCAAATCAGCGTAAATATGTGTACCGTTCGTTATACAATTCCACAAAAACCATTGCTCAGGACAATGCAGACAAAAACCTTTTTCAAATGCAGGGGACGTTTAAGTCTAAGCAGGAAGAGGGCATACCTATCGGAGGGTTTAATATTCCACAGGGTTCTGTAACCGTAACTGCAGGAGGTCGTGTACTTCAGGAGGGTCTTGATTATACAGTAGACTATAGGTTAGGGCGCGTGATTATACTCGATCAGGCGCTTAAAGCATCGGGGATTCCAATTCAGGTTTCAACAGAGAATAACACCTTATTTGGTCAGCAAACCAAACGTTTTACAGGTCTAAATGTAGAGCACCAGTTCAATGAGAATTTTATTGTAGGTGGAACTTTGATCAATCTCAATGAGCGCCCACTTACTCAAAAGGCCACCTATAGTTTTGAGCCAATTAACAATACGATATTTGGTCTTAATGCAAACTTTTCGACGGAAGTTCCCTTTTTAACCCGATTAGTCAATAAACTGCCTAATATCGATACCGATGTACCTTCAAACATTTCGCTTCGTGGGGAAGTAGCTTATCTAATTCCGGGGCAACCTAAGGTGACCAATTTTGGTGGGGAAGCCGCTTCCTATATTGATGATTTTGAAGGAACTCAGACTTCCCTCGATATCAGTTCGCCATTACAATGGTATATGTCATCGGCTCCCATAGGTTTTGGGGGTGAATTTGACAACGGTGATTTGCGTACAGGTTATCGCAGGGCAAAACTGGCATGGTACTCTATAGATCCCATCTTTTACACAAACCAACGGCCAGATGGTATCACAGATGCTGATGTGTCTACCTATGCCACGCGCCGGGTATTTAGAGATGAGATTTTTCCACAACAGGATATAGTAGCGGGTACAACACAGGCTTTATTCACACTTGATCTGGCTTATTATCCCCAGGAGCGTGGTGCCTATAACTTTAGTCCGGATGCTCAGGATGGGATTTTAGAAAATCCGCAGCAGAATTTTGGTGGAATTATGCGTCAGTTTGCTTCAACCGATTTTGAGCAGTCTAATGTGGAGTTTATTGAATTCTGGTTGATGGACCCCTTTATTTATGCTGAAAATGCAGCAAATACCGGCGGTAAACTCACACTTAACCTGGGTAATATTTCCGAAGATGTATTAAAAGACGGGCGTAAACAATATGAGAATGGTTTGCCTCAGGATGGCTCGGCCAATAATACGGTAGCAACCGTTTGGGGTAGAGTCCCTACCAACCAGGCTTTGATTTACGCTTTTGATACCGAAGGACAGGCACGACTTAATCAGGATGTGGGCTACGACGGTTTGAGTGATGATCAGGAGGCATTAAATTTCCCTGATTTTGCAGGTCTTGATGATCCTTCTGGAGATAATTATCAATATTTTGTTTCAGCGCAGGGTTCGGTTTTAGATCGCTACAAAAAATACAATGGGCAGGAAGGTAACTCACCCGTAGATGTAACCCAGCAGGATCGGGGTTCAACCACAGTGCCTGATGTGGAAGATTTTAACCGGGATTTTACCATGAATACGGTTGACAGTTATTACGAGTATGAACTCGATATCAACCGGCAGAGCCTTAATGTGCAAAACGAGTATATCGTAGATCAGCGGGATATTGAGGTAACCCTTCAAAATGGAAACACCTTACCGGTAACCTGGTATCAATTTAAAATTCCTATTAGTCAGCCTACCGGAAGACAGGGCGGTATCAACGACTTTAGGTCTATACGCTTTATGCGTATGTTTATGAGCGATTGGAATCAGCCTGTTGTTTTACGTATGGGTGCGATGGACCTAGTACGTGGAGATTACAGACGTTATCTCTACACCCTTGACCCTGATGAGTCAGACCCGGATACTGAAAATACCCGCTTTGAGGTAACTTCAGTAAATGTTGAAGAGAACAGCAACCGTAACCCTATTCCTTATGTGCTTCCTCCCGGTGTTTATCGTGAAGAGCTCATTAACAACAATAATAACATTCGCCAGAATGAGCAATCGCTGTCTATAGAAGTTTGCGATCTGGAAACTCAAGATAGCCGTGCGGTTTATAAGAATTTTAGGCTCGATATGCGGCAGTACGAAAATATCGAGATGTTTGTGCATTTAGAATCTTTGCTGAATGAGAATCCAGTTCAGGATAATGAGGTTGTTGCTTTTATACGAATGGGAACTGATCTCACGCAGAATTTCTATCAGATTGAATTGCCGCTTACCCCAAGTGCATTCAACACCAGTAGCCCAGATTTAATTTGGCCCGAAGCTAACCGTTTAAAACTGCCGCTTGAAGTTTTAGAAACCGTCAAAGCGACCTTTTTTAACGGAAGCTTCAATACGCTGCAAGATCAAATAACCTATTTTGATCAGGACGGCAATCCTATTGCAGATCCTGCAGGGACACCTTATGAGACCGGAAGAGTTAGGGTGGGGATAAAAGGGAATCCCAGTTTTGGGGATGTACGCCTGCTGATGCTGGGTGTCAAGAACGGAAACGATGAAGGCGGTCGCACCGTGTGTGCTGAAACCTGGTTTAACGAACTGCGTCTTTCCGGACTTCAAAATCAGGGTGGTTGGGCCGGTATTTTAAATCTCGATGCCAATCTAGCCGATTTTGCCACCGTTTCAGGTACAGCTCGTCAATCTACAATAGGTTTTGGTAGTATAGATGCAGGACCTAATCAGCGTGCACGGGAGGATGTAAAATCATATGACGTGGTAAGTAATGTGGAGCTGGGGCAGCTTTTACCAAAGAAATGGGGAGTTAAGGTCCCTTTTAATTATGCAAAGGGAAATCAGACGATCACCCCACAGTACGACCCGCTTTACACCGATATAAAACTGGAGCAAAGCCTTGCTAATGCCGCTAATGCCGCTGCGCGTGACAGCATAGAGAATGTGGCTATTGAGCGAACTACCCGGGAGAGCATTAACTTTATTGGGGTGCGCAAGGAGCGAACGGGTGATAAGAAGCCTATGCCATGGGATGTGGAAAACCTCACTTTTGCATACAGCCACAATCAGGAAAATCATAAAGACTTTGAAATACAGCAGGCGGTAACTAAAAATGTGCGTCTGGGCGCTACCTATGGTTTTGCATTCAAGCAAAAACCTATTGAGCCTTTTAAAAAGAATGACTCCCTGTTTACGAGCAAATACTGGAAGCTCCTTAAGGATTTCAATTTCAATTATCTTCCGGCAAGTATAAACTTAACATCAAATATTACACGGCAGTTTAACAGACAACAATTTAGGGATCTTTTAGCCAACGAAAATTTTATCAATACCACACCGGTTTACGTACAGCGCAACTATCAATTTGATCGTAACTTCACGATAAACTTCCCTATATCTCAGTCGCTGCGGGTGAATCTGAATCAGTTTCAGAATCGGGTGGTTCGTAATTATTTAAATCCGGATAACAGTATAGACCCTGATGCCGGGGGTGTCTACACCCAATTCTTCGATGTAGGGACTCCAGACCGTCATAATCAAAATATGCAGCTCAACTATGATCTGCCTGTTGGAAAGCTTCCATTTCTAGACTTTGTTAAATCAACCTATTCATATAGCGCAGATTTTCAATGGACAAGAGGGTCTTACCAGTTACAATCGCTTGAGGGTATCCCAGACCTGGGGAATTCTGTACAAAATGCCAACACGCACACCCTTCAGACTACATTAGATATGAAGAGTTTGTACAATACTTTGGGTATTTCAAAGAAAAGTTCAGGTCCTACTTCCCGGGAAGCAAGAAGCCGGGCGGTCCCTACTTTGGGTAATCCACAATCTGCTCAGGGAAATCAACCTCAGGCAAATTCTGGCGGAAGTAAAACCAAAGATTTACTCATAGATATTGCAACAGGTATTAAACAAATACAAATCAACTACGAGCAAACCAATGGTATTTATTTACCAGGTTACCTGCCTGGTGTGGGCTTTTTAGGAACAACACGTCCTACCACAGGTTTTGTTTTTGGTAGTCAGGCCGAAATTCGCGACTTCGCGGCCCGTCAGGGCTGGCTAACCCTGTATCAGGAGTATAATGAACAATATGGCGAAAATGAGGTGCGTAAGTTTGATGTGCAGGCTCAGACCAGTTTTCTGGAAGATCTGACCATTGATGTCAATATGAACCGAATTTATCAGGAAACGTATACTGAAAATTATCGGGTAAATCCAACAACATTAGAATATGCGAGCCTTACCGGTAATACCTTGGGTAATTTCAGTATTTCAACCCTTATGATTGGTACGGCTTTTAACGCAAGTTCGTTACAATCATCTCTGAATTTCAACCGTTTCCGGGAAAACCGCTTGATTGTGGCAGAGCGTTTGGCTCAAGATTTTTATGGTAATGACCAGTATCCGAGGGATGAAAATGGCTATCCTATAGGTTTTAGTCGTTCAAGTCAGCAGGTATTACTTCCGGCATTTTTATCGGCCTATACTCCGGGCAATGCAGAAAGTGTTTCACTTGGTGCTTTCAGGAGTTTCCCGCTTCCCAACTGGAATTTGAAGTATACCGGGTTTATGAAATTTGACTGGTTTAAAAAACGTTTCAAGCGTTTTTCAGTCAATCATGGGTATCAGGCGGGGTACACAATCAATCAATTTAGAACTAACCTTAATTACAACCGTAGATTAAATAACGGTCCTGAAGACGCTCAGGTTAATCAGGCTGGTGATTTTATGAGTAAGACCTTATATTCAAACATAAATCTGACCGAGATGTTTTCGCCCCTGATCAGATTAGACTTTGAGATGAATAATTCGGTTAAAATACTTGCTGAGTTGAGAAAGGATAGAACCTTATCCTTGAGTTTTGACAATAATCTGCTTACCGAAATTCACGGAAATGAGTATATAATAGGTCTGGGATATCGCTTAAAAGATATTAGATTTGCGACCAACATAGGAGGTAAGCGCACCATCTTAAAGAGTGATTTAAACTTTAAGGCCGATTTATCCCTAAGGCAGAATGAAACGATTGTAAGGTATCTGGATGTTGATAATAGTCAGATTACGGCAGGGCAGGACATTTACGGTCTTACATTTAGGGCAGATTATGCGTTGAGCAAAAATCTAACCGCTATTTTTTATTACGATCACGCGTTTGCGACTTATGCGATATCAACCGCTTACCCGCAGACAACTATACGGTCAGGACTGACTTTGCAATATAATTTTGGAAATTAATTTAATACAATTATGAGTTTACCAGCAGATTTAAAATACACTAAAGATCACGAGTGGGTGCGTATTGAAGGCGACACCGCAACCGTAGGCATTACTGATTTCGCTCAGGGCGAATTGGGAGATATTGTTTATGTTGAAGTAGAAACCGAAGGTGAAACTTTGGGTCGCGAAGAAGTTTTTGGTACTGTTGAAGCAGTAAAAACGGTATCAGATTTGTTTTTACCCCTTAGTGGTGAGATTACTGAATTTAACGCGGCATTGGAGTCAGAACCTGAAATGGTTAATGAGGATCCTTACGGAAAAGGCTGGATGATTAAAATTAAATTTTCTGATGCGGATGAGCTTGATACTTTGTTGAGTGTAGATGCCTATCAGGAACTTATAGGTGGCTAGACTGCTGCGATATGGGGTTTATGGCTATACGCTATTTATAGCAGTGATTTGCCTGATGCCCATGCCGCATATAAATGAGGCTCCAAAGCATAGTGACAAGCTTGTACATATATTCACATACGTGGTATTTACCATCTTGTGGTTTGTGTTTTTTTACATTTTACAGCCAAAAACTAACGATTTTAAGCAGTCTTTGATAAAATCTTGCGGTTTAGCAATAGTTTATGGTATAATTATTGAAGTATTACAAGCCTTGGTAACAAGCTCGAGATCAGCAGATTTTCAAGATTTTCTGGCAAATCTGGCCGGTACTTTTACCGCAGTATTAGTCATATATGCTTTTAAAAAGCATTTTTTAAAAGTGAAATCAAAATTTTAATTTCGAGTTCAAGCCTTTTTTATTTAAATTAGCAATCCTTAACAACAAGATTCATGGAACCTAAGAAAAATCCCAAAGCAGATCTGTCTAAAAGAAGTGTACTCTTCTTTCAGTTGGGTCTTATTTTGATACTCGGGCTTACGTATATGGCTATCGAGTGGAAAACGTATGAGAAAGAGGCCATTGACATCGGACAGCTTCAAATGGATGATGAGCTGGAAGAAGATGTGCCGATTACAGAGTTAAATACTCCACCACCTCCACCACCTCCTCCACCGCCGCCACCAGCACCCGAAATCATCGAGGTTGTTGAGGATGATAAAGAAATTGAAGAAACTGTAATCGAGTCTACTGAAACCAGTCAGGAAGAGGAGATCGTAGAGGTTGAAGAAGTTTCTTTTGAAGAAGAAGAGGTTATTGAAGACGTTCCTTTTGCGGTTATTGAAAACGTACCGGTTTATCCTGGATGCGAAAACGAAAAAGGAAACGACGCTAAGAAAAAGTGTATGTCTGAAAAGATCAGTCAGTTTGTAAACCGTAAGTTCAATACTGAACTGGGTAGCGAATTAGGTCTTTCAGGTATAAATCGTATTTATGTGCGTTTCAAAATTGATCAAAAAGGAAATATTGTAGACATAGGCTCTCGTGGTCCACATCCGCGTCTAGAATCTGAGGCAGAGCGTGTAATTAAGTTATTACCGCAAATGACTCCAGGTAAGCAACGTGGTAAGGCAGTAGGGGTACTCTACTCACTTCCTATTGTATTTCAGGTACAGGATTAATCCTTACCTAATAAAATATCAAAAACCCGTCCGCGAAAGCGAGACGGGTTTTTTTATGGCAAGCTTATTGTTAAAGTTTTAAGTATTAGTAACCATTAAAACTTTTATTTATGAGTAATTCTCAAAAAAGCGAATCTCGCGCTCGGCAAAGCGGAGATCGCACAACAAGCAAGCATGATGTAAATCTACGAAAAAACACGGTGGTCTATTTTCAGATAGGTTTGATTACCGCGTTGCTTTTAGCAATTTTTCTTTTTGAGCTTAAGTCGCCTGTTAGCGTCTATGAACCTCAGGATTATGGTGATATTCCTACAGTATCAGAAGATCAGTGGAATAAGCCTATCAGGAGGGAAGTCCCAAAAGAGGTGCAGCCCAAAACCGAAGAGGTGAGTGATTTGTTGCCTCCAGAGCCTGTTGAGGATATAGTGGATTTTGAACCGCCAACTTTTGAGCCTCAAAATCCTGATGCTCCAGATTCTGAAAGCATTGATGAAAGCAGTTTTGTGAAAGTTCCAGAGCCTCCTGTAGAGACAACAACATTTGTAGCTGTCGAAAGGGTTCCGGTTTTCCCTGGTTGTGAAGATTTGAAAACAAATGAAGAGCTGAAAGCCTGTATGCAGGAAAAAATGAATCGATTCATCAATCGTAATTTTGATACGGGTATTGGAGAACGCTATGGTTTGCAAGGAATCAATAAAGTTGACATTCAGTTTACCATTGATGAGTTTGGTAAAGTAACTGATCTGAAAACCCGGGCTCCTCACCCTGCTCTTGAGGAAGAGGCTGTGCGCGTTATGGAAAAATTACCTCAAATGGAGCCTGGTAAGCAACGGGATCGTAACGTTCGCGTTATTTATTATCAACCTATTAAATTTCAAATTCAGAATTAGCTTTACTTAACTATTTTGAACAGCCCGCAGGATTTGCGGGCTGTTTCTATTTTGAACGCATAGTTTTGAAATAAAAGCTAAAGAACAGGTGTTTAAAAAATAGTATCTTTCCCCAACCTAAATCTTATAAGTTCATGTCATTCAAGACTTTTGCTGCTGGCATAGCGTTTTTTATTGTTTCTACAGTGCAGGCTCAGTTGATCACGGGTAACTTTGAGCAGTATCCCGTATTTGAGGAATGCGAAGCGGTTACTGCCAGTGAACTTCCGGCATGCTTCAATCAAACTTTGATAACTAAGATCAAAGCAGATTTTAAAATGCCTCAACGTGTAATTGACGAACAATATCAGGGTGATCTGGTAGTGCTATTTGAAGTAAATGAAGAGGGTAAATTTGAGTTGCTTCATGTTACCGGTATTTATGAGGAGTTACGCAGCGAAATCACGCGGGTGTTTGAAGATTTACCTCAAATAAAACCCGCTACCTATAACGCCCGTCCTACGTATATGCAATTTAATATGCCTATACCTATTCCATTTGCCAGCGATTCTTCAGCAGTAAAGAACTTCAAAACAGGAGCTGTGCCTGTAAAAAAGCTCGAGGAGCAAAGTGAATATGATGCTATAAAGACCTTTCCTTTTGAAAACAGGGAATACAAGTCACAATTATTCATTCCTTTTTCTCACGAAACCTATAGCCGTTTTGATCAGGAGCTAAACCGGGTGGGTACCAATACGCATACTGCGGGAAAGCCGTTTACGTACGATAATGTAAACACTTACTATGATTTTAAAGAAGCACGTGAGGGTCTGTATAAAAAAAAAGAGTCGTGGTTTGGGCGTAAACTTTGGAATGAACATATGGTCACCCTTCAGGGAGAAGACTACTGGTTTACTCTAGACCCCGCTGCCGACCTTCAATTGGGTTTTGAAAGTGCAAATAATGAAGATCAAAGTTATACGTATAATAATACGAGAGCAGTAATTTTTCAGGGTGGACTAGGTAAAAATTTAAATTTCTACACCGTGGTCTACGAAAGTCAGGGCACTTTTGCGGGTTATTTTAACAGATTTGCACGTTCCATTAGACCTGATGGTGGAAACCCCGCTATTGTTCCCGGTAGGGGTGTAGCTGCAGAATCAGCTTCCGGAGATTTTGATTATCCGGTGGCGGAAGGCTATTTATCATATACACCCAATAAATACTTCAATTTTCAGTTTGGGCACGGTAAAAACTTTATTGGTGATGGTTATCGTTCTCTATTGCTTTCAGATAACGCGAGTCCGTATCCATTTTTTAAACTCAACACCACATTTTGGAAACTGAAATACACCAATACCTGGATGTCTTTACGGGATGTGCGTCCCGATGTGGTTGCAGATGGTTCTTTTAAAACCAAGTATATGGCCAATCATTATTTGAGCTTAAATGTAACCAAACGGCTGAATATAGGTCTCTTTGAAAATGTAATTTGGACTAATGATAATGACAGGGGTTTTGACCTGAATTACCTTAATCCGGTAATTTTTTACCGTGCTATTGAATTTTCAACCGGATCGCGGGGTGGTAATGCTTTAATAGGATTGACCGGTAAGTACAAATTTAGTGATCGTTTTAATGCCTATGCTCAGGTTATAATCGATGAATTTTCTACCAGAGCCGTTTTTAGCAGTGAAAAATCATTTCAAAATAAACAAGGAGTGCAGCTAGGCTTTAAATACTACGATGCTTTCAATGTAGATAATTTACAGCTGCAGTTTGAGTTTAATCAGGTGCGCCCTTACGTTTATTCTAATAATGAGATTGTGTTAAACTATGGTCATAATAATCAGTCTATGGCACACCTCTGGGGTGCAAACTTTAGGGAGCTTATAGCCATTGCACGTTACCGAAACGATAGGTGGTTTGGTTCTGCAAAAATTATTTATGGGGAGCGCGGCTTCGAGATTGGTGATATCAATCAGGTTTATTACGGCGGAAGTATTTATGGGAATGATGAAAATATTCCTTCTGAATTAGGTATTGAAATAGGGCAGGGGAACAGGGCTAATACATTTTTGGGTAATGTAGAGGTTGGTTATTTGTTGAATCCGTCAACAAACCTGAAACTTTATGCTTCCGTTTTATACAGGGATAACCGTATAGAGCAGTTTGATCCCGTAAATCTTGCAGAACGAACAGTCTGGGTAAATTTTGGTTTTAGAACCGATTTATTCAACTGGTATTTTGATTATTAACTAAAAACTTTGGCTTTGAAATTATTTAAAAACAGTATTGTGCTTTTAATGCTTGTGGCATTGAATTCGTGTGAAGAAAAAACAGAAAAGCCCGAAAGTGATTTCGATTCTAATTTTGCACATGTGGTCTACTTCTGGTTAAATAATCCCAATAATTCAGATGACCGGGCTGAATTTGAAAAAGCTTTGAAACAATTCTTAAATACAAGTGAGTATGCGCAAACCAGATTTATAGGCATACCTGCAAATACGCCGCGTGATGTGGTTGATAACAGCTGGACGTATTCAATAATTCTAACCTTTCCTTCAAAAGAAATTCAGGACAAGTATCAAAAAGAACCTGTGCATCTCAAATTTGTTGAAGAAGCTTCACATTTGTGGGAGCGTGTTCAGGTTTATGATGCGGTGGGGCTTGATAATTGATTCCTGAATAAGGCTTAGAGATTCAGATTTTCTTAAAATGCTTTTCAGGGTCTTGATCTTGGATTTGCGATGTTTGAGGTGTTAAAATATATCAAGTTTTAATATACCTAATATCGCTTGTGCAGATGCCGTGTGTGTGGTATCTTTGCACGACTTTTTAAAGCCCTTGAAAAACACGCTTTTGAGCCTTGCAAAATCTCATAATTTAGCCCCTTCCGCCTGGCAGGATTTTAAAGAAATCACCAAGATGCGTCTGGCCATCAGTGTGGTATTCTCAAGCATGGCGGGCTACCTTCTCGGGGCTTACACTATAAACTGGATTACCGTATTACTTTTGGCTGTGGGCGGATATCTCATGGTAGGCGCTTCTAATGCCTACAATCAGATTATTGAAAAAGATCTTGATGCCTTGATGGACCGCACTAAAAACAGACCGGTTGCAGCCGGTCGTATGTCTGTAAGCAGGGCTTTTGTTATTGCCACAGTCTTTACGGTTTTGGGCCTCGCAGTTCTTTATTTTATCAACCCGATTACCGCTGTTTTTGGAGCGATTTCTATTTTTTTATACGTCAGCGTTTATACACCTTTAAAAACTAAAACACCGCTTTCCGTTTTTGTAGGGGCTTTTCCGGGTGCAATTCCTTTTATGATGGGGTGGATTGCGGCTACGGGGAATCTTGGGATTGAAGCCGGAACTTTATTCATGTTACAATTCTTTTGGCAATTTCCCCATTTTTGGGCAATCGGCTGGTTCCTGTATGATGATTATAAAAAGGGGGGATTCTTTATGTTGCCCACCGGAAAACGAGACCGCGGAACTGCTGTGCAGGTAATTCTATACACGGTTTGGACTATTTTGGTCTCACTCATTCCGGTTTTTGGAGTTACCGGAAGACTGTATTTAACGCCTATCTCTGCTTTCTTAGTAGGAATTCTAGGTCTGGGGCTGCTTTATTATGCCGTCAGACTCTACATTTATAAAAACAACCTTACCGCCAAACGACTTATGCTTTCCAGCGTGAGTTACATCACATTGATTCAAATTATATACGTAGCTGATAAATTTTTAAGGTAATGGATTATACATCGCAATCACAACAGGTAAAAATCGCCCGATCAAAAAAAATGATGCTGTGGTTTGGCATAGTAAGTCTTTCGATGATGTTCGGGGGGCTTACCAGTGCATATATTGTGAGTAGTGAGCGCAAAGACTGGCTTCATGACTTTCAGCTTCCGCAGGCATTTTATATCAGTACGGCTATTATTATTCTGAGTAGTTTAAGTATGCTGGTGGCTAAGAGAGCTATTTCTAAAGAAAATAATACATTAGGCACGCTCGCCTTAGTTGTTACTGCGATTCTTGGAATAGGCTTTGTGATATTTCAATTCAAAGGTTTTGGTGAAATTGTTCAGGAAGGCTATTTCTTTACCGGGAGCCAAAGTAATGTGACGACCTCTTTTATTTATGCTTTTGTTATAAGTCACGTGATACACGTGGCGGCAGGTATTTTGGTGTTGCTGGTTATACTTGTCCAGCAATTGCGAGGTAAATACGCTAGCGGTCAGACGCTTGGCCTTGAGTTGGGGGCGACCTTCTGGCACTTTGTAGATATACTCTGGATTTATCTTTTCCTCTTTTTTATGTTTGCCGAAGATATTATTCATTAAACAAGGAAGGTTTTTATTAAAAAACCTTTAAGAATTCTTTTTTTTGAATGGTTATAAATACCGATTATTGCTTTGAAAAGCATTTTTAAAATACCTATTTTTGCAACGCTTATTAACCGATATTAAAATATGAACGCTACAGCTGTTAAAACAGGCACGGAAGGAAAGGTCTGGGGAGGCGGAGATGAACAACCTCTAAAAGCGAGTTACGGTAAATTAATGATGTGGTTTTTCATCCTTTCGGATGCGCTCACATTTTCTGGTTTTCTCGCGGCATATGGATTTTCTCGTTTTAAATACCTCAACATTTGGCCTATTGCCGATGAAGTATTTACGCACTTTCCTTTTTTACACGGTGTTGATGCTCCTATGTATTATGTGGCGTTGATGACTTTTATACTTATTTTCTCCTCTGTTACGATGGTACTTGCAGTAGATGCGGGTCACCAGATGAAGAAGAATAAGGTGATTTGGTACATGTTCTTCACTATTCTTGGTGGAGTGATTTTCGTTGGCTCACAAGCCTGGGAATGGGCGAATTTCATTTCTGGAGAATATGGAGCTGTAGAGACGAAAGGTGGGAAAATCATTCAGTTTGTTAATCAAGAAGGAGAGCAGGTCACTTTAGAGTCTTTTGCAGTTGAGCTTCCTAGAGAGCGCACGCGTCTTACTAAGAATGAAGCTCTTTGGTACGTGTCAGAGAGCAGTCTTCCAGATTATGATCTGGCCGAAGTGGTTGAAGGCTTTAAGGCTAATCCAGATTTATTAGTGCGTACGCAGCTCTTAAATGAAGACGGTCGAAAAGTTATCCTATCTCGAGAAGAGTCGCTTGCCAAATTAGAGAATGATGGAGTGCAGGTTGTTCAGGGAGCTAATTTGGTGCATAATGAATATGGTCCGCCATTGTTTGCAGATTTCTTTTTCTTTATTACCGGTTTTCACGGTTTCCACGTATTTTCTGGTGTGATTATTAATATCATCATTTTTATTAATGTGATTTTAGGTACTTACGAGCGTAGAGGAAGCTATGAAATGGTTGAGAAAGTAGGTTTGTACTGGCACTTTGTAGATTTAGTTTGGGTGTTTGTATTTACATTCTTCTATCTAGTTTAATTTTAAAAAATTATTATTCCGCAAAGCGGAACTATTAAAAAATATATAATGGCACACGATTCAGCACATCATGGTTCAGCTACTAAAAGAATCTGGACGGTTTTTGGGATCCTTTCTATAGTAACGATTGTAGAAGTTGCTTTAGGTATCATCAGACCTGTGTTCTTAATTGAGACGCATTTTTTGAGAATGCACCTTCTTAACTGGATATTTATTGTTCTTACACTTTACAAGGCCTACTTAATTACTTGGGCATTTATGCATATGGAGCACGAGACTAAGGGTCTGCGACGTTCTGTAGTATGGACTGGGATATTTCTTGTTTGTTATTTGATCTTTATTCTACTTACCGAAGGAGATTACATTTTTGATGTATATAAAGAGGGGTATGTAGCCTGGGATTTTTAATCCGTTATAAAATTTTAAAAGACGACTTCGGTCGTCTTTTTTTATGTCTTGTTTTAATGCAAACGTTCTGTGATGTACCTTTGCACTCGGTTTCGGAAAGGGCTCCCGAAGTCGTATAAATAAATCCTAAATGACCCCAATTTAGAAGGTTTGGCTATGAGAAAGTATTTTGTCTTAGGTGTTTTATTTATCCTGCCTATCGTGGCCTATCTTTTCTTTGCTTCGGGAATTCACAATTTTGCAAAATTACCGGTACTTCAGGAAAATGTACCTGAGTTTGAAGCTATTTCAGGAGTTCAATTTCAGGACAAAATAACCGTCCTGGGTTTTTTAGGAAATACCATTGAGCGCGAAGGTGGTGACTTATTCAATTTAAATCAGAAGATCTTTAAACCTTTCCGGGAATTTGATGATTTTCAATTTGTATACCTTGTTCCTGAAACTATTGACGCAGCAGAACTGGATAAAGTCAGAACAGAGTTAGCGCGACTTACCGATATCTCAAACTGGTATTTTGTTAATCTTCCGCAGGAAACTATTGCGAGTGTTTTTGAAAGTTTAAATACACCCTATGATTTAATGGCTGATGGAGGTTCTAAGTATATTTTTATTGTTGATAAAGCCCGTAATTTAAGAGGCCGGGATGATGACGAGGATGAAGGAGTGCTTTACGGATACGATAGTTCAGACATTGCAGAATTGTCTAATAAAATGAAAGACGATGTAAAAATTATTCTTGCTGAATACCGTCTTGCTCTGAAAAAAAATAATGCAGATCGCTAGTTGATATGAATAGAAAGAAAACCTACATAGGCATTGCCGTAATAGTATTCATTTTTGGGATTATAGTGATTCCAAAAATAATAGATCGTCTCAAGCGTGGAGAAGTGGTTCAAAATGACCGCCTCAATGTCGCAAAGCTTAATAGCCAGGATAATGATGGAGAACTATCCTATATAAATATCAATGGCAAGGATCGAAAAGTACCGCATTTTGAATTTGTAGATCAAAATGGAGACACCATAACTGAAGATACTTATAATGGTAAAGTCTTTCTGGTCGAGTTCTTTTTTACGCGTTGTCCTACTATTTGTATTCCGATGAATCAGAATTTGGTTTTGATCCAAAATACGTTTGAGGACAACCCCGATTTTGGTATTGCCAGTTTCAGTATAGATCCTGAGCACGATACACCCGAGGTATTAAAAGAATATGCAGATCGTTACGGTGTTACAGACCCGGACTGGCATATGATGACTGGCGACCGTGAGGAGATTTATGAACTGGCAAACGTAGGCTTTAATCTATTAGCGCAGGAAAACCCAAACATTGAGGGTAACTTTCAGCATTCCGGCTTGTTCGCACTGGTTGATCAAAATGGGTTTATACGTTCGCGTAAAGACGAGTTTGGAAATCCTTTGATTTACTATCGTGGGTTTATCCCACAGGGAGCTGAAGAGGTTGAAGGTGAGGAGACTTCGCAAATAGATATACTCATCGAAGACATTAAAAAATTATTGAACAAGAACAAAAGTTAGATGAACGATCTTGCAAAGAAAGAAAAGTTATATAACAGATGGATTGTTATACTTTCGGTAGCCATACCCATTGCTGTAGCGCTGTTGTTTATGGTGCGTATTCCAAATGTAGAGCGATTGGGCTTTTTACCACCTATTTATGCTGGTATTAATGCCTTAACCGCAATATTGCTCATAACCGCTGTTATCCAAATCAAAAAAGGCAATCGAAGTCTGCACGAAAAATTAATGAAAACCTGTATTGGACTTTCAGTATTATTTCTGGTTTTATATGTGCTCTATCACGCGACCTCAGATTCAACAAAATTTGGCGATACTAACCTTGATGGAGTGATTTCTGATGCTGAAAATGCAGCAGTTGGGGTCTTTAAATATGTGTACTATTTTATTTTGATTACGCATATTTTATTGTCAGTTGGCGTGATTCCTTTTGTTCTTATAACCTATGTACGGGCAACATTAGGCAAATTTGAGCTGCATCGTAAAATTGCACGTATTACATTTCCGCTTTGGTTATATGTGGCCGTAACCGGGGTGGTGGTGTACTTTATGATATTTCCCTATTATCCAGTTTAATAAGTTATGTTGAAACGTTTTAGTCTTACTTTACTTTTTTTAATGCTGAGTTTTGCAATGCAGGCGCAGTGCGCGATGTGTCGTGCCGTATTAGAAAGTGAGACCGATAACAGCATGGCCGAAGGGGTTAATAATGGAATCGTATATCTTGCTGCAATTCCCTACCTGCTTATGGGAGGCTTAATTTATTTTATCTACCGAAGCAGGCGTAAATCTTCTTAGAAAAATGCGTCCTGCTTATTTCGAAAGTCTCTAAATGTTAATTATTTTAAGTTTAAATGTAACATTTACAGCTTTTGAGAGTCTATTTGGTAAGTTAAGTCTGAGATTTTCAGCCTTGCTGTATACTAAACCATCATTATGATTACCATTAAAGACCTCCATAAGTCCTATACTATGGGCGCTAATTCGCTTCATGTTCTCAAGGGAATAAATTTTAGTGTTGAAGAAGGTGAATTGGTGAGTATAATGGGTTCTTCAGGGTCTGGCAAATCTACGTTACTCAATATTTTGGGAATGCTTGATGAAGCGGATGAGGGGAGTTATACTTTGGATGGCACCCCCATTAAAAATCTGAATGAAAAGATCGCAGCCCGGTATCGCAATAAATTCTTAGGGTTTATTTTCCAGTCTTTTAATCTTATCAATTATAAAAGTGCTTTAGATAATGTAGGCATGCCTTTGTATTATCAAGGCATGAAACGTGCTGAGCGAACCGATAAAGCCATGGCTTACCTTGAAAAAGTAGGTTTGGCAAACTGGGCGCATCATATGCCTAATGAACTCTCCGGCGGGCAAAAGCAGCGTGTGGCGATCGCCAGAGCTTTAGCTTCTGATCCTAAAGTCTTGCTTGCTGACGAACCTACTGGTGCTTTGGATACCAAAACCAGCTACGAGGTGATGGAGCTAATACAGGGCATTAACGATGAGGGGAAAACCATTTTGGTTGTAACTCACGAAGATGATATCGCACACATGACAAAGCGTATTGTAAATCTTAAAGACGGGTTGATCATAGACGATACAAAAATCAATCAGGTAAGAGCGGCATCTCATGTTTAGTCTGGAGCGTTGGCAGGAAATATTTGAAACCATCCGGAAAAATAAACTCCGCACATTTCTCACAGGTCTCTCTGTAGCTTCGGGTATTTTTATTTTGGTCATTCTTTTAGCCCTTGGTCAGGGAATGCAAAACGGTATTTCAAAAGAGTTTGAGCGTGATGCTACAAACCGTATTTCTGTTTGGAGTGGTGTAACTTCTGTAGAATATAAGGGGCTTAATCCGGGCCGATTTGTAGAGATGACTAATGAAGATTACAATTACCTTATTGAGAAGTATGAAAATGATCTCGAATTTAAATCTGCTGTTTACCGTATATGGAGTGGTAATCTAACCTATGGTAAAGAAACTGGTAGTTATCGTGTTGAAGGAGTGTATCCTGATTATCAGTTTTTAGAAAATGAAAGCATGGTAAACGGTCGCTATATCAATTATTCAGATCAAGAGGATAAAACCAAAGTAGTGGTTATCGGCAATAAAGTAAAACAGGATCTTTTTGGCAAAAATGATGCCTTAGGTAAGCTCATTCAGGTTAACGGTATAAATTTTTATGTGGTCGGCGTTTACAGCGATCCTGGAGGAGAACGTGAAGAGACCCGTGTTTTTGTTCCGATATCTACAGCACAACGGGTTTTTGGCGGTTCAGATAAAGTACGTAATCTGGGTTTTACACTTAAACCAAAAGCAAACTTTGAAGCTACGCTCGCACAGTCTATCAATTTTTCAAATGAAATAGAAGCCTTTCTCAAGGAGCGTCATCTGATAGCTCCTGATGACACCAGTGCGATCAACGTAAATAACACGCTGGAAGAAGCAAAACGCTTTTACGATCTTATTGGGATGATAAAGCTTTTCTTTTGGGTGGTGGGGATTTTCACCATAATTGCCGGTGTAGTAGGAGTGAGTAACATCATGCTGATCATCGTAAAAGAGCGCACAAAAGAGATAGGTATTCGTAAGGCTTTGGGTGCCGAACCATGGTCTATAGTAAGCATGATTTTGCACGAATCTATATTTGTGACAGCTATTGCCGGTTTTTCGGGTCTGCTTTTTAGTATGACACTCCTGGAACTCGTAGGCCCTAATTTACAAATGGACTATATACGTAACCCTACTGTTAATTTTAATGTAGCAATAACAACCGTTTTTATACTGGTACTTTCGGGAGCGCTGGCGGGCTTTGTTCCGGCCTGGCGTGCAGCCCGCATTAAACCTATCGCCGCATTACGTGAAGAATAAAAAAGACCCTAAAGCTTATGTTTAGTAAAGACAGTTGGGATGAGATTATAGAAGCCTTAAGCCGAAATTGGTTTAGAACGGCTCTTACTGCTTTTGGGGTTCTCTGGGGGATTTTCATCCTGGTAATCCTCCTCGCCGCGGGTAAAGGTCTTGAGAACGGAGTTAAAAAAGATTTCGGAAACATCGCGACCAACAGTATGTTTATGTGGACGCAGGTGATCTCTAAACCCTATAAAGGTCTTCCTAAGGGGCGCCGCTTTAATTACGATCTTGATGATGTTGCGGCCCTAAAACAAAATATTCCTGAACTCCGCTTTGTCTCTCCCCGTAATCAATTAGGAGGTTTTGGTGGAGCAAACAATGTGGTGCGCGGCATTAATACCGGGGCTTTTGATGTGTATGGGGATTATCCTGAATATATAGAGCAGCAGCCCATGAATATTACCGCAGGGCGGTTTTTAAATTATGGTGATATTGAAGCAAAGCGAAAAGTTGCCGTTATTGGTGAAGGGGTACGTAATGCGCTTTACGATAAGGGCGAAGATTTTATAGGTACCTATATCAAAATAAACGGTGTCAATTTTATGGTGGTGGGTACCTATTCAATTGTATCCAGCAATGGGGACGCCGAAGAAGAACAGAAACAAATTTATGTGCCCTTTACTGCATTTTCTCAGGCATTTAATATGGGAAACAACGTAGGATGGATGGCGATTACAGCAAAAGACGGCTTTTCCATAACCAAATTAAAAGAACGGGTTTTCGACATTATAAAGACCAGACACAGCATTCACCCGGAAGATGATCGTGCCATAGGGAATTTTGATTTGTACGAGCAGTATCAAAAGGTTGACGGACTCTTTATCGCCTTAAAGGCAGTCGCTTATTTTGTAGGTATTTTAGTATTGTTGTCGGGAATTATAGGAATTAGCAATATCATGCTTATCGTGGTAAAAGAGCGTACTAAAGAAATCGGGATTCGTCGCGCACTGGGTGCCAGTCCGTGGTCTATACGCAGTCAGATTTTAACTGAATCGGTTTTCCTGACCTTGATTTCGGGTATGTCGGGTATTTCTCTTGGAGCTCTCGTGATTTATGTGCTCAACAAATTGCTGGATGCAAACGGTCCCGTAGAAATGTTTGCAAATCCCAGTGTGGATTTGTCAACCATCTTAATCGCATTATTCATTCTAATATCATCAGGTCTTTTAGCCGGATTTATACCGGCACAAAACGCAATTAAAGTTAAACCTATAGACGCATTACGCGACGAATAAAACATTATTAAAAAACGAATCTATTTTATGAAAAAATCTGTTACTATCATTATTCTGGTTGTCATAGGCCTTGTGTTTGTAGGCTCTCTGTATTACTTCTACCAGAAAAATCAGGAAGATCCGGTGGTGTATACTACCGAAAAACCCACCCGGCAAACCATTATCAAAAAGACGGTTGCTACTGGAAGTATTGTTCCTAATGAGGAGATTTTGATCAAGCCTAACATTTCAGGAATTATCGCTGAGATTTATGTGGAAGCTGGTCAGCTTGTAAAGCAGGGCGATTTGATCGCGAAAATAGACGTGGTTCCCAATGTGTCGTCTTTGGTAAGTGCAAAAAACAATATTCAAAGTGCCCGTAATCAGCTGGAGACGGCAAAGCTGGCTTATGAAAATCAAAAAAGTATATTCAGCAGACAAAGTTCGCTATACGAGCGCGGGGTAATTTCTGCAAATGAATTTGATATAAATAAACGCGAATACGACAGAGCTGTGCAGGAATGGCGGCAGCAGCAGGTAAGCTTGAATTCTGCAGTGCAGAATTACGATATTGTGCGTACCGGGACAACCGCTGGTTTAGGGAATGCGGCTACTACACAGGTCAAGGCAACTATAGATGGGATGGTTCTCGAAATTCCCGTTAAGGAAGGTAATCAGGTTATTGAAGCTAACAATTTTAACGACGGTACTACTATAGCGGCCTTAGCGAATGTAAATGACATGATTTTTGAAGGAAAGGTAGATGAAAGCGAAGTGGGTAAAATATCAGAAGGGCTACCGTTGGAGATTACTGTTGGAGCTATTGAAGATCGGAGTTTTGATGCTACCTTAGACTATATCGCGCCGAAGGGAATAGCCGAAAATGGTGCTATTCAATTTGAAATTAAAGGAACTTTGGCAAAAGTAGACTCAACCTTTATTCGGGCCGGTCTCAGCGCTAACGCTTCCATTATTTTAGACAAAGCCGAAGATGTACTTGCAGTAAAAGAGGCACTTATTCAGTATGATTCCAAAACGCAACAGCCCTTTGTTGAAGTTGAGGTAGGTGATCAGCAGTTTGAGCGTAGGGATGTCAAACTGGGAGTGAGCGACGGTATTTATGTAGAAATCCTCGAAGGAGTACAGCCTGATGACGCTATTAAAGTGTGGAATGCTGCCGTTCCGGTTCAATCCTTTTAGACCAAATTAAAAATCAGATGTAACATTTCTGATAAAACAACTACTTATCAAACAGAATTTCAATTATGAAGAATATTTTAGTCATTTTTCTTTTGGTTTTTACAGTATTTTCCGGCTTCGCTCAAGAGAAGTGGACCCTGCAGCAGTGCATACAACGTGCACTTGACAAAAACATTCAGATACGCCAGGCAGAACTGGATCGCGATGCCGCTGAGTTGGACAAGCTTGATGCTACCGGCAACTTTTTGCCAAGCATAAGTGGTAGTGCCAGTGTTTCAGAAAATACTGGTTTGAGTTTTAACCCGGTTACTAACAATGCTCAGACCACTACGTTTCTATCAGCTACCGGTAGACTTAATGTCGGGTACACACTTTTTGATGGTCTTCGAAACTTTAGACAGGTTCAGCGCGCAAAGTTTACTGCTCTCGCAGCACAATATAACTTGGAAAAACTTGAAGATGATATCGCCCTAATCGTGGCTAACGGATATCTTCAGGTGATTTTAAATAAAGAAAACCTTAAGGTTTTACAATCGCAGAATGAAGTGACGCTTCGTCAGATTGATCAGACTAAAGAACTTGTAGATGGAGGTGTTTCGCCACGTGGAGATTTACTGGAAGTACAGGCTCAGAATGCCACCGAATTACAAAACATAGCAGCTGCTGAGAATGCCGTTCAAATTTCACTCATTAGTCTTGCTCAAACACTGCTCATAAGAGATTATAGAAATTTTGATATTGCTGAAGGGGATTTCAATATCTATGGAGAAGAAATTTTAGCCCTTAGCCCGGAGCAAATTACACAGTCTGCTAAAGAAGAGCGCTATGAGATCAAAATAGCTGAAAATAATCTGGACATCGCAGAAAAGGATGTGCAAATTGCAAAGGGTGCTCAGTATCCTACGATATCTGCGTTTTTTGGTTACGATACCCGCTATACAGATGCGAACTCATTTTCACAGAGTATTAATCCTGATAATCCGTTTACCACAGAGCAAATAGGTGTGGTTGAAGCTACAGGACAGTCAGTGGTTGGACAGTCGCCTAACTTTATAAGCAATATTGTTAAGCCCGATCCATTTATTGACCAGTTGTATCAAAATGATGGTATAGGATATGGTTTGTCGCTCAATATTCCTATTCTCAACGGGTTTCAGGCGCGTAACAACGTAAAACGTAGCAAAATTGCTGCAGATCGTGCGGCTATCAATCTGGAGCAGGCACAACTTGATTTGGAATCCAATGTTTATCAGGCTTATTTGGATGCGCAGGGGGCTTTAAAAACTTTTCAGGCCGCTGAAGCCGCGGTAGAATCTCAGGAACTGGCTTATTCTTATGCTAAGGATCGCTATGATGTAGGTTTGATCAATGCATTTGACTTTAGTCAGGCCAAACAACGATACGACAACACTCAAATTGATCTCAATCGGGCTAAGTACGATTATATATTTAAATTGAAAGTACTAGAACTTTATTTTGGAGTGCCTGTAGATCAATTGAAGTTTTAATATTTAGAAAACTCTGATTTATTTTTTAAACGATGAAAAAAAAGACCTTACTCATTATTCTTGCTGCTATAGTTGTTCTTATCTTAGGACTCATTGGAGCCAAAAAAGCAGGGCTTTTTGGTAAATCGGGAAATTTTAAACCGGTTGAAGTGCAGGAAATTGCACTTGAAGATGTAGTAGAAACTGTCGCGGCTACTGGAAAGATTCAGCCGGAGGTAGAGGTTAAAATTTCTTCGGAAGTTTCCGGAGAAATCATCGAGCTTCCCGTTGTAGAAGGCCAGCAGGTAGAGAAAGGAGACCTGCTCGTTCGTATCAATCCAGATTTAATTCAGTCTGCATTAACCCAGGCACAGGCTTCTTTGCAAAATATACGGGCAAACTTATCACAGGCTGAGGCTACTTTAAAGAATGCAAAAGCTAATTACGAGCGTAATAAAACCTTGTTTGATAAAGGTGTAATTTCAAAATCTGCCTGGGATCAATCAGTTTCTGATTATGAGGTGGCACAGGCCAATGTAAAATCGGCTTACTACAGCGTGCAGAGCGCAGCGGCTAATGTAAATCAGTCTCGAGACAACTTATCGCGTACAACCATTTATGCGCCTATAAGTGGTACCATATCAAGACTTGATGTGGAGCTGGGAGAACGCGTTGTGGGAACGCAACAAATGGCGGGTACCGAAATCATGCGGGTCGCCGATCTGGGTAATATGGAAGTTGAGGTTGACGTAAACGAAAATGACATTGTAAAAATCAATATTGGTGATTCTACACGAGTTGAGGTCGATGCCTATTTGAAGAAAATTTTTAAAGGAGAAGTAACCGAAATTGCGAACTCTGCTGAAAGTAATCTGACCGCAGATCAGGTTACCAATTTTAAAGTAAAAGTGCGTATACTTGAACAGTCTTATTTAGATTTGCTGGAAGGCAAGTCAGAAAGATATTCGCCTTTTAGACCCGGAATGACGGCGACCGTTGATATCATTACCCAAAGTATTAAAAATGCGGTTGCAGTACCTATAAGTGCTGTGGTCATTAAAAGTGACACTACCCAAACCAATGTCGCTTTTGGAGAGAATCAATATGAAGCTGTATTTGTAAAAGAAGGGGACAAAGCCGTTCTGAAGCATATTACTACAGGTATTCAGGATGATTCCGATATTGTAATTACTTCTGGTCTTGAAACCGGGGAGACTGTAATTACCGGACCATACAACACGGTTACCAAATTACTCAAGGACGGGGATCAGGTAGAGGTTAAAAAAGATGCTAAATTTGGGCCTTCAGAAGAAGACTAAATTATGGCAATATTCCTGTGTATAGAAACCACGACTACTAATTGCTCTGTAGCCCTGGCCAAAGATGATATGGTTGTGGCTTTTAAAGAAGATATGGGGCTCAATTATTCACACGCTGAGCGTCTGCATATCTATATTGCAGAAGTACTTAAAGAGGCCGATATTCCTAAATCAGAAATCGATGCGATAGCCGTAAGCAAGGGACCGGGCTCCTATACGGGTTTACGAATAGGCGTAAGTGCGGCAAAAGGCCTTTGCTTTGCGTTGAATATTCCTTTAATTGCTACAAATACGCTGAAAGCATTGGCGATGCAGGTAAATGATTCCTGCGACTATATCATTCCGGTGCTTGATGCCCGCCGAATGGAAGTTTACAGTGCGGTCTTCAATGCAGATTTTGATGAGGTGCGGGGTATTAAGGCTCAAATTGTAGCAGAAGATTCTTTTACTAATTACCTGAATAAAGGTAAAGTTGTTTTTATCGGTAATGGAGCAGCAAAGCTGAAAGACCTCATTACCCATCCCAATGCTCGATTTAATGATGTTGCATTACCCTCGGCACGTGAAATGGTTACTCTGGCAAATGCAAAATATAAAATAAGCGACACCGAAGATGTCGCTTATTTCGAGCCTTATTATCTAAAAGACTTTTATGTTACTTCAAAAAAGAAGTAAAGCTTATTTCCCTGTGAAGCTTGCTCCACTTTCGTTAAAGACGTGAACATCGCGTTGTGGAAATGGAATCACAATACCTTGCTCTTCGAGTCTGCGTTTACCTTCTTCAAGCACATACCAGTGTAGTGCCCAATAATCATCATTTGTTGCCCAGAAGCGTAAGGACATATTTACAGAACTGTCGGCAAGTTCAGTAACTACAATCATAGGTTCGGGATGCGGGTCGTGTAATACAGTATCCTGCTCATTAACGAGCTTGAGAAGAATTTCTTTGGCAAGTTTAATATCGCTTTCATAAGAAATACCCCAGGTCTGAGCGTTACGACGAATACCCTGAGACGTGTAATTGATGATGTTGTCATTAGAAAGCTTTCCATTAGGGATAATGGCTTCCTGATTTCCAAATGTGATGAGGCGCGTGTTAAAGATTGAAATTTCTTTAACCGAACCGTCAACGCCCTGAGCAGAAATCCAGTCACCTACTTTAAAAGGTCTTAGTAAAAGAATGAGTACGCCTCCAGCAAAATTGGCTAGCGAACCTTGTAGGGCTAAACCAATCGCCAAACCGGCTGCACCTATTACAGCAATTAATGAAGATGATTCTACTCCTAGCTGGGTAATAACAACCACAAATAGGAGGATTTTTAAAGTCCAATTGATAAGATCCTGAATAAATTTTTCAAGAGTCAGATCGTAATCTTTTTTAGCGAAGAATTTTTTTACCAGTCGGTTGATGATTTTGATAATCCATAGACCAGCAATAAGTAGGAGAATTGCCCCTAAAAGACTGGGTAAAAAGTCAATAATTTTTTCGCCAAATTTATTGGCATAATCTTCCACTTGGTTGATGTCAAATTGCATATTTAAATTTTTTACAAAGGTCTGGGATACACGGCAGAAATAAAAAATACCGCTGTTTAAATTACGTTAATTCTGATGCCTGAATCCAACTTCAGTTTACTTAGAATAATAGATCTTTACTAGCAATAAAAAACCCGCAGTTAATCACTGCGGGTTTTTATTTTTAGATGAGTTGTCTTTATTTTACTTCAAAGCTAATTTTAACGTTCACTCTAAATTCTGAAACGGTATCTCCCGTTACAACTGCGCTCTGCTCACGTACATAAACTGAGCGAATATTTTTTATTGTTTTTGAAGCTTCTTTAACTGCGTTTGCAGTAGCTTGTTCCCAACTTTTATTAGAACTCGCCATTACCTCTATAACTTTTAAAACTGCCATAATTATCTTTTTTGGTTATTAATTTTGTTGATTCCTCAATTTACGATAATTCGGGCACTTATGCTTTAATGATTTGTTAATCTACCTATCCGTTTATGGCTTCAACACTGTTGATTCTGCCTTGTAACATTTCTTTTAGCATAGTTTCAATTCCGTTTTTAAGGGTAAAGGTTGAAGAAGGACAACCACTGCAAGCGCCTTGCAATACAACCTGTACATTTTTGGTTTCCGGATCATAATGCTTAAACATAATGTTTCCGCCGTCACTCGCTACTGCCGGCTTTACATACTCCTCAATGATGTTTGCAATTTCTTTTGAAGTGTCATCCAGATTTTCAAAATCCTGTTCTTTTTGCGCTTCAACCGCTTGAGGGGTTTTCTTGAAATTTTCAGAAATGATTTCTTTTCCGTCCTCGATCCAGTTTTTGATAAACTCACGTACTTCCTGAAAAACAGAATCCCATTCTGCTACCTCAAACTTCTGGATACTAACATAGTTAGAATCCATAAATACTTCTTTTACAAAGGGAAAGTGGAAAAGTTGAAGCGCTAAAGGAGCATTTTTGGCTTCATCAATATTTTTAAACTCCAGTGTTTCGGTAACGATCTTTTTATTGGTCACGAATTTGAGTACAGCCGGGTTTGGTGTGCTCTCAGCATAAACAGTTACCGGTATTTTTTTTGAAGCGGTATCTTCAATAATAACAACTCCGTTATCATTCAAAAAGTTTTCGAGCTGGCCAGCCAACTCATCCTGAACGTCAATCCAGTCTACAATGTTGAACTTTTCTACCGCTACAAAATTCTGAGAGATGTATACCGTCTTTACAAATGGCAGGTAAAATAATTGTTGTGCCAAAGGCGAATTTTTAGCCTCATCAATGTTGTGAAACTCGTAACTGTTGTGGTCTACAAGAAACTTATTGGCCTGAAATTTTTTAATTGCAGGATTGGATGTAGGCTCTATCGTGATTGCAAAGTTGCTCATGGTGAAATTTTTGCTGCAAATTTAGCCAATTTAACCCGGATGTGTATTTTTTTAGCAGCCTAACTCGCGTAGCAATCATAATTTATTTAGATTTACAGCGTTAGGCTTACAATGGTACTAACGGCATTTTCATAAGCTTCATGTTATATAAAAAAATACTCTTCAGTTTACTGCTTTTATGGGGCTTATCGAGCCGGGCACAAGAAGGAATACCGGTGTATTGGGATTATCTGACCGAAAATCTGTATTTATTGCATCCCTCGATGGCAGGTGCCGCTAACGCTAATCAAATACGCTTAACCGCAAGGCAACAGTGGTTTGATGTAGAAGATGCACCCAATCTCTATACAGCTTCAGTAAATGGAAGGGTGGGCGAGAAGGTAGGTCTTGGAGCTATTTTGTTTTCTGATGAAAACGGAAACTTTTCCCAGCGCGGTGTTTTTGCCACTTTTGCGTATCACTTATTGCTGTCCCGTAACTATGTAGACCTAAATCAGCTGTCATTTGGAGTCAATGTAGGTGTTATGCAAAACACCCTTGATGAGAGCGCTTTTGATTTAACTGATTTTGATCCGATCATTTCCGGCGGAAGCCAAACAGATAACTACTTTAATGTAGATATTGGGATGTCTTATTATTTCCTGGATTTTTACGCACACGCCACTGTGAAGAATGTTTTGCCGCGGGAGCGCGCCATCTTTACACCACAATTAGAATCAACCAATCAACGCCGGTATCTTGCCTCTGTGGGTTATGTTTTTGGAAAATATAACAGTCCGTGGAGCTATGAACCCTCTTTGATGTTTCAGGCTACTGATGAGACTCAGGAGGTAAGTGTTGATGTTAATGGAAAAGTATACCGCAAGTTTGACTGGGGTAAATTGTGGGGTGGTCTTTCATACCGTCGCAATCTCGATGGAGCACAATATTTAAATGGTGACGGAAGCGTGACCAGTCAACGGTCGCAATATCTTACTCCGTTTTTAGGTGTTACGTATAAAAGTTTCGTAGTAGGGTATACGTATACCTATCAACAAAACGATATCGTATTGAGCAATGGCTTTCATCAGATTACATTAGGTTATGACTTTGGTGAACGACGTGAGCCATACGAGTGTAACTGCCCGGCGATTAACTAAAAATCCAGAAATTCTACTTTTTTGTTTATTTCAACATCTTTTATGATGTTGGTAAGTATTTCTACAGATGCGTTAGTATAGAGTTTGTGATTTCCCCTTTCTTCGGAAATACTTATTAAGGAATTTAATTCCAAAATCTTTTGGGTTTGAACGGCTACTGCCCGGCCACTATCTATAATTTGTACTCCGTCTGGAAGCATTTCTCTTAAAATAGGGATCAAATAAGGATAATGACTGCATCCTAACACGAGGTAATCAATCTTGGCGGAAATCATAGGTTCAAGATACGATTGCAATAATTCGCGTGTTTCGGGCGTGTTAATGAGCCCGTTTTCTATGCGCTCAACAAGACCTTTGCCTATAACTTCTATCACGTTCAAATCACTCGCATATAGGCTTGAGGTCCTAGCAAAAAGTGCACTACTAAGGGTTCCTTTGGTTGCTAAAATTCCAATGGCCTTACTTTTAGAAGATAGCGCTGCCGGTTTAATGGCTGGCTCGATTCCTATAAAAGGCACTTCAAAATTCGATCTGAGATAATCTATTGCGTTTGTAGTAGCTGTATTGCAGGCAACCACGATAAGCTTGCAATTAAGTTTAAGTAATTTTTTGGTGTTTTTTACGGAAAGCTTAAGAATGTCATCGGCTGACTTTTCGCCATAAGGGGCATTACTACTGTCTGAAAGATAGATGCTGTTTTCGTGCGGAAGGAGATGAATTACTTCTTTCCAGATCGAAGTTCCGCCTACGCCACTGTCAAAAAATCCTATGGGTTGTTTACTCATAGTCCAAAAATAAAAAACTGCCCTTTCGATTGCTCAAAAGGGCAGTGATTTTAATTATCTTTTAAAGAAATTAGATACCTAATTCTTTTTTCACATCTGGCATAAGATCGTAACCATCAGCAAGAATTAAACCGGTTCCGGTAGTGCTGTCAAGTACATATTTAAAGCCTTTTGCACGAGCTACTTTTTGAATGGCAGTACGGGCTTTTTCAACGATAGGTTGTAAGGCTTCACCTTCTTTCTTTTGAAGATCTCTCAATGCATTCTGACGGTATTCCATAATTTTATTACGGGTTTGCTCTACCTCAGCCTGACGCTGTAAATTTGTTTCGTCAGTTTGGTTAGGAGCTTCATTACCATAACGGGTCATGGTTTTCTTCAGCTCTTCTGCCATGCTGTTCATCTCTGCATCGTATGAGCTTTGTAATTTTTCTAAGTCGGCCTGTGCCTGTTTGTATTCGGGCATAGAGGTAAGCAACTCCTGAGTTGCGATGTGTGCAACTTTTAAATCTTGAGCCTGCATAAATCCTGTCGTTCCTAAAATTAGGGCTAAGGCTACAACTAGGGTTTTAACGTGTTTCATTTTTCTGATATTAAGTGTTATAATTATTTAAAATGTAATCGCCCTTTTAGACTCGTGACCGGAGTAAATTTTTATTTTATTGAATCTTTTTTCTTTTTTCTACTTTCTAAAATACTATCTCTTCTGCGCTGGCGCTCTTCTAAAATTTGTTGCCTGCGCTGCTCAGGGGTTAAGGTGCCCGGTGGATTTTCTCCAGGCAAACCCGGTGGGTTGCTTGATGTATTACCACCAGATCGCGCTGCTTCAATAGAGTCTTTTCTACGTTGACGTTCTTCTAAAATTTCGCGTCTGCGGCGTTCAAACTCTTCTTTTTTCGCATTCTGTATTGAATCTCTAGTAGCTCTTCGAGCTTCGATGAGCTGCTCGCGTTCGGTTTGTTTAGCCTCAGCTGCCGCCTCGCGTGATTCACGTTCGCGTACTTCCTCAACACTCAACGACTCACTGCGCTCTAAATCTTCTTTATCAGAACGTGATTGTACCTGAGTGCGTTTTGAAGAACGTTTTATACTTAACAGAACCTGATCGCTTACATCGTGCCGCTTATCGGCATACAACATAACCAGATCTGACGATTTATCAAGCACAAAGTCATATTGTCTGGCATTGCCTATCTCCTGAACCGCATTAAAGACCTGGTCCTGTATAGGCTCTATCAAAACACTGCGTTGCTTCATCAAATCTCCTTCAGGTCCAAAACGCTTTTGTTGATATTCCAAAATTTCATTTTGCATAAAACGAATCTCATCTTCCCGCTCCTTAATAAGCTCCTGAGTAAGCAATACTCTTTCGTTTTCTAGCGCCTGTTTCATTTGCTCCACTTCATTGTTTCGTTTTTCAATCTCGCTTTTCCATTCGGCAACCCTTTTGTCAAGTTGTGTCTGAGCTTCCTGATACTCCGGTACATTTTCTAATATGTAATTCATATCGACGTAACCTATTCGAATACTACGTTGTGCTTTAGATTCTGCACCCAGCATAACCAGGATTAGACTGAAAATAAAAACGTGTGTTCTCATAGATAATACTACTTTAGAAAATATCGTGCCAAAATTAAAACTGCTGGCCTATGATGAAGTGTGTTTCCCATCCGTTAGGGCCACCCACAGTACCTGGGATAGGATCAAACCCATATCCAAAATCGATACCCAGCAAGCCAAAGGCCGGCATAAATATACGAATACCTGCACCAGCAGAACGGTTCACTAAGAACGGATTATAGTCTCTAAAATTGTCAAATGATGAACCGGCTTCTGCAAATACTAACGCATAAATAGACGCGGAAGGTTTTAACGTAATCGGGTAGCGTAGTTCAAACTCAAATTTATTATAAATCGTAGCCCCATCGTTGGGATCCAAATCCGGATTTTCGGATCGGTCTTGCGGAAGTACAGACTGATTAGGATATCCTCTTAATCGAATAACTTCACGCCCGTCTAGTGCAAAACCTCCTAAACCATCACCCCCAAGGAAGAAACGGTCAAAGGGTGGTATGCCACGATCGTTGTTGTAAGCACCTAAGAAACCAAATTCTGTTTTACTGCTCAGAACCAGTTTACCTATTAAAGAAGTAAACCATTGACCTTCAAACTTTACTTTGTAGTACTCAAGCCAGTTAAAACGTTCCTGGTCAATTTGAGCTACAGCCTGACGGTCACCTGCCGCAAGAGCAGCAGCTCTATCATCAGCAAGCTGTTTGTAATCGGTGCCATTCCATAACGAGTAGGGAGGAGCAAGTTTTGCAGTTAAATTGAATTTAGATCCAGATCGAGGGAAAATTGGGTTGATGTCTGTTTCGTTACGCGAAATACCAATGGTGTATGCAAGGTTTTCAGATGAACCGTTACCAAAAGTGAACAGACCCACGTTATAGTTTTTTAAATCAAAATGCTGAAAACTTATCGCGTGAGATATTGTAAAATAGTTATCAGGTACTTCAAGGCGTTTGGCTAAGCCGATAGAACCACCGGTAATGAGAAAACGCTGATCTCTATCGGGCCTTGCACGGCGCCCGGAGCTAAAGTCAAAGCGATACTGCACACTATGCGAAAAACTTAATTGTAATTGTACTGGTTTTTTACCGCCTAACCAGGGTTCAACGAGTGAGGCACTGTAGGTTTGGTAAAAGGTACTTGCCTGAGCGCGTAGGCTGAATTTCTGACCGTCACCCATAGGTAATGGTTGATAAGCTTCTTTGTTGAACAGATTTTGAATAGAGAAGTTGTTGAACGAAAGTCCTAAAGTTCCTACGAAGCCACCGCCACCATAACCACCTTGTAGTTCGATTTGGCTGGCCCCTTGTTCTACAAGAGCGTAGTTGATATCAATGGTCCCGTCATACGGGTTTGCATTTAAGAACTGCGGATTAAGCTGTTCCGGATCAAAGAAGCCGGTTTGCCCTAATTCACGAGTCGTTTGCAAAACAGCAGCCTGGCTGTAACGCTGACCGGGACGGGTGCGCAGATTACGGTAAATTACGCGGTCTTTAGTTTTGTCGTTACCGGTAATGGTAATACGGTCAAAATACGCCAGTTTACCTTCGGTAATACGTATTTCAAAATCTATGGTATCGTTTTCTACGTTGGTCTCAACCGGATTGATTGAGGAAAATAAATAACCGCTGTTTTTATAAAGGTTAGACAGGTCGTCAGCATTAGGGTCCCCATCTTTAGAAATACGCTCTTTAAGTAATACTCCGTTGTATACATCCCCTTTCTCAAGCCCCAGTTGTCGGGCAAGTTCGCGGTCAGAATAAACCGTATTTCCTAAGAAATCTATATCACCAATGTAGTATTTGTCTCCTTCCTCAACAGTAAGTTTAAGGGTAATCAAATCCTCTCCACTTTTAATAAGCGTGTCAGAAACGATTCGGGCATCTCTAAAACCTTTCTCCTTGTATTTGTCAATTACAGAAACTTTATCCTCTGCATAGTCTTCTGCAATATATTTTGAACGTTTCCAGAAGCGAATGAAATTTTTCTGCTTGGTGTTTTTCATCTGCTTCCGCAGCTTAGAGTCAGATAGCTGGTCGTTGCCAATAAAATCGATATCCTCAATTTTAACCCGGTCGCTCAATTCAATATTTACAAGCATGTCCACTTTTTGACCCGCAAGAGAATCTGTTACCGGTCTGGTGATGATGGTTACCTTTGAGTTAAGGTATCCTTCTTTCTTGTATTTGTTTTCAATATAGTATTTGGTTTTGGTAATCAGGTTTTCGGTTACTTTAGTACCTTTCTTAAGATCATTATCTTTGATAATGTCTTTGGTCTTTTTCTCCTTAATACCGGTTATTGTAACCTTGTTGAGTTCAGGAACCTCTTCAATTTCAAACTTAAGATCAACAACATCACCATTGATGGTGGCGTATAGATTGATGTCGCTAAATAGGTCAAGATCCCAAAGCTTTTTAATCACATTGCTGATGCGGTCTCCGGGAAGGTAAACCTGCTCGCCGGATCTTAGGCGGGTAAACGCAATTACGGTTTGCTCGTTGTACTGTTTTGCACCTACAACCGATATCTCACCGATGGTATATTGTTTACCGTTTGAAACGGGTAAATCTTGCTGTGCAAAAAGGGAGGTAAACGTAAAACAGCTTACTAATAGGGACATTAAAAGGCGCTGTTTAACAGGCATCTGTTTAATTAATTTGCTCACTCGTCTTTCCAAATCGTCGTTCTCTTTTCTGATAATTATAAATTGCTTCGTACAGATGTTCTTTTGTAAAATCGGGCCACAAGACCGGCGTAAAATAGAGCTCGGCGTAGGCTATTTGCCACAATAAAAAATTACTTATACGTTGCTCACCGCTGGTGCGTATAAGTAAGTCTACGTCAGGCAAATCGTGCGTGTACAAATGCTCTTTAATGACTGACTCGTTTATTGAATGTGGCGAAATTAAGTTTTTTTTAACTTTTTGACTGATTTCCTGAACAGTTTTTATAAGCTCTTCTCGCGCTCCATAACTCAGAGCAAGGGTAAGCTTTAATCGGCTGTTGTCTTTGGTTTTTTCGATTACCTCATTAAGCTCATTTTGAGCTTTTGAGGGCAGGCTATTCAGGCTTCCTATGGCTGACAGGGAGATGTCGTTATCCTGAAGCGTTTTAATCTCTTTTTTAAGAGATGAAACTAAAAGATTCATCAAGGTGTCTACCTCAAGCTTAGGTCGGTTCCAATTTTCGGTAGAAAAGGCATAAAGCGTAACGTAGGGTACGCCGAGCTCTGCACAAGCTTCAATGGTTTCGCGCACTGCCTTAGTTCCTTTTTTATGTCCTTTAACCCGTAATAATCCTTGATTCTTGGCCCATCGCCCGTTGCCGTCCATAATAACAGCGATATGGGCGGGCAATCTTTCAAGGTTAATTTGGTTCAAAAATTCCATCTAAATTGTTTTAAAAACCGCAGTAGCATGGTTGCCTGCCAAAGGTATAAGTTATTGTCAATCCTGAAAACATATACCAGTCATTATTATTGATGTTGCCAAAACTTACTCCACCATACGCTTCATCACCAGGAAAACTGCCATCCAGATTATCTGCAAAAGTATAGCGAGCCCCCACTTCAACTGCCAGAACAAAACTACTGCTTACCTGAGCCTTGAAACCCAGAACCATTGGGATGGCAAGGTCAAACTCACGATCTGTTTTTACCAGATCATTTTCTACCGCATCAAGTGCAAAAGAATCGTGGTAAAAACCTGTAAGCCCTGTATACAGGTAAGGACTTGCAGGTCTGTTAAAACTGGCGTGCATGTCAAAATCCCAAAAGGTATACTCAATTCCCAACGAGCCCTCAATTAGCGAACCGCTAAATTGATAGCTCCGGTCCTGCCTGCGTAAATCATCACTGTCCAGGTCTGAAGCCTGCAGGTTTGCATACAATATACTGGCTCTAAATGCGTGTCTTGGGCTGCGATTCCACTTTGCAATACCACCAAGTACCAGAGCATTTGGATCGATGTAATTTGACTTACCTACATCTCCTATAAAGTTGCTGCCCCCGGCATAGAGACCTATTTCGTAAGTCTGGCCTATTCCGTTAGCACAAAAAAGCAGCGCAAAAATAAGAACTGTAAAATACTTCATCGATTTTAAAAAGTTTGCAAATATAACACTATTGTCTCGTGTCGCGTCATGCGATCTTTTTCTTCCTCATAAACAGGAAGTACGCTGATTTATTGTTTAGTTGCGCTTGTCTTCGCCCCAAAGTAGTTTTTTGCGGAGCGTGGTTAAAAACGTGTCTTCTTCAAGCAAAACCAGTTTGATGTTAAATGGAGCTTTGGTTAGTGTCATTTCAGTCTCTACCGGTAAGGTAGCAATACGTGAATCTAAAGAGACCAAATGATCGGCCTCACGACCACTAACCTTTAATTTTATTTCAGTGGAGTCTGGTACGACAATAGGCCTCGCGTTGAGGTTGTGTGGAGCAATAGGCGTAATAATAAAGCTTGAGGTTTTCGGCATAATTACCGGTCCTCCGCAGCTTAGACTGTAGCCTGTAGATCCTGTGGGAGTAGATATAATAAGACCGTCTGCCCAATAATTGGTGAGGTGCTCTCCATTTAGCGAGGTTTCTACCGAAATCATTGAGGTAGAGTTTTTCCGACTTACGGTAATCTCGTTAAGTGCAAAATTGAGCTCTTCTAGCGTGGCATTTGGTGAGGAAGACTTGATACTTATAAGTGACCTTTCCGTTATACTGTAATTGTTTTTGAGTATTTCTTCGACTGAAGAGACCAGTTTTTCTTTATTCACGGTGGCCAGAAAGCCCAGCCTGCCTGTGTTGATGCCGACGATGGGAATATTAAGATCGCGTACGTAGGTAATGGTTTGAAGAATGGTTCCGTCTCCGCCTATACTAAAAAAGAGGTCATATGAATTGTCAAGTTCTTCAAAGGTGCTAAAATGTGAATATGTTTTATCAATATCTTCATTGTCGTGAATAAGCTTTAAAAAATGCTCTTCAATAATGACTTCGACACCTTTTTGATCGAGTAAATCAAGAAGCTGTTGAACGTATTTGCCTGAATTCTTGTGATAAAATTGCCCGTAGATACCTACTTTCATAAAATGAGATTAGATGTTTAGGTACTTCTCGAGGTATTGAGAGCGCTCTCTGAGCTCTTTAACGAAGGCGTCTTCCTGATGTTGCGACACAATAGTGTAACCGTATCTTCTAAAGGCCTGCAATATAGTGTTGAAACTCGTATCAGCGCCTATTTTGATTGATATTTGAGCGACATCATTAGCGATGCGGGAGATAAACGCACCCAAAATTTTTCCGTCATTAGATTCTACAATCTGGCTTACTTCACTAAAGCTGAAGTCGTGTATACCATGCTCAATTACAATAATACTGCCTGTTTCGTTAAGAAACGGGGTGTTGTTAAAATAGGTCATAACATCCGCCAGCTCATAGTAGCCTAGATAAGTGGCGCTTTCTGCATCAAGTACTGGCATCAGGTTGGTACTGTTCTGCGCAAAGATCTCTACTACATTAAGCCAGTTTGTCTCGGTAGTTACAAAAAAGACTTCATACATATGGGCATAATCTGCAATCAGCTCAGACGCTTCCAGGCAATGCACGTCATTTTCATTGAGGCAACCTACGTAAACTCCTTCACGTGTGATCGGAATATGGGAATAGGTGGTCTGCGAGAATAATTCCTGTGCATCACCTATCTGGCGCTTTTCTTCAAGCGGATCGATGTCTTTTAATATATAATCGGTTATTTCCATAGCTGCTAATAAAGCAATTTAATTAAAAAAGTAAGGGGCAACGCCCTGTTACTTTGTATTTTTACGCACAAAGTTACAATTATTGAAATGACTAAATTAAGCGTAAATGTTAATAAGATCGCAACCTTGCGAAACGCGCGAGGGGGTAATGTACCAGACCTCGTTAAAACATCTCTGGATATAGAATCTTTTGGAGCACAAGGTATTACCATTCATCCGCGTCCCGATGAGCGGCACATACGTTATCAAGATGCGCGTGATCTCAGGGAAGTGGTTAAGACCGAATTGAATATTGAAGGGAATCCTGTTGAGAAATTCATAAATCTGGTTCTTGAGGTAAAACCTGCTCAGGTCACACTGGTTCCCGATGCAGTGGATGCCATTACCTCAAATGCGGGATGGGATACCGTGGCACACCGGTCCTTTCTACAAGAAGTTATAGCAGAGTTTAAGTCTAATGGAATACGAACATCCATATTTGTTGATCCAATACTCGAAATGGTAGAGGGAGCCAAAGAAACCGGTACAGACCGCATAGAGTTGTATACCGAAGCTTTTGCGGTAGGCTTTAAAGAAGGTCGTCCCAATGCTGTGAAACCTTATGTTGAGGCCGCACTATTGGCGCAAGATTTAAATTTGGGTTTGAATGCAGGGCACGATCTTTCCCTTGAGAATATTAAATTCTTTGCAGACAGTATTCCCGGACTTCTTGAGGTTTCTATAGGCCATGCCCTTATCGCTGAATCACTCTATAAGGGTCTAGAGAATACAATTCAGTCTTATCTAAAAGCGCTTTCCTAATGAGTTTACACAGCAGTATTACAGGTGAGGGAAAAGCTTTTGTTATTCTACATGGGTTTTTAGGAATGGGCGATAACTGGAAAACTATGGCCAATCAGTTTGCTGATGCGGGTTATGAGGTTCATCTGGTAGATCAGCGCAATCACGGTCGTAGCTTTCATAGCGAAGTTTTTAATTATGATGTACTGGCGGCAGACCTAAAAGAATATTGTGATGAGCATAATTTGAGCGATATCATTTTAATGGGTCATTCCATGGGGGGTAAAACTGCAATGTTTTTTGCGATGCAATTTCCTGAGCTACTTGATAAATTGATTATCGCAGATATAGGTCCTAAATATTACGCGCCCCATCATCAGGAAATTTTAGATGGGCTTAAAGCATTGTCAGAAAATGACTCTGCTCGCAAGTCGAGGGGAGATGCAGATGAGTTCTTGAGTTCACATATCAAAGATTGGGGCACGCGCCAATTTTTGCTTAAGAACCTCTATTGGCAAAAAGATAAAACACTTGCTTTGCGAGTAAACCTTCCGGTATTGACGCGCGAAGTGGAGGCTATTGGGCAGGCGCTTCCTACACAAACAATTTATGAGGGCGATGTGCTGTTTTTAAATGGTTTGAAATCGAACTACATTACACCTGAAGATAGCGCTTTGATTGGGGCGCATTTTCCCAACTCTCAAATCACTGGAATAAAAGATGCTGGACACTGGCTTCACGCTGAAAATCCGGAAGATTTCTACGCTGAAGTGATGCGTTTTTTAGGTAAAGACTAGTTGCTCTTGTTAAAAAGTTAGTTTATTAAGAAAAAGTCTGGAATATTTTGACTGTTTAAAGCACTTCGGGATGCCTAAAAGGATTTAATATCCTGTTCTTATTATAGTATTCATAAAAATCATTCAATTATTCTAAGAACTCAGGAAAATTTTATAACATTGTTTCAGAAATTTATTATGCATACATAGCAATTAAGTTTGTTTGTGCATTTCATTTCACTCTTAATCATCAATATTTTATTCCTTATCATGAGAAAAATTTTACTAGCATCCTTATTTCTCCTGGCCTCCGCTACAACGTTTGCGGGAGGGTATCGGGTAGGACTTCAGGGTCAGCGTGCTCTTGCAATGGGGCATACCGGGGTGGCGTATGTTAATACTGCCGAGCTTGCCTTCTTTAACCCTGCAGGATTGGTTTACCTGGAGAATAAACTGAATGTTTCTGCCGGAGGTTTTGGGGTGTTCTCCAGTGTAGCCTGGCAAAATGAAAACACAGGTCAGTATGCCAAGACCGATAGTCCTATGGGGACTCCATTTTACCTGTATGGTTCTTATGCCGCTACCGAATGGATGAGTCTTGGGCTTGCTGTTTATACACCTTATGGGAGTACCGTAGAATGGCCTACTGATTGGGCAGGTTCACATCTGGTAAATAATATTGAGTTAGCGGCTATATTCATTCAACCACTGGTATCGCTTAAAATTAATGATGTAATGAGTATAGGTGGTGGTCCCATTTTCGTTACCGGTAATGTTAATTTTAATCGTAATGCAAACCGTACGCTTACAGATCTTGACGGAAATCGTTCAAACATTACTGTAGACGATAGTGGTGTAACCAACTGGGGTTGGTCTTTGGGTGCTTTGTTTAATGTGACAGATAGTTTTAGAATAGGAGCTCATTATCGCTCTGAAATAATTCTGGAGTCTACAGAGGGTACGGCTACATTTGCTGATTTTCCAAATTCTCCATTAACCCCTTCTAACGGGGAGACCAGCTTTCAGGCTTCTTTACCCTTACCGGCAGAACTTACAGTAGGTCTTTCTTACGACTGTGAAAAATGGGTATTTAACTTTGATTATACCCGAACATTTTGGGATGTTTACGAAGATTTAGATATTATTTTTGGTAACGGAAGGGAATCAATAAACCCCAGAAACTACGATAACTCCTCGATCTATAAGTTTGGTGTAGGCTATGCTCCAAGTGATAAATTTACTTTAAGGGCGGGATATTACTACGATCAGACTCCTATCAAATCTGGCTATTTCGCACCGGAGACACCGCGTAATGATTCCAATGGTTTTACCGCAGGTCTGTCATATGATATTTCAAACAGCTTTGCGATTGACGCATCATTCTTGTATGTCAGATTTAAAGAAATTAATGAATCATACGATTATGTGGACGACGGTTCTTCTTTTGGCGGAACCTATAAATCAAGTGCCTTCATTCCAGGTGTTGGACTTACCTATAAATTGTAAAAAGAAGCTATAGCATTATGAAGAATTATATAAAAATTTTAGCGCTGTCTTCCGTTTTTCTGGCTGCCTGTGAGGCGGAACTCGAAAATCCAATCGAAGATGGAGGAGTGTATACCAGTGGCTCGGCAGATTTCTCGAACTACGTTGCAGTAGGAAACTCGTTGACTTCGGGTTACGCAGATGGGGCATTGTATATCACAGGACAGGAAAACAGTTTTCCAAACATTTTGGCCGGGCAGTTTGCTCTGGTAGGCGGCGGTGAGTTTACGCAGCCCTTAGTTAATGATAATCTTGGAGGACTTTTGGCTAATGGAAATCAAATAACCGAAAACCGTTTTGTGCTTACGGTAGATGCGCAGGGTAATCCTGCACCTGCTCGTTTGAGCGGAACTCCAACAACTGAAATAGGAAATATTTTAACCGGACCGTTTAATAATATGGGTGTGCCGGGAGCTAAAAGTTTCCATCTTATTGCTCCAGGTTATGGCAATATAGCCGGAGTATCCGCAGGTGCTGCAAACCCTTATTTTGTACGTTTTGCCAGTAGTCCTAATGCAACGGTGATTGAAGATGCTGCGGCACAGAGCCCTAGTTTCTTCTCTTTATGGATAGGTAATAACGACATTTTGAGCTATGCTACCAGTGGTGGAGTTGGGGTAGATCAAACCGGAAATTTAAATCCTGCATCTTATGGATCAAATGACATCACAGACCCCAATGTTTTTGCAAGTGTATACAGCCAGGAAGTGAATGCTTTAAGTGCTTCTGCTTCCGGAGGTGTTTTATTTAATATTCCAGATGTAACTTCTATTCCTTTCTTTACAACAGTACCTAATAATGCTTTGGTGCTTGATGCATCTCAGGCTGCCAGTTTAACCGGTTTCTTTCAAGCTGTTGCAGGTATCTTTATTCAGGGAGCTATTCAGCAAGGTGTTCCTGCTGCGCAGGCTCAGGCTTTAGGGGCTCAATATGCAATTCAGTTCAATCCCGGTCCTAATCGATTTATAATTGATGTTCCTGTTACGCAAACAAACCCATTAGGTTTCCGTCAAATGACAGAAAATGAATTGTTGCTCTTAACTATCAATCAAGGCGCGCTGCGAACTCAGGGTTATGGCTCAGTTGCTTTATCGCCAGAAGTTTTACAGGTATTGGGTAAACTTCAGCAAGGTGGTACTCCAACTCCACAGGAAGCAGGTTTGGTTTTAGCCGCAGTAAATGGTATTGATGACAAAGATGCATTAGACACCTCTGAGCTTTCTGCAATTGCAACCGCACAGGCCGCTTACAACGCAACGATTTCAGGTATTGCTCAGGCAAATGGTCTCGCATTGGTTGATGCTCGTGCAACTTTACAACAGTTGGCCAATGGAGGAATCAGTTATGATGCCGGCACTTTAACTTCTACGTTTGCTACAGGTGGTGCGTTTTCACTAGATGGTGTGCATCCCACGCCCAGAGGTTATGCCTATTTGGCTAATCTTGCAATTGACGCTATAAATTCAACTTATGGTTCTACAGTTCCTAAAGTAAATATTGGAGACTACAATACTATAACTGCGAGTCAGGCGAACTAAAATATTTAAGTTCTATTTAGGAAAAACGCTGTCAGTTACTGGCAGCGTTTTTTTATTTTTAACTAAACAACCTTTTACTATGAAAACACTAATAAAATTTTTGCTCACTGCAATTGCTGTGATTATTCTGGGCTATTTACTGCCGGGAGTTACCGTAACTTCATTTCTCACAGCGGTAATCGTTGCGATTGTTATCGCCCTGCTTCGTCTAATTGTAAAGCCTATACTTATTATTCTAACGCTGCCCATTACCATCATTACCTTTGGGATATTTCTACTATTTATTAATGCAATCATCATTTTGCTCGCCGGATATTTTGTAAGTGGTTTTGTTGTTGATGGCATTTGGTGGGCATTGATTTTTAGCTTGTTGCTGTCGCTCTTTCAATCTGTGCTTTTCGCTTTAATTAAAGAAGAATAGAAGTAAGCTGAATGCTAAGTGGTTATAAACTTTGCAGGCGTCTAAAAAAGATGTACTTTTGCACTCCAAATTTTATAGGAAAATTCCACTAGAAGATGAATATTACACGAGAGAATATTGATGAGCTCAATGCAGTACTCAAAGTAGCTATTGCTAAAGATGACTACAGCGAGAAAGTGCAAAAAGTACTGAAAGATTACCGTAAATCTGCAAACATTCCCGGTTTTAGAAAGGGACATGTGCCTATGGGCCTTGTGCAAAAGCAGTACGGTAAAGCTGTAAAGGTTGATGAAGTAAACAAGTTGCTTCAGGATAATCTTCAAAAATACCTGACTGAAGAAAAGCTGGATGTATTAGGAAATCCACTTCCTAAAGGGCAGGATGGTCTTAACTGGGACGAAGATGATTATACCTTTGAGTTCGAGTTGGGATTGTCTCCAAAATTTGAGGTAGATCTTCAGCCTAAAGAAGCAATTACCAGTTACAAAATTGTTGTTGATGATAAAATGCTTGACAATCAGATCAAGACCATTCAAAAACAATATGGTAAAATTACCAGCAAGCAGGAAGTTGAAGCCGGTGATGAGGTGAGCGGTAGTTTTATAAATGAAGAGGCAGAGCTTGATAAAAAAACCACATTTGAGGTCTCTAAATTAAAAGGTAAGGCTAACACATCTGCTTTTGTAGGTGCTAAAGCTGGCGATACCGTTACGGTTACTACTAAAAACCTGTTTGAAGAAGCAGGAGATTACCGTGCACACTTAGGTCTTTCTGAAGAAGAAGCGAAGGAGCAAAATCTAGAAGTATCTTTCACCATCGCTGAGGTAAACCACAGAGAGCCTGCAGATTTAGATCAGGAGCTTTTTGATAAATTATATGGAAAAGGCGTTGTGACTTCGGTTACTGAGCTTCGCGAAAAAATCAAAGAAGAGGGAGAGGCTCAATTTCAGCAACAGAGTGATCAGCAATTGTTGAATGATGTAACTGAAAAATTGATCGAAAACACCAATTTTGATTTACCTGCAGAATTCCTGAAGAAGTGGATACAGCAGAGCGGAGAGAAAGAATTGACTTTTGAAGAAGCGGCAGAAGAGTATGAGCGTTCAGAAAAAGGACTGCGTTATCAGCTTATTGAAGGAAAAATAATTGCAGACAACAACCTGCAGATTACTTTTGAAGAAATTAAAGCTTACGCTAAAGATATGATCAAGGCTCAAATGGCTCAGTACGGTCAGATGAATTCTTCTGATGAGGAGCTTGAAGGTATTGCAGCGCGCATTTTGAGTAATCAGGATGAGGTGCGTCGCCTTTCTGAGCAGTTGATGAATAAAAAACTTCTTGATTTCTTTAAAGAAAATGTGAAGTTAAAAGAGAAAGAAGTGACCTTTGACGAGTTTGTCAAAGAAGTTTACAACTAGTGATTCTCTAAATTATATAGTATCTTTAAGGCGTTTTAACTTTGGGTTGAAACGCCTTTTTACTTACAATTGTAAAGGTGTGTCAGCACCTTTTTTAATGAGATTAATTTTTTGAGAATTGGCTTCTCAAAACATTCAAAAAAACACTATGAATTACGCAGAAGAATTTAAAAAATATGCTATAAAAGATCAGGGTATCAGCAGTACCTACTATGATAAAATCATGAGTAGTATGTACCCTGTAGGCCTTACTCCTAATATTATTGAAGAGCGCCAGATGAACGCTGTTGCTATGGATGTGTTCTCCCGCTTGATGATGGATCGTATTATTTTTCTGGGAACCGGAATCAACGATCAGGTGGCAAACATTGTACAGGCACAGCTGCTATTTTTAGAAAGTACCGATGCTTCTAAAGATATTCAGATCTATATCAACTCACCGGGGGGTAGCGTGTATGCCGGTTTAGGTATTTACGATACCATGCAATTTATAAAGCCAGATGTGGCGACTATTTGTACCGGTATGGCAGCTTCAATGGGAGCTGTGCTTTTATGTGCAGGAGCCAAAGGTAAGCGCAGTGGTTTAACGCACTCGCGAGTGATGATTCATCAGCCATTAGGTGGAGCGCAAGGTCAGGCCAGTGATATTGAAATCACCGCCCGTGAGATCATTACATTAAAAGAAGAATTATATAAAATCATCTCAAAGCACTCGGGTCAGCCTTACGAAAAGGTATATGAAGACAGTGACCGAGATTACTGGATGAAGGCAGACAAAGCGTTTGAATACGGTATGATTGATGAAATACTGGCTAGAGAAAAATAGAAACAGGTTAAACCTGTAAACGCGATTTTAAGAAGCACTTTCTTAGAGTCAAAAAGATTGAATTATGGCGAAAGAAGAATTAGAATGTTCCTTTTGCGGTCGTAAAAAGCCGGAGACCAATTTGCTAATAGCGGGTCTTGATGCGCACATTTGCGATCGTTGCATTGAGCAGGCTCATGGTATTGTACTTGAGGAGGCAAAAGACATCAACAAAAGCAGTTTAAATAGTGACCTTACGCTCAAGAAACCAATAGAGATTAAAAACTTTTTGGATGAGTACATAATAGGTCAGGATTTTACAAAAAAGGTAATGTCTGTGGCGGTGTATAACCACTACAAGCGTTTATTGCAACCCGATACTGAAGATGATATCGATATCCAGAAGAGTAATATCGTAATGGTAGGGCAAACCGGTACGGGTAAGACGCTTATGGCAAAAACGATTGCCCGTATGCTCAATGTGCCCCTGGCAATTGTTGATGCAACGGTATTGACTGAAGCTGGATATGTGGGAGAAGATGTTGAAAGCATTTTGACTCGTTTGTTGCAGGCCGCTGATTACAATCTTGAAAAAGCTCAGCGCGGTATTGTATTTATTGATGAGATTGATAAAATCGCCCGTAAAAGTGATAATCCTTCAATTACCCGCGATGTAAGTGGTGAAGGTGTGCAACAGGCTTTATTAAAGTTGCTCGAAGGTACCACGGTAAATGTTCCGCCAAAGGGAGGCCGAAAGCATCCTGATCAGAAGTTTATCGAAGTAAATACCGAGCATATCCTGTTTATTGCCGGTGGAGCTTTTGATGGTATTGAACGTGTAATCAGTAAGCGTTTGAATATGCAAGCTGTAGGTTTTAGTGCCAGTATGAGTGATGATGTAATAGAGCGTGACAACTTGCTTAAATACATCATTCCTAAAGATCTAAAAGATTTCGGATTGATTCCTGAAATTATTGGTCGACTACCAGTGCTTACGCATATGGATCCTTTGGATGCTGCAACTTTACGAGCTATTTTGACCGAGCCAAAAAATGCGATCATCAAGCAGTATGAAAAGCTTTTTGATATGGATGATATCGAGTTTGAAATCACCCCTGAAGCTTTAGACTATATAGTTAAAAAGGCAATTGAGTACAAACTGGGTGCACGAGGCTTACGTTCGTTATGCGAAGCCATTTTTACCGATGCCATGTTTGAGCTACCCAGTTCTGATGTTTCCGAATTTAAAGTAGATAAGGAATATGCAGAGTTTAAGCTTGAAAAGTCTACGATCAAAAAGCTTAAGGCAGTTTCATAACGGTATTTTATAAAGTAAAAAGCCCGGTAAATTTAATTTACCGGGCTTTTTTTTAATCCTTTTTTTAACGGATTTGGTAGCTGTAAATATTGAGCACTTTTTCACCGAGCGCGTCTTTGTCTGAACTGAAAAATCCTGAAGATCCTGAAGCGGGAATAAGGGCTACTTCGTTAGCTGAGCTGTTTATAGATCCTCCCAAATTTTGAGGCTTGCTATAATCTCCTTGATTCATATAGCATTGATACAAATCAAAACCGCCATAACCGTCAGATTTATTTGAAGCAAAGTAAAACTGAGTACCGTATTCGTTGCTGCTAGGAAAGTTTTCATCTGCTGCGGTATTGATTTGAGGCCCCAAATTTTTAGGACTACCAAGGCTGCCGTCAGTATAAACACGTACCATATAAACATCGAAACCGCCATAGCCTCCTGGTTTATTACTCGCAACGTAGAGTACATCACCGTCAGCGTTAAGCCATGGGTTTTCAATAGAAAATGGAGCTTCTATTGTAAGTACTTTTTTTGAATTGCGCCACAAATGACTCAGTTTTGAACTGCGTTCGGCCGTATATAGCTCAAGTGAGTTGGAGTTTTCTTTTGCTTTGGTGTAATACACTCTTTTGAGGTCTGTTGAAAAGGTAAGTCCGCCGTGATTTTCGGTTCCGGTAAAAATACCGGGGAGCAATTGAGGCTGTTCCCAGGCGTGTGTTTTTTTTCTGAATCCGAGTAATTTGTATTCACTCTGATCAAACAGACTTCTTTTTGTAGCATTTACCTTTCGGTTGGAGACTACAATTAAATTGTTGTCATAAAAACCGGTAGCATATTCCTGCGCTGTAGTGTTAAAGGGTAATTCTTCGGTATAGAAATATACTGAAGCGTTGTTTTTAAAATTGGAATTTGTGGAGGTTTTATTGCGTAAAGCTAAATCTTGATCACTTAGTTTGCTTTGTGCCGGCAGTAATCCTGAGTTGAGGACTACTGCCAGAATCAAAGCCAGTAACTTTGAGTAAAAGTAATGTGAGTTTTGATTTGTTACGTCCAAACTAGGGGATAGGGGGGACATACACCAATATTTTAGTTTAAGGGTTTTAAAATTCGTTGAAAGGTTTTAGGTATTTAAATTGGTTTGTGATCCTACCTGATTTAAAACATAAAGTTCTTCAAGCATTTCGCGGCTATTGCTAAGTCGGGGAACCTTATGCTGGCCACCCAGCTTGTTTTTTGATTTTAACCAGTCGTAAAATAAGTCTGTACGGCCAAAATGGATTTTCGGGGGGTTTAGTGTCATATTGTTTTTTCGCTTTGCTTCATAATCGCTATTGATCTCCTGTAGCGCTTTGTCAAATACTTTTTCAAACTCGGTTTTATTGTGGGGTAATACTTTAAATTCTATAAACCACTCGTGAGCACCCTTTTCCCGGCCTTTCATAAAAATGGGACCAGCAGTATAATCTACAATTTCAGAATTGGTAAGCGCGGTGGCTTTTTTTAGAGCCTGCTCGGCATTTTCTATGATCAGTTCTTCGCCGAACGCATTAATGTGATGTTTAGTCCGACCACTAACTCGAATTCGATACGGGTTTGTAGAAGTAAAACGAATGGTGTCACCAACTTTGTAACGCCAGAGTCCGGAGTTTGTGGTGATGACGATGGCATAATTTTTACCCACTTCAACTTCAGAAAGCGAAATGATTTTTTGTTCCGGTTGACCGTATGCATCCATTGGGATAAACTCGTAAAAGATCCCATAATCGAGCATCAGGAGCAGGTCGCTTGAACCATTTCGATCCTGTATAGCAAAGAAACCTTCCGAAGCATTATAAATCTCATAATACTTAAAGTTGTGTCTGGGAAGGATTTTCTGATACTGCTCGCGGTAGGGTTCAAAACTTACTCCGCCGTGAAAGTATACCTCCAGATTGGGCCAGATCTCAAAAAGCTGCCTTTTACCGGTGGTCTCTAAAATATTATTAAGCAAAACCAACATCCAGGAGGGAACACCGGCCAGGCTGGTCACTTTTTCCTGAATGGTTTCTTGCACGATGGCTTTCATCTTAACCTCCCAATCACTCATCAGCGACACTTCGTTACCGGGTGTACTGCTGAATTCTGCCCAAAAAGGCATATTATCAATTAAGATAGCCGAAAGATCCCCGTAAGAAGTACCATTGCTCTCGTACAGGCGTTTACTGCCGCCCAAACGTAGACTTTTCCCTGTGAATAATTGAGAATCGGGATTGTTATTTAAGTATACACAGAGTAAATCTTTACTGGCAGCATAATGGCAATCTTCGAGAGACTCTGGACTCACCGGGATGTATTTACTTTTTGCGTTAGTCGTACCGCTGCTCTGGGCAAAAAGTTTTACAGAAGAGGGCCAGAAGATGTTACTTTCACCCTGGCGGCCACGCTCAATCATATCGCTTACCTGTTCATAATTGGTAACCGGTACGCGGTCTGCAAAATCCCGATAGGAACGTATTTCTTTAAACCCATATTTTTTGCCGATCTCTGTATTTCTAGCTTTTTGAATGAGCTTGTGCAGCAACTCGTGCTGTACATCGTGTGGATACTTCAAAAACAACTCCATCTGGTGAATCCGTTTTTTTAGGAACCAGCTGGCAATGGAATTGACTAAGGGTATCGGCATTTTGTTAGTATATTTGAGCTTTTAATTCTAAAATCGACAAAAAAGAGCGTTTAAAATTAGCTTTTTTTTAACTGAAATCTCCAACATCACTCAAATTTATGCAATACCAGGGCGTACTTACCAAGATGCAAACCGAGCTAGATCATCCTGTGCAATACTATCTTGTATTTGAAGATGATTTTATTCACGTTAATCAGCTTTTGGACAAAGAATTGCGTATTGAGTTTTTAAAATACCAATGCCTGGCCTGCGGTAAGAATAAAAAAATCTACCGCCAAGGCTATTGTTATGAAGACTTTTATAAGGTTCCTCAGGCTGCAGATTGGATAATGAAACCTGAACTCAGCAAAGCGCATCTGGATGAGGAAGATCGCGATCTGGAGTATGAGAAAAAAGTACAATTGCAGCCGCATATTGTATATCTCGCGAATTCCAGTAACATTAAAGTAGGGGTGACCCGTAAAACGCAGGTGCCTACCCGATGGATTGACCAGGGTGCACACGAGGCGATTGAGATTGTTGAAGTGCCTAACCGCTATCTTGCAGGCATTACCGAAGTTGCTTTAAAAGATCATATTGCAGATAAAACAAACTGGCGTAAGATGCTTAAAAACGAAATCGAAGATGAAGATCTGGTTGCAACTCGCGACACGTTAAAGCAATACATCCCTCAAGAAGCACTTGAGTACTTTATTGCCAGCAACTCAGAGACCAATATAGAGTTCCCGGTTTTGCAATACCCTACAAAACTGAAAAGCCTTAACCTTGAAAAAACGCCCGAATACCAGGGAGTACTCAAAGGTATAAAAGGGCAATATCTACTTTTTGAGGACGGAACCGTCTTCAACGTGCGCAATTCTGAAGGCTATGTGGTGAGCATCTCGGTTTCTGCCTAAACGCCTATAATCAAAGCGGTTATATTTCATTTTTTTGTACTATTTTAAGGTCTTAAACGATTTTTTTTCAAATTTTTTAAACTAAATGGTTAGTTAAACTAATTATTTAGTTATATTTGAAGTGTTCAGGAACAAAAAAACTAATCCCTAACTAGTTAGAAATTATGAAACAACTTACCAAAGCAGAAGAAGAAATTATGCAGATCCTGTGGGATCTGGGAGAAGGCAATGTAGCTACAATCTTAGAGGAGATGCCCGAGCCCAAACCGGCCTATAACACCGTATCAACCATCGTACGTATATTGGAAACCAAAGAATTTGTAGGTTACAAGAAACAGGGTAGGGGGCATATTTACTTTCCACTCGTAGCCAAGTCAGACTACAGCAGTGCTTCTATGTCAAAAATGGTCAACGATTACTTTAACGGGAGTTTTAAAAGTATGGTTTCCTTTTTCGTCAAGAAAAAAGAAATGAGCGCCAGCGAACTCGAATCTATTTTAAAAGAAATCAATAAAAAAGACGATTAATTATGGTACGGTATCTACTCGAAGTTTTTGTGATTCAGGCCTTGTTTCTGGCTGTGTACCAGTTTTGGTTGCGGAAAGAGACTTTTTTCAATGTCAACCGGGCTTATTTAATAGGTAGTGCGCTGGTTGCTTTCGCCTTGCCATTTATGCAGTTTGAACTTTTTCAAAATCAAATTCCGTTACGCGAAAACATCACGTTTCTGCCTGAAGTGGTGATCAACGCTGCGGCTCCTGAGACAACCTCTGTTACTCCTGAGACACAAACAGACTGGAGTATATACTGGCTTATTTATGCAGCCGGCGTTTTCTTCAGCACCGGAATGTTATTTCGAAAATATCTGGAAGTAAAGCGGTATTTCCGATTTAAAAGACAAACTGATGGCAACATCATTACCATCCCAAATAGCGATGCAGCATTTACCTTTTTGAATACCATTTTCTTAGGAGATAAAATTTCTGCGGAAGCTAGAGCACACATTTTGGCGCACGAAGAAGTGCATTTGAAGCATAAACATGGGGTAGATCTGTTCATCTTTGAAGTGCTGCGCGTGGTGTTCTGGTTTAATCCGCTGGTATACATCTATCAGAATAAAGTTGCTGAGCTGCACGAGTTTATTGCCGATGCTCAGGCTACTAAAAAGACCGAAAAGAAATCGTATTACAATCAATTGCTCAATACTGCTTTTGGTACACAGGAGATTTCTTTTATCAATACATTTTTCAATCATTCATTAATCAAAAAACGAATAGTTATGTTACAAAAACAATCAAGAAACGGTGCAAAATGGAAGTATCTGCTGCTACTTCCGCTAATCGCCGGTATTTTAACCTATGTAGGTTGTACTGATGATAACGGACTGGCAGAAAATCAGACTTCGCTTAGTCTTGAAGAGCAAATTCGGGATTTGCGGGCAACTCTCGATGCTAAAGAGCACATTACCCCCGAAGAATTAAATTCTTTAGAAGAGCTTGAAGCCCAATATAAATCTAAGATCGAAGTGGTTGAAGTTGTAGAAGGCTTAGACGAGGCCATACCACTTAATGAAGCTCCCGTAGGAGATGCTGTAGAAATTATTGAAGTAGTCGAAACCCAAAGTCAGGAAGTGCTTAATGATGTGCCTTTTGCCGTTGTTGATGAGGTGCCTACTTTTCCCGGATGTGAGTCTTTAAGTGGCTATGAGGAGAAAAAAATGTGCATGTCTCAACAGGTTTCGCAATTCGTCAATAGAAATTTCAATACCGATCTGGGCAAAGAATTAGGACTTAAAGGTGTAAACCGTATTTATGTACGCTTTAAAATTGATGAACAGGGTAAAGTAACAGATATCGGTGTACGTGGACCACATCCAAAATTAGAAGAGGAGGCTATACGTGTGGTAAGTCAATTACCTGATATGACTCCGGGTAAACAAGGTGGAGAAGCTGTAAATGTGCTGTATTCGCTTCCTATTGTATTTCAGGTGCAGTAATCATTTGAAATTCACATTATGAAAAAGCATATTTATTTACTCTTAGTATTTGTCGTTTTTGCTTCGTGTTCTTCAGATAACAAGAATAACAATATTGCTCAGCTTTCTTTTGAAGAAAAAGTAGCCAATCTTGAAGCAACTTTAGCAGCAAAATCAGAATTGACTCAGGAAGAGCAGGCTCATTTGAAAACTTTAAATGAACTGGTTACCAATAAAGCTTTTAAACCTTCCATCAAAGCGGGTGATCCCAATCATTCTTTTGACTTTGATGATTTGGGTAGAGACCGGGTTGAGTTTAATTCCATAACAGAACCGCCCTACTATGGTTCTTGCGACAACGCAGATATGGAAATTCGCAGGTCCTGCGTTGAAGAAGCAGTTGGTGCCTGGGTGAATCAAAATTTCAATCCCGAGATTGTAAATAATTCGCAGGTTCGTGGGCGTTATGAAATCTGGGCCAGTTTCCTGATTGATACAGACGGTCAAATTAAAGATGTAGTAATCCGTAATGATTATGATAAGGCACTTGCCGCTGAAACTAAACGGGTGGTGGAAAGCCTTCCTAAAATGCTACCGGGTAAACACAAAGGAAAGCCCATGGCAGCCTTGTTTTCTTTGCCGATTATTTATGATGTAAAACCTCAATGACACTTAATGCATAAACTTTATCTATTTATTTTATTAATACTAGCCAGCCAGGCCGAAGCACAATCTGTTTCGGCTTTGGCCGTTGCAGACAGTTTGTATGCTGTAGGTAATTACAGCGCAGCCATCGCCGAATACGACAATTTGGATGCAAAGAATGCTTCGGTTTATTTAAAACTCGCCCGCGCTCATCAGGCTAAAGGAACTCTTGATGATGCCCTTAGTTTTTATGCGCAGGCAGCAACAGGAACTGATGAGGTTATCGCGATGAATGAATACGGCAAACTGCTTATTACCAAACGTAAATTCAAGGAAGCCGACTCGGTTTTTACCGAATTGCTAAACGCCTACACTACCAATCCGGATTTCTATTACCAGCGTGGCAGAGCCAAAGAAATGATGCCCCATAATATAAAAATAGACGCAACAGATTCTACCATAACCTCAGAAAAGAGACTTGTACCTCATATAACAGATTACAAACAAGCGGTAGCATTAGACAGCACGCATCAAAAGGCTCTAGGCGAACTCGCCGTATTTTATTTAAAGCGCAAGGAGTATGCAATGGTCGAAAAGCTGGCCTTTAAAGCTTTGGAAAGCTATCCTACAAACGTCGAAATCATCGGTACGCTGGCTCAAAGTTATTATTACAAAGGCTGGAATGAGGAAGCCATTACCTGGTTTGAAAAATTGATTGAACTCGGTCAGAGTACGCAATTCATTCATGAAAAATTGGGCAATTCATATTATAAAGATCGCATGTACAAACTGGCAATCGAGCAATACCTCGAAGCTTTAAAATTTTCGCCCGAAGACGCATACCTACACTTTACACTGGCTAAATTGTACAATCATACAGAAGATTTGAAAGCGGCTGAAACACACGGCCTGTTTGCGATTTTATATAAAGATTTACCGCTTGATGAAGAATACTACACGCTTTCGCGTACCTACGAGATGAAAAAGGACTGGGCCAATGCCATGAAATACGTAAACCGATCTTTAGCTGAAAACCCGGAAAACAAAAACGCCGAATACACCAAAGCCATAGTAGCCGATAATTACTTCGAAGACCGGCGTGCTGTGCTTAAACTTTACGAAGATTTCATTGAAAAGTACAGCAAAACTGACTATGCCAAATACGATCCCGTGCTGCGCCTGGCCCGTGAACGTCGCGATAAACTCAACCGTGAGATTTTTATGGCAGAAGGCGAGGAAGAGAAGTAACTCCTTCCTTTGAAGGAAGGGTCTGGGATGGATGTTCCGTATTAAATAATAATACCCATATCAATAACAATAATCACAGCAGTTGTGTATTTTTAGCCTTTCTAAAAAATTGGCTTTGAAAAACTGCTTCCTGCTATTTAGCATACTTCTTATAATTTCCTGCGATTCAGAAAAAGGGCTTAATTGTTTTCAGGCCGAAGGTGACCGCGTTTCTATTGAATATGAGGTAGCGAATTTTACCAAAATTGTTGTGGAAGAACGCCTCCAACTCATCGTAAAACAGGGTGCCGAGCAAAAAGTAGTGTTGGAGACTGGCGAAAATCTGGTTAATGATATTGAAATTACCCTATCAGACGACGGAGTACTCACCCTATTTAATGATAACGGCTGTAATATCGTACGCGACTACAACATCAGCAAGGTTGTGGTAACTACTCCCAACATTACCGAAATCCGTAACGCCTCGGGCTATGAAGTGCAAAGCGAGGGTGTGCTGGCTTTCCCTACACTTACCCTAACCAGCGAAGATCTGGAAGAAGAAGATTTTTATCATAAAGACGGGGATTTCAGATTGCAACTTGATGTAACCAATTTAAACATCACCGCAAACGGACTCAGCAATTTTTTCCTTTCCGGCAAAGCCGAAAACGCCAACCTCGAATTTTTAGAAGGTGACATTCGTTTTGAAGGTCAGGATCTTGAAATTCAAAATCTTGAAGTATACCACCGTGCTACAAACAAGGTTATTGTAAATCCCATTCAATCCCTGAGCGGAAAAGTACTCAGTACCGGCGACCTTATCTCGGTAAACCGCCCGCCTGTTGTTGAAGTCGAAGAAACCTATACCGGACGACTATTATTTCAATAGCGCGAAGCGCGTTTCGTTAATAAGCTCCTCCCATTTTTATGGGGAGGTGTTTTCCAGCTTTGCTGAAAACGTAGGGGTTTTAAATCCGCGAAGGCGGAAATCCCATGCGCTGATTTTTAACCGTATCTTTGCGGTCTAAACTAAAATTGAAGTCGCTTGGAATCTCAAAATAACAATCCGCTTAAGCCCGAATCTCAAGAAAATCAGCCGCACAAAGCAGGTTTTGTAAACATCATTGGTAATCCCAACGTAGGGAAATCTACGCTGATGAATGCACTGGTAGGTGAGCGTTTATCAATAATCACTTCAAAAGCACAAACTACCCGACACCGTATTTTGGGCATTGTAAACGGCGATAATTTTCAGGCAATTTTAAGCGACACGCCGGGGATTATCAAGCCGGCTTACGAACTGCAGGCTTCTATGATGGACTTTGTAAAGTCGGCTTTTGAAGATGCAGATGTACTGATTTATATGGTTGAATTGGGCGAAAAGGAACTCAAAGACGAAGCCTTCTTCAATAAAATACGCAATACCGATATTCCAGTTTTGCTGTTGATCAACAAGATTGATAAAGGAAATGAAGAACTGCTTGAAGCGAGCCGTACCCATTGGAAAGAGCAGGTGCCCAATGCCGAGATTTTTGCGATTTCAGCCTTAGAAAATTTTGGAGTAGCCGAGGTATTCAATCGGATTCTTGAAGCCTTACCGGTTTCTCCGCCATTCTATCCTAAAGACGCCCTTACCGACAAGCCCGAGCGTTTTTTTGTAAACGAAATCATTCGCGAGAAGATTTTAATGCATTACAAAAAGGAGATTCCCTACTCTGTAGAAATAGACACCGAAGAGTTTTTTGAAGAAGATAACATCATCCGCATGCGCAGTATCATTATGGTAGAGCGCGACAGCCAGAAGGGGATCATCATCGGTCATAAGGGTGCCGCCTTAAAACGGGTGGGTATTGAAGCCCGTAAGGATCTCGAAATATTCTTCGGCAAGCAGGTGCATCTGGAACTCTACGTAAAAGTCAATAAGAATTGGCGCAGCAGCGAACGTGAATTGCGTCGCTTTGGTTATAACGGAAAGTAGTGGCCGCGCCACAAGCAATTAAATTTAATACGCCGCGGCTCAGTTCTGTAGCGTGCCTAAATAATAAAGCCCCGCAATGCGGGGCTTTATTATTTAATGGGTTTAAGTTAACTTATTAATTCTGTCGAAAATAACTATACTTCCTGCAGCGGCTACGTTTAACGAACTTTCACCAGGCAGCTGAACCATTTCATTGCATTTATTTTTCAGCTCTTTGGTTAAACCGTGATCTTCAGATCCAAGTAAATAGACTGCTCTTTGCGGATGAACAAAATTTTGAATAGGAGTAGCCTTTTCGTCTATTTCAACACCTATTATCTTACAGCTATAAGGAACGGTTTGCAGAAAAGCCTCAATTGTTTGATACTGAAATAATGGGATTCGTGACCAAACCTTCAACACGTCACTGCTTTTCTTTTGATATTTGGAATCGATAACAAAAATGAATTGAGCACCAAAGACAAAAGCAGTTCTCCATAAAGAACCGACATTTTCTTCAGTTTTTGGCCTGAAAATACCAATGCCAAAATAGCTTTCTTCACTCTTTGCCCATTTCCGTTTCATGTTGTGACAATTAAATTATAAACTTTCAAAATAGCATAATATGATAATATTTCACGTAATAAATCAAAGCTGCTTGGATGAAAAGGTCTTAACCAATTTCAGCTCTTAATTTTTAACTGTTTCTATATTTCTAATAATTAAGTACTATTGCAGGAAATTAACTTTATCTTAAGATTTCGCCTGCTATGAAAAAAATGCTCTTTGTGGGACTACTTTTGTCCACTTATATTGGCTTTTCCCAAACTGAAAATACTTCTTCGCTTAATGTTACCGAGAGTGCTCCTTTTGAAGATGAAAGCAATACCTATGAGGTAATTGCCTTGAAAACCACAGATGACAATCAAACGGGATTAGTACGTCAGGGGAAGCGTGATCTGGCTTTTGAGATTTTCGATGAAAATCAAAACCGTGTCTTTTCAGAAATTGTAGAAATAGATCGCAGGGAAGAATACATTGATAATGTCTTTGCAGGTGATGAAATGAAAATCATCACGGTATTTGAAGCCAGTAAATCAGAACGTATTGTAAATTGTTACCGCTTCAACCTTAAAGAACGCACCCGTACAAAACAGCAATTGTTTGTAGCAGAGGTCGACGGAAAGAGACCTTTGTTTGCGGGTAAGGCTAAGCGCGGTACCGGGGCAGCAATTTCACCTTCAGGTAATTATTTTGTTATTTCTACTGACAATATCAAACGCAATTTGAATTCTTACTATGTTCGTGTATTTGATGCCACCAGTTTAGAGTTAGTGTATCGTAAATCCTATCAGGAACACCCTGAACGATTTTTTCAGCCTAATGACATTTCTATTGATGACGATGCAACGGTATTTGCATTAGGGAAACTCTTTAAAGATGGTAAGGCTTTCAAAAAGAAAGGTGAGGCTAATTATGAGTTTGTTCTAAATAAAATAACTGAAGCTAAATTGGAGGAAACCCTGATAGGCCTCGAGAATGAGCACATTCAATCATTGAGTATTTCAGAAACCGATGACAAGCTTTTCTTGTTGGGATTTTATAGTGAAATGAATATTTCCCGTCTTAAAGGGGGCTGTAACTTTGAGGTTGATAAAAACAGTCTTGAAGTGGTGAGTAAAAAGGTGAGTCCGTTACCTATTGAAGTATTTCAGGATTTATATGGAGAAGACCGCGCTGAAAATAAGAAAGACCAGGAGCTTCGCAATTTTTACATAGATCACGTTCTTAAGGATGGTAAAGGAAATACGTATATACTTGCTGAAGAGTTTTATATTACGTCCACTTATGCCGGTTATGGCATAGTGATCACAACCTATCATTATGACGACATTGTTATTTTAAAATATAATGCTCAAGGTGAACTGGCATGGGGGAGAAGTATTTTTAAAAGGGAAACCTTTCCATCGTATAATGCATTTATAAAAGAGGATAGCCTGCATGTTTTATTAAATACGGGTAAAAGCCTAACGGAAAAAAATGATGGTCGTACCAAGGCTTCAAAAGGGTTTTTTGAGTCAACAGCCTTATATGATTTTGAATATAGCCCGGATGGCGAAGTTTCCTATAACAAAATCCAGGATAATAAAAAAAATACCAAATACTTCCCCGCAAACGGAACTTATGAAAACAATATATTTTTGATGATGAGTGGCGGTGGTAAGGAGCGACAGTTTATGTTGCTGAAGTAAGACTGAAATCCAAATAAAAAAGCCCCGCAATGCGGGGCTCTTTTTTTGCTACCTGCTGGCAGCCGGAGGCCGTTTAGCAACAGCCACCACCGTCATAGTGAAAAGTGCTCTCACTAATGAAAATATCATCACGTCCCAGAGCAGCTAATGCTCCGGCAGTTTTATCACACACCGCCAGCGGCTGATTTTTGACCAAAACGTGTCCTTTTTTGTCATCAAAATGATCTTCAGAACCGTAATAAATCGCAGCCTTTCCGGTGAAAATACACGGACCATCTTCGGGCATCGGGTCTTTAATCGCGGCTACCTCTATCGATTCGATATAGATGAGTTCATCAGTGGGGTAGTTTTTCGGGTCGAGAATACGATAGGGCTTGCGCGCACGAATTTCAATCGTACCAAAACCGGCATCGGTTAATGCTTTTACATAATCCTTGATGGGCAGGCTTCCGCTTAAACACAACGCGCGTAAACGCTCGTCTTCACGCAAGGTTTCATTCATTTCCTGCTCACAGGTAGGGTCGCTCATCACTAGTCTTCCGTGAGGTTTTAATACGCGGTACATCTCGGCAATCGCCTTCTTCAAATCTTCTGCTTTAAAAATATTGAAAAGACAGTTCTGTGCTGCTACATCAATACTATTGTCCTCAACCGGAAGGTTTAAAGCATCCCCTTTTTTAAGATCTACAAACTCACTTTTAAACCAGGGGTTTACAGCTTCGGCCTCGATGAAGTTTTTACGGGAAGCTTCCAGCATTTCATCCACGACATCTACACCAATAACGCCCCCTTTTTGACGCGAGAAATAAGCGAATTGCAGCAGCTCCATTCCGCCACCGGCACCTACGTATAAAATACGCGGATTGTTTGTAAGATCGCGGGCGTTTACGGTGCTTCCGCAGCCGTAATTCATCTCCTGCATAATCTTGGGAATCTTTAAGCCCGGCAATTCCCAGATCGGGTTTGTGGTGCAGCACAATCCCACATCTGGGGTTAAAGCTGCATCGCGATACACATTTTTAGTAGTTTCTAAATAGCTCATAAATTGATGTTTTAGGGGAGTATCCAAAGACCTCCCGAATTAATTTTTTTACAATTGAATACCAAAACCCTGTAGTCCGCTTTCATAGGGCGGAAGAATTTCAGTATTATCCCAAATTCCTGTGATTAAGGTTCGGGCATATTCCTGGGGTAAAAAATCGTTTTGCATCTTGGCATTTGCCAGTTTGTAATTGTATTCCATTGTGTGATGGGTAAACTGAAAGCTTCCGTTCTGCTCTTCTAAAATCGCATACCACACCTGAGGTGAACCGTCATTTGCCGGCATCCCGATTACACCCGGATTGAGCCAGGTTTTACCGTCTTTTTCCTGATTAAAAGGCAATCCACAATGTCCTGCTACAATCACATCGGCACCGGTTGCTTCAAAATTGGCTTGTTTGATTGGCCAGTCGGTCGACTTGTATACAAATTCAGAAACGTTGAAATAATCCCCGTGAACTACTGTAATGTCTTTTCCCGCAAAGCGGAAATCCATATGATTGGGTAATGTGGCTATAAAATCAAGTGAACTTTTACTCAGCTTGCTCTGCGCATACGGAAACCACATCTGCGAAAAACCGTCACATCGCGATCCTTTTCTAAAGTCGCAACCGCAATCTTCGGCACCATCCCGCAACTGTATTTCAACATTGCCCAAAATACTTTTGGCTCCCCAGATTTTAAAGAGTTGCACGACTTCTTCCGGCTGTGCGCAATAGCCCACAATATCGCCGGTGCAAATACAGTTTTCGGGCTGTATATTTTGTGCTTCTGCAATTTGCTTCAGCTTTTCAAGGGCTTGTAGGTTGCTGTACACCCCACCAAAAAGCAGAATTTTTCCGCTTAGCGAACCCAGATTTACGCGAATATTGCCACTTGAATGCTTTGAAGCCTGGTTTGTCTCAAGCTGATTTACCACAGTTTTATCCATGCCGGAATCATATATAAAATTAAACATGAAAATATGCCCCAAATGTTAACCCAAAGCAAGTCTGCATAAGGCCCGTTGGTTAAAATCCAGGATTTGGGAATCAGGTCAAAAACCAATAAAAAACCAAAAGCGATTCCGCAGAAAATGCTCAGGTAAAAACTGATTTTAGGAGCGGGTAACTTCCAGAAAAAGAAAATAGGCGTAAGGCCAATAACCATAGTTCCGGAGATAGTGGTTGCTGATAATATTTCAGCATCCAGAAATACAGGAATAGTTCCTAAAACGACCAGAACGCACATTGCTAATCTCCCAACTGAAATGCTTTCGCCTAGCTTTAAATCGATGGCAGCCAACTTTGAGAAGGATGAAAAAGTAGAGTCCAGGGTAGAAGCCGCTGAGGTGATCATAATAAAATTGATGACCAGCAAAATAACAGTTCCAAAGGCTTTGCCCACTTCTACAGCTGCCTGGCCCTGCATTCCCATAGCCTGGGCGTATACACCTATTACACTAAAAAGTACAATGCAAGCTCCGCCCAAAACACTGGCCAAAAGAAAGCTCTTCAGTGTGACTTTTGGCGAACTTAAAAAGGCCCGATCTGTCAATACGGGATCGTGAAAGGGATAACTGAAGGACTGCAGGAATGCAGCAAAAAGCAGATTTAATCCCATATCAAAACTCCAGACACCACTGTTTATCGTTTGCTCAACGGTGAAATTTGTAGTCGAATAAATACTCGCTAAAACCACAAACAACAAAACGCCAAACAGTCCCATCTGAATCACATCGGTAAAAATAGAACTGCTCATCCCCCCTTTTAGTGAATAGGCCAGTGTGAGCAACGTGAAAACAATAATAGAGGCGTAATACGGTGTACTCCCCATATCGCCAAAGTAGCTTCCTATAACCATTGTATTACTCCAGACTTCATTAAAAAGGCGTATGGCAATTAAAATGGAAAATACCCGCATGGCATTTTTGCCAAATCGCGATGTGAAAAATTCGTGTAAGCTTTTATAGCCTCCACGCGTACGTATAGAGTAGATAAGAATTCCGGCGATGGCAAAAGAAAGGTAATAAGCGGCATACGCTACACCGCCTACAATACCAAACTCGAGCCCCAAATTTGCGGCGTTGGTAATACTTTTGGCGAAAATCCACGAGATGATTAGACTTCCCGTAAGCATTATCACATTAGGTGCTTTTTTACGATGAGTAGCCTTAAAAAAATCACTTGTGGTTTTTGCCAATGGCGAAATGAAAAAGAGTATCAAACTTGATACGCTTATCAAACACCATTGCCAGATTGCTATATTCAAACCGTTCTTTTTAATTAATTATCCCACCAAACCGGGCTGTTGATACTGTTACCATTTGTGGCTGTTGCTGCGGCCTGGTAATTATCAGCATTTAAAGCTTCTTCCTCTGCGGGGTAGGGCATACGCACCGGGATGAGTCCGTCATTTAAACTTGCGGCTACCGGCTTAAATTCCGGGAATCCCGTTCTGCGCCATTCTACCCAGCCTTCGTAGCCGTTTATGATATTGGAAATCCATTTTTGGGTAATGATTTGTTGCAGCGGCGTGGTGCCTGCTGCATTATATGCTGCAGTACCGGTCAAATAACCTGCGGGTAGCGGTGTGCTCCAATATTCAAAAGCCAGATTTACTCCGGTATCGTACAGGCTTTCTGCATCTGCATTGATGTATTGCTTTTGAGCGGCTTCAGCCAGGAGAAAATAGGTTTCCCAGGCCGTCATAAAGTTGGCATCCAACTGTGCTGTGTTTTCCCGAAAAATGGTTCCTGCCAGTGAATAATTAGCAGGTTCGATTGAAGTTTGCGAAGCATTGATCCCGTTGATTAACCCATTAAATGCACCCGAATTGGAATTTGCAAACGGTCTAAAAAATGTGCCGATACGATCATCATCTAAATCGGTTAAGATTTCATCCATCGTTTCAGAAAGTACAAAATTGTTGAAATCTCCTGCCCGTAATTGCGCAAAGCGAAAACTATTAGGTGCCGAAGCTGTAAAGTCAAAAACTGCATTGTCTGCATTGGTTTTGATGTAGTTTCCGCCGGTGTAGATCGAAGCGATTTGTGCAGCCACATCCTCCTGACCTGAAATGCGCATCAAGGCTTTCAGTTTTAAGGAATTTGCAAGTTGAACCCATTTGCTCAGGTTACCGTTAAAAAACAAATCGCCCTCCAAAGTTACCGCTCCGTCATAGGCATTCAATGCAGCAATACCTTTGTCTAGATTGTCCAGTATTCCGCCATCGGCAAGATAGATATCTTCCTGAGCATCGTAGGCGGCTGTCACCGTTCCGTCAATACCATTAAAAGCTTCAAAATAGGGTACATCTCCAAAAAGATCAGTAAGCCCCTGTGTCATATAGGCTTTTAGTATCAAAGCCGGACCTTCATAAACTTTAAAGGTTTCGTTGCTTTGAGCCTGTTGCAGCAGCAGTTCATTATCCCGAAGATTGGTGTAAAAAATGGGCCACGGATTCCCACCAAGCTGAGGTGACTTTAGCGCATGGCGGTCAAACAGGTTAAAATCTAAAGCGGTGCGGTGCTGCGAGAGTAAATCGCCCGCGGCAAAGCCTTCATAGCTCATTTGCTCGCCGTAGTCGTAGATCACCTGCCGAAGCAATAATCCCGGTTGCACGCTTACGGGTGCATTAGGATTTGTATTTAGTTCTTCAAAATCTGTCGTGCATCCCGTAACAATAAACAAGGTTGCAATCAGTATTTTATATATCGTGTTTTTCATCTTTTTAAACGTTTAGTCAGGCTTAAAGCCTTAGAAATTAAATCCTGCTTTAAGACCGATGCTTCTGGTTGTTACGTAGCTCATATCTTCAACGCCGCTTACAAAACCGGAGCCCTGTACGGCGAGTTGCTCAGGATCAAAATGTGGTATTTCGCTAATGGCAAAAAGGTTACGACCTACCAAAGCCAGATTGAGATCCATACCATTTGAAAGGCCTAAAAATCCATCTTTAAAGCTGAAGGTATATCCGACTGAAAACTGGCGCAGTTTTAAAAACGAAGCGTCATACACGTTGTTTTCTTCGTGATTACGATCGTAAAACTGACGGTAGTAGGTTTCTGCCGAAACTGAAGTGGTATTTGGTACATATTGCGGATCTGCAGCAGTTCCTACATTGACCACACCTTGTGGAATAATCCCTTCTTCAGGGCGGTTGGCAGTCTCCGCAAGTTGCCCGCCAACGGTTCCCAATGCACGCGTACGTGAAACGAGTTCGCCACCTTGTCTCCAATCTAATAAGAAATTGAGATTCCAGTTTTTATAGGTGAAGTCGTTATTCCAGCCCAGCATAAAATCTGGTGTATAGTTGCCTATTTTTTTAAGCGTGTTATCCGCTATATAACTTCCTGAATCGGTAAGGATAAACTGGCCGTCTTCGGTTTTTTGATATCCGGTACCGTAAATATCTCCTATGCGTCCGCCTTCTTCGACTTGAAACCAAACCGTCTGGTTGGCACTGTCGTAAATTCGGCTAAAAGCAAGAGTCAGCCTTCCGTCAGCTTGCGGTAAGCTTTCTACCCGCGAGGTGCTGGTGCTGAAATTAAAAATCGAATTCCATTTAAAATTTGACGTGAGCACCGGGGTAAATGCAGCAATAAGCTCAACACCCTGCGTGCGTACTTCTCCACCGTTAACCACCTGCTGGTTGTAACCAGAAGAAATCGCAATAGGTAAAGAGATGATTTGATCCCGGGTCAGGGCATTATAATAAGTAGCATCCAGGCGAATACGGTCTTTTAAAAACCGAATATCTGCACCCACTTCGTAGGACGTAGTTTGCTCCGGTTTTAAGTTGGCATTCGGGATGAAATTTTGATTGCTAAAGGTAGGCTGCCCGTTATAAGGGGTCTGCGAAATAAAAGCGCCGCTGGTTTGATACGGCTGGGTATCGTTACCTACCTGAGCCACACTGGCCCGTAACTGAGCGTAGGATACAGCTTCCGGCAGTTGCGCAACTTCAGATAAAATAAAACTGGCAGATGCCGAAGGATAAAAGAACGACGTCCCGTCTACCGAAAATGGAGTAGCTAAAGCACTTGACCAGTCGTTACGCCCGGTGACATCCAGAAACAGAAAGCCGCGGTAGCCCAGTTTAGCAATTCCGTAGAACGAATTGATGCGTTTATTGGCTTCATACTGAAATACATCAATAGGCGATGCAGCGTTGTTGAGGTTGAAAATTCCCGGTTGCGCGAGGTTGACCGTTTGTGATTGTTTGGTACTTGCTTTTTGATCAAGACGGTTTCCGCCCAGCGAAATATCTAAAGAAACATCTCCCAGAATTTTGTTGTAATTCAGGAGGAAATCGGTATTGATCTCGCGGTAAAAGACATCGTGTTCTGCATAGCCTCCGTTTTTAAAGCGGTTAGAACTGAAAGAACGACGCAGCTTTCGGGTTTCGTTAGAGTAATCCATACCCGTGCGTACCGCCAGACTTAAATTGGGTGTAAACTGGTGTTTGATTGACATATTTCCAAAAACGCGATCGCGGTTAAACGAATTGCGATTTTCATACATAATGAAAAACGGATTGTCAAAATAGGTGTAGTTAAACGAGTACTGTTGTATGCCTTCTAATCCCGGCTGCCAGTAATTACGCAGACTGTTAATGTCAAGGGAACGCGGTCCCCAGGCAACCAGCGTATAGTTTGCGTTCTCACTACCGTATCCGTTTGCAGGACGGTTGTCACTACCCGAATTTACGTAGCTTATTGAAGCATTAAAGGTGGTTTTATCGGTGGGTTTAAAATTGAGTTTTGCCGCAACCGTCTGTCGGTCGAGGTTTACTCCGGGAATGATCGATTCGCTACGCAGATCGGTAAACGAAAGACGGTAATTGCCATTGTCAAAAGCACTGCCAATCGCGATATTATTTATCGTGGTAACCCCGGTCTCGTAGAAGTTTTTTACATTATCGGGATGCGAATCAAAAGCAGTCGGAGTAATGGGAAGATTGTTATACAATGCGGTATCACCACCGCGCACCACTGTACCGTCAGCTAAAGTAACCGGTGAGTCAAACTGCGCGATTAAGGTACCCTGATCCAGACGCGGTCCCCAGGAATAGGAGATGAGGTCATTGACACCACCACCCAGACCGTCTACAAACTCAAACTGGCCGGAGTTTCCTTGTCCGTATTTATTTTGAAATTCAGGAAGCTTAAAAGGGGTGTCTACAAACAGCGACGTATTGATGCTGATGCCGAGTCCTTTTGATTTGCTGCCGTTTTTGGTTTCAATAATGATAACCCCGTTAGATGCACGCGTCCCGTAAAGTGCAGCAGCACTGGGACCTTTTAACACACTTACTGAAGCGATATCGTCCGGATTTACTTCCATAGCTCCGTTACCAAAATCAATCTCCTGAAAGCCTGCAGCGGCCTCATTAGTATTATTGAAAACCGTGTTGTTGTTGATTGGCGTTCCATCTACAATAAACAACGGATTGTTGTTGGAAAATGAAGCTTCCCCACGAATCGTGATTTTTGAAGAAGAACCCACACCCGTGGCTCCCTGAGAGACCGTAACTCCGGCCAATTTACCAGCCAGATTGTCTAAGAAGTTGGGTGCTTTTACTTCTGAGACTTCTTCGGCTTCAATGGTTTGAACCACATAGCCCAGTTCTTTGGTTTCCCGCTCCAGACCCAGTGCCGTGATGACCACTTCGTCTAAGTCTGTGGTAGATTCCTGCAATGTGACGTTGATAACCGACTGCCTGTTAATCGCGACAGTCTGGGTAATAAATCCTATTGCAGAAAAACGCAGTTGAGATCCTGTTTCAGGTACTTCAATTTGATAGTTTCCGTCTTCATCTGTAATGGTCGCTGCATTGGTGTCAACTGCGATGACATTTACAAAAGGAACAGTGGTGCCGTCAACCGCTGTGGTTACCGTGCCGGTAATGGTAGTTTGGCCATTTGCAAATGCGCAAAGCAAGAGCATGAGCCCAACGTATAGGTATTTCATTGTATAAAATAAAGTTAGTAGTAGTGCACAACCAAAGTCGTGTAAAATGGGATAGCCATTGGCTATTTGTTAAGCGGAAAGTCTTGCGGGTGAGCCTTTGTTGAAAAAAACTCCGGAATAATTTTGACTAAAAAATACACGTTCAACCGCTTCGATGGGTTTGTGTATTTTGATAGCTGATTTTAATTGAGTCCTAAGCTGAAAATTTAACTTTTGGGTGCTATTCAATAGCGGCTGAATGTCTTCAGCAGAATCCAGATCCTGAAGCGTTTCCAGAAAGAGCGCTTCTATTTTTTTCGCCTGTACCAGTCTGACAATGCTCGCCGTAAGTGTGCTGGTTTGCCAGGGTAATTTTAAAAACGAAACCGGATTGAAATGGGATTTTTTCAACCCCATCAGGTAAAAACCACCGTCCTGAGAAGGTCCCAGAACCAGCGGACAGGTTTTTAGTTTTTCTTCCGCTTTTGCGAAATGATCTTTGGTTAAATGCGGCGTGTCATTACCTACACTGATGATTTGTTCAAAGCCCAGATTGTAAATGTCCTGTATCGCATTTGTAAACCTTTCGCCAAATGTTGAGCCTCGCTGTTCATCTTCTGAATACACAAAATATTCAAGTTCGGTTTGTTTTACCGTTTTAAGAATCTGCGCGTTGAGGGTTTCAAAAACAGATACCGCGTTGCGAAAGCGTTTATGCTTTGCATCTTGCTGCGCCGAGCGCGCAAATACGAGTATGGCTGTTTTTGCAGTAATGCTATTCTTTTTTGTTAAGCAACAGCTCCCTGACAGCTACTTCCTGCACCGGCAGTACAGCCGTAGCAATGCTGAGAAATAATGATATTGCGGTCGTTTAATAAATCTTCGTTGTAATCAGAAATATGCTTTACCTTACTATTGACTTTTAAGTCGAGCATCTGGTTAAAATCGCAATCATACAACCAGCCATCCCAACTTATGGAAATGGTATTGGTACACATCACATTAGCAACAGCAGCAGGATTGTAAGCCTCTACAAGCTGATACATATAATCTTCATAATTTTCGGAAGCGATGAGGTAATCAAGAAAGCGTGCAATAGGCAGATTGGTAATTGCAAACAAGTTGTGAAACTGAATGCCAAAATCTTCCATCAAGGCTTTTTTGAAATCTTTTTCCATCCCGGCCTGATCAGAAGGCAGGTACGCACCATTAGGATTATAAACCAGGTCTAAACGTAAATCGCTATCGGGCATTCCGTATCCTACAGCATTGAGTTCCTGTAAGGCTTTGATAGACTTGTCAAAAACACCTTCACCTCGTTGCTTATCGGTTTTACCACGCGTCCAGTGCGGCATAGAGCTTACTACGTGTACTTTGTGTTTTTTGAAAAACTCCGGTAAATCGTAATACTTTTTATTGGCTCTGATTATTGTGAGGTTACTGCGAACGATAAAATCTTTAATTCCGGCTTTGCTTGCTTCTTCAACAAACCTTCTGAAATTGGGATTCATCTCCGGCGCTCCACCAGTTAAGTCAAGCGTATGTGCTCCGGTATTTTTGATAACCTCCAGGCATTGCTCCATCGTTTCCCAGGTCATTATCTCCTTACGATCTGGTCCGGCATCTACGTGGCAGTGTTCACACACCTGATTGCACATATAGCCCACATTGATCTGTAAAATTTCGAGCTTCTTGGGACGTAAAGGAAACTGACCAGTCTCTTTTATTTTTTTTGCAAACGTAGGAAGTTCACCATCGGCAAAAATACCACCCGATAAAATCTCAAGCTGTTTGTTGGCCTGAGCGAGATCATCGTGGCGTTTATGAAGAGATTTTTTTGTTTGCGTTTTTGTTTCAGGCATAAATAGTTCTTTTTCTAGCGGTGACTAATATAACATTAAACTGATAAAAAGTGGTCTTAACACCTACATTTCTAGCTTATTCACCTTATTCATCATCATGGTGCCGTGTACCAATGTAGCGCCGCTTTTAATTGCGGCTCCAACGTGAATGGCTTCCATCATTTGTTCTTTGGTTACCCCGCGTTGCAGCGTGTCTTTGGTGTAGGCATCAATGCAATAGGGGCATTGCTCGGTGTGTGCAACGGCAAGTGCGATAAGTGCTTTTTCACGTGCAGTAAGTGCACCTTCTTCAAATACTTTACCGTAGTAATCAAAAAATTTTGTTCCGAGTTCTTCGCTCCATTCAGTGATTTTACCAAATTTTCTCAGGTCTGCGGGATCGTAATAATTGTTAGCTGCCATTGTAATCTTGATTTTTGAGTTATTGAGTTACATAACTACACAGTAGTTACGGTATTTGTACACCTTCGGTTTTAAAAACCTTATAAAAAATAAAACCCTCAAGGATAAACCAGCGAGGGTTTACGTGTTTATTTTGATTTTAGCGGAATAGCTTCCGCTTTGCGGATTATAATTTTTCGATAAGTTTAGTGAACAGCGTAACCATATCTGGTTCAGCTTTAGCAGCAGCATCCATAATATCCTGAATGTTTACAGGCTCTAAATTGTCGGGATCACATTCATCAGTAATTACCGAAACTGCAGTGACCGGTAGATCCAGGTGGTTTGCGACGATAACTTCAGGAACAGTACTCATCCCCACGGTGTCTGTACCTATAATCTTTAGATAGCGGTATTCTGCCCGGGTCTCGAGCTGAGGTCCCACCACCGAGGCATACACGCCCTCGTGCAGGGTAATGTTATTTTCGGCTGCGATTTGCTTCAAAATTTTTGCCATTTCGGCATCATAAGGCGCGCTCATATCGGTAAATCGGGTTCCCAGAAGTCCCACACCTTTAAAAGCCAATGGCGAACCGCCCTGTAAATTGATGTGATCGTCAATGAGCATAATTTCCCCTTTCTTAAAGTTGAGATTTATGGCACCTGCTGCATTACTGATGAGAAGCTTTTTGATCCCGAGTTCATTCATTACACGTACGGGGTAGCTTACGTCCTGCAAGGTATAGCCTTCATAGATGTGAAAACGCCCCTGCATCACAATGACTTTTTTACCGCCCAGCGTGCCGTAAATGAGTTTTCCGGTATGAAATTCTACAGTTGCCGTTGGGAAATTGGGGATGTGATTATAGCTCACCGAGCTGATGACTTCGACTTTATCTACAAATTGCCCGAGGCCGGTTCCTAAGATGATACCGATTTCAGGGGCTTCAAAGCCGCGCTCTTTTAAAAATCCTGCTGATTCTTCGATGTATTTTTTCATGAATTGTCTTTCAAATGTTTTGGTAAAAATGGGAAAAATGCTGCATTCCCTTCAATGTCTTCGTAATAATCTACATCATTACGGGTTTGTAGCAATTTAAAGGATTCCGCATTTAAATCGGCAAGAGTTGCCTCCAGAACCGTTTCGGTACCCCAGTCTTTATTCTGAAAAAGTTCGGGTTTTAGAAAGGTCATTCCCAGCAGGTAATAGCCGCCGTCTTGCGCAGGGCCTACGACAAAGTCAAATTCGTCAAGAGCAGCAAATGCCTGCTCAATGTCTTTTTGCGACAGGTCATACATATCGCTGCCGATTATGATGGCTTTTTTATAACCACTTCTAAAAGCTTCTCCAAAAGCGTGTATCATGCGGTCTCCCAGATCAGGGCCAAATTGAAGTTTTTTGTCAAAAATTTCGGGATCCCACAGGTCATTTGTCCGTATTTTTTCAGAATAAAAAACCTGCTTATCCGCAGATAGACCTTCGGTAATGCTTACCGTATGTTGGAGTAAAAATTTATAAATTTCTAAAGCAGATTCATCCCCCACACCTTTGGCCAGGCGTGTTTTTACCTTGCCCAGTTCGGGATTTCGGGTAAAAATGATAAGTGCTTTATCTGAAGTAGGGAAATGAAATTCGGTCTCGAAGTCTTTTTCTTCGTCGGTGTCTTTTTTGCTTAATAAACCCATTGCTCATTTTAGATTAAGTAATCAAAATTAATAAACCGCAATCCCGGTTTTTAAATAATCCTGCCAATTTTTTGAAAAAGTATGCACACGCTGAGTAGGACGGTTCTCAGCATCCAGAATTGGAAACCCGGCATCCTTCCATGCAAAGATGCCACCGTAAAGATTCGATACAGATTTTGATGTTCTGTTTTGAAGTTTTTCTCCAAAATCTTCACTGCGTACTCCCACGCTGCAATAGACCACAATCTTTTTGTTTGTTTTGGAAATAGGAGTGAGCAGGTTTTCATCAAAATGATCTCCAACCCATATCGCATTTGGCAGATGGCTTACGTCATACTCTTCCTGCTTACGGGAATCAAGAATGATATAATCATCCTGATTCATACGCAGTTCTTCAACCGAAATATAGGGAACACTACGTGTGTTATAGGTATCAAGTAATTTGTCAATCGATTTTTTTTGAGCGAAACCCGAAAAGCAAAGCAATAGAAGTACAATCATCCATTTCAAATGCATAGGCATAGATCGTTGCGATTTTTGGCGTTGCCAAGATAAGCTTGTTGGTTTAACTTTCATGTTAATAAAAATAGAAGGATGCTTATGCTCCTGCCAATAGTTACGAAAAAGCAGGTCTTTAGGTTTTTTAAGTGAGCTAACGCTTACCAGTGCCTTAAAAAATGCCGGTATGTTTGAAACTTGATGATTTTGATGAAAGCGTTTGGCAAATGTATTTTCTATATTTAGGGTTTAAAACGTTATTCTTTTGATTACTATCCAACCTTTTTCCGAAACGCGCGACGGCCAGGCCGTTTATACCGTAAAACTTAAAAATAAATCGGGTATGGAAGCCCATTTTTTAACCTATGGAGCAATTCTGCAACGTCTTATTGTTCCCACAGGTGCTAGCACGACAGATGTGGTTTTGGGCTACGAAGACCTCGAGTCTTATGAAGATGATAATTATTTTATAGGTCAGTTAGTTGGCCGAAATGCCAACCGTATTGAAAATGCTCAGGTAACACTCGAAGGCAAGAAAGTACAGCTTTCGGCAAATGAAGGTAATAACCAGCTTCACGGGGGTTTTGAATCTTTTGGTAAAAAAGTGTGGTCGGTGACTGATCTGGGAGATGCCGTGCTTTTTACCTATACCAGTCCCGATGGGGAAGAAGGCTTTCCCGGAAATCTGGAAGTCAAATTCTACGTGAAGCTTGAAGATGATAACACGCTCGCGATGCGCTATGAAGCCACTACAGATAAGGAGACTATTGTAAATCTTACCCGTCACGAGTATTTTAATATGGATGCAGCGAGCGGAAATAACATTAAAAATCACAGCCTGCAAATTCACGCCGGGCATTACCTTCCTAAAACCGAATCAAATGTACCGTCCGGTGAACTAAGACCGGTTGCAGACAGTCCTTTAGATTTACGAAATCCGGTTAAGTTAGAAAATGTGATCGCGGCAATGGAGGGAGGATTTGATCACAATTTTGTTTTGAACGAAAACAGGGATGACGCACCCGCAGCACAGCTGATTGCGCCAGATGGCAAATTGAAAATGTACGTGTACTGTACCCAACCGGGAATTCAGTTTTATAGCGCCAACGGCATCACCGATTTCAAAGGAAAACACGGGGAGATTCCGGGGAATTGTCCCGGTCTGTGTCTGGAGCCTCAGCATTTTCCTGACACGCCTAATCACGAGCATTTTCCTACCACGGTATTAAAACCATCTCAACGCTACGAGCACGATATACGTTATACCTTTAGTTATGAGTAAATCCTATATAATCGCATTTGATCAGGGAACCACCAGTACCCGCGCAATACTTTTTGATGAGCAGGGAGTTATTGTTCAGGTATCCCAAAAAGAACTCACCCAGCATTATCCGCAATCGGGTTGGGTTGAGCACGACCCTCAGGAAATTTATGAAGATCAAAAAGCAGCTTTTGAGCAGGTGATTGCCGAAGCAGGGATAGAGCCAGATGCGATTAAAGCTATAGGAATTACTAACCAGCGGGAAACCACTGTAGTTTGGGATAAACATACCGGCGAGCCGGTCTATAATGCGATTGTATGGTTGGATAAGCGCACCGAGCCCATCTGTGAAGGTCTGCGCGAGCGTGATTTGGAACGCTATATTTCAAAAAATACAGGGCTGGTCATTGATAGTTATTTTTCGGCCACCAAAATAAAATGGATTTTAGATAATGTTGAAGGCGCTAGGGAAAAGGCCGAAGCCGGTCATTTGCTCTTTGGTACCATAGATACCTGGCTGATTTACAAGTTCACCGGTCAACACCTTACCGATCATACCAATGCGAGCCGTACGATGTTGTATAACATCAGGAAATTAAAATGGGATGATGAACTGCTCGAGATTCTGGAAATTCCGAAATCGATGTTGCCCAAAGTTCAACCTTCTTCTTCAGATTTTGGAAGTATAACGCACGATGGTCATACCTATCCCATTTACGGGGTGGCCGGTGATCAACAGGCAGCTTTGTTTGGACAGGGTGGATATAAGTCTGGGATGGCCAAAAACACCTACGGTACCGGTTGCTTTATGCTGCTGAATACGGGTAAAAAGCCTTCATTTTCTAAAAACGGTCTCATCACCACCTTATGCTGTACCCTTGAAGATAAGAAACCGAAGTACGCGCTTGAGGGAAGTGTTTTTGTAGGTGGAGCTTCGGTACAATGGCTTCGTGATTCACTCAAACTGATTGACAATGCTGCCGAAACCAGTAAAATCTGTAAAAGCATTCCCCCGCTCAAAGATTTGTATCTGGTACCTGCATTTAATGGTTTGGGCGCACCTTATTGGGATGGAAACGCCAAAGGAAGTATTCAGGGATTGACTTTTAACACCGGGCGAAATGAACTCGTTAAAGCTACCATTGAAGCTTTGGCCTATCAGGTAGATGACCTGATCACAGCTATGACTGAAGACAGTGGTAATCAAATAAAAAGCCTGAAAGTAGATGGTGGTGCCTGCGCCAATGATTATCTGATGCAATTTCAGTCAGATATTTTAGATGCCGAAGTAGACCGACCCCAAATGCTGGAAGTAACCGCGCTGGGAGCTGCACTGTTGGCAGGTATCAAAGCAGGGGTCTGGTTGCAGAGTGACATCGCCTCCCTCCGAAAAATTGATCACATCTTTAAGCCTGAAATGGGCATCAGGGAACGCAATCACAAAAAGGAAGGTTGGGAGCTCGCTGTTTTACGTACTCGATCGGGTTATGCCGAAAGTCTGGTGAAAGAAAAGCGCCCACTGCGTTTCAGTATTGTAGACCGTAAGCGCTACATTAAGAAAGCCAAAAAGAAAAAATTTGATCTCGTCATTATTGGTGGCGGGGTTACCGGAGCAGGTATCGCGCTGGATGCCATTACCCGTGGAATGAGTGTGTGTCTGGTTGAGAAAAATGACTTCGCCAGCGGAACTAGTAATAAGAGTACCAAATTAGTTCACGGTGGGCTTCGCTATCTCAAACAGATGGAAATAGGGTTGGTTAAAGAAAGCGGGACTGAGCGTGCGATTGTACACAAATTGGCACCACATCTGGTGGTACCCGAAAAAATGCTCTTGCCTCTAATCGAAGGTGGGCAGTACGGTAAATTTTTGACATCAATTGGGTTAAAAGTTTATGACTTGTTAGCGAATGTAGAAGGAGACGATAAGCGTCAAATGCTTTCAAAAGAAGAAACTTTAAAACGTGAGCCCATTCTGGATGAAAACAAAGTGCTGGGAGGTGGTTTTTATGCGGAATACCGAACCGACGATGCCCGTCTTACAATCGAATTGCTTAAGAAAGCGGCCGGTTTTGGGGCCATTTGCCTCAACTATTGTGAGATGAGCGATTTTGTGTACGATTACAAGGGTCGCATCACAGCGGTAAAATGCCGGGATCACAACTCAGGAAGCGTATTTGAAATTGAGTCCCGCACCTTTGTTTCGGCTGCCGGCCCCTGGGTTGATAAGCTTCGAGCCAAAGACGAGTCGATGAATAATAAGCATTTGCACTTAACCAAAGGGGTGCATCTGGTTTTTGAGCGTAAAAAATTACCGGTGCATCAATCCCTATACTTCGATGTACCAGATGGGCGTATGATTTTTGCCATCCCGCGCGGAAGAGTTACTTACGTGGGTACCACTGATACTAATTATTCCGGCGATCTGGATCGGGTAGTTGCCACAAAAGATGACATTCATTATTTACTTGATGCCGTAAATGCGACTTTTCCCGATATCAATCTGACGGAAGAAGATATTGAATCGAGCTGGGCCGGACTCCGACCTTTGATTCACGAGGATGAAAAAGATCCTTCTGAGCTTTCGCGAAAAGATGAGATTTTTGAGAGCCAAAGCGGTTTGATTTCTATTGCAGGCGGAAAACTAACCGGTTACCGCAAAATGGCGCAACGGGTAAATGAAACCGTGTTGAAGCGGCTTAAAGACGATTATGCAGAGCAGTTTGAAGAATCGCGTACCGAGCATATTGCCCTTACCTCGCACGCAATGCGTAACACCAAGGAGGTTGAAACCTACCGTAAAGAGCTGGAAGCAGCTCTGGAATATCTTAAGATTGATAAAGCGGAATACAAGGCCTGGTATCTCACTTCAACTTATGGGAAGCAGGCCGATATTATTAAAAACAAAATCAACTATTTTAGAAATCAGGATGTTAATGAACGCCTGGTACGCGCAGAGCTTTGGTATTCTGTTAATTTTGAGATGACAAACAGCCTGGCCGATTTTTTTGTACGCCGCACCGGCCGACTTTATTTTGATATCAAAACGGTAAATGTATATCGCGATCTGGCCATTGAAGATTTTGTGAATTATCTGGATTGGGATGAGCGTCGCGTAGAGCAAGAGAATGAGAAATTGAACGAGCTCCTCTACGATGCAACTCATTTTTATGACCGGGAGTTTCCTGCCTAAAAATTACAGGCTACAGGGGCTATTTTAGAATTTAAACGTTAATTTTACGCTTAAAACAAAACCATTATGGACAAAGGCTTTTTAATTGACATGGACGGAGTTATCTACAGTGGTAACGATTTAATTCCGGGTGCAGACACATTTATTAAGACATTACAGGACCGCGATATTCCCTTCTTGTTTATGACTAACAACAGTCAGCGCAGTCCTATCGATGTTGTGAATAAATTAAAGCCCATGGGAATTAAAATAACAGAAGATAATGTATACACCAGTGCAATGGCTACAGCCTGGTTTTTGGGTTTTACAAAACCTAACGGTACCGCTTACGTTTTAGGTGAAGGTGGTTTGTTGAGCAGCCTGCACCAGCATGGTTACAGTCTTGTAACTCAGGATCCTGATTATGTCGTGGTAGGCGAAGGCCGAAACTTTACACTTGAGATGGCAAACAATGCGGTAGATATGATTCTGGGCGGAGCCAAATTGATAGCTACAAATCTGGATCCCTCACCTATGAAAAAAGGCTGGGCTAATTTAGGTATCAAAGCTATTGTAAAAATGATTGAAGAGGCGAGCGGCCGTAAAGCTTTTTCTGTTGGTAAACCCAGTCCCGTTATGATGCGTGCCGCGCGCAAAAAGCTTGGATTAACCACAGATCAAACTATCGTTATTGGTGATACGATGGATACCGATATTCTGGGCTCCATTCAAATGGGTTATAAAACTATTTTGACCCTTTCAGGCGTGTCAAAACAGAAAGATTTAGGTGCGTATGCTTACGGTCCCGATATGATAATAGATTCGCTAAAAGGCTTTGATATTGATAAGGCTTTAGAAAAGCTTTCGGTAGAAAATAATTATTCAGAATTTTAGGGACCTCTTAAAATTAGATTTCAAACAGATAAAGTTTTAAAATACATGAAGATATTGGTTACTGGAGGACTCGGGTTTATTGGGTCTCACACCGTGGTAGAATTGCAAAATGCAGGTTATGAAGTGGTCATCATCGATGATCTTTCTAATGCTTCAGAATCTGTTTTAGAGGGTATTGAAGCTATCACTTCTACACGGCCTGAGTTTGAAAAGCTTGACCTTAGAGACCGCAATGCCGTTTCTGCCTTTTTTAAGAAACATGCAGATATTGAAGGGGTTATTCATTTTGCGGCTTCAAAAGCTGTAGGCGAAAGTGTGCACAAACCCTTATTGTATTACGAAAACAACTTGAGTTCACTGGTGTATTTACTTCAGGAGTTGACCGCAAAGACCGAAGCCAGTTTTATATTTAGTTCGTCATGTACCGTCTACGGCCAGGCAGACGAATTGCCCATTACCGAAAATGCACCTGTAAAACCAGCAGAATCTCCTTATGGTAATACCAAACAGATAGGGGAGGAAATCATTAGAGATACAGCTCATAAATTTGAGAATTTTAAGGCAATAGCCCTACGCTACTTTAACCCCATAGGAGCGCATCAAAGCACCGAAATAGGGGAGTTGCCACTGGGAGTGCCCCAGAACCTGGTTCCTTTTATCACGCAAACCGCAGCCGGTTTACGTGAAGAACTTTCTGTTTTTGGCAATGATTATCCTACGCGAGATGGCACCTGTGTACGCGATTACATTCACGTGGTAGATCTTGCTCAGGCCCACGTAATGGCCTTAACCCGCTTGATAGAGGGTAAGAATAAATCTAATTATGAGGTGTTTAACTTAGGCACCGGTACCGGAAGTACGGTTTTAGAAGTAATAGAGACTTTTGAAAAAGTCTCCGGGGTTAAACTTCGCTATAAAATTGTAGATCGCAGAGAGGGTGATGTAGTTGCCGCGTATGCTGATACCGAGAAAGCCAATAAGGAGCTGGGCTGGAAATCGCAGCTAACACTTGCAGACGCCCTAGATTCGGCCTGGAAATGGGAGAAAAAGGTACGCGGTATTCAATAGCGAATACTATTTCTGTTGAACGGGGCTTGTGCTGTTGCGTATCACCAGTTCGGTTTCTATAACTTCCTGAACGGGCTCTAATTTTGTTTTAGACTCAATACTTTCAATCGCAAGTTGAATGGTACGCTTTCCTATTATTTCAGCCTGTTGCTTTACAGTAGTGAGCGCAGGGAAATAATTGCGGGCCAGTGCTCCATCTGTAAATCCTATAACTCCTACATCTTCGGGTACAGCCCGTTTGTTGAGGCGCAGGGCATTCATCGCATAAATGGCACTTGACTCATCGGTGGTGACGATCCCATCTAATTCGTTTTCCTCTAAAAAGTCGCTGAGGTCTTTCTCAAGATGTTCCAGTTTGGTGTTGATGATTTTAGAGTCGGCACCCAGTTCTTGAATTGCAGCTTCGTAACCCTGCGCACGTTTCTTTCCTACAGAAGTGTCTGAGAGTATAGAAAGCAGCGCGATGTTTTTGCAACCCGTTTTGTGTAAGTGCATAACAGAATCATAGGCACCCTTAAAATCGTTTATTACAACGCTATGCGAATTCAGGTTTTCGTGAATGCGGTCAAATTGCACCAGCGGAATGTCGAAATAAAGAATATCATTTAAATGCTCCAGTTCTTCCGTTTGCTGTGTTTCTGAACTTAAGCTGATGATGATCGCATCTACCGAAACATCACTTAGCATATTTATACTTTGCTTTTCTTTCTGAAGCGATTCGTTTGAAATACAGGTTACCAGCGAATAACCGTTTTTGGCGGCTTCTTCTTCCATACCAACTATAACTTTAGCGAAAAAGTTATGCATGATATTCGGGATTACCACTCCTAGGGTTTTGGTTCGGCTGCTTTTGAGTCCTCGAGCCATCGCATTTGGTCTATACTTGAGTTGACGCGCAGCGGTTTTAACCACCAGTTTTGTGGAATCACTAATCTCAGGACTATCTGCTAACGCTTTGGAGACGGTTGAGATAGAGAGGTTGAGATGTTCTGCAATTGCTTTTAAGGTGGTTTTGTGTGCCATTTTAGGTTTTACTATAATGAGTGTCTGGCAAGTTACGTAAAGTTTCTGCAGCCATCTCTGCTGTTATATCGCGTTGAGGTGTTGCAAACATTTCATAACCCACCATAAATTTCTTCACTGTGGCAGAACGCAATAAAGGAGGGTAAAATGACATATGAAAATGCCAGCTTTCCCAATCTCTTCCATCTGTAGGAGCCTGGTGAATTCCTGAGCTGTACGGAAATGAAATCTTAAACAGATTGTCATACTTTATGGTTACTGCATTAATAATTTTCGCATAATCCATACGCTCTTCTTCGGTAAGGCTCAAAATATTGCGATGTTGATTGCGTGGAATAATCATAACCTCATACGGCCATACTGCCCAATATGGGACTAAAGCTACAAAATATTCGGTTTCAACTACAATACGTTCCTGAGCCTGTAATTCTTCTTTAAGATAGTCGCTAAGTAAACTGGTTTTATTGTTATGATAATACTCGCTAAGATTTTTACACTTTTTGCTTACTTCAAGAGGAATGGTGCGCTGTGCCCAAATCTGCCCGTGCGGATGCGGATTGCTACAGCCCATTATGGCTCCTTTATTTTCAAAAATCTGAACGTGATTAATGTCTTTTTTAGCACCCAGTTCTCTGAATTCCCGCTGCCACAACGCTACAACTTTTTCGATTTCTGCAACCTCCATTACCGGAAGGGTTAAGGAGTGATCGGGAGAAAAGCAAACTACTTTGCAGGTGCCGCTTTCTGATTCTGCCTTAAGTAAACCGGATTTAAATTTTTCTTCAGGGACATCACGTTTAAGCGCAGCAAAGTCATTTGTAAACGACCATGGCTCGTTGTAATTCTCATTTTTATGACCGCCGGCACGTTCATTTCCGGGGCATAAATAACATGAAGGATCGTATGAAGGGCGCTTTTCAACAACCACATCTTCTTCCTTTCCTTGCCAGGGTCGCTTGGTGCGATGTGGGGAAACTAATACCCACTCTCCGGTTAGGATATTATATCTTCTGTGCGAATTATCATTAAAGTCAAGCATGGTATTCAGTTTTGTTTTAATAATAGGTTTTAACGGATGCGTTTATATTACTTTTCCACCGTCTGCCGGCATAGCTTTAAAAGCGGTAAGATTGATATCAAATTCTTCTTTGTAGGCTTTTTTGGCTAAACCAATATATTCTTCAATAAAATCCTGATGAATGAGGTTTATTGTACAGCCACCAAAACCACCACCCATCATTCTACAGCCTAAAATAGCGTGATAATTTCGTGAAAAATCGGTAAGAAAATCTAGTTCTTTACAACTTACTTCATATTTGTGTTGCAGTCCATCGTGCGAACCGTACATAAGCTGCCCAAAACTCTCCAGATCATTGCGTTCCAACGCAGCGGCTGCAGCATTCACCCGGGCATTTTCTTCAATTACATACAAGCAACGGTTGTAAATCACAGGAGCAAAATCGCTTTTATGAGCTTCGAGTTGTTCCAATTTTACATCTCTTAATGAATTTATCTTGGGGTACCATTTTTGCAGCAATTTTACACCCTGCTCACATTCGTTGCGACGTACGTTATATTCGCTGGTCGAAAGGCTGTGCGATACATTTGTGTTTAGCAGCAGTAAAGCATATGGTTCTATGTTGAAAGGAACCAGTATGTAGTCCAGGCTTTGGCAATCCAGTTGAATTACGTGATTTTCTTTGCTCATTACTGAAGCAAACTGATCCATAATTCCGCACATTGTGCCTACGTAGTTATGCTCGGCTTTTTGAGAAAGCTCAACAATTTCAAGAGGACTCAGGTCTAAAGAAAAGAGCTCATTTAACCCCTCAGCCAGACCGCACTCCAAAGCAGCAGAAGAACTAATTCCGGCACCCATAGGTAAGTTGCTAAACATCAGGCATTCAAAACCAGATAAGTTACGCCCTTTTTTTTTGATTTCTTCTGTCACCCCAACAATATAGCGGGTCCATTCTTCACCCTGCTCATCAGGTTTGCTTAAATCAAATTGATAGGTACTGTCAAAATTAAGGCTGGTAATACTGCATTGGCTTTTAGACTTGTTTTTTTTCAGATAAAATACAATTGATTTGTCAATAGCTGTAGGCATGACAAAGCCATTATTGTAATCGGTATGCTCACCTATAAGATTAACCCTTCCCGGTGAGTTCACAGTTACTTCGGCCTTAAAATTTCCAATTTGGGCAACCTGCTCTGGCGATTGTGCGATGACGTTGTTTTGCAAAACCTAAATGTACTAATTAATACTCTTTTTCTTTAATGTACAAATATACTAAAACTTTCATTAAACGTATTTTTTACATTTAAAAAATTAAAGTCTAAGACGGCATAAGGTAATTAAGACTATAACGTAATAGCATTAAAAAATAGGGTTAATTTTCAAAGATTTATCAAAAAGTAATGCTTATTTGTGGATTTATGACAGATTTTAAACCTGAATGCTTCGCCTCAAAATGTTTAAAGTGTTACTTTAGTGGCGTTATAAAAAAATGTTAAGGCACCTTTTTGTGAAAAAAATCAATACTTAATCCTATGGCAATAATTTCCTTTTTAGCATTTACAATTCTTGTGGCAGTCATCTCGTGGTGGTCTGTACGCAACGCTGATGAATCAACCTCAGACGGTTATTTCTTGGGAGGCCGAAGTCTAACAGCTGGGGTTATTGCGGGCTCGCTTTTACTTACCAACCTTTCAACCGAGCAAATTGTAGGCCTTAACGGAAGTGCTTATAAAGACGGGCTTTCTGTTATGGCCTGGGAAACTCTGGCAGCTCTTGCAATTGTGGTAACTGCGGTGTTCTTATTGCCTCGTTATTTAAAAGGAGGTCTTACAACCGTGCCTCAGTTTCTCGCTGAGCGTTTTGATACTTCGACTAAAACGATTACTTCCGCATTATTTCTTACCGGTTATGTAGTGGTTCTGCTTCCGGTGATTTTGTACTCCGGTTCTGTTGCGGTAAGTGGGATGTTTAATATTCCGGAAAGACTTGGAGTTTCTGATATGACCGCTTTGGTAATTTGCATCTGGGGTATAGGTATTATCGGTTCGATTTACGCGGTATTTGGAGGGTTAAAAGCCGTTGCCGTGTCTGATAGTATTAATGCTGTGGGGCTTATCATAGGAGGTTTATTGATTCCTGTTTTTGGTTTAATGGCTATAGGTGACGGGGGCATTATAGACGGACTGAATACGCTTATTGATTCTGATCCTTCGCGTTTTGATTCAACTGGCGAGCCGGGTCAGGAGGTGCCTTTTGCTACGATTTTTACCGGGATGATGCTCGTGCAGTTATTTTATTGGGGTACCAATCAGCAAATAATTCAGCGTGCTTTAGGTGCAAAAAGTCTTGCTGAAGGTCAAAAAGGACTTTTACTGGCCGCGTTTCTAAAAATTCTGGGTCCAATTATTTTAGTGCTTCCGGGGATGATTGCTTTCTATTATTTTGAGGGAGGTCTTGATAGCAGTGATCTTGCGTATCCTGAACTGGTGCGTGCCGTGTTGCCAAAACCACTTGTAGGATTTTTTGCTGCTGTTTTATTTGGTGCAATCCTGAGCTCATTTAATAGTGTGTTGAACAGTTCGGTAACTTTATTCGGTATTGATATTTACAAACAACACATCAATAAGGAGGCTTCAGAGGCAACTATTGTTAAGTACGGAAAGATTTTTGGGGTGTGTTTAGCGCTGGCAGCTATGTTTATAGCGCCGCTAATCTCTAATGCCGGAAGTTTGTTTAGTTATCTTCAGGAAATCAACGGAATTTACAGTATCCCAATTTTTACCATTATAGTCATTGGTTATGCAACAAAACGGGTGCCTGCGATTGCCGCAAAAATAGGTATCATTAGCGGATCACTGATGTACATCATAAGTCAGTTTTGGTTAGGTCCTATGATGCGCGATAATGCTGTTGCAGCCGCAGAAGCTAGCGGTATTACAGATCCCGAAGCTTTGCGAATGGTTAGTGTGGAAGCTTACCCGCACTATTTGCATGTGATGGCGATCTTGTTTGTCGCAAACATCATCATTATGCTGATTATTGGTAAACTGTATCCTAGAGAAACCCCATTTGAGCTTGAGTATACCAAAAAGGTTTCAATTGAACCTTATAAGTATGTCAAGCCGGTAGGGGCCATGATTTGCGTGATTGTGGTAGCTATTTACGTGTACTTTGCGAAATAAAAATAGGCTACATAATTAATTATAACCCGGAGGTAATTCCGGGTTTTTTTATGGACAATTGGTGGGGTTGATATCAATGCTTTAGTTTTAGCACTTCATCAATCAATAATTAAAATTATGTTCAAACTTTTTACAGCAGTCCTGCTGGTATTCCTTTTCGCAACAAATCTCAATGCTCAAACTTGAGAGTCTACTTGGATAGAGTCTTTAATATGGGGAGCACAAACCGGGTTTCTTGGTTTTTGAGTGCATAACGAATCTAAACTAACACACGGAATTGCTTTGCGTTCCGAATTGGGTTTTGATGGTGGTTTTTATGGAAGCGATAATGATTTCAATTATGTTTTTGCTCCTATACCGTGTAGAACCCAGATGGTATCGCAACTCTGGACAAAAGATTTGAGAAAGGAAAAAATACAGCAAATAATTCTGCAGACTTTTTAAGTCTGAAAGCTATGTTTTACCCGGCCTGTTTACAATATCCAGCGAAGAGGTACGTGTTAATTGGACTATAGCTCTAACTGCAAATGCCGGGATGCGCCGGGTATATTGGGAACATTTTATTTTTGAACTGGGACTGGGGGCTGGCTTTGCTACAGATTTGGAAAACACGTACGGTAATTCGATTTATTTTTTACCCGAAATCTTTCTGAGGCTCGGCTATAATTTTTAAAAGATAAATTTCCTTTTGAATGCATAAAAAAAGCTGTCCGATAAGACAGCTTTTTTTTTATGCAACTAGGTTAAATCTTAATTATCTATAATCGATCTGGAGATCACAATTTTTTGAATTTCGGATGTGCCCTCGTAAATCTGTGTGATTTTAGCATCCCGCATCAGGCGCTCTACATGATATTCTTTTACGAAACCATTACCGCCGTGCACCTGTACGGCTTCAACTGTAGTATCCATCGCTACTTTTGAGGCGTATAATTTTGCCATAGAGCTGGCCAGATCGTAATTCTCTTTCTGATCTTTTTGCCAGGCAGCTTTCATAACCAAATGACGTGCCGCTTCAATTTGGGTATACATATCGGCCAGTTTAAAGGCAATGGCCTGGTGGTTGCAGATTTCGGTGCCAAAAGCCTTGCGCTGTTTTGAATAATCAAGGGCAAGTTCATAAGCTCCTGAAGCGATTCCCAGAGCCTGAGCCGCGATACCAATACGACCACCACTTAGAGTTTTCATAGCAAACTTAAACCCGAACCCATCTTCACCAATTCGATTTTCCTTGGGCACTTTTACATCATTAAATATAAGGGAGTGTGTGTCGCTGCCACGAATGCCCAGTTTTTGCTCTTTAGGACCAATCTCAAAACCTTCCCATTCCTTTTCAACAATGAAGGCATTGATGCCCCGGTGTTTTTTCTCATTATCGGTTTGCGCGATTACCAGATAATAATCGGCAGATCCTCCGTTTGTAATCCAGTTTTTTGTTCCGTTAAGAATGTAATGATCACCTTTGTCAATTGCCGTAGTGCGTTGTGAAGTAGCATCACTACCGGCTTCGGGCTCACTTAAACAAAAAGCACCCAGTTTTTCACCCGTTGTTAATTTAGATAGGTATTTTTCTTTTTGTTGCTGACTTCCGTATTCTGCCAGACCATAATTTACAAGGCTGTTGTTTACCGAAACGATTACTGATGCGGATGCATCAATCTTCGATAATTCTTCCATGACCAAAACGTATGAAATGGTATCCATTCCGCCTCCGCCAAATTCAGTAGGAGCCATCATACCCAGAAAGCCCATTTCGCCCATTTTTTTAATGAGTTCTTTGGGGAAGTGTTGTTTTTCATCCCGCTCAATAACTCCCGGAAGCAATTCGCTTTGCGCAAATTCACGGGCTGCATCACGTATCATTTCGTGTTCTTCACTCAAACTGAAATTCATGGTCAATATTTGGTATTAAATTAAAATTCTATTCTTTTCTTAATAACTTCGGCATCATACAAACAAATAATGAATGTTTGGACCAACATAAAAGTAACAACTCAAACCTTTGCGTAACGTTTTTTCAAAGGTCTGAAAATTTACTATGCTTGCATAATAAAAAGATGCATCAGCTAAATATTTTAACGAAAATTCAAAAATAGTCGATTTTACACAACTAAATTAAATTATTGATAATATAAGTGAAAAATACTAAGAATTTATTTAATTTCAAAAAACTATGAATGCAACATCTTATGTCCTTCTTGGCGTTATGAGCGGAACCTCTCTGGACGGGGTTGATTTGGCTTATGTAGAATTCATCAAAAAGGATTTCTGGAGCTACAGGATTTTAAAGAGCACGACCGTACCTTATTCTAAAATCTGGGTAGAGCGTCTGGAAAAGGCTGTTGCGTTACCGGCCCAAGCCCTGAAATTACTGGATGAAGAATATACCCAATATCTAGGGTCTATTATAAGGGCATTTATTGATCAGAAACCGGCAGAACAGCTGGATGCTGTAGCCTCTCATGGTCATACCATTTTGCACCGTCCTGAGGCCGGATTGACCTATCAAATAGGTAATCTCCCGCAACTGGCCGGCCTGATAGACAAACTGGTGGTTTGTGATTTTAGGGTAGAGGATGTGGCTCTGGGAGGTCAGGGCGCACCTCTGGTGCCTGTGGGTGATGCTCTTTTATTTAAAGAATACGCAGCTTGCTTAAATATTGGTGGCTTTGCCAATATCTCCTATGACGATGGCAACAAGCGAATAGCTTATGATATTTGCCCAACGAACATTGTTTTGAATACGTATGCCCGAGAGCTAGGGCTTGATTTTGATAAAGACGGCGAACTGGCGCGTGGTGGTCGTATTAATGAGAAAGTGCTCGATCAACTTAATGCTCTGGACTACTACACAAGGCCGACACCAAAATCACTTGGGCTTGAGTGGGTGCAGGAGCAGATTTTTCCAATTATGGAAAATTCAGACCTGGATGCGCAAGATTGTATTGCAACTTTTACCGAACATATGGCAGCGCAGATCGCCCGGAATTTGCGTCTTAGTGTAGCGGGCAAGAACAGTAAAAACATACTGATTACAGGTGGAGGAGCTTATAATACCTATTTAATAGAACGTATCTCATCGCTTTCAGATTTGGCGCTTAACATACCTGATGCACAAACAATAGAATTCAAAGAAGCGCTGATTTTTGCATTTATGGGCGCTTTACGCCTGCGCAATACCCCTAATGTATTGAGTTGTGTTACAGGCGCTCCACAGGATCACTGTGCCGGTATGGTCTATTCACCTTAAATTAATATCAAAATCATAGGGAAAACAGGCGAAGTCGTTATATTTGTCAACCTTCTAAATTATTTAATGAAAGATTTACTACAACGTTACGAGAATAAAGAACCTGAAATTGTATTTCACTGGAATGATCCGGAGACCGAAGCCGAGGGCTGGACGGTAATCAATTCCCTTCGCGGAGGTGCAGCTGGAGGTGGTACTCGAATGCGAAAGGGACTCGATCGCAATGAAGTATTGTCGCTTGCTAAAACTATGGAAGTTAAATTTACCGTTTCGGGGCCCGCAATTGGCGGAGCTAAAAGCGGTATCAATTTTGACCCTTCAGACCCCCGCAAAAAAGGCGTGCTTGAGCGCTGGTATGCTGCAGTTTCACCATTGCTGAAAAGCTATTATGGTACTGGTGGCGACCTTAATGTTGATGAAATTCATGAAGTAATCCCAATTACGGAAGAAAGCGGCGTTTGGCATCCTCAGGAAGGTGTTTTTAACGGCCATTTTAGACCTACCGAAGCCGATAAGATAAATCGAATTGGTCAGTTGCGCCAGGGTGTTATTAAAGTACTTGAAAATCCGGCATATTCTCCTGATGTATCCCGCAAATATACTGTTGCTGATATGATCACCGGCTACGGAGTAGCTGAGGCCGCACGTCATTTTTATGATATTTACGGTGGAGATTTAAAAGGAAAACGTGCTGTGATTCAGGGATTTGGAAATGTAGGTGCCGCAGCAGCCTATTATTTATCTCACGAAGGAGCTAAAATTGTAGGTATTATAGATGCAACCGGCGGACTAATTAATGAAGATGGCTTTAGTTTTGAAGAAATTAAAAACTTATTTTTAGCAAAGCAGGGAAATAAGCTTGCTTCGTCAGATTTAATTCCTTTCGAGGAAGCGAACGAACGCGTCTGGAATTTGAAAACCGAGATGTTTTTGCCTTGCGCAGCTTCTAGATTGGTTACTCAGGAACAAATAGATGCAATGATTGAAAATGGTCTTGAGGTTATATCATGTGGCGCGAATGTGCCTTTTGCAGATAAAGAGATTTTCTTCGGCCCAATTATGGAGCATACCGATGAGCGGGTTTCTGTAATACCTGATTTTATATCAAATTGCGGGATGGCACGCGTTTTTGCTTATTTTATGGAGCGTCGAGTGCAAATGACTGATGAAGCGATTTTTAATGACACCTCGCTCACTATTAAAAACGCTATTGAGAAAACATACAAGCACAACAGCAGTAAGCAAAATATTAGCCGTACTGCTTTTGAGTTGGCTTTACAGCAACTCGTATAACTAAATAATAACCAACACAAAGACACATGTTAAAATACTTTTTAGGCAGCAGCCCGAGATGGTTTAAGTTAGCGATGATCGCTTTTCTAATCATTAATATTTTCACATATTATTTACTTGGCCCGATGGGTCCGATGATAACCGCGTGGTTATTCATAGGAGAATTCATTTTTACGCTAGCAATGGCACTTAAATGTTATCCGCTTCAGTCGGGAGGAATCCTGGCTTTAGAGGCTTTAATCCTCGGGCTTACCAGTCCAGAGGCAGCCTATGAAGAAGTTGACCAAAACTTGGAGGTAGTATTACTTCTGGTATTTATGGTTGCCGGTATTTACTTTATGAAGCCTATGCTGATGTACATCTTTTCAAAGGTGTTTACCAAAATCAAATCTAAGGTCGTACTGTCTATGCTCTTCGTGTTTCTGGCAGCTGTACTTTCAGCTTTCTTAGACGCGCTTACCGTAACTGCGGTTTTGATAAGTGTTGCAGTAGGTTTCTATGGGGTATATCATAAAATTCATTCGATGGAGAATGCTGATTATGATGAAGATCAGGTGCCAGACCGCCAGGCTTTGAGTGGAGAAACCTTAGAGCAGTTCAGAAGCTTTTTGCGTAGCCTAATTATGCACGGTGTGGTAGGTACTGCTCTGGGTGGTGTTTGTACACTGGTAGGAGAGCCTCAGAACCTGCTGATTGGTGAAAAGATGGGCTGGGAATTTGTTGAATTCTTTCAGCGTATGGCGCCTATTACCATTCCTGTTTTAATCGCTGGTCTTCTCACCACTTTTATACTTGAAAAAACCAAAATTTTTGGATTTGGCGCGAAGCTTCCGGATGTAGCTCGCGGTATTATCGAGAATTACACCAAAGAAGTTGATGAAAAACGTACCAAGAAGGAAACTTACGGACTTTGGGTTCAGGGTATTTCTGCGATCCTTCTCATTTTAAGTTTAGCGCTTCACCTGGCGCCGGTAGGATTTATTGGTTTATTCCTCATTGTTGTCCAAACTGCATTTATGGGTATTACCGATGAACACAGCTTAGGAAAAGCATTTGAGGAAGCACTTCCGTTTACGGGATTACTGGTTGTGTTCTTTGTAATTGTGGCAATGATTCACGATCAACATTTGTTTACACCAATCATAGATTATGTGTTGACGCTTCCCGTAGAGACACAGCCCTCTATGTTTTATCTGGCGAATGGTATTCTCTCGATGATTAGTGACAATGTATTTGTGGCTACAGTTTATATTAATGAAGTAGAGGTAGCTTATACAGCAGGTAATATTACCCGTGAACAGTTTAATCATCTTGCTGTAGCGATCAATACAGGTACAAACCTGCCTAGTGTTGCAACGCCTAACGGGCAGGCTGCATTTCTGTTTTTGCTAACCTCTTCACTGGCTCCACTTATCAATTTATCATATGGTAAAATGGTAAAAATGGCGTTGCCTTATACCATCGTTTTGGGCGGTATAGGACTACTTGGGGTCTATATGGTCTTATAATTTAATCACTAAAATCAAATAAGCAGCATATAATTTTATGCTGCTTTATGCGTTAACCTCATATCTAATCTAAGAACACTATGTTGACAACCTTGTTGCAGGAAGGTGCAGAAAATTTACCTTCACTTGCCGCCGAAGAGGAGCCGGTAGAAAAAACCCTTTCCCTATTTGATTTATTGATGAGCGGAGGGATCTCCGGTCAAATTATAATTATCGTTCTTTTTGTATTGCTTTTTGTAGCTATCTACATCTATTTTGAGCGTTTGTTTGCAATCAAAGCCGCCAGTGGTATTGACAGCAACTTTATGAATCAGATTAAAGACCACGTAGCCAATGGGAATATTGAAGCTGCAAAGATCTTATGTGCGCAGCAAAACAGTCCGGTATCGCGATTAACTGCAAAAGGTATTAGCCGTATAGGAAGCCCCCTTGAAGACATCAACACCGCTATAGAAAACTCAGGCCGTCTCGAAGTATATCGTCTGGAGAAAAATGTAAGTGTACTGGCTACTATCGCCGGTGCTGGCCCTATGATTGGGTTTTTAGGTACCGTAATTGGGATGGTTTTGGCATTCCACCAGTTGGCTACCAGTAGTGGTCAGGCTGAGATGGGAAATCTTGCAGAAGGTATTTATACGGCAATGACAACAACAGTCGCCGGTTTGATCGTGGGTATTGTTGCCTATATTGGCTATAACCACCTTGTGGTGCGCACCGATAAAGTGGTGCACCAGATGGAGGCAACCGCAGTTGACTTTTTAGACCTTTTAAACGAACCCGCCTAAGATGAATTTACGCGGAAGAAATAAAGTAAGCCCTGAGTTTAGTATGAGCTCCATGACAGATATAGTGTTTCTGTTACTGGTGTTTTTCCTGCTTACCTCTCCGGCAATAACGCCCGATGCGCTTGATCTCATTTTGCCAAAAGCAAAAGGAAAGACCAGCAATCAGCAAAATCTTTCGGTGAGTATTACCAAAGATTTAGACTTTTACGTCAACAAAGAGCGGGTGACCGAAAATAATCTGGAAGCGTTCATTCAAAATGAACTTCAGGGCGTGGAGGAGCCGGTAATTATTCTTCGGGCAGAAGAAGGAGTGCCTATTGAAGAAGCCGTTGCGGTGATGGATATCGCAAACCGCAACCGGTATAAGATCGTTTTAGCGGTTCGGCCTAATTAAGTTTTGGGCGTTCCGGCTGTCGCCGTCAGGCTTTCAGCTCTATCCCCGATAAAAAATCGGGGGATGCCGCTTCAATCCTTAACGCATATTTCAATAATGGATCAGATTTTGTAACAATCATACTATTATAAATAACAGGCCTTGAGTTTTTTAGATACCAAACATAAGCGAAAATCATTCACCCTAACTACGGTGATTTATGCGCTTTTACTCGTTTTGTTGTTTTTTGCAGGCCTGAAATACCTTGATCCGCCGCCTGAAAGTGGTATAGCGATAAACTTTGGAACCTCAGATGTAGGCTCCGGGAACATTCAGCCTAAAGCAGCTATCCAATCGGCTCCCCGTAATACTACTCCTGAGCCACAGGTTCAAAAATCTTCTGAAATCAAGGAAGAAGTAGTAACTCAGGATGCAGAAGAGGCGCCGGTTATTAAAAACGAGCCTAAAAAAGACATCAAAAAGCAGGTTACTGAGCAGCCTAAACAAACTACAACTAAACCTGTAGAAGCTAAGAAACCAGACCCCAAACCCGATAAATCAACTACTGATGCCTTGTCAAGCATCCTCAACGGACCCAAAAGTTCGGGTACGGCGAGTGGAGGAGAGGGAGATACCAATCAGGCCGGAGACAAAGGTGATCCAAACGGTGATCCCAATGCATCGAGTTATTACGGAACCGGCAAAGGTTTAGACGGTGACGGTAATTATCAGTTGGGTGGCCGTAAAGCTTTAAGTAAGCCTAAGCGTGTTCAGGACTGTAATGAAGCAGGTATTGTGGTGGTGAGTATCGAGGTTGATCGTAATGGTAATGTTATAAAAGCCGTTCCGGGAGTACGTGGTACTACAAACAACAGCCGTTGCCTGCTTGATCCTGCAAAGGCCGCTGCACTAGCGACTAAATTCAACAGCGACACCGACGCACCTTCGCGTCAAATAGGTAAAATCATATACAAGTTTAGCCTTTCAGAATAATGACCTACGATCAAACGGTACAGTGGATGTTTAACCGTCTTCCTATGTATCAACGTCAGGGAGCTTCAGCCTTTAGAAAAGATCTTTCCAATACCATTCTGCTTGACGAGCATCTTGGGAACCCGCACACGGTTTTTAAGACCATTCATGTCGCAGGGACTAATGGTAAAGGTTCAACCAGTCATATGCTTGCTTCGGTATTGCAGGAAGCCGGTTATAAAGTGGGTTTGTATACTTCTCCGCATTTAAAAGACTTTAGAGAGCGCATACGCATAAACGGTGAGATGTGCACTCAGGATTATGTTGTGAGCTTTATAGACGAGCATAAAACCTTTCTGGAGCAGCATCAACTGTCGTTCTTTGAACTGACCGTGGGCATGGCTTTTCAATACTTTAAAAACGAGCGGGTAGACGTTGCGGTAATTGAAGTGGGAATGGGTGGCAGGCTTGATTCTACCAATATCATAACACCTATACTATCTATTATTACCAACATTGGGATGGATCATACCGCATTTCTTGGAAATACGTTGGCTGAAATTGCGGGTGAAAAAGCCGGAGTCATCAAACCTCACATACCTATAGTTATAGGCGAACGCCAAGAAGAAACTACCGCAGTTTTTGAAGAAAAAGCTGCTCGCGAGCAGGCACCTCTGTTTTTTGCAAGTGATGAGGCTTTTCCCGGTTTGGAAAGTGAGCTTAAAGGACGCTATCAAACTCATAACATAAAAACAGTACAGAAAGCGGTTGAAGTACTGCGCTTGTTTAGCGATCTTGAAATAGGGGAGCAGCATTTAATAAATGGCTTAGCTCGGGTGGTTACTAATACCGGGTTGACGGGCAGGTGGCAGATTTTACAGGATTCAGGTCCAAGAATTATATGTGATACTGGTCATAACAAAGAGGGGCTATTACAGGTTTTTGCGCAACTTACTCAGGAAAAGTTTGAACAGCTGCATATTGTTTTGGGCGTGGTTTCAGATAAGGATCTGGAAAGTGTTTTGCCGCTGTTTCCGGTACAGGCATATTATTACTTTAGCAAGCCGGATGTTCCGCGAGGTTTGGATGCGGGGATTTTGCAAGATCAGGCTGCGCAATTTGGCCTAAACGGAAAAAAATATAAAACTATTTCAGAAGCTTTAGAAGCGGCTAAACGTTCGGCAACTGTTGAGGATCTGATCTTTATAGGTGGAAGCACTTTTGTAGTGGCCGAAATAGTTTAATTATTTTTCAAAAAGTGTTTTGCAGTCTTAAATATTGGTTTATATTTGCATCCGCTAACGAGAAGGGCAATTAGCTCAGTTGGTTCAGAGCACCTCGTTTACACCGAGGGGGTCGGGGGTTCGAATCCCTCATTGCCCACTTAATAGGAATCAAATTCCATCAAAAACCCGCAAACATCAGTGTTTGCGGGTTTTTTCATTTTTATTGCCGTCCTTTAATATCATTCAAAATCAATTTTAACGGGAGTAATTCGGGAGCTCAAAAAATTTAATCGGGAGCCCAAAATTTCGTCGAAAAAAGCTGTTATCCTTTGATATTACTGATTTTGCTCATTTTTTTAAATCAATAAAAAATTTTAATTTGGAAAGGAATTAAAATTTAAAATGAGCTATTTACTATCCATATTGTTCACAGTTCGTAAGTCCAAAGGCAAATTGGAAGGTTATGGAGGTATATATTGTAGAATAACGGTAAATGGTAAAAGAACGGAAATAAGTGTTGGTAGAAAAGTTTTGACAAGTAAATGGGATGCTTCAGCTGAAAGGGTAAAGGGTATCTCGTCAGAGGCAAGAGAAATAAATGAACTACTAACAAATATTCGTTCCAAACTTCTCGAAAAACAGCAAGAATTCATAAGACAAGGTATTCCATTTACCGCAATCAGTCTCAGAGATTCGTATTTGGGGAAAGATAGAGTTCTAAGAACGGTATTAGAATTGTTTAAGGAACACAATCAAAAAATACTTGACCTAATTAAAACAGGAGAGTATGCTATAGGCACCTACAAGCGCTATGATACTGTTTTCAATCATCTTCAAGAATATATCCGATTAAATTTTGAACGTGAAGATATTGCGCTTAAAGACGTTGACTTTCAGTTTATCGATGGATTTGCATTTTACCTAAAGTCAAAAAAAGCATGTGCTAACAATACCACTTTAAAATACATTCGAAATTTTAAAAAAGTAATACGTATTGCTCAAGCGCGTAATTATATCCAAAAAGATCCGTTCATCAATTGGAAAATGAAAAAGAAGGTGGTTAATAGAGAGTTTTTGACTGAAATGGAAATTAAACGAATGTCAAAGAAAGCTTTTGAAATGGATCGCTTAAGTCAGGTTAGGGATATTTTCATTTTCTCCTGTTTTACTGGTTTAGCTTATGTAGATGTCCAGAAATTAACCAAAGACGATATAAGGCAGAGTTCTGATGGTATGAGCTGGATCAAAATCAAAAGAGCTAAAACAGATACCCCAAGTAGTATTCCCATTTTACCTGAAGCGCAATTAATAATCGATAAATATTCTGATAAAGATTTTGAAATTGATAACAAATTACTTCCCGTAGCTAGCAACCAGAAAGTAAATGCTTATCTAAAAGAGATTGCGGTACTTTGTAAAATAAAAAAGAAGTTAACTTTTCACCTTGCGCGTCACACTTTTGCAACTACAGTAACACTGGGTAGGGGTGTACCTATTGAAACGGTTAGTAAGATGCTAGGCCATACTAATCTTACTACAACTCAACATTATGCTAAGGTGTTGGATCTTAAAATAAGTCAGGACATGCAGCTTTTGAAATCTAAAGGAAGTTTTTTGAAAGTTTAAAGTTGCTAATTATCTGTATTTAGAAATTTGTAAATATCATTTTATATTTCTAGAATTTTCATTGCGGATCCTTAAGTCACTAGAGCTAGTATTAAAAGGGTCAACCACACTTTTAGCCGACATTTAAAAAATATCGCAAAGCATCTTCAAATTTCTAAAAATCTAAGTATACATATTGCTCGTCATAGCTTTGGAAATATTTCAGGTAGTAAGATTCCAATTCAAATGTTACAAAAACTGTATCGCCATTCATCTGTAACTACTACAATCATGTATCAATCAAATTTTATGCAGGATGATGTAGATGATGCACTAGACAATGTGGCTAATTTTTAAAGTTATTCCTAACATAGATTTTCACATATATTATTTGAAAATCCGAAGATAGATTTAATTTTTTCCTTGTATTTGATAGAAAAAAACATTTTTTGATGAATTCCGTAAAATGGTTAGAAATCAATATTTTAAATTTAAAGTATTAAAAAATTGCTTCTAAATTTCTTAGACCCCAAAACACTATGAAAAATATATTCTTTCACCTCTTTTTAATATTCTCATTATTAGCTTGTAAAAAAGATGATGATAGCGATCTTCCCCCTATTGAGCAACTCCCTCCCCAGACTACTGTAGGCGCTAACACAGCAGGTTGTTTGGTAAATGGTGAAGTATTGGTGCCCAAAGGGAGTAATAACTCTTCTTCAACTTTGAGATGTCAATATGCTAAAAGACAAGGTGCTTATAATTTCGGTCTTAGTTTTCACGATAAAGAACAAGAATTTGTTAAAAGCATTCTATTACGAACAGAAAACATAAAATTAGAACAAGGGAAATCTTATAAATTTTTTGAAAGATCCAATATTTGTTGGGGAGAATATTCAATCGAAGCGGGTATCATTGATTCATTCGAAACTGATTCAAATCATTCGGGTATTTTACATATCACGCATCTTGATGAAGATCAAAGAATTATTTCCGGTACTTTCTCATTTATAGCCCTCAATGATCAAGGCGAAACTATTGAGGTAACGGATGGTCGCTTTGATATGCGCTATATTCCTTAATTGCTAACATTCTATTTTATGCATCAAAAACTATTTACGCTACTTCTATTTTTACTTACCTGTTTTAGTCAGCACGCCCAAGGAACTATAGACATTAATACGGATTTGGAAGATGAATTTAAAACCATTTTTGAGAATATAGACAAATCCAAAATACCTTACGGCCTATTAAAGGACGCAGCCTATGAATTTACCGAGTTAAAGGATCATCGCAAAGAGTGATAGATAATACGAAATTTTATAAAATATTTTCAGGTTTAATATGCTTAACAAAATATATTATTAATACTAAATTAACTTAAACCAAGATATAATTCATAATTTTAGAAAAATAGTCGTTATGAAAAGTTTTTGTTTTATGCTATTACTGGCATTCACAGGTGTTTGTTGTTCTTGTCAAAAAGATGATGATAGCGATCTTCCCCCCATCGAGCAACTTCCTCCCCAGACCACAGTAGGCGCTAATACAGCAGGTTGTTTGGTGAACGGTGAAGTTTTGATACCAAAGGGAAATGCAAATGAATCTACATTAAGATGTCAATATGCAAAAAGAGGAGATGAATATACTTTTGGCATATTTATAAACGAAAATTCAAATCCTACTAAATCTGTACGTATTTTATATAATAAGAAAAAAGAGCCGTTGCCTATTAATAAACCAATTCTTTTAACCATTCCAAACATTGACGAATCTAGTTGGGGGGATTATTTAATCGAAGCCGGTGTACTTGATAGATTTTCTACTAATGGACAAACTAACGGCGAACTATTAATTCTGGCTTTGGATGAGGCAAAGCGAATAATATCTGGAACTTTCAAATTTACAGCTATCAATGATCAAGGTGAAACGGTTGAGATAACTGATGGTCGCTTTGATATGCGCTATATTCCTTAATTAGCTAACATTCTATTTTATGCAACAAAAACTACTCACGCTACTTCTATTTTTATTTACCTGCTTTATTCAGCACGCCCAGGGAACTATAGATATTAATACGGGTCTGGAAGTTGAACTCGAAACTATATTTCAGAATATAGATAAAACGAAGATACCTTATGGTCTGTTAAAAGAGGCAGCCTATGAATTTACCGAGTTAAATGAATATGATGGTAATTTAACCGATAGTTCGTTTGTGCATCCAGGCACGTTGAAACAGATATACAAAACCCTATTAATGTCCCGTATGCGGGATAATGTTACTTCAGGATTTATTCAGTATCAGGATTTTATTGACAATTGGCAAAATGCACGCGCAAAAAATAAAATAGTTCTATCTGGGGTATATTTCAAATACAGCCGGTATAAAAGCAACGCCCAGAATTACGTCACCATAAGTAACAACAAGGTTTATGACAAATATGTATCCGGTAATTGGCAAAATCCTTATGAGACAGGAGAGGTCTTTGCGATTTCTCCCAGCACAGTATATCATAAGGGTTATGACTTAAAGGTAAAGCTCCCCGCTAATCTATGGTATACAAATGATGGAACAAATGTACAACAAGTACAAATAGACCTTGACGATGGTCAAGGATATCGTAACATCAATTTTGGTCAGGAATTATCTTTAAGCTACACCTCCTCTGGCGTAAAAACCTGGAAGTTTAAACTTATTCGATCAACTGGCTCCGCACTTTATGGTCATACTCAGATTGCCATTGAAGAGATGCCAGGTTTATCATTGTATAATGGCTCAACACCTCCATTACAACTCAAGGGAGAGCAGACTATGAATCGGAATCATAATAACGGATTAGACACTATTCATATTCAAGGAACACGGAATTATTTGGGTAAAGCAAATGGAGCCACCCTGGCAATTAGATATTCAGGTACGGTTGAGGAAATAAGAAATCCTTTAATAATAGTGGAAGGCTTTGATCCTGGTGCCGTAACCAGTCCAGAGGAAATTTTTGGAGATAACGACTTGACAGATTTTATATTGGATGTTACAGAGTCTTTAAGCGCTGATTTAGATAACTTAATTAATAATGATTACGATCTCATATACGTAAATTGGGATAAGGGTACAGATGTCATCCAACGTAACGCTTATCTTCTTGAGGAAATTATAGAATGGGTAAATGACGAGAAAGTTGATAACACCATACAGAATGTCATTTTGGGTCAAAGTATGGGCGGTCTTGTTGCGCGGTATGCGCTTAAGGATATGGAGGATCATAATGAGGATCACGATACCCGATTGTACATAAGTCATGATTCTCCCCATCTCGGGGCCAACGTGCCGCTTGCTTATCAGGCAGCAGCAAGGCACGCCAGAAGACAGTATATCAGATCACCTTATCAATTACTGGCAGGAGAACTTGTTGTCCCACTATTTAATGAAGGAGTTTCAGTTAATGACTATCTCAACCTTATTGATGAACAAGCTGTTAAGCAAATGCTCTATCAATGGATGGAAACCGACTATAGTATCAATAACACTATTCATCAACAATGGCAAACAGAACTTGCAGGTTTAGGCTTCCCCGAAGACACCCGTAATATTTCGATCGCAAACGGCGATCAATGTGCTAATAATCACGGCTTTTTACCAAGTGAGAACCTACTCTCCATTGATGGGCAGTATAGAACTTCTTGGCTTAGTGACATTCTTTCAAATACTATTGGGTTTACGGTTCAAGCGTCTATTTTTTCCCAATTGAGTTTATTTACTTTTAATCCCGGTTTTCTTATCGGTGTTTTGCCAGGAGGGAATAAACTTACAGCTGATATAAAATTTAATGCAGCACCCTCGCCAGGAAATACTGGTAGGGTTTATAAAGGAAAAATAACGTTTACAAAAAAATTACTTTTTTTTATAAATATCAATGTAGATCTTATTAATAAGAGTGTGTATGCCCCGGCATCCAACTATTCACTGGATTATTATCCCGGAGGGTTTTATGATACAGGTGTTGAAAGCTCAACAGGACAAAGTAATAATGTATTTTACAATCATAATATAACTGTAGAAAGTAATCCTGCTTTTGGTTTTGTACCTGTGGCAAGTGCTTTAGCGGTTGGTGAAGGTACAACAACCCTAAACGATTTGGATTACAGGAGGAGTTATGCTAGTGGAAACACCCCTACAGGGCAGAAAAATATTCCATTCCATAATTACATTACATCTTATGACCCAGTGGGGTTTCCGGTAGATTTCATAATAGAAAGCAATGTGGTGGTTGATACTATTCTCAATCGAAATGATAAGCATATTAATTTATATCTGGATAATGCAGATTGGTTGTCGGCAGAACTTGATACAAGCGTGCAGCCTATCGAATTTAATTGTAGTTATATATGCAATGCTACATCGGCTTATACAATGAATGGCCCAACAGCAATTTGTGGAATTACGGGTAGCTATAGTGTTGATACGCCAACCAATGCGGTTGTAACATGGGAATCCAGCAATAATGAGGCTGTTACAATTTCAGCATCTGGTAATTCAGCATCTGTTAGTAGAGTTGATAATTTTAGGGGAGATGTTGATATTACAGCGACTATTATTTTGACAGGTCCCTGTGGTGATACTGAAGCAATTACAGTATCTAAAACCATTGTATTAGGTAAACCAGAAATGTACCCACAAGGTTTTTCTGATCCGGGATTTCCTCCAAATCCTTTTTTCAGTTTATGCCAAACTTACGAATGGGAGGAAGACAATTGGATCTATCTTTTTGCACACGGTAGTCAGCCGGATTCTGATTATGAATTTGAATCACTTTCTGGTAATAACTTTCATTGGAGGAACTTAGAGGGGAATTTATTAAAAATAAGACCTTGGCAAACAGGTACCATATCATTTCGCGTTCGAGCCAGTAATGATTGTGGTTGGTCGGACTGGAAAACCTATACGTATCAAGTCACAGACTGTTCGGGCGGTGGAGGTCCATTTTTCGCAGCTTATCCCAACCCAAGTTCTGATGAAATTACGGTCACAAGAACAGATTCAGAAACAGATGATACTTCAACGAATAAGAGTTTCTCAAAAAAATCTTCATCTAAGGTTAAGATTACGTATGAAATAATTAATACAGAAGGCTATTTAGTGGGAAAAGGAGAAATATTAAATAAAGAAAAAATAAGGGTTAGCAAATTTGCTCCTGGTGTGTATGTCCTTAGACTTATTACTGAAGATTTGGTCGAAACAAAACAAATTATTATTAATTAGAGCAAGATTAATCATTTTATATTAACAAACCCTTCCAATAATTTTTTCTTTCGAAAAGGCCTTCACAAAAGACAGGTTTTTTTGAATGAAAAAATTAATTCTACTTTTTCCAATTAGCACAGCAGTAGATAGATAATGGCGAATGCTTGTGAAAGAAAAAGAAGAAAAGCAAGAATAGTGAGCCAATTTGGAATGTTTCGCGAGTGCCTGATCAGCTTCAAGATTTTGTTTCGATTTTCCAGTTCAGCAGTTTGATGAGCATTTAGTTTTCTAAGGTGCTCTTCGATTAGCTTTTCAATGTGTGTGCTATCCGCTGTTATGGTTGTTTTCTTTAGATTTTTTTCGATTTGTTCCAGGCGTGTAACTTCCTGCTTAAAGCTGTGTAGTTCTTCTACGAGCAATTCTGAAAGTAGTTCTAATTTGGTCATATCCCTATTCCTTTATCGATTACGATTTTGATTATTTTTTTAGCTACTGCTTTGGCCAGGCTTGGAGCAATGGGAATTTTACTTCCATTAATTGCGAGGCTTTTTTCAGGGCTCAGGGACCTTAGTAAATTACTGGCCGACATGGATCGGTGTATGGCACTTCCTTTAAAACTTTGTCCCTTGAACTCAAAGCGAAAACCCTGAAGTTGATTTGATTTGTTAAATACCGGAATCACCTTTACCTGATGTTCCCGCATCCGGTTGATGTACGTCTGAAGATCTTTGGTTCTATCCTGACTACTTGTTTTTTGATGCAGATTCAGCAGTTCGCTTCGCATATTGTTCAGCGCAACACTTTTATCATACTGCACCTTTTTTACAGTTTGAATACCCAGTTCTCTGGCTGTTTGTTCAGCGGCCAGCTGGCTTTGTTTCCCGATATAACTGTCCTTGTATGCCCGGCCATTCAAATCAATACGATTTACATAAAGATGTACGTGGGTATGCTCCTTATCCCGATGCACAAAAGCGACGGCTTGGCGTTCTGTTAACTTCATGTGTTCCAGAAAAACTTTAGTTAGTCTTGCTAGATCCTCCTTACTCATATTGGCGCCGTCTTTTATGGTGGGACTTAGAATAAAACTTAAGGTATTGCGCTCACAGTTTTGATTGAGTTGCTGTACGGCTCTAAACTCCTGGGTGATTTCTTCCGGAGTTTCACCAACGATTAAATGACTGTATATCTGCTCAGCTTCTTTCTCCATTTTATTACCGTATCTCAAAGCTCCTAGTGTACTTGATATAGAACTTCCTTTGCCAATCATGGGATGATGCTTTTAAGATGTTTCTTGATTTCTTCAGCCACCAGAACTACTTCCTGAGACAGTTTTGGATTTCCTTTTTTATACATATTCCCGATGCGTTTAAAGTTATTGTGATATTTCACCAACATTTTATAGGTGTTGATATGCTCTTCATTCATCCGCTCTATGATCTGTTGATCCATTAGGCTATTTCGGCAAAAAGCACTCAGGCTTGAGCCTGCAGCTTTTGCTTTTACCTGCAGCAGTTTTTTCTCATATACGCTGCATCTGAATTTGATAAGTGCTCGTTTCATCGTTTGTATTTTTTCTTTGCAACCATCGGGAGCAAAGCAAGATTGTGGCCACAGCCACACATCTTGCCCTGCTCTCCAGAAATCAGTTTTATTTCCTTTTCATCAGCCAGACATTCAGGTCTTTTTCAGCAGAATAGAATTCAGATTTATCAATGCATTTTGAAGTTGAATTCAAGAAGAAAGCTGTGGTTTTTCTTCCGGCCTCATCCCGATCGAGATACAACTGAATAACATCGTACAGATCAAAATAGGGGAGTGCTTTATTCGTAAAAGCAATGGAATTTAAAATCAGAAAATCAGCTTCACGTTTAAGATTTGGATAGATTGTATTGAGTGACAGGAGATCAAACATGCCTTCCAGAACTATCAAATGCTGAGATTCATTTTTAATCCAAGTCAGGTCTTTTGGTGAACTGGATGATTTGAAATAGGTGTTTCTAAGTTCCCAACCTGCAGACTTGTTTTTGAGTCCAATGGAAAAACCGTATTTATCTTTAATCGTATAGTGAACCTCCCTACAAAAGATATTAGCTATTGTCCGGCTGATTTTTCGTTTGTTCAAATACTGTACTAGAGCCGGATGCTGGATGAACTGTACCTTTTTGATTTCAATTCCAGATTCCTTTGAATTATTTTGTTCTCGTATTGAAAGTTTATCATTCGCGGTATTAACCTGAGCTAAAATTTCTAAGGCACCGCTGACAGATACCTTGGAGAGTTCACAAACAAGATCGATACAGTTTCCACCTTTACCGAGTCCGTGATCGTACCAGCAGTTCAATGTTTTGGAAACTTTAAAGGATGCCTGAGTTTCTGACCGCAGGGGACTCAGAAACCAGGCTTCCTTTTCCGAATTGCGAGTGGGAAGGTGTCCTAAAAATCCCAGCGCCTTAACGATGGGAATTTTTCGGGCACTTTCACACGATAGTTTTTTTCTTTTCATCTGTAAATAGTTTTAAAATCTCAAAACATCCTACCATCTTACCCATCCCAGTAAATATGGGGTTTAAGAAGCGGGGTAGGTTGCTTTTTCATCCTACCCATCCTACCATACAATTGTGGTAAGTTGGGTAGGATTGTGGTAAGATGGTTTCTAAAGATCCTACCACAAATGAGCCTACTGTTTATAGGGTCTTAGAAGATTTGTGGTAAGATGGTAAGAGGATTTACTCTTTTTTTTTCATCAGCTTAATTCATAGGGTGATTCTATAAACTTTCGCTTTGCTAAATAGCCGTAAATTCTACGTTTGGGGTGTTTGATCTTTTGAAAACCAAAGCCTGAGAGGGCGCGTCCCAGATTGATCTGACTGATGCGTATATTCAGACAGTTAAGACTTACCATAATATCTGTTGCCGTAACAAAATCCTTTTGATCGGTAGACTTTTCGTAGTACTTCGCAATGAGTTCCTGTTCAGTAGTCATTTTAGTGTACTTCTGATTGCGCTCCTCATTTTCATTCACATCCTTTACCGTTAATTCCGGATTGAAATTTGGATCTCTATAGGCCAGATGATAAGCCTGACTCCAAACGTCAGCAATAACAACTTCCTTTTTATAGTTGAAGTCAATAGGGCCCATTAGTTCAAAACAGAGCCAGCGTACCGAACCGGTCTCATCATTTAAGAAGGAAGACATATTGGTCGAACCCACAAAAGAGCAAATGCGTGGTAGAATGGTGTTCTTTCGGTCATAAGGCAAACGTTCATTGATAAAGGTTTTTGAGAAAAAAGCTTTGAGGGCATTGACATCATTTTTTGAAAGTACAGCCAGTTCATCGAGATTGTAGAGAAAATTTCTACAGAGCTGAATACGCGCGTCTTTATCACTATTGATATCTTCCGCCATATATTCTGCTAATTCCGGAGGGCAGAGGTAGCGGCACCAGGTTGATTTACCTGAGCTCTGACCACTATGGCTGATGATCAGGGCCTGCTTGTTGAAATAAGCAGGCTCCAGAGCGCATTTGATAGCTCTTACCAGCCATTTTTTGAAGTGATACACAAATACCTCGTGTTCATAAAGCGGAACAAAAGAAGCGAGCTTTTCGATATAATCCTGACCATCCCAACTCTGAAGAGATTCAAAATATTCCCTTATCGGATTATAGGTTTCGATAAGTTCGGATTTAATTAGAATCTCCAGCTTTGAAGTACTGATGTCAATCCCGGCTTTGGTCAGTTCGATAATAAGCGAATTCAAGTTTAGATAGCTCCAGTGCTTTTTTTGTTTCAGCGATATTTGAAAATCGTGAGAAATCTCGTTGTAAAGGATGTCGTATTTCTCAAACAGATATTCGCTGGCATAATCGTAAACGGTCTTCTTTTTAGGATCCGTAACCTGATAGAGTTTATTGTTTTCCATAGCTCTTGTTTTACGGGTCTATGAAATATCTGGACTCTTTGAATAGGTAGAAGAATCTTTAGAACTGGTTTCGCAGTTCTTTTTGTTCTGTAATAACCACTGCTCGAGCGCTTCGCGTTCAAAATAGACAAGCTTACCACTGGGCTTACTGTGCGGAATAATACCCGAAGAAGTTAATCTGTACAAATAGCTCCGAGACATACCTGTATAGTCACAGGCTTCATCAAGGGTGAGTACCTTTTTGTTGGCTAGTAATAGCGATTCAATGCGTGCCAGCCTTTCGTCTAAATTAATGTTGTTCATCGTATTCGGTTTTAAAGTGAATAGAGAACAAAGCGCTTTGTCTGTTTATGTTTGAATTCTAGGAATAAAAGTAAAAAAGGGGACAATGTAATACCGTTTTTGAATGAAGTAGTTATTTACAAATGAATGATCGAATAGAAAATAAATTATAGGGATTATTGAAATTTTCTAATATCAAATCTTATCAAATATAATTATACAGAATAGGTTTTGAAGACTTATTAACAAGAAAAGACCATTTTGATCGAAAATCAGGAGTTCCAAAGTAGAGATTATGGGCGATTTTGAATAAAAAAATGATTTAGCGTAGTTAGGATAGCATATCAATGGTGAATTATAAAAAACCACAAGAGGGAATCTTTATCAAATAAAATTTAAATGAATTTGATTCAAAAAGGCTTACTAAAATCAGTTACGAGTGTTAAAAATGTTAAAATTTGGATGTTCGGGAGGAATTCGGGAGCTCAATGATTTTCGATGCTTTGTAAGCCTTATAAACAGGCCAAAATTCAAAAATTGGTTGTTCCCTCATTGCCCACAAAGGCTTCACAGATATGTGAAGCCTTTTTTTGTTTTATATCTTTCGATTTATAAATATCTCAGGATTTCTAGTCATTCGTTGATATCTAGTTTTGCATTCTTTTTTTAATCTCCTTTCCTTAAAATGGTGTTTTTGTGCTAATTAAGACAATAGGCAGGTGTGTCAATTGTTAAAGTTTAAAATCATTAGCGCTTTGATATACTAAAGCGACAATTTCCTTGTTGAACAGTTAAACAAATTAACGTTTTTGGTATATATTTAAGAATTTAACTGTAAGTTTAAATCCTACAAATATTGTCATAACAAAGTTTCCTATTTAAATAGTTTTTATTAGAAATAGTATTTGGTGAACAGCATTTACTGGTTTCTTTTTAAAGAAAAGCCTTGAAGATTTATATTAATTTTAAATTATTATGCACTTAAACGTTTTTATATGTTTTTTGACGTATATTCGAAACGTTTAATAGAATAACCCCAACTTCAAAATGATTGTTAAAAAGCCTCTCGTATTTGGTACGATACTCATATTAATGTCCTCTTTTGCGATTTTTAGTTCCAATCAGTTCAAATCCCCAAAACCCAAACTTCCTTCTGCAGAATTTGTAAATCCACTTAAAGCCAAAGAAGAAAAGCGCGCATCACAAGCCTTTGAAACCCGCAAAAAACTTTTGGAAGAAGTGATCACGGCTTATTTTGAGGATGCCATTAAGAAGCGTCTTATAATTGGGGCGGGTGTAAATATTGTTGCCGGAGATTCGGTGATGTTTCAGGGAGGTTTCGGCAAGCGTAATGTTTATAATTCCGCAGATACTGTTAATGCCGGTACTGTTTTTAGGTTGGGCTCCCTTTCTAAAGGTTTTGCTGGAGTTTTAGCGGGTATAGAGGTTAAAGAAGGAGCACTGTCCTGGGATGATAAACTTATTGATGCCGTACCTGAGTTTGATTTAAAAAATAAAAATCATGCCCGTGCAATTACTTTGCGGGAAGTGTTGTCACATTCAACGGGCGTACCCTACCATTGTTATACAAACCTTATTGAAGACGGGCTTTCTTTAACTGAAATCGCTTCACGTTTTCGTATAATAAATACCTATACCAAACCCGGTGAGATCTATAATTACCAGAATGCCATGTTTGCCTATAGCGGCAGTATGATGGAGGCTGCAACCGGAAGCTCAATTCAACAACTTTTACAAAATAAATTGTTTACTCCACTTCATATGAATACGGTTTCTACCGACTATGAAGGTATGGTAAATACCGGAAACTATGCTTTTCCGCATAAAAGTACCTGGAAGGGCTGGAAGCGCTTACCGGTAAATAAAAAATACTTTAATGCAGTGCCCGCTGGTGGTATTAATGCAAGCGCAGACGATATGGGTAAATGGATGCGTTTTCTGCTGGGTCATAAAGAAGAAGTACTTGATAAAGAAGGTCTCGCAGAAGTTTTTAAACCGCAGATTGAATTGCCCGATGAGCGTAAGTATTACCAGCGCTGGAAAGGTCATTTGCGATCATCCTATGCCTACGGATGGCGGGTACACGAATTTGTAGATGCCGAAACCGGCACGCAAAGTAAAATGATACACCACGGCGGAAGCGTAAGTGATTTTAGAAATGAAATCGCGCTTTTCCCCGGAGAAGATTTAGGCATTTGTGTTTTATTCAACAGTCTAACCCCATTGGCAAGTCAGGTAATTCCCGATTTACATAAAGTCGTTAGAGAGATTATGGAAATGCCAATCAATGAAATCGAACTCGATCGTATCGCAAGTCTTTAAATAAAAATGGCCGCTTGATCTCAAGAGGCCATTTTTATTTATGCATAAGACGTTATTTAACTGTGTAGCTCAGTGTTTTTAATTTCTTATTTTTTGGAATGATTTTCAACTCCCCGGCTTTACCGGTTTTTTTGAAGTAGGCTCTAAGTTTTCCCTTGTAGGTAGACTGCGTGGTATCAGTATACGAACGGTGATTGCTTTGGTCTGCATTTTCAACTCCAAGCAGGTTGAGAGATTCATCAACGATAAAGTCTACTTCCTCATCTTTCCCGTTTAAAAGCGTTCCATTCTTATCAACGAGTTCCAAATCGATTATTAAAACTGAAGGGTCTTCGATAACTCTTGGCAAAGCAGCTGTTGTAAGCTTTATTTTTTTCAATTCGCGCGGTGTTTCAAGAAGGGTGTGAGCCACTACGATCCCGTTAACATAAGCGCGAGCTTCAAGCCTTCCATCCTGATACGGGACTTTGAAGTAGGGCATCGCATCATCGGCATAAACCACCTGCTGTTTACCCAAAGATTTTCCATTTAATATGAGTTCCACTTCTTCGGCATTGCTGTAAAAGGAAACGTAATTGGATGTTCCCTCGTCGCCAGACCATTCTGCTTTCAAATTACGTCGTTTACGAGCGTTTTCTTCGGTATTGGTGACGCCGATGTAAACCATCGGCTTTTCACTCCAGAAACTTTGTCTGAAAAAGAAATCAGGTTTTGGCTTTCCTGCCAGATCCAGAATTCCCGCTTCGCTACCGCGTTTAGGCCAGGGGCGCGCTTCTCCTATAAAATCAAATGCCGTCCAGATAAACTGGGATGCGATATAGGGATTGTCTGTAACGGCTTTCCAGGCCGAATAAGCGTCTCCGTTCTCACTTCCATAAATGATTCGATCGGGATAGTTCTGATGATCTTCCGCATAACGGTATTCCTGGTAGTTGTAGCCAACTATATCCAATGATTCGGGATAAGTTGTTTCATTAGACATAGGCACGCCGGCTAGTGCCGCAGTGATCGGTCTGGTGGTGTCTATGGCTTTTGCAGCTGCGACCAGTTCTTTAGCTAAAACGCCTAAATCTTCTGCGGCAGGATTTCCGGGTTTAAACCCACGGCCAAAAATCTGTGGATTACGCCCCGTGTCTAAAACAGGATGGGTATAGGGGTCATTGGGATAATCAATTTCGTTGCCAATGCTCCACATAATGATCGAGGGATGATTACGGTTGCGCTTAATCATATCCTGTACGTCCCGTTTTCCCCACTCAGAAAAATCTATGTAAGAGCCATCATTTCCGGGAGTACCTACATTCCAGCCTTCAATCCACTTGTTTTTCCCCCGTGCCCATTCGTCAAAAGCTTCGTCCTGAACTAAAAAGCCCATCTCATCGCAAAGCTCATAAAGGTAATCTTGATGTGGATAATGACTCATGCGTATGGCATTACAGCCCAAATCTTTGAGTGTTTGAAGCCGTTCTGCCCACACTTCTTTTGGCACAGCCGCACCCAGGGCGCCGGCATCGTGGTGTATACAAACCCCTTTAAGGAGCGCGTTTTTACCGTTAAGGGTAAACCCGGTATCAGCATCAAAATTAAAACTTCTAAACCCGACCTGTTGCGTTTGGGAGTCTATTGGTTTTCCGCTTTCTATAAGATCTAAGCTTAAGGTATAGAGATGGGGTTTTTCTGGAGACCAAAGCTCGGGCTTTTGGATCATTCCTTTTAAGGTTACTGCTGCGGAAGAATTCGCATTGGCTTCTGCCGGTAATTTTTCCGTATAAACCGTATGGCCTGATGCATCTTTAAGACTGGCCTGTAACTCCACATTGGCTGAAGCATTTGCGGTGTTTTGAAATTCGACAGTTATCAAAAAGTGAGCCTGTTCTGGAGTAACCTCCGGAGTTTGGAAACTGATACCCCAGGTTTTAAAATGAATAGGTGCTTTTGTTTTTAAATACACGTTGCGGTAAATACCAGAACCGGTGTAGTAACGGGAGTCTGCATACTGCGCGTGATCTACACGTACTAAAATCTCATTGTCGTTTTGTTTGAGGTAAGGAGTCAGATCATATTCAAAGGGAATAAAACCATTAGGTCTTCTGCCAATCCAATTACCGTTGATCCAAACATCAGAATTTTTATAGACCCCGTCAAAATAGATTGCATAGCGCATTTTAGGGTCGTACCAGTCTACATTAAAGCTTTTGCGATACCATGCAATGCCTCCGGGTAAAAAGCCTGTTCCGCTGGCCCATTTTGAGTCAAAAGGACCTTCAATGCTCCAGTCGTGCGGCAACGTCACATCGCGCCAATTTAGAGTTTTTAAGTCTTGCTCCTTCAGATCTATATTTCCTTTGTGAAATTGCCAATCTTCATTGAAAAGGCTTTTGCCTTCTTCAGAAGTCTGTGCATGAGCCGATACACTGCAAACTAGTAAGCAGATGCAAGCAGCAAGTGTTTTATATATAAGTTTTGTTTTCATCGTTGACCGGTTTAATTAAAAAAAGGGAAGGAATGATTTTCCTTCCCTTTTTTGGAAATTATTATACGGGATTTTAATACCCGGGATTCTGCTCCAGCTTACCACCTGATGCGGTGATATCACTAAGCGGGATGGGGAACCAGTAATGCTTCTCTTCAAACTTCTTACCCTCAAGGGCAATGCCTTCCTCGTAAGTTAGAGAGCCATTACCGGCCCTGGTAATCTCTATAGATTTTGCTGGTTCGTTTTCAACATCCATCGCGATCATCCAACGACGTACATCAAAATAGCGGTGCTCCTCATATGCTAATTCCACACGTCTTTCTTGCTGTAGTGCTTCACGCATTTGATCTTTTGTGAGTCCGCTTAATACAGGCATTCCTGCGCGCTGACGTACTGCATTTACGGCATCGTAAACAGACTGGTCTGGCCCTGAGGCTTCGTTTTGCGCTTCAGCATAATTGAGGAGAATTTCGGCATATCTAAAATACCTCCAAGGAGAGGCCCCCATATTGTTCCAGTCATTCAGGGTAATATCTTCCTGAATAAATTTACGCATCAAGTAACCGGTAGGAGAGGTGTTCCAGGGCTCATTACCGTCAGGACTATCCTTTCCGTTAGGAACAAAAGACTCGTAAGCACGGTCTCTGAGCATAGAACCGTTGTAAACTACGGTAGCATAAAAACGAGGATCACGATTTACATACGGGTTTTGAGGATCGTATCCTGAGCCGGCGTCCTCAATATCAGAACCGTCTATCATCTCAAAGTCATCTACCAGGTTTTGCATCGGGCAGTTACCTCCCCAACCTCCAGAACCATTTGGTCCATTCATGCGCTCAATAGGAATGGCACGACCGCCGCTGTTGCTGGCAGGCATGTAAAAGCGCATAAAGATGTCTTCGCTGGTCATATTGCGGGTAACAAAGAGCTTTCTGAAGTTTTCAGAAGGGTCTGAATCCAGATTGGTAACCAGGCTAAAGCGATTAAGATCCATCACGTCTTTTGCAGCCTGTGCGGCTTTGGTCCACTTTGCAGTGTCATCGGCACCATCTGTAAACAATGGGCTCGCTGCATACAATAACAGGCGTGATTTAAGGGCCATTGCAGCAGCATCTGTAGCACGCGCACCATTTGAAGCCGGTAACAGGTTTATGGCCTGGTCGATCTCACTTTCAATATAGGCAACCACTTCTTCTTTACTTTTTCTATCGTAAAGCGCATCAAAATTGCTGGTAAGGTCGTAAACCTCGTCTCCCATTAACGGGACTTCGCCAAAACCGCGTAATAATTCAAAATATCTAAAAGCGCGTATAAAGTGTAACTCACCCACTAAAAGATCTTTGGTTTCCTGGTCAAAAGGAGAAGCTTCTGTGTCAATATTGGAAAGCGCCAGGTTTATCTCACGAATATTACGGAAACTGCGTCCCCAGGTGGTGCTCATAAAGCCATAGTTACTTGGGCTCATTTGACCGCGTTGCACCAAGTAGGTGGCATCGTCGTTACTATAAATGGCTTCGTCAGAAACTGAAGCCCACATCGCCCAGTGAAAACCACGTCCAAAGCCCGCCGGGGTATCCCCGCCGTTGTGACCCGGCTCTTTGTCTGCCAAGCGTACTCCGGTGTAAAGGCCTCTTACAAAAGCCTCGGCTAATACGGGATCTGCCCATACTGCCTGGTCTGTCAAACTTGTACTTTCTACGTCCAGTAAGTCCTGATCACAGCTCAGATGAACCAATGAAAGACTTCCCAGAGCTAACATCATTATATATTTCTTCATCACTTAAAAGTTAACGTTAATTCCTATGTTATATGTTTTTAATTGCGGGTAAAACTGCCCGTTATTGCTGGCTCCTTCAGGGTCGACATCTTTAGATTCGGTAAAGGTGACCAGATTGTAACCACTGGCGTAAACCCGAGCCGAAGTTATTCCTAAAAAGGAAAGACTACTTTCAGGCAGGCTGTAACCTAACTCCACGTTTTTAAGCCTTAAAAATGAGGTATTAACCAGCCAAAAGTCATTTCTAAACAATCCTTCGTTTATACTTGAAGATGTACGCACATCAACTCTGGGATAACTTCCGTTAGGGTTTGTTGGACTCCAGCGATTGTCTGCCCAGGTGCTAAAGAAGTTACCTACTTCTCCAGATTCTGGCGCCACGTACTGTACAGAACGTGCCTGACCCTGCCATAAGACAGTTAGATCAAAGTTTTTATAATTGGCTCCTAAAGTTAAACCATAGACGATTTGCGGAACGTTAGTAAGTTCCTGACGTACACGATCAAGTTCAGTAATTTCCCCGTCGCCATCCACATCGCGATAAATCAGGTCACCCAATTGCTGCCCGGGAAGTGTCACGTTGTTGTCAAGATCTTCCTGAGTTCTAAATATACCAATTGCTTCATAAAGCAGTTGTGAGCCTAGCGGTTTTCCTTTTGATAATTGGTAATCTGGAATACCCTGCGGATCGTCTAAGAATACAACTTCATTTTTGTTGAACGTAAAGTTCGCATCAGCAAAGAAATTAAACTCACCCCAGGTTTTATCGTAACCCAAAACGGCTTCAAAACCACGGTTTTTTACTTCACCTATATTTTCCTGCGGAATGATTGCATCTAAACCAAATTCATTTACAATACCCGATACAAAAGGTAAGGAGCCGCTACGTGCGGTTAACAAATCGCTACGTACTTCGTGGAAGTAATCCAGTTCAATACTAAAGCTGTTAAATAGGTCTGCGCTTACACCTATATCCAGTTTTCTGGCAGTTTCCCAGGTGATAGTGGGGTTTGCCAACTGGTTGATGATAAAAATAGGGAGTGGCGTTCCGTTAGGATCTACAAAATCGGTAGGACGTAACGCATAAGTATTTAAATACTGAAACGGATCGATTCTATCATTACCCAGCAACCCGTAAGAAGCTTTCACTTTTAAATTGCTTACGTTTTCAGAATTAAACCATTCTTCAGCTGAAATTCTCCAACCCGCAGAAATACTTGGGAAAAAGCCATAGCGATTACCTTCGGCAAAACGGGAAGAGCCATCATATCTGGCCTGTACTTCGGCAAGGTATTTTTGGTCATAATCATAAGAAATTCGGCTAAAATAGTTGCGACGGGTAAAACGCTGACTAAAACCACTGTTGGTGCTTTGCTCTGGCTCGCCGCCACCCAGGTTAAACTCGGGGATTTCAGCAGAGATAAAACCACTGCGGAAAGCATCAAAATAGCTGCGGTCACTTTCCTGTTGCTCATAAGCGATAAAGGAATTGATGTGGTGCAGACCAAAACTACGCTCAAAGTTGAGTCGTATGTTTGCCGTTTGAAGTTGTCTGTTATCCTGAGCCTGAAGCAATTCAGGAGTTCTGGAATCAGGACCTGCGACCACTTCATTAAATGTTGCAGGACTGGTTGAGTTGTCGATCTGATAAACCGTAAAAGGGATAGCAAAGCGCTTGCGAGCTGCAAAGCTGCGGTCTTCAGAATAGAACCCTTTAATAGACAAACCTTCTATAGGAAGTTTATAGTCTAGCGTAATGGTTGAGTTTAATACTGTTGTGGGTTGTACATCAGTCCCCGGAATTCCGGTAGGGATGATAATAGGATTCTGTCCTTGCTCTACCCCTGCAGAAGGTAATCCGTTAGAATAACGGGCAGGGATGGTTGGATAGGTTCTATAGATTGCTCTAAAGATGTCCCCCGCACTGCGTGTTGGGAATAAACGGTCTTCTTTACGGTAGTTGAGGTCAACACCCAAAGTTAGGTTTGAGGTTACATCAACATCCAGATTTGCACGCAGGTTTACCTGCTTGTAATTGTTGATTCCGCTTTTATAGATACCATCCTGATTGGTGCGCCCTAAAGAGGTAAAATATCTGAAATTCTCACCACCACCTCTAATAGAGACATTTTCGTTGTCCTGTAAAGACCAATCACTAATTGCTTCGTCGGTCCAGCTTGTATTTGGGTATACATCGGGATTACTTCCGTTGGCAAAAAGAGTTATTTCTTCTTCTGTATAAATCTGATTCATACCTCCGCTTGGATTCCTGTAGAAGTTGATTTCATTAAGAATTCGGGCATACGTAGGAGAATCTGCCAATCCCGGTAAGTTTGCCGGCGTAGAGAAGCCCTGATTTGCAGTTACGCTAAATGTTGGTTTGCCCAGTTTACCTCGTTTGGTGGTAATTAAAATAACACCATTTGCTGCCTGCGCTCCATAAATGGCGGCAGAAGCATCTTTAAGTACGGTAATGTTTTCTACATCATTGGGGTTAAGACGCTCCAGACCGCCCAGACGGTTAGGGATACCATCTATTACTACCAGTGGGTTATTGTCTCCCGTAGTACTGATACCACGTATGCGTATGGTAGCGCCATCTGCTCCCGGCTCACCGGAGCGGTTGTTGGCTACAACCCCAGATAGCCTTCCTGCAAAGGAGTTTGACAGGTTAGGTTGGGGGCTCTTAACTAGTTCCTCACCTTTAACGGTAGAAACTGAGCCGGTAAGTGTGGTTTTAGATTTCTGACCATAACCTACGAGTACAACCTCGCTAAGTTCGGCAACATTTTCTTTAAGGGAGACATTTATTGACGTCTTGTTTCCAACAGTGATTTCCTGCTCATCAAAACCTACATAGGAGAATACTAAAATGTCCTGAGGGGTTGCGGTAATACTATAATCTCCGTCAAAACCGGTAACTGCTCCGGTAGTGGTGCCCTTTACCAATACGCTTACACCGGGTAAAGGGGTGTTATTCATATCGGTTACTACACCAGTTATTTGTGTTTCCTGTGCAGCGACACTAAAGGAAAACAGAAAAAGCAGCATACTGTAGAGAACAGTGGCCTTTTTAGTCAAATAATAATTAGTCATACATTCGTGTTTTAGTTGTTTTAAAGACGTTATAGCGCTTACGTAATCGTTTGCGTTGACTATACAATTTTCTGACAATTTTATGTTAAATAGCGGGTGGTCACTGTCATTTTAGGGGGTACAAAATGGTAATTATATAGAATAAGCTCTTATTTTTAGTAATGTGGCAAGATTTCAACACTGAAATTGTAAATTTGATAATTGTTAAGAATATCATAAATCAAATGAAACTACTCAACTTGCTTTTTGCGGTTTTTCTAAGCTGCACCCTCTACGGGCAAGTGGGCTGCAAGCCTGTCGAAAATATTGATGAGCAACTCACTTTTTACAATTTTGATTTATCAAGTGGGATTTCAAACAGTTACATAAATAGCATAGCACAGGATGAATCCGGTTTTATCTGGGTGGGTACAATTGATGGTCTCAACCGGTATGACGGTCGTGATTTTAAAGTATACAGACGCCGCAATACAGATACAACCAGTTTATACAACAATTATGTAGAGAAAATTACCAGTCAGGGCAATGGAGATTTACTGGTGTTGACTGATGATGGGTTAGATTTCTACTCAGCAGAAACCGATTCTTTTAAAAAAGGCCGTGCATTTGACCAGTCGTCAGACAATTTGCGAGTGGTTGTAAAAGGAGCAGACGGTACCTTTTATGTGGGTTATAGTAATTCGGGCATACGGGTATTTGATGCTAATCACAGGCAACAGGCTGCTTACAGACATCAACCCGGAAATCCTGAATCACTCAGCTACAATGAAGTGTCGAGTATGTTGATTCAGGGTGATTCTATTCTTTGGGTTGGGACGTATCGTAAAGGTTTAAACCGAATTGACTTAAAAGCTAAAACTGTTAGCCGCGTTTATTTTGAAGAATTACCTAAGAATCAGGAACAGGCCGGGGTGCAGGCGCTTCATTTAGATGAAGACCAAAATTTATGGATTGGTTCGCAAAACGGACTCTTTGTATTGCGGAATGATGGGGTGATTCGGGCTCTTGGCACGGGACCCGAAGCTGCATTAAGTGATGAGGAAATTTTATGTTTTGAAGAAGATAATCAGGGCCGAATGTGGATAGGCACTCGTAACGGAGGTCTCAATATCTTGAATATGAAATCGTTTATTGAGGATCGCGGGCAACCTCAGGTATTGCAGTATTTGCCACGTAGAGACGGAAGTAGCGTGTTTAACCGCTCGGTTTCAGCCCTTAAACTAGACCGTGGCGGTAATATGTGGATAGGCACCAGTAACGGACTCAACTTTGTAAATCCCAGAGGGGAGCCCATTAAACTTATCAATGAAGAATCTTCAGTACGAGGCCTGTTGTCTCATGATCGAATAGCCTCTTTGGCCAATAGTCGTAAAGGCAATGTTTACATAGGTACAGATGGAGGAGGGATCGACCTGTACAACGCATCAACAGGAAAAATAAAGGCTTTTGCATCCAGCGATCAATCGGGGCTGAGCAATGATTATGTGCTGGCTCTTCGCGAAGATTCAAAAGGGCGCTTATGGGCAGGTACGTATAAAGGTGGTCTTAATAAATTGCAAAATGGGAAATGGTCACATTACCTTCAGGAAAGTCAGGCTGCTGGTAATGACGTGCGTGCAATATTTGAAGACACCAGCACGAATATTTGGGTAGGTACAAATCGGGGTGGGCTCTACAAATACGATGAGGCAAAAGACGCATTTGAATACGTTGAAATATTAGGTAAACGCGATATCAGAGCGATTGCTCAGGATAAACAGGGTAATTTCTGGATGGCTACCTACGGTGATGGTATTTTAAAATACAATCCTATAACCCGACAGTATGTTTTTTACAATTCACAGCGGCTCAAAGGTCTGCCGTCTGACATTTTTTTCTCGCTTATTTTATTGAATGATCACGATCTGCTGGCAGGAAGTCGTTTTGGCGGACTTGTACATTTTGATACTCGTAAAATGAGCTTTGATGTGATAAATGAAGAAGACGGGTTGCCTAATACTACAGTAAACAGTATCGTAAGCTACACAGATGAAGAAGTCTGGTTGAGTACAAATAATGGCTTGTCTTCCTACAATTTCAAGACCAATCAGTTGGTAAATCTGATGGATCCCAGAGCGGTGCAGCGGAGTGAGTTTAATATAGGAGCATCGCTTAAAGACCAGCGTGGTAATTTATGGTTTGGTGGAAACAAAGGCCTGAATATTTTTAAGCCCGAAAATCTCTATGGGGAAGACAAGCAATACGGTATCGTATTTCAGGGGTTGAATGTCAACAACCAGCAGGTGCCCATACAGCCCGAATTGGAAGACGCTTTGCTTAGCAAAAGTCTCAATAATCTGGATGCGCTTGAACTCAGCTACCGGGAAAAACTATTTTCGCTAGATTTCACTCTGGTCAAATACCCTTTTTCTCAGGATGTGAAATATTCCTATCTGCTGAAGGGCTTTAGTAATAATTGGGTTGAGCTGGGAACTAATGGTCATATCAACTTTACAAATCTTCCGTCCGGAAAATACAAGCTACTCATTAAAGCAACGGAGCAATCCGGTAACGTTACCACACGTGAACTACCGCTGACCATTGTGCCTCCGTTTTGGCTAACGATGCCTGCGTATCTGCTCTATTTCATTCTGGTTGTAGTATTGATCTATATAGGTTTCACGTATTATTCTGAACGATTAAAGCTTAAAAACTCGCTGCTTTTTGAAAAACGCCAACGTCAGCTTGAACACGAGTTTAATGAGGAACGTATGCGTTTCTACTCCGGCTTTTCGCACGAACTAAAAACTCCATTAACCCTTATTTTAGCACCGCTTGAACTTTTGGCTCAGGAGCTTAAAACAACACGCCACAATGCCCGCGTAGATCTGATTAAAAAAAATGCAGCGGAACTTTTGGCATCTATAAACAGACTTCTCGATTTTAGAAAGACCGAAGAAGGTTTAAGTATTCTTCACGTGCAGATCTATGATTTGGTTCAGGTGCTGGAAGAGTGGATGCAGTTGCACGCTAATGCGGCAGAGGTGAAAAATATAAACCTCCGTTTTGAGCCTGAAGTGACTGAGCTTAGCGTTACCAATGATATGGATAAGCTTCAGATTATTTTCAATAACCTGATGAGTAATGCTCTTAAATATACTCTGGCAAATGGAAGCGTTACGGTAAATCTTTCAACTCGAGAAGATACCTATCAAATAGCAGTGAAGGACACAGGAGTTGGAATTTTACCTGAAGAATTTGAGCATATCTTTAATTGGTTTTATCATTCAAACAGCACGGTCAAACGCAATGGTTCGGGAATTGGCCTGTCGCTTTCCAGACGCTTTGCAGAATTGCATCAAGGCAGTCTAAGTGTAAATAGTAAACCGGGAGAAGGAAGCATATTTACTATTGAGCTGCCTTTTGACCTTTCGCAGATCGCCCCTGAAAAAATAAAATATACTTCTGCAGAGATCTCTTCAGAAAAGCAACGTACAGGGCCTATAGCCGCCTACGTGCGTGATTTGGGTGTCAAAACCTATGATAAAAAAGCAATTCTTAATGGAGATAAAAAGCGCGAACTGGTTTTGCTGGTAGAAGACAATCCAGATATACTTACGCTCTTAGATGATATTTTAAGCGAAAAATACGATCTGCTGCATGCTGAAAATGGTGACGTGGGAATAGAAATGGCTGGTAAGTTTTTACCCGATTTGATTATTACCGACGTGATGATGCCGGTAAAAGATGGGATAGATTTGTGTCACGAGCTCAAGTCAAATACTGAAACTTCCCATATTCCTATAATTATGCTTTCTGCTAAAACCGATACAGCTGTAAAAGTGAGTGGTTTTAAAGAGGGTGCAGACGATTATCTTACTAAGCCCTTTGAGCCAGAACTTATTAAGGCACGCGTTCGCAATTTGCTTGACGGCAGGTTGTTGTTGCAAAACTATTTTAAGGGTGCCGGAAACAAGGAAGAACTGAGTTCTACCGAGACGCGCGTGCTTGATAAGGAGAAAGCTTTTCTTGCAGAATTTGAGAAAGCCGTACTTAAGTTTAAAGATTCAGAAGGATCAATTATTCTTAAATTAACTCGCGAACTTGGGATGAGTAGAACCTCACTTTATAAGAAAATAACGGTTTTAACCGGGGAAAATATTAACAGCTACGTGCGTATCATCAAGGTAAATAAGGCGAGTCAGCTTATGAGCGAGGAAGGTTACAGTGTATCTGAGGCAGCTTCTGCTGTAGGCTTTAACAGCCCCAAATATTTCCGTAAGATATTTAAGGAGCAGTTTGGTAAGCTTCCGTCTGAGTTTACCACTTCTTTACATAAATTGCTTTAACAAATTAAACGGGTCTCCTTGCGTTTTTGTCAGTTAAAGAGTAAATTTTCAAGAAATTCACAAGATTTGGAGCGAGAACTGTGAGGTTGAGAAATTCACATAGAGCTCAATTATAAAATACGTTAATCCTTTGTTGAACGAACAGGTATTGGTTTAAATTAGGGGATTGTTAAGTATTTTAGTAAACAAAAAAATATGCAAAAACCCAACGAGCGATTAAAAGGCCAGACTGCTATTGTAACCGGCTCAAGCACTGGTATTGGAGCAGCAGTGGCCCTAGCATTGGGCCGTGACGGAGCAAATGTAGTAGTTAATTACAATTCTTCTGAAAAGGAAGCTCAGGAAGTCGCAGCACAGATAAATAAGGAAACTATTTGTGGAAAGGCCATTGTGATACAGTGTGACGTTAGCAAAGAAGATGAGGTGCAGGCAATGTTCAAACAAACTATAGAAAAGTTTGGAACTGTAGATATACTTGTAGCTAACTCCGGTCTTCAGAAAGACGCGCCACTTCACGAAATGAAACTCAAAGACTGGCAGCTGGTTATAGATGTAAATCTTACCGGTCAGTTTTTATGTGCCCGCGAGGCCCTGCGCGAGTTTATGCGCAGAGGGATACGGGAAGGCGTTTCAAAATCGCTTGGCAAAATAATTCACATGAGCTCTGTTCACCAGATAATTCCCTGGGCCGGCCATACCAATTATGCCGCGTCAAAAGGCGCACTGGTCATGTTGATGGAGAGCATTTGTCAGGAGTATGCACCCCTTAAAGTACGTTGCAACAGCATTGCTCCGGGTGCGATAAAGACCGATATCAACCGGGATGCCTGGGAAACCCAGGAAGCGCTTAATAAATTAAATGAACTTATACCCTACAAACGAATAGGTGTTCCAGAAGATATAGGCAGTGTAGCTGCCTGGCTTGCATCAGACGAGTCAGAATATATCAACGGTACTACCATCTTTGTTGATGGTGGAATGACATGCTATCCAGGATTTACAGAAAATGGCTAAAAAAAATACTGAAGAACAAAAAAGACTCGATTCACATTATAATCAGGAAGAAGATTGGTTGCACTGGGGTCCCTACCTAAGTGAGCGCCAATGGGGAACCGTACGCGAAGATTACAGTTCAAATGGTGATGCCTGGGGCTATTTTCCGCACGATCACGCCCGCAGTAGAATGTACCGCTGGGGAGAAGATGGGCTGGCTGGTTTTACAGACCGGTATTGCAACGTGTGTTTTGGTCTTGCACTGTGGAATGGTAAAGACAACATTTTAAAGGAACGCCTGTTCGGACTTACCGGCCCTGAGGGGAATCACGGTGAGGATGTGAAGGAGTTGTATTATTACCTGGAAAATACCCCGACGCATTCGTATATGAAGCATTTGTATAAATATCCGCAAAATGCTTTTCCTTACGACGAAATGGTTGCTAAGAACAGAAGCCGCGATCGTAAGCAGCAGGAATACGAATTACTGGATACTGGGCTTTTTGATAACAATGAGTATTTTGATGTCGTAACCGAATATGCAAAGGCCTCGCCGGAAGATATTTGCATTAAAATTTCGGTGACTAACCGAAATTCTAAAGCGGCTGAATTACACGTCTTACCTACATTGTGGATTCGCAATTTCTGGAGCATTCGTGATATGCCGTTTAAACCTCAAATCACTCAAAACAAAAAGAGTCAGACACCTTCCGTACATATCCATCATCCTTATACCGGGGAGTATAATTTTTATTTTGAAAATCCGGAACACCTGCTTTTTACGGAAAATGAAACAAACGATCAGAAACTTTACGGGCAACCCAACGACCACCCGTATAAGAAAGATTTCTTTCACGATACCCTAGTCCAGGGCAAATACAAGCTTGCTAAAAAAAAGAAAGAGGGTACCAAGTTTGCGCCGCATTACCAAAGAGAGGTAGCTGCGGGAGAAACCGTAGTTTTTAAATTAAGACTTGCCAAAGGACAACTTGACGCTGCTTTTAATGAAGATTTTGACAATACGTTTACAGCCAGGTATCAGGAGTGTTTAGATTTTTATGAGGGCATAAATGAGATTAAAGATCCTCAGGCAAAGGCTATTCAGCGTCAGGCTTTCGCTGGCTTACTTTGGACCAAACAATACTATAATTATGAAGTAGAACAGTGGTTAAAGGGAGACCCAAAAGTTTCAACACCTCCACAAAGCCGGAGACAGGGTCGTAATCACAACTGGAAAACCCTAAGAAACCACGATATTCATCTGATGCCAGACAAGTGGGAGTATCCCTGGTATGCTGCCTGGGATAGTGCATTTCATTGCATCACGATGGCCTACATAGATCACGAGTTTGCAAAAAAGCAACTGTTGCTGTTTACTAAAGAATGGTATATGGCCCCCAATGGTCAAATCCCGGCTTATGAGTGGAATTTTAGTGATGTGAATCCACCCACTCAGGCCTTTGCAGCACTTCAGATTTATAAGATAGAACGCGATAGCACCGGCTACGAAGACATTGATTTCTTAAAACGAATTTTCAATAAACTCTCGCTCAATTTTACCTGGTGGGTTAATCAGGAAGACAAGCGACAAAACAATGTTTTTCAGGGAGGTTTCCTGGGTCTTGATAATATTGGGGTTTTTGACCGCAGTAGTGGGATACCGGGTAATGCCACACTAGAACAGGTTGATGGAACTTCTTGGATGGCGCTATACTGCCTCAATATGCTCGAAATTGCGATTAAAATAGCCCTGGTTGATCCTTCTTACGAAGAAATGGCAACCAAGTTTTTTGGGCATTTCATTTTTATTGCAGAAGCACTCAATAAACTCAATGAGAAATATGAGGGAACCTGGGATGAGCAGGAAGGCTTTTTCTATGATAAACTGGTATTTGAGGATGGTACCTTTCAACCCATAAAAGTACGATCTATTGTAGGGTTGATGTCTCTCGTGGCTGTTTTACATATAAGTAAAAGTACTTTAGATCGCTTACCTAATTTTAAGAATAGTATCAACTGGTTTAGAAAATATCGGAAAGAAAATCTCAAATATCCAGTAATTCAGGAATATTCCGAGGATTCTGATTTGCTTTTGGCACTGGTACCTAAAGAACGAGTAGAAATAATGCTTAGTGCTGTTTTTGATGAAAATGAATTTTTAAGCAATCACGGGCTGAGATCTCTATCTAAGGTCCATGAAAAAACATATAAAATAGACATTAAAGGTACCAATTACGAGATTAAGTATGAGCCTGCTGAGTCTGAATCTTCCATGTTTGGGGGTAACTCAAACTGGCGCGGCCCCGTTTGGATACCCTTTAATTATCTGTTTATAACGGCGATTAAGGAGTTTAGAGATTATTACGGTAAGAATCTGGAAGTTGAGTATCCCAAAGGGAGCGGTAAAATTTTGGGACTTAACGATATTAGAAACGATTTGATGAAGCGGTTATTAAGTCTTTTTCAGGAAGATGAGAACGGAAACCGACCGGTAAACGAGAATTATGAAAAAGTGTATCAGGATCCCAACTTTAGAGACTTGGTTCTTTTTTACGAATATTTTCACGGAGATACGGGTAGGGGACTTGGAGCTTCCCATCAAACCGGATGGACTGCCTTAATCGCAAATATGATTCATGAAATTTATTGATATGAGCGCCTTAAAAATTTTATTCAACACGGCAGTAATACTTTTAGTTATGCAGACAGCAAATGCCCAGCAGTTTACCTTCACCAAAGATCACGACGCGCTGTTAGTTAAAGACCTCAACAGTGCTGCTGATTTTTACAGCGAAATATTAGGACTGAAGGAAATTGATAACGCAGGTCTTGGTCCTAAATTCAGGTGGTTTGAGCTCGATAACAAGGTTCAGATTCACTTGATTGAGAGCGAGGAAGCATTTACTCCGCATAAAGGGGTGCACCTGGCACTTAACGTGGATGATTTGGATGGTTTTATGAAATTTTTGAAGGAAAAAAATGTGCCTTTTGAAAATTGGCCCGGTGAAGTCGGCACTACAAATACCCGTCCTGACGGAGTACGCCAGATCTACCTGAGAGATCCTGACGGCTATTGGATCGAAGTAAATACGAATAAGCTTTAAGAACAAATGTCTATGGATTTTTACTTGATTTGTACTATTCTAATCGTTCTCGCTGCTATCTTTGGGTACCTTAATGTACGTTTTCTAAAATTGCCCAATACCATTGGTCTAATGATTATAACCTTGCTGTTTACACTTGGAGCAGTGGGTTTAAGTCATTTTAATGATGCGCTACTTGTGGCCGAAAAAGAATTGATAACCAGTATAAATTTTGAAAAAGTCCTTCTTGACGGGATGCTCAGTTTCTTGCTCTTTGCAGGAGCTTTACATACCAATTTTGAACAGCTCAGAGTACAGCGCGGACCGGTACTGGCATTTGCCACAATTGGGGTGCTTACATCCACCTTTTTGGTTGGTGGTGCGCTTTATCTCATTTTAATGGTTTTAGGTATTCCGGTAGAATTTATTTACTGTCTACTTTTTGGTGCTCTCATTTCGCCCACAGATCCTATTGCCGTGCTGGGAATTTTAAAAAAAGCGGGAGCTCCAAAGCAATTGGAGACCAAAATTGTTGGCGAGTCTCTGTTTAATGATGGAGTAGGTGTTGTTATTTTCTTAACCCTATTTCAAATTGCCGGTTCAACCGAACCGGTGACGGCATTTGACGTAATTAAATTATTTGGTATTGAGGTTATTGGAGGTGTTATATTAGGTCTGATTGTGGGTTATATCACGTATAAATTACTCAAAAGTATCGATGATTATGATATCGAAGTGATTATCACCCTGGCAGCGGTAATGGGGGGGACGGTTATAGCACAAAAGTTACATACTTCGGCACCTTTAGCGATGGTTACTGCAGGCCTCCTGGTAGGTAATGACACTTCTCGAAAAAATACTATGTCGCATTTGACACAGACTTATGTAGATAAGTTTTGGGAATTGCTTGATATTTTGCTAAATACGGTTCTTTTTGTACTCATCGGTATGGAATTATTAATTCTCACTTTTGAGTTGAGTGCAATTATAGCAGGTTTAGTTGCCGTACCTGTTGTTTTGGTCTGTCGTTATATAGCCTTGCTACTGCCCATTTCATATTTTTCCAAAAAGCTGAATTTCGTACCGCGCACCAATGCCATTATGACCTGGGGCGGTTTACGCGGAGGAATATCAATTGCCTTGGCACTGAGTTTAACTGCAAATATGCATCGGGATTTATTTCTGATCATCACTTACATTATTGTTGTTTTTTCCATAATCGTTCAGGGACTTACGGTAGGGAAAGTAATAAAGAAATTTGGCTTAAGTACTGCTTCAGGTGATGAGCTTGAGGTGAAAGAATAGCTTTGAAAAAATAAAAACTGCTCTTAAAAGAAACTTTCTAATTTTGACTAACCGTCTAAATCGTCTGTATATTTATTCTACTTGCGGATAATTTGGACCATACCATTTTTTGCCGTTTGATATAAGTATAGGTATGAAATGTTCATTCTTCTATAAAATAATTGCTATTAGTAAGTAAATCAATTGTATTTCTAGTGGATTGCACTCGAAATGGGGTGATAAAACTAAATGTTTTAGAGATCCCTAATTTAAAAAAAGACAAGAAGTTTTATACAAGTAATATTTATTGAATAATTATATTATTTTTGAAAATATAATTCAAAATAGTTTAGTATATTTGGCAACGAAAAGAATTGTTGGCTCTCTTGTTGTCCATATTTGGTTTTAAAGTGTTAGTTGAGAGTAGTCATTAAAGTAATGTCAGATTGGGTTTAGGGACTAGTTCAGCAATGAACGCTTAATTCTGACAATCAAGCCTCCGAAAGGAGGCTTTCTTTTTTTAAATAATTTTAAAATACTCATTTTTAGTATTTTAAAATATTTTTTCCTTGTTTTGTTTGCGTGTAATATTATTCTGCACGTTCGATTCCTTCTTGAATTCGCTCTTCAACTTCTTCATTAGTCTCTTCGTCAATTTCAGGTTTTTCTGTTTTTCTAAATTCTTCGAGCCAAAACGTGAAATACATGGGAAAGTGATCTGAGCCAATAAATCCAAGGCGCTCCATATTATTTACGGTAATATTTTTAGAATGAAAGAGGTGATCGATGGGAAATCTCAAATACCAGTAATCGGCGTGAAATGTGGGGAATAGTCCTCTTCCTATGCGTGGATCAATCAGGCCTGTGATGCGGGCAAACAGTTTGCTCACCCGTGACCAGACTACATCATTAAGGTCTCCGCACACAATTACCTGAGCATCATCATCCAGTTCACGTACCGCTTTACCAACAATCAACAATTCTGCATCGCGCTCTTCGCTGGTTTCATTTTCGGTAGGGCTGGGAGGTGCCGGGTGAACACAAATAAGGTTTAAAGGTTTGTAGCCCCCGTAGTGGACTTTTGTAAATATGGAAGGCACGTCTTTTTCAACCAGATAATTTACCTGAGTTTCTGAAAGCTCCATTTTACTATACAGGTGCATTCCATATAAATTGTCTAAAGGTACGCGAACCACATGCGGATAGTCTTTTTCAAAAGGTTGTAAAGCTTCTTCCCACTTTGAATCGGTTTCCATCACTAAAAACAGATCGGGATCTTTTCGTTTTATTTCCTGAATAAGCTTTTCATAATCCCTGTTGGTTTGAAGTACGTTACTGCTTATCAAACTTATTTGTTTTAAGTGATCAGAATTTTTCGGTTTTGACTGACTTAGCGGATAATATTTTGAGTAGGGAAAAACGACAAAAAACTGAAAAACAAATGCAGCAATTAGACTTATGAGTGTAACATACTGCCAGGATTCTCTCGGATATTCAAGAGTAAAAAGCAGAACTATAATTAGAAGTTGCAAAAAGCTTGTTTGAACGCGAATAAAATCCCAACCCCTTATGATCCAATGTGTGCCACGTGTTAGGGGAAGCAGCGCAATTACAATAAGGAAAACGGCAAAGCTGTAAAGAATCATAGGTCAGATTAGTTGCTGGTAAGCTCGTGAAACAATTGTTCAAGCGTGAGGTTTTTTCGATTGAGTTGCAGGGTTTTTAGTCCGTTATCATGGGCGAAATCAAATAGTGCAGGCCTCATGTCTTTGCTGGTGTTGAACGTAATCTCGTATACAAATCCCTTTGTATTTTTAATAGATTCTACATAAGGCAACTTTTTAAGTGCCACTTCTTCAACCCGATAATCAAATTCAACCTCAATAAGCTGGTCTGCAGCTTCGGTTAGTTCTTTAAGATTTCTATCTGCTACGATTTTACCTTTATTGATGATGATTACCCGGTCACACATAGCTTCCACTTCCTGCATTACATGTGTCGAGAGTAATACGGTTTTGTCTTTACCAATAGTGCGTATAAGTTGTCTGATGTCCCGCAGCTGATTGGGGTCTAGCCCGGTTGTGGGTTCATCAAGAATAAGAACCTCAGGATCATGCAGTAAAGCTGCCGCAAGGCCCACGCGTTGTTTGTATCCTTTGCTCAGTTGCTTTATTTTTTTAGAGATTTCCTGAGTAAGACCAGTCATTTCGATAACCGTATCAATGCGTTGAGCCGGTGCTTTGCTCAGATTTGCCATGAGCTTAAGGTATTCTCTGACATACATGTCGGGGTACAGCGGATTGTTTTCAGCCAGATATCCTACGTTTTGCTGCACATTTGGCGAGGAGTCTTCAACTGAAAACCCGGTTACGATCGCTTTACCCGAAGTGGGTTTTAGCAAGGTCGTGAGTATTTTCATCAAAGTGCTTTTGCCTGCACCATTTGGTCCTAAAAAACCCGTGATTTCTCCTTTTTTAATTTCAAAGTTAACCCCATCAAGAGCTTTTTGTGCTCCATAGTTTTTTGAAATATCCTGAACCTGTATTGACATAGTTTTTTGATACGTAGTGCTAAAATTACTCAATTAGAGAGGAGTCTCTTCTATATTAAAACTTAAAATTAAAAGGGAATAGTAAATATCAAGAGATTAAAATGATCGAGTGTAATGATATTTCTAACAAACGGTCCCAAATTAGAGTGCACTTTGTAATTCATTTAAAAAAAACAGCTGTTTTATTGAATATATGCAAAAGTTGTATGTTCTTCTAGCTGTTCTTAATTATTTAAGTACTTTAGCTGCGTAAAAATCAAGACAATGATCAATTTTGGTTACTTCTTTAATCGCTATTACTTCTTTTTCTTTTGGAAAGAGACGGGACCGCTTTAGAGTAACTTATAGTATATAACACACTGAGGTCCCGATTTAATAAATCGGGATTTTTTTTTGCCGGATTGAGATTGATAGCTAACAGTTAAATAACAGTAATACATTGAAACATACAGTTGCCATACAGGGAATACGAGGTTCTTTTCACCACAAAGTGGCGCAGGACTTTTTTGGTGAAGATGTTGATGTGGTGGCTTGTAGTAGTTTTCAGGATGTGGTTAACAGTTTGCTTAAAGACACAGCGACAGATGCAGTGATGGCTATCGAAAATTCAATCGCCGGAAGCATCATTCCCAATTACGCATTGATCGATAAAAATAATCTCAATATTGAAGGTGAGCGTTATTTAGAGATAAGTCAGAATCTTATGGCAATGCCTGGTCAAAAGCTGGCAGACCTTAAGGAAGTGTGGTCGCACCCAATGGCATTGTTGCAGTGTAATGATTTTTTTCAGGACCACGAGCATATACGTCTCGTTGAGCAGGACGATACGGCCGCAGCAGCTATGCGCATCGCCGAATCTGGAACAACAGGGGTGGGCGCTATTGCGAGTAAAACGGCGGCTCAGATTTATGGACTTGAGCTACTTGCAGAAGATATACAAACCATTAAGGCAAATTCCACACGTTTTTTTGTGTTGAATACTAACGGTCGCACAGAGGCCGATGTTCCTGATAAAGCTTCAGTTAAATTTCTGACTGATCATAAAAGAGGTAGCCTTGCAGCTGTACTCAACGTGATGAGTGATTGCCGTCTTAATTTGACAAAAATCCAATCACTACCTGTTATTGAAACACCCTGGAAATATGCTTTTTTTGTTGATGTAACTTTTGAGAATTACGAAGACTTTGAGAAGGCAAAAAAGCTTCTAGCTATTATGGCTCAGGAATTTAAAGTATTGGGCGAATATAAAAACCGAAAATCATGATTATAGATTCGGCAAACCGACTAAATCAAACCGCAGAGTACTACTTTTCGCGTAAACTAAAAGAAGTGCGTGCGCTTGCTGCCCAGGGAAAACCCATTATTAATATGGGTATCGGCAGTCCAGATTTACCACCACCACCTCATGTTATTGAGGCACTTACCAATTCATTGGTTGATGGTCCTGCGCATCAATACCAGAGTTATAAGGGATTGCCAGAGCTTACTGCTGCAATGTCAACGTTTTACGAAAACCAATATGGGGTAAAACTAGATGCTGAAAGCGAAATTTTACCGCTTATGGGGTCTAAAGAAGGCATCATGCACATCAGCATGGCTTTTTTGAATCCAGGAGATGAGGTGTTGATTCCTAATCCAGGTTATCCTACCTATACTTCGGTAACCCGTTTAGTTGAGGCCGAGCCGGTGTATTACAATTTAGATGCTTCAAACAATTGGATGCCTGATTACGATGCTTTGGCGCAGCGTGATTTGAGTAAGGTAAAATTGATGTGGGTAAACTATCCGCATATGCCTACCGGAGCAAAAGCTACAAAGGCTGATTTTGAAAACCTAATTGCTTTCGCGAAAGCAAACCAAATACTATTGGTAAATGACAATCCGTATAGCTTTATTCTTAACGAAAATCCCCAAAGTATTCTCGCTGTTGAAGGAGCAAAAGATGTGGCTATAGAGCTCAATTCGCTGAGTAAATCGTTCAATATGTCAGGCTGGCGCGTAGGTATGTTGCTTGGAGCTTCAGACTACATCAATACGGTTCTTACCGTAAAGAGTAATATGGATAGCGGTATGTTTTACGGCATACAAAAAGGAGCCGCTGCAGTTTTAAAAGAAGGAAAAGAGTGGTTTGATTCGTTAAATACGGTATATCAAAAACGCAGGGAACTGGCTTGGCAACTGGCAGATCTTTTAAACTGTGAATACAGCAAAGACACAGCGGGTATGTTTGTTTGGGCCAAATTGCCAGAAGGAGCCGGTGATGCTGAAGCTTTTATTGACGATATTCTTATCAACAAAAGCATATTCATTACTCCCGGAAGTATTTTTGGTTCTCAGGGAGCCGGCTATATCCGCTTTTCGCTTTGCGTAACCGAAGATAAAATCAAAGAAGCAATAAGTAGACTCAAGAACTAGTGGAAGAATTTAAAAACATATTTGTTTTAGGGATAGGTCTTATAGGCGGCTCAATGGCACGCGATTTAAGACGCATTTTACCTCAGGCAACCTTTTATGGGATTGATGCTAACGACGACCATCTTGACGAAGCGGTAGGTCTGGGCGTTATTGATCATTCCAGCAGGATTGAAGCCTTAAGTCAGGCAGATCTGGTTATCCTTTCGATTCCTGTAGATCAGGCCAATTTGTTTCTTCCGGCGGTTTTAGATGCTGTTGAATCGCAGGCTTTAGTACTAGATGTTGGTTCTACAAAGGGCAGTGTTTGCGATGCGGTTAAAGATCATCCCAAACGCAGTCAGTTTCTTGCAGCACATCCTATTGCAGGAACCGAATTTTCAGGACCTTCAGCAGCTATTGAATACTTGTTTCAGCATAAAACCATGATTCTTTGCGAAGTAGAACAAACCCGCGAAGATCTTCTAGATAAGGCGATGCAGGTTTTTGAAGCCCTTGAAATGAATATTCGCTATATGAATCCGCATTCACACGATAAGCATATTGCGTATGTATCGCATTTATCACACATAAGTAGTTTTATGCTGGGTAAAACTGTGATTGAAAAGGAGAAAAATGAGAAGGATATTTTTGATATGGCGGGTAGTGGTTTTGCTTCTACCGTGCGCCTGGCCAAAAGTAACCCGGCTACCTGGACGCCCATTTTTAAAGAAAATAAGGCCAATGTGCTTGAAAGCTTGACAGAGTATATAAATAATTTAACGCATTTTAAAAACGTTCTCGAAGCAGATGATTTTGAGGAGGTTTATAACGAAATGCACAATACAAACCACATAAAATCAATTCTTAAAGGATTATCGTAACCGGCTAAAAGCTGTAAATTTGTTGAATATGGAAAATAAGAAAGAACTTAGAAACTGGTTAGATGCATTCAATCTGGACCACCCGCTTGTAATAGCCGGTCCATGTAGTGCAGAAACTGAAGAGCAGGTGCTTAAAATCGCACACGAGCTTAAAGACACTGATGCAACTGTTTTTAGAGCAGGTATCTGGAAACCACGTACCCGTCCCGGAATGTTTGAGGGTGTAGGTGCTTTGGGTCTGAAGTGGATGCAAAAAGCCAAAGAAGAAACCGGAATGCTTACCACGACTGAGGTAGCAAACCCAAATCACGTTGAGCTTGCGCTTAAGCATGACATCGATATTTTATGGATTGGTGCCCGTACTACAGTTTCTCCATTTAATATTCAGGAGATTGCAGAAGCTTTGAAAGGTACCGATAAGGTAGTTCTGATTAAAAACCCGGTTAACCCGGATTTGGCACTTTGGTTAGGAGCTGTAGAGCGTTTCTACACGCAAGACGTGAAAAATCTTGGTGTGATTCACAGAGGTTTTTCTACTTATGAAAAGACCAAATACCGTAACAATCCAGAGTGGCAATTGGCTGTAGATCTTCAGAATAAATTCCCGGATCTTCCATTAATTCTTGATCCATCGCATATTGCAGGGCGTCGTGATATCATTTTTGATTTGTGCCAGACCGGTCTTGATTTGAACTATGATGGGATTATGGTAGAAACCCATTACGATCCAGACAATGCATGGAGTGATGCCAAGCAGCAAATCACACCATCTACTTTGGTTCAGATTATGAAAGACCTTAAAATCCGTAAGGAAGAAGGTACTGCGGCAGAATTTAATAATAAGCTAAATACCCTACGTACTCAGATTGATGTGGTAGACCATCAGTTGATTGAAAGTCTTGGGAAGCGTATGAAAATCGCCGATGCAATCGGGGAACTGAAAACGCAAAATAACGTAGCGATTTTACAATCTAAGCGTTGGAATGAGATCCTTGGAGCGATGATTCTTGAAGGAGAACAACACAACCTGAGTGAAGAATTTATTCTTCGTGTGTTTAAAGCGATTCACCAGGAGTCAATCAACCACCAGAAAAAAATCTCCAGAATGGAGGAAGCTTAGGATTTAAGCTCATAAAAAAAGGCGCTCACTGAGCGCCTTTTTTTATTCCTGTTTTGCTCTTTTAAAGATGTATCGGGTAACATAAATACCATTTTCATCACCATCACCGCCATAACTTTCAACTCCGCTATTTACAAAAGCGAGCTCCCAGCCTTCTTCGGCCATGGCATTTATTTTTGAAGTCACAACAGCATCATTAGCCGCGATATTTTGAAAACGAATGCCGCCTATGTTGAAGAAGTTTAAAAGTTTGGTCTCTTCAAAATTCTTAAGTCGAATATCGCTTCGGTCTGACTTATTGCGAGAATCGTCTTCTTCAGAACGTTCTGAGGTAAATTCTTTATAATTCCGGCTTTCAAGCGTTGAGATCATACGTGATCTGCCCAGACCATTGGGAATAATTGATTCAATAACGGTTACCGTTTGATACTCAAAAACCTGGGCAATCAGGCTCAGGTTAAAGCTTACAAACAATAAAAATAAGAACGTAGATTTTTTCATAATAGGAATTTGAGGTTTAAGGAATTTGATTCATTTAAAATAAAGTAGTTTTACATTTCTAAAATAGTAAAAATACCATTTGAAAGGAACCGTTTACAAATCAACCGGAAGCTGGTATAGCGTCAAGGCCGAAGATGGCACGTTCTACGATTGCCGTATAAAAGGGCGTTTCCGAATTCAAGGGATTAAAAGTACCAATCCGGTGGCTGTGGGCGACAAGGTGATTTTTGAGCTGGAGCAAACCAGTGATGCAGTTACAGGTGTCATAAAAGACATTGAAGATCGCGAGAACTACGTCATTCGTAAGTCGGTTAATCTTTCCAAGCAGACCCACATCATTGCCGCCAATGTTGATTTATGTTTTTTGGTCATTACGCTAAATAACCCACCTACATTTACTGCTTTTATAGACCGTTTTCTAGTCACCTGTGAAGCTTATCATATCGAGGCAGTCCTGCTTTTTAATAAAGTTGATACCTTAAGCGATGAAGAATTTGGCGAAGTAAAATATTTAGCCGATATGTACCGGGAGATCGGGTATACCTGTATAGGTGTTTCAGCATTGACGGGTAAAAATGTTGATCAGGTAAAAGAACTGATGTTGAATAAAACCAGCATTTTCTCTGGTCATAGCGGGGTTGGTAAATCTACTTTAGTTAATGCTATTGAGCCTGTGTTAGATTTGAAGACCAAGGCCATTAGTGATCAACATATGCAGGGGCAACATACCACCACCTTTGCCGAAATGTTTGATCTTGATTTTGGAGCACGAATTATCGACACGCCTGGAATAAAAGGTTTTGGTGTGGTTGATATGGAAAGGGAAGAAGTTGGCGATTATTTCCCTGAATTTTTTGAACTGAAAGATCAGTGTAAGTTTAATAATTGTCTGCATCTCGAAGAACCGCATTGCGCTGTAAAAGCTGCTTTAGAAGAAGATAAATTATACTGGTCGAGATATCAAAGCTATCGCCAGATTCTCGAAGGTGATGATGAAAACTACAGAAGGACTAATTACGATTCCAATCTTTAAAAATTTAAGAAATTTAATGCGAGTAATTATTCAACGTGTCAGCGAAGCTTCAGTAACTGTAGATAATGTTATAACCGGTAAAATAGCAAAGGGATTTTTAGTTTTACTCGGGATAGAGGAGGAGGATACGGAAGACGATATCCAATGGCTCACTTCAAAAATTTGCGGTTTGCGTGTTTTTAGCGATGCTGAGGGATTAATGAATGAAAGTGTTCTCGATCAGGATGGTGAAATTTTATTGATAAGTCAGTTTACACTTTTTGCTTCTACCAAGAAGGGAAACAGACCTTCGTTCTTGAGAGCTGCAAAGCCTGATTTGGCTATACCTCTGTATGAAAAATTCCACAGCGAACTCTCTAAAAAATTACACAAGCAGGTCAAAACCGGAGTTTTTGGAGCAGATATGAAAGTGGCTCTTGTAAATGATGGGCCAGTGACAATTTTTATAGATTCAAAAAATAAAGAATAGCTTTTAACAATATTTTAGTATATTGGCAACTTTCTTATGATGATTAGAACGTTAGCCTTATTCCTATTTGTTACCCCCCTACTAGCATTTAGTCAAAACCAAGAAGATTTTTCCGCTTTGAGTGTAGATTCTGCACTTTCAAAGGGCGCAGATAGCGTATTGCGTTTTGAAGACATTACCCTCGATTTCTCTGATGAGGGAAAATTAAAAACTACAATAGATCGTGTCGTGACGGTTTACAATAAAACCGGTATGCGTGATGTGAGGGCCATTGCGGGATACGACAATAATTCAAAAGTTACCGATATCGAAGCCATTATCTACGATTTGATGGGTAATGAGCAGGAGAAAATTAAAAAGCGGGATTTTAAAGATTATAGTGCAGTAGACGGGGGTACACTCTATGCTGATAATCGGGTTCTTGTTTTAGATTATACTCCTACAAGGTATCCCTTTACGATTCGTTTTACTGCAGAAAGCGTTTCAGAAACCACAGCTTTTGTCAGGCCCTGGATGCCTGTCTTTACCTACGATAGTGGGACTCAATATTCTAAATATTCAATCATACATAAACCTGAAGATAGCCTTCATGTTAAAGCCACAAATTTTGAAGGTTATGATATTGAATATATAAAAACACCTGAGCAGTCTGTTTGGATTGCTCGCGATATAAAACCCGTGTCTTACGAGTATAAATCCCCTGCTCTTGATAAGCGTGTTCCACGAGTAAAAGCCTATTTTGACAAATTCTATCTAGCTGGTGTGCCTGGGGTGGGAGGAACCTGGGAAGCATTTGGCAAGTGGATGTATGATGATTTGATTAAAGACACCCAGCAACTCGATGCGTCAGTTATTACCGAAGTGCAAAACCTGGTCAAAGATTTACCTGATGATGAAGCAAAAGTAAAAGCGGTATATCAATACCTTCAGGATAAAGTGCGCTATATCAGCGTTCAGGTTGAGATAGGTGGCTGGAAACCTATGCCTGCGGCAGATGTGCACCGTCTGAGCTATGGCGATTGTAAAGCCTTAAGTAACTATATGCAAAGTTTGCTTAATGCTGTTGGAGTCAAGTCGTATTATACCGTATTATATGGTGATCCTGATAAGGAATCACTAGACACAGACGTAGTAGCCATGCAAGGCAATCACGTTATTTTGGGAGTGCAGTTGGGGGACGAGATTAAATTTTTAGAATGTACCAGCCAGCAGAGCCCTTTTGGTTATATGGGTACATTTACAGACGATCGAGATGTGCTTTTGCTTACCCCAGAGGGCGGTAAACTGGCACGCACCACAAAGTACAATCAGGAAGATAATTTTGAGCAGATTGTGGCTCATATAGAATTGGATGCAGAAGGAAATCTACAGGGAGATTATACCGAAACTTCAAAGGGAATTTTCTATTCCTCAAAAATGAGTTTAGAAAGTAAAGATCAGAAAGACCTTAGTGATCATTATTACGAAAACTTTTCAGGTATAAAAAGTCTTTCTGTTTCAGATATTAAATTACAGAATGACCGGGATCGGGTGATGTATGAAGAGCATCTAAAACTTAATGCTCGCAATTATGCCTCAAAAATAGGAGACGATTTTCTGGCAAAAATAAACCCATTTTCCTGGTCTAACGAGATGATTCCGCCCCGCTATACAGACCGAAAATCTGATTTTGTAATCCTAAGAGGCCATATACGTCAACACGAAATCACCTTCAAAATCCCGGAAGGATATAAGTTGGGAGCAATTGCAGAACCAGTTGCCTTAGAAGAAGACTTTGCCAGCTACAAAACCGAAATACATGTTGAAGGTGATACCGTTAATTACAAACGAATTTTCAAATTAAACGAAGGCAGCTATGCCGTTGATGCCTATGAAGCTTACCGCGATTTCTACAAAAATGTGGTGCGAGAAGACAATCAGAAATTATTTATCGAAAAATTATAGAATATGCGAAAAATTACATTAGCTGTCTTATTGATGCTTAACGCTTTGATTTATGGCCAGGATTTTAGATTTGGTAAAGTTTCAGAAGAAGAATTGCAGGAAGAAGCTCATCCTAAAGACCCTGATGCTAATGCGGCTGTTCTTTACAGGGAGCAATACTCGCACATCGAGTATTCGCCTAATGACGGTTTTACCCTGACTACTGAAATTTTTCAGCGCATAAAAATCTATAACAAAGATGGTTTTGACTGGGGAACACACGTTATCCCCGTTTTTGTTGGAGGAGCCAAAGATGAAAACGTCTCCAATTTAAGAGCCGTTACCTATACACTTGAAAATGGAAAAATAGAAGAGTATAAATTGGGTAATGACGGAATTTTCAAGGAAGAACGCAGCAAGAATTTTAATGTAGAAAAATTCACCATGCCAAATCTTCAGCCAGGCTGCATTGTTGAATTTAGATACAAGTTTTTCTCCCCTTATTTGTCAACGATTGATAAAATCAGGTTTCAGGAGGAAATTCCGGTTAATAAGGCAGAACTGACTTTTGAAAGTCCTGAGTGGCTGGTTTTTCAGTTGCATCGCAAAGGTTTATTTCCTTTGGATATACAGGAAAAAAACAAGGCAGATAAAATTAACTTTACTTCTCGGGTAGGCGCCTATAGCGCAGGGCTTCAGGGAGGAAGCAGGGGGACTTTACAGTCACAAAGTATTGATTTGATGAATAAAACCTATTCAATCAAGGTGGAGGATGTACCTGCTATGCGAGAAGAAGCCTTCTCGTCAAATATTGACAACTACAGAGCAGCTGTAAGTTTCGAACTTTCGTATACTAAATTTCCCAACGAACCCATTGAAACAGTTACCAGCAGTTGGGAGGCAGTTTGTAAAACGATCTATGACTCTGAAAATTTTGGAGGTCAGCTTAAGAGTGACCGCTATTTTGATGATGATATAGATGAAATCCTGCGAGGAGTAAGCGATTCTAAAGAGAAACTTGTGCGCATTTTTGAGTACGCAAAACGAAGAATGACTTGGAATGGTTATTTGGGTATTTATGCAGATGAGGGCACCCGAAGTGCTTATAAGAACGGATCTGGAAATAGCGGAGACATCAATCTGAATCTGGTTAATATGCTACGTTACGCCGGGCTCGATGCAAATCCCGTAATTCTAAGTACACGTGATAACGGTATTCCTATATTTCCTACCCGCAATGGTTTTAACCATGTTATTGCCGGGGTGGTTTTAGATGGAAATGTGTTGTTGATGGATGCCACTAATAAAATTGGAGCAGTTAATCTACTTGAGGAGGGCTTGTTAAACTGGAATGGCAGACTAATTCGTGAAGATGGTACTTCGGGATGGGTAAGTCTAAACCCAAGTAGTCATGCACTGGAAAACACTATGGTAAATGCTGAAATTGATGAAAATTTTGCATTGAATACTAAAGTGAGAAGTCAATTTACAGGGCATTACGGCTTGCGTCATCGCAAAAATCTTGGGGGTAAGGATGAGCAGGAGCAGTTAGAGGCTTTTGAGGAGAAATACTCTGGTATTGAGCTTAACAAAATAGAAATAAAAAATCTGGAGAACCCTTACGAGCCTGTTCAGGTAAGTTATGATTTTGCGATGGAGAATGGCGTTGAGCGTGTGGGAGACAAGGTGTTTATCAGTCCGTTAATGCATTTGGCAAGTCAGGAAACACCCTTTAAGTCTGAGCAGCGACAGCATCCTGTAGATTTTGGATACCCTTGGAAAGACAGGTACATAATCACCATTAAACTACCTGAAGGTTACAATGTAGAAACTTTACCGGAAAACGGGATTTACACTTTTGGGGACGATATGGGTTCATTTAAATACCTCATTTCGAGTACGAACAATACCATTCAGGTTTCGACAGAAATGGTGATTAACAGCTCTATAATCACTCCTGATCTGTATAAGGGCTTAAAAGAGTTCTACACTATGGTGGTTTCTAAAGAAAACGAAAAAGTAGTTTTAATAAAAATATAGAAGATTTGAATTGGTATAGGTTTTACACTGCGCTATTGTGCCTTGGAGTTTTGTTTTCAGTCGAAGCGTACAGTCAAAAAAGCCCTTTAGATAAAGTTTCTGAAGAGCAATTGAAGATGACCATTTATGAAAAAGATACTTCAGCAGCCGCTGTTTATCTCAATAAGCATAGGGAGACCTATTTCGATTATACAGATAGAGATGGCTTTATCATTATCAATGAGTTTACAGAGCGTATTAAGATTCTCGATAAAGCAGGATTGGATTATGCTACCAAGAAGATCAGTTCTTACAAACGCGACGAAAGCAAAGAATTTGTAACCAAAGTTTGGGGTAACACTTACAACCTGGAAAATGGCAAGATTGACGTGGAAAAGCTTGACGAATCAGCCATTTTTGAGCGTGAAGTATCCGAGCATTTTGATGAGACAGCCTTTACAATGCCTAATGCCAAAGTGGGTTCTGTTGTAGAATGGGGTTATAAGACAGTCTCACCTTTCTATAAGGTAGACGATCTTGTTTTTCAGGAAGATATACCCGTTATGGCTTATCACGCCACCATTAGAACACCGGGGGCTTTTACGTTTAGAAGGATACGAAGAGGCTACTTTGAGGTGCAGCCCGAAGAGAAAATTGAAAAGCGTACGCTAGGGGTGAATTATAATATGCAAGGAGGTTACGGTACCAGTACCCAAAATTCCAGAAGTGCACGATTGTCATTTTCCGAACTTGTTGCTGTTTATGAAAAGGAAAATGTACCCGCCCTAAAAGATGAAATTTTTGTGACTAACCCTCGCAGCTACCGAATGAGCGTAATCTATGAGTTGATTTCTACAGAATTTAACCGAGGTAATAAAAAGGAGTACGCCACTACCTGGGATGAAGTAGCCCGTACTATTTTTAAAGATTCCCGTTTCGGAGACCGGCTTGAGCGGACCCGATTTTTAAAGGGGATTAAGGAGAGTATTTTTGCCAAAAAACTTAGTGATCACGAAAAAATAGAATTTATTTTAGATCACGTCAAAACCAGAATGACCTGGGATGGAGAATATGGAAAATACGCTGAAGATGAACTGGATGAAGCTTATGAAAGAGGCTCGGGCAGTGTGGCTGAGATCAATTTAATCCTCATTGCATTACTTAAGGAATGCGGGTTTGAAGTATACCCGGTGCTCTTAAGTTCAAAACAATACGGCATTCCTTTATACCCTACTTTGGAAGGTTATAACTACGTCATTGCCGGGGTAAGAAACAAGGGTAAAATTATTCTTCTCGATGCAACCGATAAAATGAGCAGTCCAAACATACTTCCTAACAGAGTTTATAATTGGACGGGACGCATGGTTAGTTTTCAGGGCGTATCACAGGAGATTGATTTATTTGAAAATATTGCACCTGCTTCGACAGCTTTTTTAAAGGTTTCTTTAACTGAGGAAGGAATTCTTGAAGGTGAATACAAAGAACGCCTAAGCAGTCTGGAAGCCCTTAATTTGCGACATCGCTATTTTGCATACGATAAGTCTGAATGGGAAGATGAGGAGATAGAAAGATTTGGTATAAGTGAAATGTTAGATTATAATCTTGAAGGGGTAGAAGACCTGAATATTCCTATAGTAAGGTCGTTCAATTTTAAAGTTGAACGCGGTGTAGATCGGGTAGGAAACAAGATTTTTGTGAGTCCACTTGGGTTTTTGCGATTGTCAGAAAATCCGTTTAAATCAGATACGCGCCAGTTTCCTATCTCATTTGACTATCCGTTTTCAAAAGACATTACAATTAATATGGAATTGCCTCAGGGATATAAAGTTTCTTCCTTGCCAGAAAGCACCAATTTAGGTTTGCCTGATGATTCCGGTACGTTCTTTTATTCCATCGCAGAAAATAACGGCATACTGCAGGTAATGATGCGTTTTAAGCTAAAAAAGCACATCATTCCAGTAGAATACTACGAGTCCCTAAAAGAGTTTTTCAAACTTCGGGTAGATAAGGAAAACGAAAAGGTGGTATTAGAAAAGGTTTAAACCCTATAGATTTCAGTATTTGCCGGTCTTAAAAATGGGATAGTTGGGCGCTTTGCCTTAATTTAGCGCACTACTAATATCCCTTTTTATGAAGATTGATCACGCTCAGAAAGCCGTTGACGAATGGATAAAAGCCCACGGAGTACGTTATTTTAACGAACTTACCAATATGGCTCAACTCACCGAAGAAGTAGGTGAGGTGGCTCGTATCATAGCCCGTCGTTACGGGGAACAAAGTGAAAAAGAAAGCGATAAGAACAAAGATTTGGGCGAAGAACTCGCCGATGTTCTTTTTGTAGTGCTTTGCCTGGCCAATCAAACCGGAATCGATCTTCAGGAAGCCTTCGATAAGAAATTGGATCTCAAAACCAAAAGGGATCACGACAGGCATCACGCAAATACCAAATTAAAATAACAACCACGACCTTTATAACTGCATTTTGATTTTAAAACTTCAGCAAAAACAACCCGAACTCAAAGGAACCGTACGTATTACCGGCTCCAAAAGTGAAAGTAACCGTCTACTTCTTTTACAGGCGCTTTTTGGTAATTTCGAAATTAAAAACCTGTCTAATAGTGAAGACAGTGATATGATGCAACAGGCGCTCGCGTCGACCGAAAAAACAGTTGATATTCACCACGCGGGTACAGCTATGCGTTTTTTAACTGCTTATTTTGCGGCTTATGAGGGGCGCGAGACCCTACTTACCGGGAGCAGTCGTATGCAGGAACGGCCTATTGGTCTTCTCGTAAATGCGCTTAACAGCCTGGGAGCAGATATCTCCTACGTAAAGAATGAAGGCTTTGCGCCGCTTTTGATTAAGGGTAAAAAACTGGAACAGAACAAAGTGGCTCTTGAGGCTAATGTAAGCAGTCAGTACATTTCGGCTTTGATGATGGTGGGTGCTTCAATGCCTAACGGGATTGAAATCGAACTCATCGGGAAAATAACATCGGTGCCTTACATTGAGATGACCCGGTCTTTACTTACCCAGTTGGGAATTGAAAGTACTTTTGAAGGGCAAATCATTACGATCAAGCCTGTAACTTCGGTAGAAGTGAAAGAAATGGTCGTAGAGTCTGACTGGAGTAGCGCTTCCTATTATTACAGCCTTGCGGCGCTATGTGATTCAGCAGAGCTGAAATTATCAAGCTATAAGAAAAACAGTCTGCAGGGCGATTCGGCACTGGCCGAAATTTACACGGAACTCGGCGTGGAAACCACTTTTTTAGAGAATGAAATTCTGCTGAAAAAAACAAAGGCACCTAAATCTAAACGAGTTTCTTTTGATCTTGCAAATAGTCCAGACATTGCGCAAACCATAGCAGTGACTTGCTATGGTCTGGGTATTGGTTGTGAGTTAACCGGTCTTCATACCCTCAAAATAAAGGAAACTGATCGTCTTGAGGCTTTAAAAGCAGAGCTTACTAAGCTGTGCGCTGAGATTACGGTGACTAATGATTCTTTGCATCTTAAACCCGGAACAAACTATCAGGGAGATGTTATTATAAAAACCTATCAGGACCATCGTATGGCAATGGCCTTTGCGCCAATGGCATTGCGTGTACCTATCGTTTTTGAAGATGCTGAAGTGGTAAATAAGTCCTATCCCGATTATTGGAATGACCTGAAATCGTTAGGTTTTGAAATAAGCGAGCTCTGATTTCTTCGGCTAAAGCCTTAAAATACCTGATGCTTCGGGTATAAGTCGCTGCGTCACAAATTAAACGCTGTTTTACTTGACAACCCCTACCCTGAGGTTGTATATTTGCACGCTATTTTAAATACCTTAAAAAGACCGCTCATGGGAATGAAACTTTCAAATTTCAATTTTGATTTGCCAAAAGAATTGTTGGCTGAATATCCTGCAGAAAACCGGGATGAAGCACGCTTAATGGTTCTTAACCGCAAGACAAAAACAATAGAACATAAGTTATTCAAAGACCTTATTGATTATTTTGAGCCCGAAGATGTAATGGTGCTTAACAATACCAAGGTTTTTCCCGCTCGTCTTTACGGTAATAAAGAAAAAACCGGTGCCCGCATCGAGGTGTTTTTATTACGCGAATTGAATTCAGAAACCCGTCTATGGGATGTACTTGTAGATCCTGCACGTAAGATACGTATTGGGAACAAGCTGTATTTTGGTGATGATGAGAGTTTGGTTGCTGAAGTTATTGACAACACCACCAGCCGCGGTAGAACCTTACGCTTTTTATACGACGGTTCCTATCAGGAATTCAGAAATAAATTGACTGAATTGGGTGAAACTCCGCTTCCTAAATACATCAAGCGTGAGGTAGAGCCCGAAGATGCAGAGCGTTACCAGACAATCTTCGCAAAAGAAGAAGGTGCTGTCGCTGCGCCAACTGCCGGTTTGCACTTTAGCAAACACTTGCTTAAACGTCTTGAAATAAAAGGGGTGAATTTTGCCGAAGTTACACTTCACGTTGGTTTAGGAACCTTTAGCCCGGTTGAGGTTGAAGATCTTTCCAAGCATAAAATGGATAGCGAAGAAGCCTTTATACATAAACCTGCAACTCAGGTGATCAATAAAGCAATCGGTGAAAACCGAAGAGTTTGTGCCGTAGGTACTACAGTTATGCGTGCTTTAGAAAGTGCAGTAAGCTCAAACCATACCTTGAATGAGTTTGGCGGCTGGACCAACAAATTCATTTTCCCTCCTTACGATTTCAGTATTGCAAATTGTATGATTACCAATTTCCATACGCCTAAGTCAACGCTTATGATGATGGTGTCTGCTTTTGCAGGTCATGAGTTTATGAAAGAGGCTTACGAGCTTGCTGTAAAAGAGAAATACAAATTCTACAGCTACGGTGATGCGATGCTTATCATCTAAATCTAAATAAAATTAGAGTTTCAAAAAATCCCCGGTATGCTATATCGGGGATTTTTTTTGGCTCCGCCAAAGGGTATAATACTTCGGAGATTACCCAGAAATCAAGGCTTTTTTTACTTGGGATACCTTGTGGGGTTATCCTGAGGTAGTTTATTGCTAAAAGTTTAAAAGGAATTTAAGCTAACAGCCTCTTAATTGGTAACTTTGCAGCGTGAAAGACAGTAAGAAAGATATACGGGCATTATCACGCGAAGAATTGCGTGATTTTTTTGTGGAACAGGGCGAAAAAGCCTTTCGCGGAAACCAGGTTTATGAATGGTTGTGGACTAAAGGAGCGCACGCTTTTGAGGATATGACCAATCTCTCAAAAGAAACCCGAAGCTTTCTCGACACCCATTTTGTGATCAATCACATCAAGGTAGATCAGATGCAGCGCAGTAATGACGGTACGATAAAGAATGCTGTAAAATTACATGATGGTCTAACGGTTGAATCGGTATTGATTCCTACTGCATCACGTACCACGGCTTGCGTTTCATCACAGGTAGGATGTAGTCTTAACTGTAAGTTTTGTGCAACTGCGCGTTTAAAGCGTATGCGTAATTTAAATCCTGATGAAATCTTTGATCAGGTAGTGGCGATTGATCAGCAAAGCCGTTTGTATCACAACCGCCCTTTGTCAAACATTGTGTTTATGGGAATGGGTGAGCCGCTGATGAATTACAAAAACGTCGTAGCTTCCATTGAAAAAATCACTGCTCCAGATGGTCTCAATATGTCGCCGAAACGTATTACCGTTTCTACTTCGGGTGTGCCCAAGATTATAAAGAAAATGGCTGATGATGAGGTGAAGTTTAAGCTTGCAGTTTCTCTGCATTCGGCTTTAGACGAGGTGCGAACCGATATTATGCCTTTTAATGAGCAAATGCCTTTGCACGAACTCAAAGAAGCCCTGCAATACTGGTATGTGAAGACTAAAAAGCGCATTACCTATGAATATGTGGTGTGGCGTGGGATTAACGATCAGGATAAGGATATTGAAGCCCTGATTGATTTTTGCCTGGCAGTACCCAGCAAGGTTAATCTCATTGAGTACAATCCCATTGATGATGGCCAGTTTCAACAGGCAGATCCCGAAGCGATTAATCGTTACGTAGCCAAGCTTGAAGATCGCGGTATAACCGTTACCGTACGTCGCTCAAGAGGTAAAGATATTGATGCAGCCTGCGGACAGCTGGCAAATAAAAATGGCTAATTAGAGCAATTTAAATAACAATAGAAATCGGAATTGAAAGTAGTCGAACAAATTAAGCAGCCTATTGCGCACGAAATGGAACTTTTTGAGCAAAAGTTCTCGCTTTCGATGAAATCAAAAGTACCCCTGCTCAACCGCATCACGCATTTTATTGTAAACCGAAAAGGCAAGCAAATGCGGCCTATGTTTGTGTTTCTGGTAGCCAAAATGCTGGGCGATGAGCGTCTCAACGACCGCACCTACCGTGGAGCTTCGGTTATAGAATTGATACATACTGCAACGCTTGTGCACGACGATGTGGTGGACGACAGTTACCGCCGGCGTGGTTTTTTCAGCCTTAATGCCCTTTGGAAAAATAAGATTGCGGTTCTGGTTGGTGATTTTCTGCTCTCAAAAGGATTGTTACTTTCCATTGACAACGAAGATTTTGATTTACTTCAAATAATTTCAGTGGCAGTACGGGAGATGAGCGAGGGCGAATTGCTACAAATCGAAAAAGCCCGTAAGCTGGATATCACCGAAGACATTTACTTTGAAATCATCCGCCAAAAAACGGCGACTTTAATCGCAGCCTGTTGTGCTATGGGCGCCTGTGCGGTTCACGCGAGCAAAAAAGAGGTGGAGAATATGCGCAAATTTGGTGAACTCATCGGTCTGGCGTTTCAGATTAAAGATGATTTATTTGATTATGGTACGCAACGCATCGGGAAGCCTACCGGTATTGATATCAAAGAACAAAAGATGACTTTGCCGCTTATTTATGCGGTAAACAACAGTACTCCTGAAAAGCGTAAATGGCTCATCAATTCGGTTAAGAATCACAATAAGGATAAAACCAGAGTAAACGAAGTCATCGCTTATGTGAAAGAAATAGGAGGTCTGGATTATGCGGTTACCAAAATGAAAGCCTTACAGCAGGAAGCGCTAAACCTGCTCAAAAAATACCCTGCCTCACCCTACAAAGAATCCCTTATCCTGATGGTGAACTACGTGATTGAACGAAAAAAGTAATTTTTTTAAATTTTAAATTATTGATATTCAGTCAGTTTTTAAATTTATTGTAATTATTTTCATACCTCAGGCAACCATTTTCGAATTTCCTGCGTCTCTATATATGAAAGCAGCTTGATAAAGTGCAAATTAAAATTCAGGCTTACTAAATAACAGGTTTTGTGAAAGTCATTACATTCTTCAATAACGAAAAACAGCTTATCAAAAAAGCGGCAAATGGGCATCGCGAGGCTCAGCGAAGATTGTATGAAATTCACGCGCCTAAAATGCTCAGTGTCTGCAGAAGGTATTTAAGTGATATCATGCAGGCCGAAGAAGCGATGTGCAACGGCTTTTTGAAGGTTTTTCAGAACCTGCATACATTTAGGGATGAAGGTAGCTTTGAGGGTTGGATAAGACGTACTATGGTCAATGAGTCTATTTCATATCTGCGCAAGGTTCAGAAAATGAAGTTTACAGACTACGATCAGGAATGTGACGATGTGACGTACAGTCCACAGGATAGCAATCTGGAAGTTGAAGAGATTCAGGCGTTGATTGATGCATTGCCCGAAGGTTATCGTGTCGTTTTTGTGATGTACGCGGTAGAAGGTTATAAGCACCAGGAAATCGCAGAAAAACTGAATATTTCAGAGAACACTTCAAAAAGTCAGTTATTTAAAGCCCGCAAGCTGCTTCAGCAAAAATTGAAAGAATTTAATACCTACAGCTATGGCACCGGTAAAATTTGAAGAAAATATTAGAGAAAAACTGGAGCAGCGCGAACTTAAACCTTCGGCTTCAGCCTGGGAACGCATTGAGCAGCGTTTAGATACTTCCGCAAAGCGGAAAACTAAAAAGGGATACGCGGTTTGGTTAGTAGCTGCAGGATTTATCGGGATTTTAATTCTGGCCGGAAAGTTTCTTTTTATAAATCCTGAAATAAACCAAAACCCGGTTGTGGCAGCTCCACCTGAAGAACCGGTAGAGCAAAACAAGCTACAACAAGAACTTTTTCAACCGCAAACAGAACAGCTTTTACCTCAGGAGCATGTGGTTTCAGAAGAAAAGACAGTAGTTGAAAATCAGAATCCTGCAGCAGAAAAGACTTTTAAAGAGTTTGATCAAAATACGAATAAAGCGTTGGCAGAAACTAAACCGCTTGAAGAGCCGGTTCAGCAACAAGTAGATGCTGAAGTTGAAAAGCTTTTAAACAATATCACAGAGCAGCAAAATGCAGGTGTAGCCTATACAGATGCCGAAATCGACAAATTACTGCGTGATGCACAACGCGATATTATTTCGGAACAAATACTTGGCAGTGACCGCAATGCGGTAAGTGCAGAAGCCTTGCTTTACGAGGTCGAAGAAGAACTCGACCCATCTTTTAAGGACCGCGTTTTTGAAGCGCTTAAAGAAGGCTTTCTTAAAGCGCGAGAGGCTGTGGCTTCGCGCAACGATTAACATACATTCATTCATCAATCTTTGGGAAACTGCTCTCCGCCCTTTCGGCGGAGGGAGGTGACCTGAAACTAAACTAAACATTATGAGAACTTTAATTTTACTATGTATCGCAGTTTTGGGATTTGCGACCCCAAAAATTCAGGCTCAGAGCGAGACCAGATCAGAAACTATTGAGCAATTAAATGCCCAGAAAGAGCAGGTAGTTATTGATGAGAAGCAGGCGCTGAAAATTGAAGTGCTTGCCATCAACAAACGCTTTGAAAATGGGGAAATCAGCAAAGAAGAGGCTGATCTTTTGAAGAAAGAAGCGGCGACCAAACACGCCCGAAACATCGAAGACAAGCTTGCGATTATTGAAAGCAAAATCGACTTGCTGGAGCGCAACGAAGATTCTATCGAAGACGATTCAGTTTTTGGAATTTTTATTGGAAAAGAAAAATTAAAATTGGGCAGTGACAAGGAAGAAGTTGTTTATGATCGTCGTACCACCTCAGACCTCGTATTAGGTATTGGTTTCAACAATGCCCTTAGTGATGGTCGTTCGCTTAACGATTCACCTTATAAAATAGGAGGGAGTCGGTTTTTTGAACTTGGTATTGCCTGGAAAACCCGGGTGTTTGATAACACCAATTTTCTTAGATTGAAATACGGTTTCAGCTTTATGTTTAACGGTCTTAAGCTAGACAATAATCAGTATTTTGTAGAAGATGGCGAGCAGACTGTTTTAGAAACGTATCCTATAAATCTTGATAAGTCAAAATTCAGAATGGATCATCTGGTGTTTCCGGTACATTTTGAAATAGGACCTTCAACTAAACGCACTGGTGACAATTACATCAGGTATTCTACAAAAGACCAGTTTAAACTAGGTTTGGGTGGATATGCTGGTTTCAATTTACTGACCATCCAAAAGTTGAAGTATGAGGAAAACGGCGATGAGCGTAAAGATAAATTCAAGCAGAATTTTAATACCAATAATTTTATTTATGGTATCAGTGGCTACCTGGCTTTTGGTGATACCGCCCTATATGTCAAGTACGATCTCAACCCTATCTTTAAAGATAATCCTATTGAAGAGCGTAACTTCTCGGTAGGTTTGCGATTTGATATGGATTAGTGCTTTCAGCATAGTCAAAGCCCGCAAGCGCAATCAATAAAGCCCTGATAACTTCTTTTGAAGTTACCAGGGCTTTAATCTTTAAAATACAGTGAACTCTAAAGCTTCAATACGTTAAAACCGCCTTACCTTCTTGGCAAATCACACTGGTAGGTTCAACTGTTATAGCACAGTCACTGGCAATCCCCCATTTTTGGTTATAGATAGTTTGAGCTTCTATATGCTCTTCAATTTTTCGGAATAAGAGATCGGTATCAATATCTTTCGGGTAGGCAATAAAGCCGGTATATCCTCCGCAGACCTTATTACCGATGCCTGTAAAATCCCATTCCGCAGCATCTGAGCAATCTTTGCTACTTGCTAAAAGTTCAATTTCTAAAAGCAGTTCATTTAGAGATGCGAGATCTTGCTGCTGTGTTGATTCCTCTTCAGGATCACAAGAAGTCATCAAGCCTGCAAAAACGCCTATCGCAATAACTAGTAGTGTTCTCATAATGTGGTTTATAAGTTAGATGCCGGTTTAAGTAATTGGTTGCGTGATGTTTGAAAATAATTTTTCAGCCGTGTTTCAAATCGTTCAGGAGTTTTTATTGTAGTAAATTTGCATCCCTGTTTTATCTTTAGCAGAAAGCAAACTCCAATTTACGATTAACCGAAAAATTAACTACGCTTTTGATTTCAAAGACTACCATAGATAACGTGTTTGAGACCGCCCGTGTAGAGGAGGTAATTGGTGATTTTGTACAGTTAAAAAAATCGGGTTCCAATTTCAAGGGTTTAAGTCCGTTTTCTGACGAGCGAACACCCAGTTTTATGGTATCTCCCGTAAAGCAAATCTGGAAAGATTTCTCCAGTGGTAAAGGAGGTAATGCAGTCGCATTCTTAATGGAGCACGAGCATTTCACCTACCCTGAAGCTATAAAATACCTGGCCAAAAAATACAATATTGAAATCGAGGAAACCGAGCAGACCGATGAGCAAAAAGAACTCGCCGGCGAACGGGAGAGTATGTATGTGGTGTCTGAGTTTGCCCGCGACTGGTTTCACAGAACCTTACTAAAAACGGAACAAGGTAAGGCAATAGGACTGACTTATTTTAAGGAGCGCGGTTTTACTGATGAGACCATTGCAAAATTTCAACTCGGCTATTCACCAGATCAATGGGAAGCATTCACCAGTGAAGCTTTGCGCAAAGGCTATAAACTGGAATTTCTAGAAAAAACAGGGCTCAGCATTGTAAAAGAGGAAAAGCAATTTGATCGCTTTAAAGGCCGCGTAATGTTCCCGATACATTCGCTTAGCGGAAGGGTTTTGGGTTTTGGAGGTCGTATTTTGGGTAATGATAAAAAGGCAGCAAAATACCTCAACAGCCCGGAAAGCGAAATATACCACAAGTCTAAGGTGCTGTATGGGATATATTACGCCAAGCAGGCTATTGCCAAAGAAGATAATTGCTATCTAGTAGAAGGTTATACCGATGTAATTCAAATGTATCAGCTGGGTATTGAGAACGTGGTGTCTTCTTCAGGAACTGCCCTAACACCTGAGCAAATACGGCTCATCAATCGTCTGACGCCAAATATCACTGTGCTTTTTGATGGGGATGCAGCCGGTCAGCGCGCCTCGCTTAGGGGAATTGATCTTATACTGGAACAGGGAATGAACGTGAAGGTATGCAGCTTCCCGGAAGGAGAGGATCCGGATAGCTTTTCGCGTAAGCATATCTTAACCGAAGTCGAAGATTTTCTCAAAGAAAACGCGAAAGATTTCATCCAGTATAAGGCTTCTTTGCTTGTTGAAGAAGCAGCGGGAGACCCTATAAAGAAAGCCGGACTCGTTCGGGATATGGTTGAAAGTATCTCTAAAATTCCTGATGTAATCAAGCGCGAAATCTACGTTCAGGAATGCGCCCGTATTATGGATATCAATGAGGCGGTACTTTTTAATACGTTGGCTCAGATGCGTAATGCTGGCAAAAAGGAGGAAGCTAGAGCGCAGGCAAAGCCTAATAAAGGTGAAATGCAGGTGGTGCAAAAAGACCAAAAGGTCGAAAAAATTGATCGTCAGTTTGTCTTAGAGCGTAAGCTTATAGAGCTTTTATTGCTTTACGGAAATCGAAAGGTTTCATTTGAAGATGTAATTGTAAATGAGACCGAAGACGGCGATTTGATTGAAGAACCCATTGTGCTTGATCTGGATGTTTATGAAAAGATTTATCTTGATCTTCAGGAAGATGAGACTGAATTTGCTAACGAACGATTTCGGGTGCTTTATAAGAAGATTATAGATGCTTTGATGCAACAGCAGGAAAGCTTTAAAATAGATCAGTTTATAAACAACGTTGAGCCCGAAGAAGGAGCACTCATTTCTGACATTATTTTGGAAGAAGAAAAATACAGCTTGCACCGCTGGGATTCACAGGAAATTTATGTCAAGCTTAAGGCACATAGTATTCCTCAGATGGTTTCGCAGACCATCTTATACCTGCGCCGTTTTTACATCACCCGCAAAATCGAAGAACTCGCCGAATCTATTAAGGAGCAGAACGAATCTGTACGTGATGTATTGGTGGAAATTAAAGATTACCAGGAACTCAATAAGTTAATAGCCCAGCGCCTTAACCGGGTAATTTAAAGGTCTGAAGTTTGCAATAAGCGCGCTTGCTGAATAAGCTCTGCCAGACTGCTCGCATCAAGTTTCTTAAGCAAGCGGGTTTTATAAGTGCTCACAGTTTTTTCGTTTATGTCTAGGGTTTCAGCAATGTCTTTATTGCGCTTTCCTGCTGAAAGCATGTTGAGTACTTCGGTTTCCCGGGTTGAAAGTTTCTTATACCGGTAAGCCAACGAATTATTTTTAGAAGGATCCGTATTTGATAACATCTCAACCAGAGAGTTGTTGAGGTAAATCCCCCCACGGGCCACCTGTATCAATGCTTTAAGTATCACTTCAGAAGCTGCAGTCTTACATACATAACCCATCGCACCAGCCTTGATGGCGCTTAAAGCATACATTTCTTCAGGATGTATACTGAGAACCATAATCTTGATTCCCGGGAAAAGTTTGCGCAATTCTTTAATAGCCGAAAGGCCCTGTAGGTTAGGCATATCGATTTCCATAACAACGAGGTCAGGCACCTGCTCTTCCAGAGATGGGATGAGGTCTTTACCTTCAACGATAGTGTCAATGATCTCGTGAGGAGTTTCTTTTAATATATGTGAAAGACCATCAATTATTATAGGATGATGATCTGCTATAGTAAGTGTAATCATAGGGACTTCTGGATAGGTCTGTCCTCAAAAATAGGATGTAGATACTAATATACAAATGCTTTTCGCTGTAAGAATAAATTTACAGGTTAAACGTCATTATTCCTTCAAATTCTCCGGAATAATGCAAACGGGAATAGGTTCCATTTTATGTTTATTGGCTGTGTTGAAGCGCTTGTAAATCTCATAAACCTTTCGTTTATGGCCCTCAAAGTCGGCTGCAGTCTTACCTTTTTCATCCTGAAGCATAGCCCATTCCAAATCATCGTAACTGGCACCTATTTGATCTTCATCACTTCGGTCATCGCCCCAAAGTCCATCTGTAGGTTTTGCCTGTTGTATACTTTCGGGCACACCAAGTGCTGCTGCAAGTTTGTAAACTTCACTTTTCATCAAATCAGCGATAGGACTCAGATCTACACCACCGTCGCCATATTTGGTATAAAAGCCCACTCCAAAATCTTCTACCTTATTACCGGTTCCGGCAACGAGGTACTTGTGTAAACCTGCAAAATAATACAGGGTACTCATACGCAGACGTGCACGGGTATTTGCTAGCGAAAGAAATAAATCATCGCTCTCAGGCGCCATAGGAAGCGCAGATTTAAGGGTCTCAAAGGTATCTGTTAGGTTTACACGTACATCTGAAACATTGGCAAAGCGTTGTTTAAGTTGGGTTATATGTTCCTGAGCCCGGGTGACGTGACTAGGAGGCTGGTGTATGGGCATTTCTACACACAAAACACGCAGACCGGTTTTTGCACAAAGACTTGATGTGGTTGCACTGTCAATACCCCCACTGATACCTACAACAAAACCACTAATATTTGCGTTTGTGGCATAGGTTTTTAACCAATCTACTATGTGATCGATGACTTTTTCGGTTTGCATAAGTAACAGGATTTGTGATTTGTAAATAGTACCTTTGCGGCGCAATTTTTATGAGTGTGAATTTACTAAAATTAAAACGGTTAAACGGGCTGATGACCTCCGGACACGGTGTATTTAGCATTTTTTTAATGCTATTGGTGGTATTTTTCACAAGTTGTAAAAATGAGGTGAAAATACCCGATGAAATTTCAGAAATCCCTGTTTCTCTAAACGTAAAACGTTTTGACAGGCAGTTTGCTAAAGCAGATTCAGCTTCGCTGCCGGCTTTGATTGAGGAGTTTCCTTACCTTTTTCCGGGAGATTATCCGCAGCGTTTTTGGCAGGAAAAATTGCAGGATACCATTCAGCTTGAGCTCAATACCGAAGTAGAGAAGGCTTTTCCGGATTTTCAGGAAGAGGTCGCTGCGCTTGACGACTTATTTAAACATATAAAATACTATTATCCCAAAACCCCATTACCCGAGGTGGTGACTGTGACCTCAGATGTTTCGTTTCGCAGACCTGTTATTTTAACTGATAGTCTGCTAATCATAGGTCTCGATAATTATTTGGGCCCCGAGCATCATTTTTATACCGGGATTCAGCGTTATTACGCTCAGAACTTCAGAAAAGAGCAGATTGACGTTGATGTTGCAGATGTTTTTGTGACTAAATGGGTGAAGCGCGCCGGCAATCGGCGGTTTATTGATGAGATGATTTATCACGGTAAGCGTCTGTATATGATGGAGCAGCTATTGACACTTAAAGGCAAGAATGAAATTATAGACTATACACCTGAGCAATACGAGTGGGCGATGGCCAACGAGACAGATATCTGGACATACTTTGTAGAAAATAAATTGTTGTTTGATACAGATAGTAAATTATTGAGTCGATTTATCAATCCCGCTCCGTTTTCTAAATTCTATCTGGAATTTGATAACGACAGTCCGCCACGACTGGGTCGCTACATCGGCTGGCAGATCGTGAAGTCTTATATGGAGCGTAATAATGTACCCTTACAGATGTTGCCGGGTAAGACGAACGACGAAATTTTCAAAGAAGCAAATTACAAACCCCGAAGATAAATTATACCTGCCTGCAGGTCTAATCTATTAGAATACTAAAAATAAAAAGATGAAAACCGAAATAAAACTTAGCGTAGAACTAGACTCAAACCGCGTACCTGAAAAAATTAGCTGGGACGCACCTGATGGTGGTGTTAAAAATGAGGCGGCAAAGGCTTTAATGCTTGCCTTGTGGGACCACAAAAAGCAGGAAGCAGCGCGCATTGATTTGTGGACTAAAGATATGCCGGTAGATGAAATGAAAGTATTTTTTCACCAGACACTCGTGAGTATGGCGCAAACTTTTAAAAGAGCTACAGATGATGAGAAGATGGCCGCAACGATGATGGATTTTTGCGATTATTTTGCCGAGAAATTGGAGCTAAAAAAATAGCGCTTTTGAAGCTGATTTTTATTTATAACGCAAATTCAGGAAAGCGCAATGCCTATCTGGATAGTCTGCATAAAGTTATAAGCCCAAAAACCTATCCCTGCAGTTTATGCGATATCACGTATGGGGTGTTTAAAATTCGTCCGGAATGGAAGGCCTTTAGAGAATCAAGTAATCTGGATATGCAATTCTACCATATTGATGAATTTAATGATGCGTACCCCGATTCTAAAGATATATTCCAATATCCAATAGTTTTAAAAGAAGAAGCTACGGGACTTGCAGAATTTATCTCTAAAAAGGAATTAGATGCTTTAAAAGACGATAGGGAGTTGATTGACTTGATACAGGATAAAGTCAATCAATCACAAGCTGCTCATTGATTTGCTCAATGTAACTTACAATCTCTTCTTTGCCGGTATTGTTAGTAGCGCTACTTACAAAGTAATTGGGCATTTCGGCCCAGGCGCCGGCCAGTAACTCCTGTTTATAATTTTCAATATTGCGCTCCAGAGCTTTGGGCTTCAGTTTGTCAGCTTTGGTAAAAATAATAGAAAACGGGATTTGCTTTTCGCCCAGATACTCCATAAATTCCTTATCAATAGTCTGAGGTTCATGACGGCAATCAATTAATACAAAGGCCGAAACCAGCTGCTCCCGTTCCTCAAAATACTGAGTGATAAACTTCTGAAACTCTTTTTTTACTTTTTTAGAAACCCGGGCATAACCATATCCCGGCAAATCAACCAGATACCAGGATTGATTGATGATAAAATGGTTGATGAGCTGTGTTTTCCCGGGTCTGCCTGAAGTTTTGGCCAGATTTTTACGATCGGTTAGCATGTTAATCAGGCTAGACTTTCCTACGTTTGACCGTCCTATAAAAGCATACTCCGGTAATTTATTTTTTGGGCACTTAGCAACGTTAGAATTACTTACCAGAAATTCAGCGGTTTTAATAGACATAACAGCTTGATTTTAGAAGTTTCGTTTGTTTAGCCACTCGGCTAAAATACTGTTGAATTCTTCAGGGCGTTCCATCATTGCAGCGTGACCACACTTGTCAATCCAGTACAAATCAGAGTCAGGTAGTAATTTGTTGAAGTCTTCTGCAACTTCGGGAGGGGTGACATTGTCATTGCGCCCCCAGATGATGCAGGTAGGTGTTTTCATGTGCGGTAAATCCTGAGCCATATTATGGCGTATCGCGCTCTTGGCAATGGCCAGGGTCTTGATGAGTTTATTGCGGTCATTTACTGTTTCATAAACTTCATCCACAATTTCTTTGGTTGCTACTGCGGGGTCGTAAAATACATCTTCTGCCTTTTTTTTGATGTACTCATAATCTCCACGTTTCGGGTAGCTTTCGCCCATAGCGCTCTCATAAAGTCCGGAACTTCCAGTTATAATAAGCGCCTGCATCACATCAGGATACAGCTTCGTGTGGTATAAACCAATATGCCCACCCAGAGAATTCCCTAACAAAATCACTTTATCAAATTTCTTGAGCTTGATAAAATCATTAAGGTACTTGGCAAAAGTTTTTACTCCGGTTTTAATTAAAGGCATGGTATAAAGAGGCAGTTCTGGGATGACAACTTTATATCCATTTTCAGAGAAATATTCGGTTACCGCGTCAAAATTGCTCAAACCACCCATTAGCCCGTGAAGAACTACGATTGGGGTACCTTCGCCGGCTTCGATGTAGGTGAATTTCCCCTCTTTTTTTAATTGGTGCTTCATAATTGGTGGCAAGACGCTTTGAGACAAATATAGACATTTAGCCCAAAAACAAAATCGAAAATTGCAAAGGCATTTAGGAAGCCTCTTCGGTTTAGTGAACAACTGGTTTGAAGACAAGCTTCTAGGCCTTCAATTTAGATTAAAAAAATAAACAAGTGGAGCAATTTATCAACAAAGTGGTATAAAGTGGGAAAATGTGGTAATAAATTCTATATATTTGAAGTTATAATACCTAAAACCTACTGTATTCGTGCTCAGCCTGATAGGGACATACGAGTGTAAAGTTGACACCAAAGGAAGGCTCATGATGCCGGCTGCCTTAAAAAAACAGCTTGCAAAAGAGTTGCAGGAGGGGTTTGTGGTAAAACGATCGGTTTTTAATTCATGCCTTGAGTTATGGCCTATGTCAGAATGGGAGGTGATGATGCAAAAGTTAAATGGTCTCAATCGTTTTGTAAAGAAAAACGTTGAGTTTATTCGCCGGTTTACTGCTGGGGTGAAGATGGTTGAGGCCGATGCTTCCGGAAGGTTGTTGATCCCAAAAGACTTGATCACCTTTGCGGCAATAAGCAAGGATATTGTGTTGACCTCAGGAGGAAACATAATTGAAATATGGGATTTAGTAGCCTACGAGACTGCAGTGAGTAATGAAGATGGAGATTTTGCTTCCCTGGCAGAAGAGGTAATGGGTGATCAAAACAGCATACCAGATGGACTATCATGATCCCGTACTGCTGCACGAGAGTGTAGACGGTTTAGCTATTAAGCCCGGTGGGATCTATGTAGATGTCACTTTTGGTGGTGGTGGCCATTCGAGGGAAATCTTGAAGCGCTTGGATGCTTCGGGCAAATTGTTTGCTTTTGATCAGGATCAGGATGCTTTGGCAAATGTGATTGATGACGAGCGGTTTACGCTAATTCCCGAAAACTTTCGCTTTGCGAAACGCTTTTTAAGGTTTTATGGAGCTGCAAAGGTAGATGGTATTTTGGGGGATTTTGGCGTTTCGTCGCATCAGTTTAATGTGGCAGAACGTGGATTTTCAACCCGTTTTGATGCGAAGTTAGATATGCGTATGAATCAGCAGTCCAGGCTTTCTGCGCATCAGGTGGTTAATGAATATGAAGAGGCTGAGTTGAGCAGAGTACTGTTGAAGTATGGAGAGTTGCGCAATGCGCCTAAAATTGCTCGAACACTGGTGTCTGTGCGTAAAGATGAAAGCATTGATACCACCGAAGATTTAAAAGAAGCGCTACACGGATTTTTGCCGCGTGGCCGAGAACATAAAATACTGGCTCAGATTTATCAGGCGATTCGCATTGAGGTAAATCAGGAGCTTGAAGTTTTGAAAGAGTTTTTACAGCAAACTGAAGATTTGCTCAAGCCTGGAGGGAGGCTTAGTCTCATCTCGTATCACTCTCTTGAAGACCGGCTGGTAAAGCGCTACATACGCAACGGCTTGTTTGAGGGAGAGCCAGAGAAAGACATGTTTGGAAACTTTAGCGTCCCGTTTAAAAAAGTAGGCGGACTCATTGTTCCGTCAAGAGAAGAAATAAAAAAGAATAACCGTGCGCGCAGTGCCAAGCTGCGTGTGGCAGAAAAGATTTAACAGGAATTGAAAGAAGGTATTTATAACATACTTAAAGGTAAGTTTCTTTTTAGCGATGACGCTATGAAGAACTGGCGCATGATTCTGTTTCTGTCATTTCTGGCGATTGTGATGATTGGCAGCTCACACCGGGCAGATAAGAAGGTGCATTACATCGCGCAACTCAATGCAGAAGTTAAAGAATTACACAGCGAGTTTGTAGATACTCGGCTTGAGGCACGCCGGCTTAAAATGGAAAGTGTCGTCACCAGAAAAGTAGAAAAATTGGGTCTGGCACCATGTTTAACGCCGCCCAAAAAGATAAAAGTAGTAGAAACCCCGTAAGTTCAGCATGGCAACCAGTGAAAAGAACATATTGAACCGGATGTATTTAGTGGCAGGAGGTATGTTTCTCTTCGCCCTGCTTGTCGCGTTTAAACTATGCAATATTCAGCTGGCTGAAGGGGATAAATACAAGGCTCTTGCCGAGGCACGTACCGAGCGTATGTTTACCATACCCGCAAACCGCGGCAACCTGTATGCAGGTGATGGTAGTTTGCTGGCTACTTCGGTACCCAAGTATACCATTCGCTTTGATGCCCTGGCTCCCAAAGAAGAAGATTTTGAAGAAAACGTTCAGGCGTTGGCGCAGGGACTTTCAGACCAATTGGGTAAGCCTGCTTCGCATTATGTAAGCGAATTACGTCGTGCACGCGAACACAAAAACCGCTATTTATTACTGGCTCGTAATCTGGGATATTCAAAATATCTCGCGATTAAAAAGCTTCCACTTTTCAATAAAGGTCCCTATAAAGGAGGAATCATTACAGAACAGCGTACCGTACGCGAGCATCCGCTTGAGAAAATTGCCGAACGTACCATTGGGTACGATCGCCTTACCGAGTATGGCCGCTACAGTGAGGCGGGTCTTGAAGGAGCTTACGGTCCTTATTTACGCGGAAAGGAAGGACGTAGGCTGAAGCAGCGTATTGCAAAAGGTCAATGGAAGCCGCTTGGTGACGACAATATCGTAGAGCCGCAGGATGGCTATGACGTGATTTCAACTATTAATGTAAACATTCAGGATATAGCGCATCATGCACTTTTAGCTTCGCTGGAAAAATTTGAGGCAGATCACGGCTGTGTGGTGGTGATGGAAACCAAAACAGGTGAGGTCAAAGCCATTTCTAATCTGGGTCGTACTGAAGATGGAAACTATTATGAAGACCGAAACTACGCGGTTTATGAGTCGGCTGAACCGGGTTCAACCTTTAAGCTGATGGCTATGGTAGCTGCTCTTGAAGATCGCGTGATTGACAGCAGCGATGTAGTAGATACCGAAAACGGTCGCGTGCGTTTCTACAATCGTACGGTTTATGACTCACATTGGGGAGGTTATGGTAAGATCTCGGCAGCCCGGGCTTTTGAGCTTTCTTCCAATACGGCTTTCGCCAAAATGATCAATGAAAATTATAAGGATGATCCCAAGCGCTTTTTAAAGCGACTGTACAATATGGGGCTTAACGATAAACTTGGATTGGAAATCAAAGGTGAAGGAACCCCGCGTTTTCCGTATCCCGGCGATAAGAACTGGTATGGTACAACCCTTCCGTGGATGGCTTTTGGTTATGGAGTCTCGCTTACGCCTTTACAAACGCTGACCTTCTATAACGCCATTGCAAACAATGGGGAAATGGTAAAACCCAGGTTTATCAAAGAGATTAAAAAGTGGGATGTTTCCGTAGAAAAATTTGAGAAAGAAGTGATCAATCCGGCGATTTGCTCGCAGACCACGATTGACAAAGTAAAAGACATGATGCTGCATGTGGTAGAGCGCGGTACGGCACAAAATATTTATTCAAAAGAATTTTCTATGGCGGGTAAGACCGGAACCTGCCAAACCGAATACTGGAAAGAAGAAGGCAAATACATTGCCTCTTTTGCGGGCTATTTTCCGGCAGAGAACCCGGAGTATTCGTGTATAGTGGTCATTCATAAACCTAATAAAAAATTAGGTTATTACGGAAACGTAGTTGCCGCTCCGGTGTTTAGAAAGATTGCTCAAAAGATTTATAGTGATACGCCTTTGGTTGATGAGGTTCAACTGGCTTCAGCAAATGTGCCACAGGTTGATCAGGATTTTGAAACCTATTATAAAAAAGCTCAAAAGGCTGATGTTACCATGCCTAATGTAAAAGGTATGCCGGCTATGGATGCCGTTGCGCTTCTGGAAAATTTAGGGCTTAAGGTAGAATTTAACGGAATTGGTAAGGTTAAAAACCAATCTCTCCAGGCCGGAAAAAAAATAGCTAAGAATCAAAAAGTAGTTCTCGAACTGTCGTGATTGTATTAAAGGACATATTATTTAAAGTGACCTTAGAGTCAGTAACCGGTAACCCCGGAGTGCCTGTAAATGCCATTCATTTTGATTCCCGTAAAGTAGGTCTTAATGATGTATTTGTTGCGCTGCGCGGAACTCAAAGCGATGGTCACGCCTTTATCAAAAAAGCAGTTGATCAGGGCGCAATCGCGGTTATTTGTGAGGAACTTCCAGATGATTTTGTGAACGGGGTAACCTATGTGCAAACTTCAGATACAGCACAGGCATTAGCTATAATGGCTTCCAACTACTATGGGAATCCTTCGGCTAACCTAAAGCTAGTGGGAATCACCGGTACTAACGGCAAAACTACAATTGCTACATTACTTAATCAGTTGTTTACCAAAGCCGGTTTTAAAACCGGTTTGCTTTCAACAGTGAAAGTTTTGGTGGCAGAACACGAGTATCCTGCGACCCACACTACGCCAGACTCGCTTACGATAAATAAGTATCTGGCTGAGATGAATGAAGCAGGTGTTGAGTATTGCTTTATGGAAGTAAGTTCTCACGGTATTCATCAAAAACGTACGGAAGGGCTGCATTTTACCGGCGGGATTTTTACCAATCTTACACATGATCACCTGGATTACCACGCGAGCTTCGCTGAGTATCGTGATGTCAAGAAATCTTTTTTTGACAATCTTACTAAAACCGCATTTGCACTTTCAAATATAGATGATCGCAATGGGCAGGTGATGTTGCAAAACACAAGAGCGAAGAAAGTTACTTATGCGCTCAAGTCCTTTGCAGATTACAGAGCGCAGATTTTAGAAAATCAATTGAGTGGTTTACTGCTCAAAATAAACGATCAGGAAGTTTGGGTAAAATTGATAGGCTCGTTTAATGCGTACAATGTTTTAGCAATTTATGCCGCTGCAGAGTTACTCGGCTTAACACAGCTTGAAGCCCTTCAGTATTTGTCTGAGCTTACCAGTGTAAGCGGGCGCTTTCAGTATTTGATTTCGCCTAAAAAAATCACCGCTATAGTTGATTATGCCCATACGCCTGATGCGCTTAAGAATGTCCTCGAGACCATCAATGACATCCGTACCAAAAACGAAAAGCTTATTACCGTTGTAGGTTGTGGAGGAGATCGTGATCGCACCAAACGTCCTAAAATGGGTAAGATCGCTGCAGCCCTGAGTACTCAGGTCATTTTTACAAGTGATAACCCACGTACCGAAAATCCTGAAGCCATTATTGAAGAGATTGAAAAAGGCGTAGAGCCGGTTGATTACAAAAAAACCCTGTCAATAACCTCTCGGAAGCAGGCGATTAAAACGGCGTGCCAAATGGCTCAAGAAAATGATATCATCCTGATTGCCGGGAAAGGTCATGAGACCTATCAGGAAATCAACGGAGAACGAACCGACTTTGATGATTTCAAAATTGTAAATGAATTACTAACCCAACTGAATAAATAACCTAAAACCAAAACGTAACCAATACCAACCAGATGCTGTTTTACCTTTTTGATTATTTAGAGCGCACATACAACTTCCCGGGAGCGAGTCTTTTTGGCTTTATCACCTTTAGGGCGGCTGTGGCGATCATTATGTCGCTGGCAATCTCAACGATTTGGGGTAAGCGCATCATTTTATACCTGCAGAAAAAGCAATTGGGTGAATCGATACGTGACTTGGGTCTTGAAGGTCAGGTTGAGAAGGCTGGTACGCCAACTATGGGAGGAGTGATCATCATTTTGGCAACCTTGGTTCCGGTGTTTTTGTTGGCAAAACTTGAAAATATTTATGTTATCCTGCTCATCATCACAACCTTGTGGATGGGAGCCATTGGTTTTATGGATGATTTCCTGAAAATCAGGAAGAAAAACAAAGAAGGTTTGCAGGGTAAGTTTAAAATTTTCGGGCAGGTAGGCCTTGGGATTATTGTGGGTGCAACGATGTTTTTTCATCCGGGAATAACCGTTAAAGAAGAAAATCCGGGATCAGATACCCTTACTGAAGCTGTCGAGACACAAGAAAGGCAAGTTGCAGAGGAAGAGAAAGCGCTGACGACCACGATCCCATTTGTAAAAGATAATGAGGTAGACTACAGTATCCTGGTAAGCTGGCTGGGCGATGATTATGTGCAATATGCCTGGTTACTCTTTATACCCATCGTGATTTTTATTGTGACCGCGGTATCAAATGGCGCAAATCTGACGGATGGTATTGATGGGCTGGCGGCCGGTTCTTCGGCAATTATCGTATTAACGCTGGGCATATTTGCCTGGGTATCAGGTAATATCATTTTCAGTGATTATCTCGATGTGATGTACATCCCCCGATCTGGCGAAATGGTAATATTTATAACCGCTTTTGTGGGAGCGCTCATCGGGTTCCTATGGTACAATACCTATCCCGCACAGGTATTTATGGGTGATACCGGTAGCTTAACTATAGGCGGAATCATAGCGGTAATCGCAATTGCCATTCGTAAAGAATTACTCATTCCTCTTTTATGCGGAATCTTTTTTATGGAAACCCTATCAGTAATGCTTCAGGTAAGCTGGTTCAAGTATACCAAAAGTAAAACGGGTGAAGGGCGACGCATTTTTTTAATGTCTCCGCTGCATCATCATTATCAGAAAAAGGGAATTCATGAAAGTAAAATTGTAACCCGCTTTTGGATCATAGGCATTTTGCTGGCGATTATCACTATTGTAACACTCAAAGTGAGATAGATGAAACGTTTGGTGATACTGGGAGGTGGAGAGAGTGGTGTAGGAACCGCGATTTTAGGTAAAAAACAAGGGTATAAGGTTTTTGTTTCCGATTACGGAACGATCAAAACCAAATACCGGGACGTTCTTAAAAATTATGAGATTGAATGGGAAGATGGCGGTCATACCGAAGCCAAAATCTTAAATGCAGACCTGATAATGAAAAGCCCGGGAATTCCAGATAAAGCAACACTTATTCAGAAGTTGGTTGCTGCAGGAATTCCGGTGATATCAGAGATTGAGTTTGCCTCCAGGTATACCAATGCAACATTGGTAGGAATCACCGGTAGCAATGGTAAAACCACCACGACATTGATGATGGCTCAGATTCTGAAACAAGCCGGATTTAAAAGTGTAGCGGCAGGAAACATTGGGGACAGCTTTGCACGTTGGGTAGCTCTGGACGATCAGGACTATTATGCGTTGGAGATCAGTAGTTTTCAGTTGGACGGGATTGTAGATTTTGCACCGCATATTGCGATTTTGACCAACATCACTCCAGATCATTTAGATCGGTACGAGTACAAATTTGAAAATTACATCCGGTCTAAATTTCGCATAGCGGAAAATCAAACCGAGAACGATTACCTCATTTACGACGCAGACGATGAGGTGATTGCAGATTGGCTTGAGAAGCATCGGGTAAAGGCCAAATTGATGCCCTTTTCAATCACAAAACAAGTAAAACAAGGAGCATTTTATGCTCAGGACGAAATAACAATTATAACTGACGATACAAGCATGACGATGTCAACAAAAACAATGGCGATTAAAGGCCAGCACAACACCAAAAACGCAATGGCAGCAGCTACTGCGGCAAAACTTTTAAGCATTCGTAAAGCGACCATCAGGGAATCATTAGAAGGATTTCAGGGTGCGGAGCACCGTCTGGAGCACGTGCTTAAAATAAATCATGTATCGTATATCAACGATTCTAAAGCCACTAACGTAAATGCTACTTTTTATGCTTTAGACAGTATGAGCTCACCCACAGTATGGATTGTAGGGGGTGTTGACAAGGGTAATGATTATAAAGATTTGTTTCCGTTAGTTAATGAAAAAGTGAAGGCGATCATTTGCCTTGGGAAAGATAACAGCAAATTGTTACAGGCTTTTGGCAATATGGTAGAGACTATCGTAGAAACCCAATTTATGTCTGAAGCGGTAAAAATTGCTTATAAACTAAGCGAAAAAGGAGATTCTGTTTTGTTATCGCCTGCTTGTGCGAGTTTCGACCTTTTTGAAAACTATGAAGATCGCGGCCGTCAGTTTAAAGAAGCTGTTAGGAATTTATAAAATCTGAAATACGAAATATTTTAAAGAACAAAGAACAAAGAACAAAGAACAAAGAACAAAACCAAAACGTGAGCAGTACTAAAAACATATTTTCAACCCTTAAGGGCGATCGGGCGATCTGGGCGATAACCGCCTTTTTAGCTTTATTTTCCTTTTTGCCGGTATTTAGTGCGAGCAGTAACCTGGCTTACCTCTACGGCAATGGGGATACATTTCCGTTTTTGGTGAAACATTTTATGCATCTCGTTTTGGGCTTTGCCATTATTTATGGGGTACATAAAGTACCTGCTCATTACTTTAAAGGGTTATCAATAATAGGGATTCCCATTGTGTTACTGCTGTTATTGATCACGCTTATTCAGGGAACGACCATAGATGGCGCTAATGCCAGCCGATGGATTAAAATACCTTTTGTAGGGATTACGTTTCAGACTTCTACATTGGCTTCAGTGGTTTTGATGATTTATATAGCACGCTACCTGTCACGTATTAAAGACAAAACCATCACGTTTAAAGAAAGTATTTTACCTCTTTGGGTACCGGTGGCTTTGGTTGTGGGACTCATTTTACCGGCAAACTTTTCGACCGCTGCGATCATTTTTGCGATGGTGTTGACGCTGGTTTTTATGGGCGGTTATCCCTTAAAATATTTGGGAGTCATAGTGGCAGCAGGCTTGCTTACGCTCACGCTGTTTATTCTCACTGCAAAAGCATTTCCCGGCGTGTTTCCTAACCGGGTAGATACCTGGATGAGCCGGATTGAAAATTTTACCGGAGAAGAAGATGGAGAAGGGGATTATCAGATTGAGCGTGCAAAAATAGCAATCGCTACAGGCGGACTTGTGGGCGTGGGACCCGGTAAAAGTGTACAGAAAAACTTTTTACCTCAGTCTTCATCAGATTTTATCTATGCAATTGTGGTGGAAGAATTTGGTCTCATTGGAGGGCTCACACTATTGTTAATGTATTTGCTGCTGTTGTTCCGTATTCTAGTGGTGGCTAACAAAGCAACTACCGTTTTTGGAAAACTAACAGCTATAGGCGTAGGCCTGCCCATCGTTTTTCAGGCCTTAATCAATATGGCGGTGGCGGTAGAGTTGTTTCCCGTAACGGGGCAAACCTTACCGCTCGTAAGTAGTGGAGGAACCTCAATTTGGATGACCTGTTTGGCGATTGGTGTGGTGATAAGCATAAGCGCTAAGCGCGAGGAAGCGAAAATTAAAGAGGAAGAAGAAATGAACCCGCTTGATATATTGAGCGAAGCGATGTAAACACGAAATATTCTAATTAAAGAACCAAGAACCAAGAACCAAGAACCAAGAACAAAGAACATTTGAAAACCTACAAATTCATATTATCTGGCGGCGGAACCGGGGGGCATATTTACCCGGCGATTGCCATTGCTGATGCTTTAAAAGCAAAGTATCCGCAGGCAGAATTTCTTTTTGTGGGTTCGCAAGATCGTATGGAAATGCAAAAAGTGCCTCAGGCCGGATATCAAATCAAAGGGCTTTGGATTGCGGGTATTCAGCGAAAGCTTACCTGGTCAAACCTGATGTTTCCATTTAAGTTGATCAGCAGTTTGTTTAAGTCGGCAGGCATTATTAAAAAATTTAAGCCTGATGTCGTAATTGGAACCGGCGGTTTCGCTAGTGGCCCACTTTTGGAAATGGCAACACGCTATAAAGTACCGGCATTGATTCAGGAGCAAAATAGTTTTGCAGGCATTACCAATAAGCTTTTGGCTAAAAAAGTGCAGAAAATCTGCGTAGCGTATGACGGGATGCAGCAGTTTTTTCCGGAAGAGAAAATTGTAAAGACCGGAAACCCGGTACGTCTCGATTTACTAAATACAGCAGAAAATCGTGAGGCAGGTTTGGCAAAATTCAGTCTTGATCCCAATAAGAAAACCCTGCTTATTCTGGGCGGAAGCCTTGGCGCTCGCGCTATAAATAAATTAATCGATCGTGAATTGCAGTTTATTCTTGATCAGGGTCTGCAGGTAATCTGGCAGTGTGGGCAGTTGTATTATGAGGAATATAAGGCTCATAATGAAAAGGAACATGTTCAGGTTTCGGCCTTTATAGATACTATGAATCTGGCTTATGCCGCAGCAGATGTGATCATCAGCAGGGCAGGTGCCGGCTCGGTTTCTGAGCTGGCGCTGGTAGGCAAGCCGGTGATTTTTATTCCGTCACCCAATGTGGCTGAAGATCACCAGACGAAAAATGCAGAAGCGGTAGTGGCTAAAAATGCGGCGGTATTGTTGAAGGAAAGCGAACTCCAAACGCATTTTGAAACCGAATTTAAAAAACTGATTGGTGACGAAAATCGCCAAAACGAATTAGGTGCAAACATTAAGAAATTAGCACTTCCTCAGGCTACACAGCGTATCGTGCGTGAGGTAGAAAGCTTATTAAAACTAGGTAAACAAGACCGGGAATAAATAAACGAATTGAAGAACCTCGATAACATATCACACTTCTATTTCATCGGCATTGGCGGGATTGGAATGAGTGCGCTGGCACGCTATTTTTCAGCAGCCGGTAAAGTAGTTGCGGGGTATGACAAGACTGCTTCGGGTATAACAGATGCCCTAAAAGATCTGGGTATCACCATTTCGTTTGAAAATTCAGAAGAAGCGATTCCTTCAGAATTTAAAAACAAAGAAACAACCCTGGTGGTGTATACGCCTGCAGTTCCAAAAGCGCATAAAGGGTATCAATACTTTGCGCAGCATAATTTTCATATAGAAAAGCGCGCAGCGGTATTGGGCTTATTGACTCAGGAAAAATTTTGCCTGGCTGTTGCCGGGACTCATGGTAAAACCACGACGAGTGCCATGCTGGGACATTTGATGGCAGCCTGTGATTTACCTGTTACAGCTTTTTTAGGCGGCATAGCCGAAAATTATCAAAGTAACCTAATACAGCAGGGGGAAGAAATTATTGTGGTCGAGGCAGATGAGTTTGATCGCTCGTTTATGCAGTTGTATCCTAATATCGCGGCTATTACCTCTATGGACGCCGATCACCTGGACATTTATGGGGATGCTGAAAGCCTGCAACAAAGTTTCCGTGACTTTGCTTCGCAGGTTAAAGAAGACGGTGTTTTGTTTGTTAAAAATGGTCTTCCATTAGACGGAATAAGCGTAGGTGTGGAAGATGATGCGGCCTATACCGCTTTAAATATTAAAATAGAAAATGGGGCTTACCGGTTTGATTTAAAACATCCCGATGGTCTTACTAAAGATTTGGTGCTTAACCTACCAGGTAGACATAACTTGTCTAATGCGATAATCGCTTTGGCGATGGCTTTACGATACGGCTGCCCTGCCGATAAGCTCGCCAAAGCACTATTCGCCTTCAAAGGGGTTAATCGCCGATTTACCTATAGAATAAAAACAGATGAGCAGGTGCTTATTGATGATTATGCACACCATCCTGCAGAAATAGATGCTGTGCACAGTGCAGTGCGTGAGATGTATCCCGGTAAACGGGTGCTTGCAGTTTTTCAGCCGCACTTGTATAGTCGTACACGGGATTTTATGGAAGATTTTGCAACCAGTTTGTCGCAGTTTGATGAGGTATTGTTGCTCGATATTTATCCGGCGCGAGAAGAACCTATTCCAGGTATGAACGCTCAGAAATTACTCGATCTAATTACAACACCGCGTAAAGAGTTGGTGAGCAAAGGGCAGTTGCAACAGAAGATTGAGACTTCTGAGGCTTCGGTAATCCTAATGATGGGCGCAGGAGATATTGGTGAAGAAATTTTGAAACTGACTAAAACTCTAGAGTTGTGAAGATCAACTGGTTCTACATAAGGATGGGAATTCTGGTAGTTGTGACGCTATTTCTGGTGGCTTTTTCGCACAAGCGAAATGCTACGCGAAAAGTAAAACGGGTTGAAGTACATTTTGAAGCTGGGGCGAACCTCTTCATAACCGCCGAAACGGTTGATAAATTGTTGATACAAAATCAGAAACCCCTTGAGGGACAGGCTAAAGAAATTCTAGATTTGAGAAACTTAGAGCAAAAACTCGACGCGCACGCAATGATTTCTGATGCAGATGTTTACCTCACGCTAGATGGTGTTGTGGGAGCAACTGTAAAACAACGAAAACCCCTTGCGCGTGTGCAGGCTCAGGAACCGTACTACATTGATGAAAGCGGTGCAGCAATGCCACTGTCTTCCAATTATTCTGCTCGTGTGCCATTTGTTACAGGTTTAGCGCGTGAACAGATTGATGAAGTGTATCCATTATTAAGTGTTTTGCATCAGGATGACCTGTTGCAAAAACAGATAATTGGGATAGAGCGCAGTAAGAATGGAAACTATTTTTTAACACCACGCGTGTTAGACTATAAGATCAATTTGGGAAAGGTTGCCGACTTGCAGTCTAAGTTTGCCAATTATAAAGCTTTTTACCAAAAAGCAATTAAAGATAACAGCCTTGCGGCATATAAAACCGTTGATTTACGCTATAAAGGACAGGTCATAGGGACAAAAAAATAAGTTATGGAGCAGAAAGACATAGCAGTAGGACTGGATATCGGTACAACTAAAATTGTAGCGATGATTGGTCGCTATAATGAATATCACAAACTTGAGATTTTAGGTATTGGTAAATCCAAGAGTCTGGGAGTACATCGGGGTGTGGTAAACAATATTACACAGACCATACAGTCCATACAGCAGGCAGTTCAGGAGGCAGAGAGTGTTTCTGGGATGAAAATTGAAGATGTTGTAGTTGGTATTGCCGGTCAGCACATACGCAGTTTACAGCATAGTGATTACATCACCAGACCTGATGCCGATGAGGTGATAGGGCCAAAAGATATTGATACCCTTTGTAATCAGGTGCATAAGCTTGTAATGCTTCCGGGGGAAGAGATTATTCATGTACTTCCGCAGGAATACAAAGTAGATGGCCAGGCCGAAATCACTCAGCCTATTGGTATGTATGGCGGTAGGCTTGAAGCTAACTTCCACGTGGTGGTAGGGCAGGTAAGTAGTATTCGCAACATAGGACGTTGTGTAAAAAGCGCCGGTCTCAACCTCGATAAGATAACTTTAGAGCCTTTGGCTTCGGCTAATGCGGTTTTGAGTCAGGAAGAAAAAGAAGCTGGTGTAGCACTTATTGACATAGGTGGTGGTACAACAGATCTTGCCATTTTTAAAGATGGAATCATTCGTCACACTGCGGTTATTCCATTTGGCGGAAATGTAATTACTGAAGATATTAAAGAAGGCTGCAGCATTATTGAGAAACAGGCCGAATTGCTTAAGATCAAATTTGGCTCTGCCTGGCCGGGAGAAAATAAAGACAATGAGATTGTTTCCATTCCTGGTTTACGCGGCAGAGAACCAAAAGAGATAACCTTAAAGAACCTTTCAAAAATCATTCACGCTCGTGTGGTTGAGATTATTGAGCAGGTATACCTCGAGATTAAAAATTATGGTCACGAGGAGCAAAAGAAAAAATTGATCGCGGGAATTGTATTAACCGGAGGCGGATCTCAGCTTAAGCATTTAAAGCAGTTAGTCGAGTATATCACCGGAATGGATACCCGCATCGGCTATCCCAATGAGCACCTTGCCGGAGATAGCGACGCAGAAACAACCAGTCCGCTTTACGCGACTGCGGTAGGTTTGGTAATGAACAGTCTGGAACATCGCAGAAATGAAGTAGGCGAGCAGCAGGATACTGCTGTGGTTGAAGAAGAACCTGTTAACCAGATTGATGATATTGAAGACGAATACGAAGAACCCCAGCTTCAACAGCCTAAAGAGAAAAAAGTGCGAAAAAGCATCTTTGATACCTGGGCAGAGAAGTTCAAAGATTTTTTAGATAACGCAGAATAAAAATTGACAACAACCAACTAAAGCTTGCATACCTGTTTGCTTTAGCGATGAAAAAGAAAACAACAGAAACCGGTAAAACGAATATATTATGAGCAACACAGATTTTGAAAACATTTCGTTTGATTTGCCCAAAAATCAAAGCAACGTGATCAAGGTAATTGGCGTAGGCGGTGGCGGTAGCAATGCTATCAACCATATGTTTAGTCAGGGTATTAAGGGTGTGGACTTTGTAGTCTGTAATACAGATGCACAGGCGCTGGAGAATAGTCCTGTGCCTATTCGCATTCAGCTGGGTGTGAGCCTTACCGAAGGTCTTGGAGCTGGAGCAAACCCTGAAGTAGGAGAGCAGGCTGCTATTGAAAGCCTTGAAGAAGTAAAGCAAATGCTTGGGACTAATACCAAAATGATATTTATCACAGCCGGCATGGGTGGTGGTACTGGTACAGGTGCGGCTCCTGTGATTGCAAAAATGGCTAAAGAGATGGATGTTCTTACCGTGGGTATTGTTACGATTCCGTTTCAGTTTGAAGGTAAAATGCGTAACGAGCAGGCTCAACTGGGAGTAGAGCGCTTGCGTTCGCACGTAGATTCACTTATTGTGATTAACAACAACAAGCTGCGTGAGGTATACGGTAACCTGGGTTTTAAAGCCGGTTTTAGTAAAGCAGATGAAGTGCTTGCTACGGCTTCCAGAGGTATCGCAGAAGTTATTACGCATCACTATACCCAGAACATTGACCTTAGGGATGCAAAAACCGTTTTAAGTAACAGCGGAACTGCCATTATGGGTAGTGCCAGTGCAAGTGGTGGTAGTCGTGCTCAGGATGCCATTAGAAAAGCACTTGACTCTCCGTTGCTAAATGACAATAAGATTACCGGTGCTAAAAACGTCTTGTTGCTCATCGTTTCAGGTACTGAAGAGATTACCATTGATGAGATTGGAGAAATCAATGATCACATTCAGGATGAGGCCGGTCACAGCGCAAATATCATTATGGGTGTAGGCGAGGAAGAAAGCCTGGGTGATGCCATTTCTGTTACTATTATTGCTACGGGGTTTAATGTAGAACAGCAAAATGAGATCGTTAATACCGAAACCAAAAAGATTATTCATACGCTTGAAGACGAGCAGCGTGCACAGCACGATCTTTCGCCTAAAAGCAGCGGTAGAAAACTGGATTTTTCGGCAACTGCCTCAGAACAAAAATCTATAGAAGAACCTAAGGAAGTAAAAAAGCCCATCGTACATACACTTGATGATACTGATGACCCGATGGATTTGATGGTAAACAAGCCAAAGGAAGAAGCTTCTAAAAATGAGATGGATTTAATTCCAACAACCGATTTGATTCGAAACATTCAGGTGGTTTATGAAGAAGTTATTGATTACAGTGCGCAGTCTGAATCGATAGAGGAAACTTATGAGGATGAGCTCGAATTTAAGATTGTAAGTGTCGAAGAGCCAACGCCCGCTCCTGTTTCTAAACCCGAAGAAGAACAATTTACACTTTCTTTTGATCTTCCGCTAAATGAGGAGAAACCTTTAAAGACTGAAAGTAAGAAGGAAGAAGAGCAACAGGAAATTGTATATACTTTGGATGATGATATCAGCGAAATCGAAGTTAACGGTCCTATCGAGATAGTTTCGGTTACTGAGGTCAATGAGAACGGGGAAAAGCGTTACAGTCTGGATGATTATATGGAAATGGAGGAGCATTTAAATAGTGCAAAACCGCTACAGGCAAAAAAACCAGAAGTTAAAAAGATAGAAGAGGAGCCTCAGGTTAAGCAATTGGACGCTAAAGCTAAACCAGAAGAGAACGTTGCAGAAGGCGATGAAGATCCTACAAACACGCCCATTTCTCAATTGCTTACCGAGCGTGCTGCAGAGCGTAGACGTATGATGAAGGAGTTCAATTATAAATTTCATAATAACCAGTCTCGCATTGATGAAATCGAGAAGCAACCTGCATACAAGCGTATGGGTGTAAATCTGGATGAAAATCCTTCTGCAAAAAGCGCTATGTCAAGGACTTCGCTAAGTACTGATGAAAATGATGAGATCCAGTTGCGTAAAAACAACTCGTTCTTACACGATAATGTCGATTAGTTAGTAAAAACCGATGTGAAAGGGCCGGTAGCGTGAGCTATCGGCTTTTTTATGCTTATTTTTTATGCAAAAAATGGGGAAACCATCAAAAATAAGTATATTCGCAATCCGAAAATTAAACCCGATATGAGTTTGCAAAACGAGGTTATGACGGCTATGAAAGCAGCGATGAAGGCTAAAGATCAAAATGCTTTAGCTTCGCTTCGCGCAATCAAGTCTGCCATATTAACTGCTCAGACAGAGAGTGGTGCTTCTGGCGAACTTACAGAAGAGGAAGAGGTTAAAATGCTTCAAAAGTTGGTAAAGCAGCGCAAAGACAGTGCAGCGATCTATCAGGATCAGGGGCGTGAAGAGATGGCTCAGGAAGAGTTAGCCCAGGCTGAAGTAATTGAGCAGTTTTTACCCGAACAAATGAGTGAGGATGAGATTGAAAAAGTGGTAGCCTCAATCATTGAGAAAACCAATGCTTCGGGAATGCAGGATATGGGGAAAGTGATGGGTATGGCTTCTAAAGAGCTTGCCGGTCGTGCAGATGGCAAAACCATATCAACCATAGTAAAGAGAAAGCTGTCTTAAAATTAAAGATAAAAACAACAGGTTTTCAGTCCTGATTTAAACTGGAAAAGGCTCCGTGGCGCAACTGAATAGCGCATCAGATTTCGGCTCTGAGGGTTGGGGGTTTGAATCCCTCCGGGGTCACAAAAAAAACGCTGTCATTTTAATGACAGCGTTTTTTTATTTTCAATTGAATATAAGTTTTAGTTTTAAATGACATACCTAATTGAGGTATGTCATTCAAAATTGCCTTATTCACTTTAGTAAAGGTAGTTTAGTGCAACAATATCATTTGGACCAAATTCTCCTGTAACTCGAGTTGAGAAGCAAGAAAGCATAATGGATGTAGGATCGAAACTATAAGGAGTTCCAGGTATATGAACGGCTCCGTTAGGGTTTGCCAATTCTCCAAAGCTAGGGCGACCACAACTTTGACGTGTAAACCAGTCTGTGTGACGCAAACCTATTGTATGGCCCAGTTCATGAGTAAGAACGTGCGTATTAACTTCTAACGTAAAAGCTTCCATACCTGAATAAATTTGAACAAATCCATATGGATTTCCGGCACTAGGAAAACCTGCAACACCACCCGCTGCACCATTAGGATTTTGAAAAATTAGGATATCCGCACTAGAAGGATCGTTAGAAAATGTAAGGTTAAACGTAAGACCGATATTTAAGTCGTTATAGTTTGCAACCGCTTCGGTAAGGGCATCTTGCTGTTTTGCTGTTAGGTTTTGATTAAAACCTGTACCCGTAAAACCTACTACTTCTATTGTACGTGGCGATTCTACAAGATTGTAAGTACGATATTGCTTGGTGTTTGTTTTGCCAACCTTCATACTTTCTAGCTGAGATTTGCTAATTGAGATATCGCCTTCTATGAGATAACTGGTTTCAATAGTTCCGTCAGGAAATCGAGTAGTAATTGTTTCAACATCATCACTATTTAGACTCAAGGATTGAATTGTTGAGATAGTTTCAGCTGTAATTTCCAATTCTTCAGTTTGAATTTCTTCAATCTCTGGAGTTACTTCTTCGGTTTGGCAGGAGAGAATTAACGATGCTCCTGCGGCAAAAAGTAAAAATTGATTTTTCATATATACTTATTTTAAGTTGGTTAATACGCGTTAATTTAAATAAAAAATCAATACATAAGGTATTGATTTTAAAATAATTACGCAGCGTGCTGTTAATCCATTAACTTGGGACTTCAACGAAAATTTTACACAAATCAAAATAAATGAGCTAGATTAAGTGCAGTGATATTTTAGTCACTGTTTTTATTTATAGAAGATAATCATACTCAATTTTCAATCAACACCAACTTAAATTAATCATTCGATGAAAAAAACTATTATTTTACTAGGCAGCGTCCTTTTTGCGACAGCTGCATCGGCGCAAAGCAATGAGAGCATTGTAAGTCAAACAGGAGATAACCATGAGATTACGGTAACTCAAACGGGTCAAACAAACTTTTCAACTGCTGACCAACAGGTTGACGGTAACGAGGCTGAGATAACCCAGGAAGGCCTTACAAATCAAAGTTATCTACTTCAGGTAGGAATTGAAAACTCAACTACTGTTGATCAGAATGGGAGTTTTAATATCTCCGATGTTTTTCAAAATGGGCAAGAAAATGTTGCTATGGTTGATCAGGTAGGTTCTTCTAATACTGGTGTCATATATCAGGTAAATGACGCTGGTGGTTCTTCTAATAACTCGAGTATAATTCAAGAGGGTAATTCGAACTATGCCTATTCAGACATTTTCGGTAGAGAGAATGAAACGACTATCACACAATGGGGAAATGGTAATACAGGATATCAATTTGTAGAGGGTGCAGGAAATATGGCTACAATTACGCAAGGTGAAGCATTAACTGGTTTTGCATCCTCTCAAAGTAGCTTTGCGCAACAAGAGCAGTATGGTATTGACAATACTTCAACCATTACCCAAAGAGGTCAAGGACAATTTGCTATTCAGTATTCTGAAGGTAATGATAATGAGGTAACAGCTTACCAGGGAAATGATGGTAACTTCTCAAGGCAAGTTCAAATTGGAAATGGAAATGTTGCTAATACGCAACAGTACTTTTCTACAAATCAGTCGTTGCAAGAACAAATTGGAAATGATAACACTGCTATAACTAGACAAACAGGTCCGGGCGCAGGTTTTAATTTTTCTACTGTCGCTCAATCAGGTAATGAAAACTATGCACTAACAAGTCAAAACGGGGATACAAATGGCTCTGCTGTAACACAGCTAGGTCTTGATCATTCAAGTGTTGTTACTCAACTTGGTGCTGGTAATGCGTCTGACGTATTACAACAAAACTAATCTAGTTAAAGAATACTTTAAAAATCTTTTGAAGAGGGATTGTCCAGCCGGATAATTCCTCTTTCTATTTTAAGTATTATAGAGGGAATTAGCGTAATGAACAAAACTTATTTGAGGTCGGTGATTAATACGCTTAAGAAGATGGAGTTTTTTAAGAATTGAATTAGCAGTTTTTATGGCAAAGGATTTAGCATTTGTACAATCCTTATATTGTCATATTTTCTTAGAATAGCAGACTTCGGCTCTGAGGGTTGGGGGTTTGAATCCCTCCTGAATCATAGATAAAATCCGCAGCTGAGCAATTTGTTCAGCTGCGGATTTTTCATTTAATGCTGTTTTTTTCATAAAAAGCGATAACTTAGTAATCACTATTAATTATAAATAATAGCAAAGTTTGCAGCCCCACAGACTCAGTACATATTCAAGGATTATCATTTTAGTGATTTTGGTCCTTGGTATAAACCTTTTTTCGGTATATCAATTTGATCTACAGACGATGAGAGCAGTTAGGTCAGTATCTACATTGGTTTTTCTAATTGTTTATTTTTTACTGACCACTTGCCGAAATCGTTGGGTAACCGGGGCTCTGGTAGTTCTAACACTTCGGGATTTTATGCATCTTTTTTTTGAAAGATCCTGGGGAGTAGAATTGTATTTGGCTTTAGGTACCTTGACTTATATCCTGTTAATTATAGAACGAGTACCTTTTATGAAAGTATCTGGCTTTAAGAAGTCGTCTTTTTCTCTTGCGGCATTATTTTCACTTGGAAATATTGTAATACTCTATGTGTTATCTGGATTTGTGGAGAATCAGATGCAAGGCGCTTTAGAATTGCCACTATTCTATTGTTTAGGGGGATCATTAATTGTACTGGTTTCGAGTGCATTCTATTATAATTTTACGCTTAACAGCAATCGTTCTCTGCTTTTTGCGTTAATGGTTACGGGGTTTATCATTGCTGATATCTGTGCTTGTTTAGCGTATTTTAATGATTATGAAGGCTTATGGTATGCTGATCGTTTATTTTACGCCTTCAGTCTAGGGTGCTTAATTTGCTTTGCCATTGATAGTGAAGGAGCGCGGAGAGAGCAGGAGGATATAGATATATTAAAAGATAGTTTATAAAATAGCTTAAAGATATTTTGATTTTTAAGTGTAAAACAGAGAGAAGCGTTTGATAGATAGGTTTCAGAATTTTGTGTTTCTTTGTAGCCCCAACTTTTATTTTTCTTATAAATTAAGAGAGTATGAAAGGCATAAGTATTAAGAATTCAGAGCGTTTTAGGGCGCTTGCAGGTATTTGTGCTGTGATCGTACTTATCAATATACTCGCGGTATTTTTTTTCTCTGCATATTTATCACGCACGTTTAGGTTAATTGGTTCCACCATATTAATTAGTTATTTTTTAGTTGTTTTTCCACAACAACGTAAAAAAATAGTGCTGGTGCTTGGCGCGTTCTGGTTGAGAGATATTGCAGCTATATTTTATGAGGAAGACTCAAATACCTTAGGGTATTTTATATTTGGCGTCATAGCCTATTTAGGTTTGTTCTTCAGGCAGTTGAAAAGTTTACTTCGCTTTAAAATAATTACACCGTCCATATCCATTACAGGTATCGTGGTTTTAGCTTGTTTTGGTATGTTGTATAGTCTGGAGTCCATTCTTGGTGAAGGTCAACACGATCGCAGTTTAATTTATTATTACTATTTTCTGGGCATTAGTATTGTTTTCTCAATTCTACTTGCCATATATTATTATTATCGAATAGGAGGCTTACGTGCTTTGCTTTTTTCTTTCGCAGTTTTTTCATTTACTATTTCTGACATTGCGGCTTATCTTGGGATTTATCAGGAAAACTATTCGTTCTTCCTTGTGACCCGTATCTTTTATTTTGCCGGATTGTTAATGCTTATGAATTTCTCCTTGTCACAAGACGGCGAGCAGGATGAAAATGTAATAGAGTAAGCATAGCTGACTTCTATAATTGTAAAATTACTTCTATAGCATTCCATACATTGCTTTAGATAACTGAATAAACCTTTATTTTACGTAAATTCGCGTGCAATTAAAATTCCCATGCTAGACAGATTAAACTTTATAAAACAGCGCTTTGATGAAGTGAGTGATTTAATCATTCAGCCTGATGTGATAAGTGATCAGAAGCGTTATATAGAACTCAATAAAGAATATAAAGACCTGCGCGCCATTATGGATGAGCGCGAAAAATACATTCAGCTTACCCAGCGTATTGAAGAGGCTGAAGAAATCATTGCAGATGGCAGCGATTCCGAAATGACCGAAATGGCCAAAATGCAACTCGAGGAAGCTAAAGAGGCAATGCCTGGACTCGAGGAGAAAATACGCTTTATGCTGGTTCCTAAAGATCCAGAAGATGCTAAAAATGCGGTGATGGAAATCAGAGCAGGAACTGGTGGTGATGAAGCCAGTATTTTTGCCGGAGACCTTTATCGTATGTATATGAAGTATTGCGAGAGCAAAGGCTGGAAGACCAGTACTATAGATTACAGCGAAGGTACCAGTGGCGGTTTTAAAGAAATTCAGGTTGAAGTTACCGGTGAAGATGTTTATGGAACACTAAGGTTTGAAGCCGGTGTGCACCGTGTTCAACGTGTTCCTCAAACTGAAACACAGGGTCGTGTGCATACTAGTGCTGCTACAGTAATGGTATTTCCGGAAGCGGAAGAATTTGATGTGGAAATCGATCCCAAAGAAGTACGTATCGACTATTTCTGTTCATCAGGACCAGGTGGTCAGTCTGTAAACACCACCTATTCCGCGGTACGTTTAACGCATATTCCTACCGGACTTGTAGCTCAATGTCAGGATCAGAAATCACAGCATAAAAACAAAGAAAAGGCCTTTAAAGTACTGCGTTCGCGTCTCTATGATATGGAGCTTGCGAAGCGACAGGAAGAAGAGTCAGCAAAACGAGGTTCTATGGTTACCAGTGGTGATCGAAGTGCTAAAATACGCACCTACAATTACCCGCAGGGTCGAGTAACCGATCACCGCATCAACCTTACGCTTTACGATTTGTCAAATATTATTGATGGCGATATTCAGCGTATTATCGATGAGCTCCAACTTGTAAGTAATACCGAAAAACTGGCCGAAGGAGGAGATTCGATTTAATCATTAAAGCATTTAAGACGTGACTCTGGAGCAACTGATAGAACAAATTAAAATTAAAAAATCGGTACTTTGTGTAGGCCTGGATACCGATCTTGATAAAGTGCCAGCGCATCTTCTAAATGAAGAAGATCCTATTTTCGCATTTAATAAGGCAATTATAGATGCTACACATCAGTACGCAGTTGCTTATAAACCCAATATCGCATTTTACGAGGCTTATGGTTTAAAAGGATGGAAGTCACTTGAGAAAACCATTAATTACCTAAATACGCACTATCCCGATTGCTTTTCCATTGCAGATGCCAAGCGTGGCGATATCGGTAATACCTCAAGTCGTTATGCAAAGGCCTTTTTTGAAGATCTTGGTTTTGACTCGGTAACCGTGGCTCCATATATGGGCAAAGATTCTGTTGAGCCATTTTTGGCATTCGCCGAAAAGTTTACAATAATGCTGGCACTGACTTCAAATCCGGGAGCATTCGATTTTCAAACTCAAAAAGTTGGAGAAGCCGAATTGTATAAAAAAGTACTGGAAACATCCAAATCCTGGGAAAATAGTGACAGATTGATGTACGTTGTAGGCGCTACTAAGGCTGAATATTTGGCAGAAATACGCCAGATTATCCCGGAAGCTTTCTTGTTGGTTCCCGGTGTGGGTGCTCAGGGCGGAAGTGTCGATGAGGTATTTAAATACGGGGCTAATAAAAATGCGGGTCTGCTCATCAATTCTTCCCGTGGTATTTTATATGCATCTGCTAAAGATGATTTTGCTGAAGCAGCAGCTGCTCAGGCGCAGCAACTCCAGAGTCAAATGGCAGCTCATATCGAGAAGTTAGGATAAAACCCTAGCTTTGATGGCATGAAGGATCAACTAGGCCGCTTACTTACTGTAACTTCTCCTCCTCAGCGTATTGTTTGTCTGGTCCCTAGTCTTACGGAACTTTTAGTTGATTTAGGTCTTGAAGACCGTCTCGTAGGATTAACCAAATTTTGCGTCCATCCAAAATATTTACGGTCTAAAAAGGCCGTTGTTGGAGGAACAAAAACTATTCATCTCGATCGAGTCGCCGCTTTAAAGCCTGATTTTATATTATGCAATAAAGAAGAAAATACCCCAGAGATTGTAGCAGATTGTAATAGGATCGCTCCAGTATATGTCTCTAATATAATTACGTTTGACGATTTGTTTTTATTATTGAGCGATCTTGGAGAGCTGTTTCAGATTGAGGCCAAAACGCAAATACTTACCCAAAGCTTACAAAGTAAAATTGCTGCCTTTCGTTCTAAAACAGCGCACTTGCAAAAGAAATCGGTCGCCTATATTATCTGGAACGAACCGCTTATGAGTGTAGGGGGTTACACGTTTATTCAGACAATTCTTGAACTTTTTAATTTTCAGAATGCTTTTGCCCGGAAACCGGAAAGATATCCTATCATAGAAACAAGTGATTTAAAAAATCTGGATTTGGTTTTGCTTTCCTCCGAACCTTTCCCATTTAAGGAAAAACACATAAGAAAATTTGAACAGTTTACTCAGGCTGAAGTTGTGTGTGTAGATGGCGAATATTTTAGCTGGTACGGTAGCAGATTCTTAAAAGCTTTTGATTATTTCGAAAGTTTACTTACAGATATCAATTAAAAAGCACCATCTTTTGGGATGGCGCTTTTGTCTTTTGTTCAATTTAAGCTGAATTAAGATCCGTATCCTGGATTTTGTTCTATCAAATTATTAGTATCCATCTCATTTTGAGGTATAGGCAATACAAGGCTTGGGTCATCATAGGGTAAACCGTCAACATCACTTTTTGTTCGCTTTAAGTCTTGAAGTAGAAAGCCTTCAAAAGCTAGCTCAAGCTGACGCTCCAGTAGAATGTCATCCTGGGTAAGCGGTCCTGCTACAGGATCTGCATTAGCCCTATCTCTCAATTCATTTATATCGTCAACAGGAGTGGCTCCTACAGCAGTATTTTCAATAATATTACCCTCCGCCCGAATCAAATACATTTCTGCAAGACGAGATACCACAACATTTGCGAACTGATTGGTGTATTTAGCCGTCAAATCATCGCCAAAATCGCCAATGTAGGTGAAATTCGCCCGAACATCATCGGGGTCAGGAAACAATGCAAAATATGCAGGGTTTAAGGCGATATCACCACCGCGACCTCCATTACCTTCAGAAGCATAAAATGTAATAAAATCGTTATCCCCAGTTTGATTGGTAACCTGAAAAGCAAAAAGGTCTTCGCTACTGTTGGCATCATTATTAAAAGCACCGGCAAAAGTTGGTGTTAGGGAAGCCCCGCTATTTGCGATGACATCGTTGGCAGAATCTCGGGCAGCCGCATAGTCTTGCATTTGCAAATAGACGCGTGCTCTTAAGGCCTGTGCGGCATATTTAGAAGCGAAAATCCCATTATCGGCAGGAAGCTTATCATATGCATCCTGAAGATCTACTAAAATTTGAGCATAGATATCTTCTACACTTGCACGCTCTGCTGGTAAGGGTTGCGAGTAATCTTCATAACCTGTAAGTCTTAGGGGTACGCCGGGCTGGCTATTTACAGTTCCCGCCTCGTAGGGCAATGCCCATAGTGTAATAAGACCAAAATAGTTTAAAGCTCTTAAATATTTCGCTTCACCTTCTACCTGGTCGCGCTTGGCGTCACTGCTGGTTACAATGTCCAGATTATCTATGATTAAATTACTTTGATTTATAGACTCATAATTATTGGCCCAGGTGTCTCTTACAAAGCTGTTGTCTACCAAAATATTCTTCTGAATAAATTGTCTGGGTTGTACAAAAGTTCCAAACCAGCTAACCTGATCTGATGTACCTATAAGATCATTGGTAATCTGGATATCGCCACCATAGCTGAGGTCCTGTCCGGAATCTTGATAAATACCCAGAAGCAATGCATCTATATTTTGTTCTGAGGTAAAAACTTGTGAACCGTCAATGTCTTGTCTTGGATTAATTTCCAAGTTGTCATCGCAACTGGTCAATCCTAGGGCGATGATTAGTAAAATGTAATAGTTATATAATTTTGTCATTGCCTTAATTTTAAAATTTTACATTAAGTCCCATAGAGAAAGTTCTGGCGGGTGGTGCTGAATAAAAAGATACGCCAACACCTCCGGCGTCACTCGTTGTTTCAGGATCATAATCAATATCAAAGTCAGTAAAGGTTAGCAGGTTGACCCCAGTAACATATACGCGAACTTTTGAAAGACCATAACGCTCGATAACTTCTTTTGGAATTGAATAGCCTAGAGTTGCATTACGCAGTCGCACAAAATCAGTGCGATCTAAATAGCGTGTAGATCTTGCAGTACCGTTAGCGCCAAATAGACGTGCCTGGGGAACATCGGTAATATCACCTGGTTGTTGCCATCTATTTGTGAACTGATCTAAAGTTTGGTTGTCAAAATAGTCTGCACTAGCCGATTGGAAACGTCCGCCATCATTAAAGATAGAGGCTCCGAACTCTCCCTGAAACGTGAACGAAAAATCAATATTTGCAAAATTGATGGTGTTTGTCAAACCACCATACCATTCTGGAAAAGGATTACCAGCTACGATACGGTTGGCCTGATTTGGGTTTGTTGTGGTTTCTTTACTTAAAGACCCATCTTCATTAACAGTGTTGGTGAAATATAGTCCGTCTCCGTTTGCAGGATCAACTCCCGCATATTCTAAAACATATAACGAATTTACAGGCTCGCCTACACGCTGAATATTTCTACCCGTGATGATATCATTGTTGTCGTTAGGGAGCGATAAGATTTCATTTTTGTTATTCGAAACATTAATGCTGGTACTCCATTGAAAATTTTCAGACTGAATGTTATCTGTATTTAATACAAATTCCCAGCCTTTATTTTCAAGCTCACCTATATTGCTGCTTATGGTACTGGCGCCAGAGCTCGGGATAAGTGGTACGTCAAATAATAAACCATCTGTATTTTTGTAGTAATAATCGATTTCTCCGGAAATTCTTCCGTTTAAGAAGCCAAACTCAAGACCTATATCAGTTTGCGTGGTGGTTTCCCAAGTAAGATCTGGATTACCTGGCTGCGTTAAGGATATACCGGGTCTCTGATTATAGGATATTGCCCCAAACAGGTATCTTGAAGGGAAGTTACCTATGTCAGCATTACCGGTCTTACCCCAACTTCCGCGTAATTTTAAATACGATAAAGTTTTGGAATTTTGTAAAAAGCTCTCTTCAGAAATGATCCAACCTGCAGAAAATGCCGGGAATATACCGTAACGCTCATTGGCTCCAAAACGGGAAGATCCGTCTCGACGTATACTTGCCTTAAACAAATATTTACCTGCAAAATCGTAAGTGGCACGGGCAAAAAGTGAGAAGAAGCTATTTGCTGTTTCACTACCTTCACCTGCTACAATATCTGCGCCTCCGCTTACGGTTTGGAAATCATCAGATGGGAACTGGTTTGCAGTAACACTTTCAAAGCGTCTAGTAGTTTCATTGAGTTCTGTACCCGCAACAGCACTAATGGTATGAACATCACCAAATGTTTTGTCATAACTCAAAAATCCAGATACGATATAGTTTTCAGCATTAACACTACTAGCAAAAGCTTCACCATTGGTAGACTGAAAAGGGGTTTGACTCCCTCTAAAATTATCTTCCGTTTGATAAAATAAATCATAAGCGAAGTTTCCATTTACTTTTAAACCATCTAGAATCTCATAATCGGCAAATGTTCTCCCGTTTACGCGTCTTAGGATTGTTTTATAATAGGCAAACTTGTCTTCCAGAAGAAAATTCGCATAGAGCGTATTTCCATTTATTGAGCCATCCTCCAGATAAGCAGGTGAAAGTCTGGGTTGAGCAATTGCTTGAAGCGGGGTTGTAAATTGGTTGTCATTTGCAATACGGTCAATGTCTGTTCTTGAAAAACTCAGGTTCATTCCTACATTGAAACGGTCACTAAACTTATGACTGATATTGGTTCGCCCATTAAAGCGTCGTAGTGCATTGCCTCTTACAATACCTTCTGTTTCATTCATAGAACCCGCAAAAAAGATCGAAGTCTTTGCAGTACCACCACTCATTGAAAAATCAGCATCAGAGATTGAGCCATTTTGAAAAGCCAGTGCTTGCCAGTCTGTATTTAAAGGATTTGTTCTCCAATCGGTATCAGCTGCCAGAAAATCAAAGATTCCTTCGATATAGTCATTGGCCTCGGCCTCGTCAGCAAACTCTCCATAATCAATAGCATTAATTGCGGCTTCTCGATATAGTTGGATGTATTGTGTGCCTGAGAGCCAATCTCTCGTATTGGTAGGTTCGCTAAAACCATGACTTACATTGACTGAGAACTCCGCCTTACCTTCTTTACCGGTTTTAGTAGTAATAATGACAACACCATTTGCTCCACGGGCGCCATAAATAGCAGCAGAAGAAGCATCTTTAAGTACTTCAATAGACTCAATTTCATTAGGGCTAATAGAAAGTAACGGGTTAGTAGGGGCCCCATTGGTCGATTCATTCGCATTATATAATGGTATACCATCTAACACGTATAGGGGTTGTGTCCCCGCAGTAATACTTGTAGCTCCACGAACTCTAATGTTAAGACCACCTTCGACCTTGCCATTAGTTTGCGTGATTTGTACACCGGCGGCTTTACCTACTAATGCACTTTGAAAGTTTGAGACTGGTACTTCATCAATATCTTCCGCGCTTAACTTAACGATGTTATCGGTTAGTGTTCGTTTACTTTGAGTTCCATATCCTACCACAACAATCTCATCCAGTTCGTCAGCGCTCGCCTCAAGTGTGATGTCGTAGGTCGATGCGCTTCCAACGGTTGCTGTTTGGTTCTTAAAACCCAGATAAGAGAAAACAAGAACGGCGCCCTCGTTGGCGTCAATTGCATATTTTCCGTCAAAATCTGTTTGCGTTCCACTATTTGTGCCTTGCACTGCAATGTTAACACCAGGAAGTGGCATTCCCTGATCGTCTGTGACTGTCCCTGTGACACTTTTCGTTTGAGCAAACGCAAGAGAACAGGTAAGCATCAAAATGAAGCTTAGATAAAAAGGTAATTTTTTCTTCATATTAAAGGGTTTAAGTTAGATAGCGTTTAACCACCCTTGAATAAAATGTCACGCAGTTTATTAGGGGGCAAACCGTCATTAAATGCTAATTTAAACTAAAAATGGGATAAATAAGGGAGTGAGAGGTTAATAGAGTATATGTCTAAATGTTTATTTTAGAGGGTGTTAACTCTATTTTTGTGAGATTGTGAATAGAGGCTCGACAAATTGGGATTTTAACAATTTGGAGGTTAAAAAATAAAAATTACGCAAAAATTAAAGCGCTTGTTTATACGAAATCGATTTTTGTTAAAGTTTAGAGACAGTCAGTTAGTAGCTTGATTTTTTTCTGAAGGGAAAAAAGTGCTTTCCTTTTACAGTACAATTTAGGATTCCAGATGAGTAATGCTAGTTCGAATAATTCTCCTCCCGAATAGCTTCAGTCTCGGCTGCAGTTTTAAATACATCCCAGTCTTTACCCTGAGTACGTCTTGCTCCTAAAATATTTGCGTATTGTCCTGCTTTAATGGGGTCGTTATATTTTGCAAATCCGTAGGCAAGACCCCCTGCAAAACTGTCTCCGCAGCCTGTGGTGTCAACAACCTTGTCCACTTTTACAGAAGGTATCCAGTCTTTTTTGATGATGCCATCCTGCATATGATAGAGGATACAACCCCGGGAATCCATTGTGACGTAGAAATAGGACACACCTTTTTTTAAAACGTGTTCGGCTAGATCATCCAGATGTTCCGTAGCATTCTCATCGTAGATTGAGGGGATTTCGTGCTCATATTCGCGGGCAAAAGACATGCACTGCGATTCTTCAAGGTTCATTTTGAGTACATCTATGTAAGGTAGCCACTCATCTCGATCAACCCAAAATTTTCTATGCCGATGTCCTGTTACATCCATTGCTGTAGTAGCTCCGTGTGCATCAAAAATTACAATTCCTTTACTGTGCTTCTTGATGTGTTTCAAAGTACTCAGACTGATTTCAAAATCGGTGATTGGGACAAAAACAAAGGCATCAGCGTCCAGATGCTTTTTAATATGTTTTGGACGTATGGGATTCATACACGCCAGTTGCTTTTCTTCGCGGTTATTCTGGTCTTTAAAATCCAGTAAAATCACAGTGCCGCGGTCTTCTTTACTGTTTATGCCATCCAGGCTGATATTTGTAAATGCTTCAAATTCTTTGGCAATCCCAGCCTCATCTTTTTGATGAATGTTGGTAACGGGTACCACGCTGCCTTCATCGGCCAGAAGTTTTGATAATGCAATTACAGGATGCGTAACACATCCGTAGCGCATAATGATATCATTCTCATAAGTCGAAATGGTATCCCTGGGGATAGGGCCTGCGACAACAATTTTTAAAGCTTTACTCATAATTTTAATCTTGAAGTGCAAAAACCCGCTTTAGCAATGCAGTAGTACGCGCAGCAAGGTTTGTGCGAATGTCTTTTTCCTCAACTGCGATCATCGTATAAACGCCTTTCAAGGCTTCGTTGGTAACATAATCAGTTAGATCAGGGTTTACATCATTGGTAAGGGGCAGGGCATTGTAGCGGGTAATTAGGTCTGTCCAAATTTTGTCGGCACCTACTTTGCTAAATGAATTTTGAATTACCGGATTAAATTTTGCGTACAGCGCAGTTTGCGTTCGGTTTTGTAAGTAGCTGGTTGCTGCCGTATCGTTACCCAGCAAAATGTTTTTTGCGTCTGTAAAAGTGATTCCTTTTACAGCATCTACAAAAATAGGTGTAGCTTCACTCACGGCATCTTCAGCAGCTCGATTAAGCACTCTCAGGCCTTCATCTGCCAGGCTGCTTAATCCTACACTTCGCAGGGTACGATCCACTTTTTGAAGTTCTTCGGGTAATAAAATTTTTACCAGAGGATTGCCATAAAAACCATCTTTCTGTGTCAGCTTTGTTACTTGCTTTTCAATACCAAAATCTAATGCCTGTCGCAAACCGCTGGCAATTGTAGCGTTATCAACACCTACCTGATTGGGTAAACTATCAACTACTGATTGCAATTCGGCGCACGCGCTGAGCGTGAATATAAAAACAAGAGCAACTATTTTTTTCATGAAAGTTTTCTAAGTAATTAATTTTAAGTTTTCGCATTCGCGAAACGGAAACAGCTGCGAACGCAACTATAGCTGAGTTAAGTTAAGCTATTCTATTAAGATTAGAAAACCTTAGGCAAAAATCACGGTTTTGTTACCGTAGACCAAGACCTTATGTTCTATATGGGCTTTTATAGCGCGGGCAAGCACAACCTTTTCCAGGTCGCGTCCTTTTAAGATAAAATCCTGTACCGAATGTACATGGGAAACCCGAACGATTTCCTGTTCAATGATAGGGCCTTCGTCCAGATCTGCAGTCACATAATGGCTTGTAGCTCCTATAATTTTCACCCCGCGTTCAAAAGCAGCGTGATAGGGTTTGGCACCTATAAATGCCGGTAGAAACGAATGGTGAATATTAATAATCTGGTGCTTAAACTGTGATACAAAATCGTCTGAGACGATCTGCATATAACGCGCCAATACAATCAGGTCTATCTTATTTTCTCTTATAATTTGTATTTGCTCAGCTTCAGCCTTTGCTTTGGTAGCTTTAGTAACCGGAATGTATTTAAACGGGATGTCAAAACGTTTGGCTACAATTTCCAGATCGGGATGGTTACTGATGATGAGTGGTATTTCCACTTCCAGTTCACCCGAAGCATTTCGGCCTAAAAGATCGTAGAGGCAATGATCGTACTTGGATACAAACAAGGCTAGTCGTGGTTTGTGCAAGGCATCATAAAGCTGATATTTCAGTTGGTAATCAGCTTCAAACTGATCAACAAATTGTTTTTCAAATTGCGCCAGGCTAAAATTTTCATTTTCAAATTCGGCTTCAACGCGCATAAAGAAAACTCGTTCCTCCCGATCTACGTGTTGATCGAGGTACACGATGTTTCCCTGTTTTTCTAAAATGAACTGGGTAATTGTAGTTACAATCCCTTTACGATCAGGACAATTAATTAAAAGCGTAATTTTCTGCATAATTAAAAAAACTTAGTCTGTTGGTTATTTGCGTGATACGCTATGCATTGATTAAAGCTAAGCTAGAAAATTACCACTCAATTTATAATATTAATAATATAAAATAAACGCTATTTTGATAGCAATTATTTAATTTAGTAGTCTCTGAAAAGCAAAATATTACGAATGAATCAAATTAAGCCCTATTCGCCTACTCATAAAGTACGTATAGTAACCGCAGCATCCCTTTTTGATGGTCACGATGCAGCCATCAACATTATGCGCCGCATCATTCAGTCCACTGGGGTAGAAGTTATTCACCTGGGCCATGATCGCAGTGTAGAAGAGGTTGTAAATACCGCGATTCAGGAAGATGTGCAGGCTATTGCAATGACTTCCTATCAGGGCGGTCATACCGAATATTTTAAATATATGTACGACCTGCTTCAGGAAAAAGGAGCCGGGCATATCAAGATTTTTGGCGGCGGCGGCGGCGTGATTCTTCCGGAAGAGATCGAAGAATTAATGAATTATGGCATAACCCGCATTTATGCACCCGATGATGGTCGCGAGATGGGTTTGCAAGGCATGATCAATGATTTAGTTCAAAAAGCAGATTATAAAACGGAAGCTTCTGCGCTTGTTGAGGCCAATCAGATTCTGCAAAAACTACAGGCTAAAGATGTAAATACCATCGCTCGGCTGATCTCGCTGGCTGAAAACGATCACGATGCATTTAAAAGTTATTTTGAAGTAAAAAATCAAACTCAGACAACTCCTGTTCTGGGTATTACCGGTACGGGAGGTGCAGGTAAATCGTCTTTGGTAGACGAACTCGTGAGACGTTTTCTCAATGATTTCCCGGATAAAACCCTGGGAATTGTATCAGTCGATCCTTCAAAACGGAAGACCGGCGGAGCACTTCTGGGAGATCGAATCCGTATGAATGCGATTAACTCGCCACGGGTATATATGCGTTCCTTGGCAACCCGTCAAAGCAATTTGGCCCTTTCTAAACACGTGCAGGAAGCGGTTGAAGTATTGAAAGCTGCCGAGTACGACTTGATTATTTTAGAAACCAGCGGTATTGGGCAGAGCGATACCGAAATTCTTGATCATAGTGATGTCTCGCTTTACGTGATGACGCCCGAATTTGGTGCCGCCACCCAGCTTGAAAAAATCGACATGCTTGATTTTGCCGATCTGGTAGCAATCAACAAATTTGACAAGCGCGGGGCGCAGGACGCCTTACGTGATGTAAAAAAACAATATATGCGCAATCATCAGCTGTGGGAAACTCCGCAGGATGATTTGCCGATCTACGGCACTATCGCCAGCCAGTTTAATGACCCCGGAATGAATCGTCTTTACAAGGCAATTATGGATGAGTTGGCTACAAAGACACAAACCAATCTCGAAAGCAGCTTTGAAATCAGCGATGAGATGTCAGAAAAGATATTTGTAATTCCGCCTGCACGTACGCGCTACCTTTCTGAAATCGCCGAAAACAACCGCAGTTACGATGATACGGCGCTATCACAGCGCGAGGTGGCGCAAAAGCTTTACGGTATTTATAAAACCATCGAAACCGTAACCGGTAAAGCACCAGAGCTCGATAAAGCAGGTTTGATATTGGAGCAGGATTTGCAGGAAGGGGATCTGGCTAAACTTTTACTGGCCGAATTTGATAAACTCAAAATGGATCTCGATCCTTACAATTGGGAAGTAATCACGGGTTGGGAAGCGAAAGTAAACCGCTATAAGAATCCGGTTTATACATTTAAGGTACGTGATAAAGAGATTAAGATTGATACGCATACCGAGTCGCTGTCACACCAGCAAATTCCCAAAGTGGCTTTGCCCAAATACGAGGCCTGGGGCGATATTTTAAAATGGGTGTTGCAGGAAAATGTCCCGGGTGAATTTCCGTACACCGCAGGTTTGTACCCGTTTAAGCGTACCGGTGAAGATCCTACCCGTATGTTTGCAGGTGAGGGTGGGCCAGAGCGTACCAACCGCCGTTTTCATTATGTGAGTACGGGCTTGCCCGCTAAGCGACTTTCTACCGCTTTTGACAGTGTGACCCTTTACGGTAACGACCCCGATCACCGCCCTGATATTTACGGAAAAATTGGTAATGCCGGGGTGTCAATTTGCTGTCTGGATGATGCTAAAAAACTCTACTCAGGCTTTGATTTGGCAAACCCGATGACTTCGGTAAGTATGACCATAAATGGGCCTGCACCCATGTTGTTGGGCTTTTTTATGAATGCTGCAATCGATCAGGCTTGTGAGAAGTATATCAAAGAAAATGGTCTGGAGGATGAGGTTGAAGCAAAGCTGAGAGAAAACTACGACGATAAAGGATTGGAGCGACCTCGATATCAGAACTTTTCTAACGAAGCAAAACAGGCGGAAGGGACTCTGCCCGAAGGAAACAACGGTCTTGGTTTGATGCTTCTGGGTATTACCGGAGATCAGGTATTGCCAAAAGAGGTCTACGAGAAAATCAAAGCCGAAACTATAAGTCAGGTGCGAGGTACAGTGCAGGCCGATATTTTAAAGGAAGATCAGGCACAAAACACCTGTATTTTTTCTACTGAATTCGCGCTTCGACTTATGGGCGATGTACAGGAATATTTTATAGAAAGTCAAATCCGTAATTTTTACTCGGTTTCCATTTCGGGCTATCACATTGCTGAAGCGGGTGCGAACCCCATTACGCAACTGGCGTTTACGTTGGCAAACGGTTTCACCTACGTGGAATATTACCTGAGCCGTGGGATGGATATTAATAAATTTGGTCCCAACCTTTCGTTTTTCTTTAGCAACGGTATTGATCCGGAATATGCGGTGATTGGGCGTGTGGCGCGTAAGATTTGGGCGAAAGCTTTAAAGCATAAATACGGTGCAAACCCACGGGCACAAATGCTGAAGTATCACATACAGACTTCAGGGCGCTCGCTGCACGCGCAGGAAATAGATTTTAACGACATACGCACCACCTTACAGGCGCTGTATGCGATTTACGACAATTGTAATTCGCTGCATACCAACGCCTATGATGAGGCAATCACCACGCCTACCGAAGAAAGCGTACGCCGTGCAATGGCGATACAACTCATCATCAATAAGGAGTTAGGTCTGGCTAAAAATGAAAACCCCATCCAGGGAGCTTTTATTATCGAAGAATTAACCGACCTGGTTGAAGAAGCGGTCTTGCTGGAGTTTGACCGTATTACCGAAAGAGGTGGAGTTCTTGGCGCGATGGAAACCATGTACCAGCGCAGTAAAATACAGGAAGAAAGTCTGTATTACGAGACGTTGAAGCATAACGGAGATTTCCCGATTATTGGGGTAAATACCTTTTTAAGCAGTACCGGTTCGCCAACAGTTAAGCCAATGGAAGTCATCAGAGCTACAGAAGCTGAGAAACAAGCGCAAATTAAAACGCTTAATCAATTGCATAAAGCTTATGAAGAAAAAGCCCAGCAGGCTCTTGAAGGTATACAAAATGCCGCTATTCAGAATGAAAATATCTTTGAACATCTGATGGAAGCCACAAAAGTGTGTTCGTTGGGTCAAATCACTAACGCCCTCTTTGAAGTAGGCGGACAGTATAGAAGGAATATGTAAGCAGGATACCAAGATTTTAAAGCGCTAGCGCATAAAATCTTGAGTATATCGCTTACCCTGAGCTAAGCCGAAGGGTTGCTCTTTTTAACCTAAATTTAATTTGGGAGCCTAAAGTGTTTTTAGAAAAAGGCTTTGCCGAAGGAAATAGTGTGCGAAAAGCCCGTCCTGAGTTTTTATCGAAGGCCTTATCCCAAATCGCGATAGCGAGTTTGGGATCTTTTAAGCTTAGGGTCCAAGACCTCACAGGTTTTAGAAACCTGTGAGGTCTCTTTTTAAAACTTATTTTTCGTTTATAACCCGCGTGAAGGATAGCAGCGGAAATCCTGTTTTTGCCGTCAGGCAAAAGCAGATTGCAGCGGATAGCCTGACCCGAAGGGGCACGCCCAAATACGAAATAGTATATTCGATATTTCGGAACTCCCGTCTAAAGTCTCAAATCTAATATCTCAGGTCTGGAATCTATCTAATCCTCAAAATCATAATCGTCGGGATCAAAAGGAAGGTCATCGTCAGGATCAGGATCGTTATAATTAATGCCCGGCGGATTGAAAAGTCCCCAGCGGTCAATGATATAATTCCACGGGTCAAAGGTTGCTACCCATTCGGCAAATAAAACGCGAAACACTTCAATCTCGTCGCGCAGTAAATTGAGGTATTCAGTTTCTTTAAATCCGTACATCTCCAGTCCGGTCATATGTGTGGCAAGTTCGCGGGCACATCGGCGTATGATCGTAGCCTTTTCCATCTTGATGTCATAGAGGTCACAATTCCAGGCACCGGCAATCTTTGCAGGTATGATCGAGGCATCTTCCCGAATATAAATCGCGTGACTTCTTAAAATTTCCTGTTCGTCGGGATTGTCACTTTGTAGTTCGTACGAAGAGGCGATTTCGGCAATACGGTTGGAGAGCTTTAAAATTTCATTCGCTTTTTGATAAAGCGGGCTCGAGCGATAATCCTCATGAGGAGTGGCATCTTCTGAAGACATGATTTTTAGATTTTATGCTGTATCCCTAAAATAGGGTTTTAAAAAGGAATAGACCTAAATGGAGGCAGAAAAGTAATGGAATAGGATTGTTTAGAGCGTCATCATCCATTTACGCTGCAGTCTGCGGAATTTACGAAGCTCAACTCTAAGAATATTCAGGAAATCTTTGCCGTTGCTCTCGGCACGCTCCAAACGTTCGCAGGTCCTGTACAGGCGAGCTGTAAGCCGTTCTAATGAGGCTGCGTAGCGTAGGCGGTCGTCCTGAAATGCCTGACTTTCGGCTTTAAGAATTTCAGGGGCCAAAGAGTCTGAGTCCCTAACAATATCTCCGGAAAAGTACACATACGGATTCTCGCTTCCGTTGCTTTGCAATGGAGCCAGATCGTAAACCAGATAGCTTGAAATTGAGCGCGATAGCTTCAGAATTTCCTGTGCCTGGTTGTATAATTTACTATTTAGCGGAGTATATCTCATAGAATTAAAAGTCACTCAAATTTACCTGAATTCACAGCGATTTATATATGGTATTTAATTTTTAAGCGTACATTTACTTTAAAATTTAAAGTAAAACTTGTTTTTTATTTAAAATGCAAATAGATCCTACAAACTGGAAAATACTTCAAATCTTACAGCGCAATGCGCGTATGTCTGTAAGTGCGATAAGCCGTGAAGTTGGAGTAACCTCACCTGCGGTTGCAGAACGTATACGCAAGATGGAAGATGCCGGGATTTTGATAGGCTATAAAGCCGAGGTGTCACACATTGGTTCCGGACATCAGCTTAAGGCTATTATTACTTTACGTGCTTTTATGGGAAGGCTAAAACCTTTTCTGGAAAAAGTACACGATTTTTCTGAAGTACTCAATTGCTATCGCATTACCGGTAACGAAAATATATTTATGGAAGTGGTTTTATTTGATCAGTTTCACCTGGAGGAATTTATAGACAAGCTAATCACGTATGGCGAGACAAAAACGCATATTGTATTGTCTACAGTGATTGAAAATGCACCCATACGGACCCGACGGGAAGACCGTGAAAAGATTAAACTAAAGAGTGCTCAAATACCAAATCCCAAAGGCAATCAATAAAATGATGCCCACCCAGCTGGCAATCTTTAGTGCAGTACTGGGGCGGTCTTCTTCGGCTACATCTTCAGAATTTATGGCTAAATAGTTTGCAATCGCAAAGAATGGAGCGGTTAAAAATGAAAGAATGGTAGCAACTTCTACCAGCTTGCCCATTTCGCTGGTTAAAAAAAACAGGATGCAAACGGTACCGGAGATCAAAACAAGCATCCAGGTTGCATAGCCTTTAGATTGTGTTTTGCCCGTAAGCAATTCAAAAGTTTTGTTCATCGCCCGGGGCGAAGCATCAAGTGTTGTTAACGTCGTGCTGAACATTGTGGTAAGTGCAGCGATACCTATGATGTAAAACGCCCAGTTACCCAGACTGCTGGTGTACATATCGATAAGCTGTTTGGCAAATGCACCGCCACTGGGGCTAAACGATTCGCCTGTATTGTGCATAATAAGTGCGCCAAGGCTAATAAAGCAGGTTCCCACAACAACAGTTCCCAGAAAACCGACATTGAAATCAAAAACTGCAGATTTACGACTGATCTTACCTTCTTTAGCTTTTTCTAGTGACCAGAGTGAATGCCAGATTGATATATCAAGTGGGGCCGGCATCCAGCCCATAAAGGCAATTAAAAATGCAATTCCCAGCGCGTCTGAAGGTATAACCTGATCAAAGGAAACAGCTTGGTGCGGTTCAAAACCTGCAATGACTACTGCCGCAAGCGTGCTCAAAGTTAGCACTATCACAATGACTTTCATCAGCCGATCTAACAACGAATAGTTGCCTACTAATAAGATTGCTGCACAACAAGCGGTTACAATTAATGACCAGGTGGTTATACTCCAGTCCATCCCAAAAATATAGGTTGCAATACCTGCTGTTACTATGGTTACCGCAGTTTGTATGGTAAACATCGTGAGCAGGTTTATAATAAAATACAGGATAAGCAAGGGCTTACCCAACTTGAGGTATCCTTCAAGCAGGCTGGTTCCGGTAGCGGCTGCATAGCGGGGACCGAACTGAAAAAAGGGGTATTTAATCAAATGAATAAGGAGCAGGGCCCAAAGTAGTCCAAGCCCGTAATCTGCCCCTGCACGGGTAGATTGTACCAAATGAGAGACGCCAATTGCTGCCCCGGCAAATAAAAGACCGGGTCCTAACTGCCTGAGCAGGTTTTTCATGAGCTTATTGATTTTTCTTAATCGAGTCTGAAAGCAGGCGTCTGGCTCTTAGTAATTTGACCTTTACATTGCCCAAAGGTTCATCGAGCTTTTGTGCCATTTCTTTATAACTCATTTCCTGAAAGTAGCGCAAATTGATCATTTCCTGATAATGCGGTTTCAGTTTTTTTATCAGACTTTGTAATTCAGAAAGATTTTGCTCGGTAATTAGGGCATCTTCGGCGGTAGGATTTTCGTCAATTACTTTATTAAGCTGGTTGTCTTTTTCCAGATGACGCTGTCTGCTTTGTTCTTTTCGGAATAAATCAATCTGAAGATTCTTGGAAATCGTAATCAGCCAGGTTCCAAACTGATAGCTGCTGTTGTAGGTGTGCAGCTGATTAAAGGCTTTAGAAAAAGTCTGAATGGTTATTTCTTCCGCTTTAAATTCATCCTGGGTGCGCGCCAGCTGAAAATTGTAAACCAAGTTCCAATGTGAGTTGAGCAGGTAATTATACGCTGCCTGACTGCCACACTGAGCTTCAGTGATTTTTTGGTCTAAAAGCGGTTTATTCAATTCCAACGTTGGGGTTTTATAACAATATTACTTATAAAAATAAGCATTTGCACGCTTATCATAAAAGGTTCAAGAATAAGTATATATAAAGTCAGATTCCGTTCTCTGAGTCGTAGAGAGGCTTTTCGAAGTACAAGAAAAGCAAAAACTTCACGGGATAGAATTAATAAAAGCAACCAGGGATTTAAAAATCCTAAAGTCCAAAGTACCGGGACTAAGGTGTAAAAAGCCAATTGCGAAATGTAAAACAGACCCAGTTGCAACTGGTGTTTCTTTTTGTAAAGGTGTGAGACCCCTACGTGTCTTCTTTTTTGAATAAACCAGGATTTCCAGCTTTTTTCAGGTTCTGAAACGGTAAATGCTTCGGGATTTATGCAGATGGCTGTATTGTTAGGGGTTGCATTTTGATTTACAAATAAATCGTCATCACCAGCCCTGTGCTTTTGATGTTGTTTAAAGCCTTCAGTCTCTGTAAACAGTTTTTTGGTGTAGCCCAGATTACGTCCCACACCCATATAGGCGTTTTTCGCTTCCGCATAAGCGAAATACTGCAAAGCCGTAAAAACCGTTTCAAAACGAATGAGCTTATTGAGTATTGATTTTTTTTGAGATCGGTAACCCCCGTAGCCCAAAACAATCTGTTTCTTCTCAGTGAATTTTTGAGCCATGAACTGAAGCCAGTTGGCAGAGGCGGGGACACAATCGGCATCGATTAAAAGGAGGTTGTTGTATTGTGCCTGAGAGACAGCCTGAGTAATACCGGCTTTTTTACCCCTTTCTGTTTTTAAGTCAATTACTGAAAGATTCTTATATCGCGAAGCGGAATGTTCAAGGAGCTTCAGACTTCCGTCAGTGCTGTGGTCGTTGATCAAAATGATTTCAAATACCGGATAGTTTTGCCGCGTAAGTGCATCGATTAATTGCGGAAGATTTTCAGCTTCGTTTTGCGCGCAACTGATTATCGTAACGCCGGTTTCAGACTTTTGAAAAGTTTGTAATGTAGATTCTTTATAAAAAAACCAAAATCGAAAAAAATACCCAAAGTAAATGATATTGATGAGCGTAAAACCTGCAAAGAGGTACGGCAGCATCAAAAGCAGGGTATTCAAAAGGATTAGTGTTAGTCCTTAGGGTTAGAGCAATCGCCGATTTCATCAGGCATTTTGCCACACATACCGCAAGCTTCGCCTGATTTGTTTAAATACGGATTTTGACTGGCACAGGTACCTGCAAATTTTCCGTCTTTTTTAACCCAGATTTTAATAGCAATCCCGGCAAAAGCAAGACCTAATAGTACAAGTGTGATTAATAAAAGTTTCATATCGTGAAATTTGGTACAAAGATACAAACTGATGCGCTGAAGCGCAAAGAATACGCTGTATAGCTGCGCGTTAAATTAAATGTAAAAGCTTATTCGATGATGTTTACTTCGGGCTCTATAATGATGCCAAACTGCTCCTGCACCTCTTTTTTAACTCGTAGCGCTAAATCCCAGATTTCTGCACCTGTGGCATTCCCATAGTTAACCAGTACCAATGCCTGATTTTTATGTACACCCGCGTCACCATAACGTTTTCCTTTAAAACCGGCCTGTTCTATAAGCCAGCCTGCGGGAATTTTTATATCTGTATCTGAAATCACATAATGCGGCATTTGTGGAAACGTTTCCTGCAGCCTTTCAAATTGCTCCCGAGAAATAATGGGATTTTTAAAAAAACTACCACTGTTGCCAAGTTCTTTAGGGTCGGGCAGTTTTGACGATCGAATGGCAATCACCGCATTTGCAATATCCTTAATGCCGGGATGGGTTATTTCCTCATCCTCCAACGTCTGCTGAATCGCTCCATACTCGGTATGGAGTTGATGGTTTGCTTTGGTGAGTTTAAAAGTTACCGAAGTAATTACAAATCGGTCTTTCAGCTCATTTTTAAACACCGATTCGCGATACCCGAAATTACAATCAGCCAATGAAAAGTTACGCTCTTTCAGGCTATTTCGGTCTATAGCTGTACACGCGTGAAAGACATCTTTCAGCTCAACGCCGTAAGCACCTATGTTTTGCACCGGCGCAGTACCGGTATTTCCGGGAATAAGCGCAAGATTTTCTACACCACCATAGCCGTGCTCCACGCAGTACATCACAAATTGGTGCCAGTTTTCACCAGCAGCAACTTCAACCCAAACATGATTGTCGTCTTCGTCGACGATTTTTATTCCTTTAAGAGCAACGTGTACGACCAGGCCATCGATATCCCTTTTAAACAGCATATTGCTCCCGCCGCCCAAGATAAATGGATTGGGGTAGTCGGGATGGCTAAGCGCTTCTTTGAGTTCCTGCACGGAAGTAGCCGAAACGAAAGTTTCGGCCTTTGCCGGAATGCCAAAGGTGTTATACGCTTTTAAAGAAACGTGGTGCTGAAGATTCATTAATCTTTATAAAGGCTTAAAGCTTCTTTTAACAGGGCAACGGCTTCAATAAGGTCTTCTTTTTTCAGTACATAAGCGATGCGTACCTGATTAAGGCCTTCGCCGGGTGTTGAGTAAAAACCGGCAGCAGGTGCTACCATTACCGTTTTACCATTGTGCTCAAAAGACTCCAGAAGCCACTGTGCAAAGTCATCTGAATTTTTAACCGGTAACTCAGCGATACAGTAAAATGCACCTTTGGGCTTCGCTACGCGTACTCCCGGAATAGCTTCTAAACCTGCAACGAGTGTATCTCTACGATCTACATATTCTGAAATTACTTCGTCAAAATAGGATTGTGGCGTGTCTAGCGCAGCCTCGCTGGCAATTTGAGCAAGTGTTGGCGGACTTAAGCGTGCCTGTGCGAATTTCATTGCGGTAGCCATAAACTCTTTATTACGACTCACTAAGCAGCCAATACGAGCTCCACACATAGAAAATCGTTTAGAAACCGAGTCAATCATAATGGTGTGCTCGTCAATCTCCCTTTGGTTCAATACCGAATGGTGCTGAAGGCCGTCATAGGCAAACTCACGATACACTTCGTCTGCAATCAGAAAAAGATCATGCTTCTTAACCAGTTCAGATAGTTGGTCAAGCTCATCCTGGCTGTACAGATAACCAGTAGGGTTACCCGGGTTGCAAATTACAATCGCTTTGGTTTTTGGGGTGATTTGCTTTTCAAATTCTGAAATGGGAGGTAAAGCAAAACCACTTTCAAAAGATGAGATTACCGGCTTTACTGTTACACCTGATGCTGTGGCAAAACCATTATAATTAGCATAAAAAGGTTCGGGGATGATGATTTCATCGCCGGGATCTGTAATCGTTCCCATCGCAAAAAGTAAAGCTTCAGAACCACCGGTAGATACAATAATGTCATTTGCCGTGATGTCAATACCTTGTTTGCCGTAGTAAGCGGCAAGTTTTTCGCGATAGCTTAAAAAACCTGCAGAGTGACTGTATGATAACACCTCAATATCAGCATTTTTAACTGCGTCAAGCGCGTGTTGTGGAGTTTTGATATCTGGCTGACCAATGTTAAGCTGGTGTATTTGAATGCCTCGAGCTTCAGCGGCTTCGGCATAAGGTACCAATTTGCGTATAGGTGATTGAGGCATATCCTGCCCCTTTTGAGATAACTGTGGCATGTTCTTTTTCTTTAGGCTGCAAATTTGCGAATTATTAACGAGAAAATAATTTATAGCAGGTGCTTAAAATTTTCAGGTAAAAATGGTAAATTCATACAAAAGAGCGCGTTATGGTGAGGTTTGTATATTTTTCAGCGGTATTATTTGCATTTTTATTAGGTAAAGAGGCATTTGGGCAGGGTACTTTTCAATTGCCTCAGGGAGAGAAGCGCCTAAAAATAAAAGCCGATGTCGTTAATAATTTAGTGATTATACCGGTCACGGTTAATGGCGTAGAACTCTCTTTTCTTCTGGATACCGGCGTTCGTTCCACAATTTTATTTGGAATTGAGTCCGATGATGATCTAAAACTCAACAATCGTTCAACCGTTTGGTTAAGCGGAGCGGGAGATGGCGAGCCCACCGAAGCTATAAAATCTACTCACAATATCATAAGTGTAGGACAGTCCACTGCGATTGATCAAATTGTTTATTACATTCCTGATGGAGAGAATAATTTTTCTCCAAGACTTGGATTTGCTGTCCATGGAATTATAGGATACGAACTACTTAAAGATTTTGTCGTCGAGGTAGATTATCAGCGTGAATATGTAAAACTACATGATCCTGAATCTTTTAAAACTTCAAGGTACCGTTCTGATACTCCGGTAGCTTTACAGCTGATTGCGGGTAAACCCTATATTGATCTCAAAATTCTGGGGGATAACAATGCAGAGATTGCAACTAAACTTTTACTGGACTCCGGTAGCGGGGATGCTTTATGGCTTTTTGAGAATGAGAAAAAGGGAATCCAGGTTTCTGAAAATTCATTTAAAGATCATTTGGGATTGGGTCTCAGTGGAGAGGTTACGGGGTATCGCTCCCGTTTACCGCGGCTAGAACTGGGTGATTACACCCTAAATGAAGTAAACGTTGCTTATCCTGATACTACCTCATTAAATTATCTGCGCGGGATGAATTTTAGAAATGGAAGTCTGGGTTCCGAAATTTTAAAACGATTTAAGGTCGTTTTTGATTATAAAAATCAGCTTATGTACCTGCGCAAGAACAGATATTTTGATGAGCCATTTCGATACGATCGTAGTGGACTTGTAGTTCAGCATACGGGTTTTGAACTTGTAGCTGATTTAGATTATCGAATTGCAAAAGATCAAAATATGACCGAAGTATCAAAAGATGCCTGGGGCAGTGGTGGATCCCGAAGCAGCATTTTTTTAGAAACCAATATGGTTCAATTTCCACAGTTTAAGTTGAAACCCAATTATGAAATAGCAGCTATTCGCGAGGATTCTCCGGGGGCAGAGGCGGGCTTAAGTGTGGGAGATAAACTTATTAAAGTAAACGGAAGAGCAGTTGCTAATCTCAAGCTTGAAGAAATAACCCGTTACTTTTACAGGGATGAAGGTTCGGTACTAAAGCTTCAGGTTGATCGAAACGGGATGGTTTTTAATTGTAAGCTAAAGCTGAAAAAGATACTGGACTAAATAAAAAAGGCGGCTCAATGAGCCGCCTTTTGACATTCTATCAATTTAGTTAATTACTCTCAGGGAGCAATGTTCCCTTAATTTTTAGAGTATACGGTTCTGCAGAAGCATTGGTATATACGGTTATCGTTTTGCGAATAGGCCCCGCAGCACGGTTGGTGTCATACTTTACCTTGATCACTCCGGTTTCGCCGGGAGCTATCGGGTCTTTTGGTGGACTTGGCACTGTGCAGCCACAAGTAGAATAGGCTTTTGAAATAACAAGTGGTGCAGTACCTGTATTGGTAAACTTAAATTCACGTTCCCCATCAGATCCATGTGCGACATCACCGTAATCAATAACATCTGTTTCAAATGTGATTTCTGCTTTTTTCTCCTGAGCCTGAAGGCCTAACGTCATTAAACCAACGGCAAGTAGTAAAACAATTTTTTTCATAATTCTAAGTGTTATTAAGGCCTAAAATTAAACTTAATCTGTGGTCTTTGCAAAAGGTTAACTCTTTTTAATCGAGAATAGAAGCCTTTAAACCCTTCAACTCCCAGATAAAACAGCGCAGAATAAGTCTTTTTTAATGCCCTCGTTCTTTTAAAAATACTATGTATATGAGTATTTTTGCCCTCTTAAAGACAAAAATCAGACCAAGATGGCATTAGCGGCACAATATAGTTCAAAAGAAGTAGAGCAGAAGTGGTACGACTACTGGATGCAGCACAACTACTTTCACTCTGAACCCAATGAAAAGGAACCCTATACGATTGTAATCCCACCGCCTAACGTCACCGGGATTTTACATATGGGGCATATGCTGAATAATACCATTCAGGATGTTTTAATACGAAGAGCACGCCTTAAAGGATTTAATGCCTGCTGGGTGCCTGGCACAGATCACGCCTCTATCGCTACGGAAGCTAAAGTAGTGGCTAAGTTAAAGGCCGAAGGCATTAATAAAGCAGACCTTACGCGCGAAGAATTCCTAAAACACGCCTGGGAATGGACTGATAAGTACGGAGGAACCATTCTGGAACAACTTAAAAAACTTGGGGCTTCTTGCGATTGGGAACGCTTACGCTTTACGATGGATGACACCATGTCAGCAAGTGTGATTCAGTGCTTTATCGATTTATACAATAAAGGTCTTATCTATCGCGGTCATCGCATGGTAAACTGGGATCCGGAAGCAAAAACCACACTTTCTGATGAAGAAGTAATTCATGAGGAGCGTCAGGGCAAATTATATTACATCAATTATAAGCTTGAGGGCAGTGATGAGCATTTGGTTATTGCTACCACACGCCCCGAAACTATTTTTGGCGATACAGCTATCTGTATCAACCCTAACGATGAGCGTTTCACCCATTTAAAAGGGAAGAAGGCCATTGTGCCCGTGGTAAATCGCGTAGTGCCTATTATTGAAGATGAGTACGTGGATCTGGAGTTTGGTACCGGTTGCCTTAAAGTGACTCCCGCTCACGATGAGAATGATAAAATGCTTGGAGATAAGCATAATCTGGAAGTAGTAGATATTTTTAATGATGATGCTACACTGAATTCATTCGGCTTACACTATCAGGGTAAAGACCGCTTTGTCGTACGTGAAGAAATTGTAAAAGAGCTTCAGGAATTGGGAGCTTTGGTTAAGACCGAAAGTCACCTGAATAAAGTAGGAACTTCAGAACGCACTAAGGCTATAATCGAACCCAAACTGTCTGACCAGTGGTTTGTTAAGATGAAAGATCTTGCTGAGCCTGCAATTAAAGCAGTTTTAGACAGTGATGAGGTAAATCTATTTCCTAAAAAGTTTGAAAATACCTACCGTCACTGGATGGAGAACATCCGCGACTGGAATATTTCCCGTCAACTCTGGTGGGGGCAGCAAATCCCTGCTTATTATTTTGGAGACGGGAAAGAAGATTTTGTCGTAGCTAAAAATATGGAGGAGGCTTTAGCTTCCGCGAAAGCAAAAACCGGAAATCAAAATCTAACTGAAGCAGACCTGAAACAGGACGAAGATGCCTTGGATACCTGGTTTTCTTCCTGGTTGTGGCCCATGAGCGTTTTTGACGGAATTGCAAACCCTGACAATGCCGATTTTCAATATTATTATCCTACCAATGATCTGGTAACAGGGCCTGATATTTTGTTTTTCTGGGTGGCACGTATGGTTATGGCGGGTTATGAATATACCGGAAAGCAACCCTTTACCAATGTATATCTTACGGGGCTTGTACGTGACGCTGAAAGACGTAAAATGTCGAAGTCGCTTGGGAATTCACCTGATGCAATGAAGCTGATTGATGATTACGGAGCAGATGGAGTACGGGTAGGTCTGTTGCTGAGTGCTTCTGCAGGTAATGATTTGCTATTTGATGAAGATTTGTGCAAACAGGGTAAAGGCTTTATCAATAAAATCTGGAATGCTTTTAGGCTCATTCAGGGTTGGCAGGTTGATGTGAATGCCGAGCAACCCGAGGCTAGTAAGAGAGGTCTGGAATGGTATTCAGAGCGTTTCAAACAAACTACAGAAGAGATTGAAGATCACTTCAGCAAATACCGTATCAGTGACGCATTGATGGCGACCTATAAATTAGTGTGGGATGATTTCTGCAGCTGGTTGCTTGAGATTGTGAAGCCCGAATATGGTAAGCCCATAGATCAAAGAACCTATGATGCCGTGATTGCGGTATTAGAAGATAATCTGCGTATACTGCATCCGTTTACGCCATTTGCTTCGGAAGAAATCTGGCAAACTATTGCAGATCGAACGCCCGAAGAAGCTTTGATCATCAATGAATGGCCGGCTATTGCTAAGCCAAACATTGAAATGCTTGAAGAGTTTGAACTGGCAACGCAGGTTATTACAGGAGTTCGGGCTATTCGAAAAGATAAAAATATTTCATTTAAAGAGGAGCTTGAGCTACACGTACTTAATACCGAAGGTTTTTCTACGGATTTTGATTCTATTATTAAAAAGCTGGGTAATCTTTCAGCATTAAAAACAACAGAAACATCGGTTGATGGAGCTTTATCTTTCCGGGTAAAGGCTAATGAGTACTTTATTCCGTTAACCGGAGCGATTGATATTGATGCCGAGATTGCTAAAATCAAGGAAGAGCTTGCCTATACGCAAGGCTTTATCAATTCAGTAGCAAAAAAGCTTTCTAACGAACGATTTGTAAACAATGCACCAGAGCAGGTAGTGGCTTTAGAGCGTCAGAAACAGGCCGATGCACAAGCTAAAATTGATGCTCTGGAAAAGAGATTGTCAGCTTTAAGTTAGAGCTTAAAACGCTGTGAGATTTTAAGAAGGGATATATTTATCTACCAGTTTGATATATTCCTTCTTAGCTTCTTTAGTAGAAAGTCCCTTGAGCTGAATGAGTGCATTGTACTTAAATGCGCTGCGTAGGTCATTTTCCTTAATATTCCCTGCATTTAGTAGCGTGTTCTCGTGATTGCCTTTTTTATAATAGGCGTAAAGGAGTAATTGGATATCCTGAGGCAATGCAATGTTTGTGTTGCTAGCACGGTGTGCAGCTTCCTGAAAAGCCTTATCTAATGCTTCTTTTTTGCTCAAAACACAATTAGTTTTCGCGGGTTGCAATGACGCTTTCGGCTCCCTTTACCTTTTGGTTTAATTTAACCGTAAGTGGCGTTCCCACTGGTAAAAATAAGTCAACTCTTGAGCCAAACTTAATAAAACCACTGTCTTCCCCTTGTTCTGCAGTATCACCTTCTTTAGCGTAATTTACAATGCGCTTAGCCAAAGCACCGGCGATTTGACGATAGAGGATATCCCCAAACGACGTACTGCGAACTACTACAGTAGTACGCTCATTCTCTTCAGAAGCTTTAGGGTGCCAGGCAACAAGATACTTACCGGGATGGTATTTGCTGAAAACGACTTCTCCGCCTACGGGGTACCGGGTTACGTGTACATTTATAGGAGACATAAAGATGGAAACCTGCAATCTTTGTTCTTTGAAATATTCTTTTTCAAAAACCTCTTCAATAACTACAATCTTGCCATCTACAGGTGAGACGATTTCATTGATATTTCCGCTAGATTTTCGCCCAGGATTTCTAAAAAACTGAAGTATTAAAACCAGTAAAATTAAAAGCGCAGCATAGCATAAATACTGTAGCCATTGGGGTGAAACCCAGGTATGCGTAGCCAGTACCCCTGCAATGACAATGAGCAGTGTAATCGTGATTATGGTATAACCTTCTTTATGAAACATATTCAAATACTATTAAAACCAGATAAATAAATGGACTGGCAAACAAGATGCTGTCCAGTCTGTCGTAAAGTCCCCCATGACCCGGCATCAGTGTGCCACTATCTTTAACTCCCGCTTCACGCTTTAATTTTGATTCTATGAGGTCGCCAAAGGTGCCCAGGGTGCTCATAACCACAGCGAGCGATAACCAGATATTAAAGTTAAGACTTCCGGTGAATTTATGAATGAAATAACTTGCTCCACACGCAAATACTAAACCTCCAAAGAAGCCTTCTATTGTTTTTTTAGGTGAAATACTAGGGAAGAGTTTATGCCTTCCAAAACTTTTACCCACAATATAGGCAAACGTATCGTTAGTCCAGATCAGTATAAACAAGCCAGCTACTGTGTAAGGTGAAAAATCATCTCCATGTGAAGGTAACAAGGTTAAAAATACAAAACTGGCAATCATATAAAATACCGTGATGTGCAATTTTTGCAGCTTCCCATACCTTCTTATTTTTTCACTGAATAAATTTTTCATCAGGTATAGGCCTGTAATAACTGTAATACCTAGAAGGAGAAGCGTGGCTAAATACGAAACTTTATAATAACTAAAAAAAAGAATAAATCCAATTAGGATAAGGTAAGTGTACCAAAACTGAAATCCAATGAGTCTCAAAAACTCACGTAGGGTGATTATTCCAAAAAGTAGAAATAATAAAATGTACCATTTTTCAGAAATGAATATGGCAGCGAGAAGGATTACAACGTAAAGTAAGCCCGAAAGTGCACGTATGGAGAGTTCACGCATACTACAGGTCTTCTAACAGCAGCAGATAAAGATTTTTTGCGCTACTGCCATAGGACATAAAATCTTTAGCCCCTTCTTTAGGTTCAAAATTCTTGATCGTAGTAATATTTGTAGGTATCTGGCCGGTGTTTTTCTTTTTAATACCCCGCAGACCTTCTCCGATGCTATTAACAATCTGACTGGTTGTAGCAAAAATCACAAAATTTTGAGGGAGTTCTTTCAGTTTTTTCTCTTTGATTTGTTTGGAAGAAATAAGCAGGCTCCCATCATCGGCAATCAGATTTTCACAAACTGAAAGGAAGAAACTCGACTCTTTGTTGGTATTGAAGTTGAGGTTATAGCCGTCAAAAAGTTTGTCCAGCTTAGGGTCTAAGCAATATACATCTTTTTCATACCAGTCATTTTCTAACAGAATGTTGTCAAAACTTTCGTGTACTTCATCCATATCTGTACAATACAGAAATTTTCCACCGTTTAAGATGAAATGCTTGGTGAAGCGCTCATCTGCCGGTGCGCTAATGTCTGGCATATACTTACCGCGCTCTGAACCCTTGAGATTTGGGTTATCAGTGCTGGCAGTTTTTTTAGGCTGAAAAAGCTTTTTTAGGATACTCATAAATGAGTGGCTGTGCTACAAATTTAGGATTTAATCAAATATAAAAAATCTTAACTCAACATTGCGTTAAGTTAAGATTTATATCTTGTTCCTATAAAAAAAATCAGTTTTCTTCTACAATCGTACTTTCTGACTCTTCCGTTTCCTTTCCGGTTTCGGGTTTGTCGAACGGACGTTTGCCAAAAATCTTTTCCAAATTGTCTTTAAAAATAACTTCTTTGTCAAGTAAAACCTCGGCAAGCTCGTTGAGCTTGTCCTTGTTGTCTTCCAGAATCTTAATGGCGCGTTGATATTGCTCTTCGATAATAGAAGAAATTTCCTTGTCAATCAATTCAGCGGTTTTTTCACTGTAAGGCTTGCTGAAGTTATACTCATTTTGGCCAGAAGAGTCGTAATAGGTTAGGTTACCAATCTTATCATTTAGACCATAGGTAGTTACCATCATTCGCGCTTGTTTGGTGACTTTTTCAAGATCACTCAAAGCACCTGTGGATATCTTATCAAAAGTGACTTTCTCTGCGGCACGTCCTCCCATTGCAGCGCACATCTCATCGAGCATTTGCTCGGGTCTCACGATAAGACGTTCTTCAGGTAAATACCACGCAGCACCTAACGATCTTCCGCGGGGAACAATAGTTACTTTAACCAGGGGAGCAGCATGCTCCAGCATCCAGGAAACGGTTGCGTGTCCTGCTTCGTGAAATGCTATAGCACGTTTCTCTGCAGGAGTAATAATTTTATTTTTCTTCTCAAGACCGCCAACAATACGGTCAACAGCATCCAGAAAATCCTGTCTTCCTACGGCAGTTTTACCTTGCCTAGCTGCAATAAGGGCCGCTTCGTTACACACGTTGGCAATATCAGCACCAGAGAAACCTGGCGTTTGCTTTGCCATAAATTCAGTATCCAGTTCGTCTGCCACTTTTTTAAGTGGACGCAGGTGCACCTCGAAGATTTCTTTACGCTCCCTTACATCCGGAAGGTCTACATAAATCTGACGGTCAAATCGACCGGCACGCATCAATGCGGTATCAAGAACATCTGCACGGTTAGTGGCTGCAAGTACAATTACGTTTGTATTTGTTCCAAAACCATCCATCTCGGTAAGAAGTTGGTTAAGGGTATTTTCACGCTCATCGTTAGAGCCGCTAAAATTGGCTTTGCCACGGGCGCGACCTATAGCATCTATTTCATCAATAAATATAATTGCCGGAGATTTTTCTTTCGCCTGCTTAAACAGGTCACGTACACGAGACGCACCCACACCTACGAACATTTCAACAAAATCAGAACCGGAAAGGGAAAAGAAAGGCACTTTAGCTTCACCGGCTACGGCTTTAGCTAAAAGCGTTTTACCGGTTCCCGGAGGACCTACAAGCAAGGCTCCTTTAGGAATTTTACCTCCCAAATTGGTGTATTTTTCGGGATTTTTTAGGAAATCAACAATCTCCTGTACTTCCTCTTTTGCACCTTCAAGGCCGGCAACATCTTTGAATGAAGTCTTAACATCGGTCTTTTCGTCAAAAAGCTTGGCTTTAGACTTGCCAATATTAAATATCTGTCCACCTGCACCACCTGCACCACCAGATGACATACGACGCATTATGAAAATCCAGATTCCTATGATGACTGCGATAGGTAATAATGTAAGTAAAATGTCTCCGAAAACATCCTTATCTAACGGTAAATATTTTACGTTAAATTTCTGAGATTCCTGAACTTCGGAAAGTTGTTTTTCAAAATTCTCTAGTGTTCCGTAACGGTATTCGTAGTCTGCACCACCTTCAGAATTTAATAAAGTCATGCCATTATCGGCAGGTTTAGAATGTTCTGATTTTTGCTTGGCTTCGTCAGTGAGATAAATATAGGCTATCTCATTTCCGGGTGTTTTGCTGATGTCAATGCGTTTGATGTCTCCATTTTTAGCATAGGTCATGAGCTGGTTTTCCAAAATTTCTTTTGGATTACCATGGTCAGAACCACTACTGAAAAAATTGAGTCCAAGAAAAACGAGTATGATTGCGGTGTAAATCCACCAGGCGCTAAACTTGGGTTTATTAGGGACGGGCTTTTTTGATTTTTCTGCCATTATAGTTTTTAATAATTTGATTCGATTGATGTTACTTTAGCATCACCCCAGAGACTTTCAATGTCGTAATATTCACGAGTATGTTTTTGAAACACGTGTACCACTACGTTTACATAATCCATCAGGATCCATTCTGCATTTTGCATGCCTTCCACATGCCAGGGTTTGTCTTTAAGTTTTTTGCTAACTGTTTTTTGGATAGAATTGACAATAGCGGTAGCCTGAGTATTAGAAGTACCATCACAGATTATAAAGTAATCACAAACCATGTTCTCTATTTCCCGCAGGTCCAATAAATCAATATTTTGACCTTTTACTTCTTCAATCCCTTCAATAATAGTCGTTATCAGTTGATCTGTACTTACTTCTTTTTTTGTCATTAAATCTTTTTTAGTCTGGCAAAGTTATTACAATTTTGTTTGATACCCTTTCTTGTACTAACATTTCAGCCTATAGGTATACAATGCATATTGTCAAACTTAATGCCACAACCTCTACCAATACCTATTTGAAAGAATATACCCGGGAGCTGGACTATAAAGACGATATTCTGGTGTGGGCACATGCTCAGGTGGAGGGTAGGGGACAACGCGGTGCTATCTGGGAGTCTGAGCCGGGTAAAAACCTTACGTGTAGCGTGTTCAAACGGGTTGAAGGTTATCGTGCAGACCGTACGTTTTATATGACCATGGCTGCTTCATTAATGGTAGTTGAGACTCTCGAGCATTTTGGGGTAAGACAGCTGACCGTGAAATGGCCTAACGACATAATGGCAGGCAGTCGTAAAATTTGCGGTATTTTAATTGAAATCGTAATTAGAGATGGTTTGTATGGGGTTATTCTGGGGGTGGGTATTAATGTAAATCAGCAGGCTTTTGAAAGAGCCCCACGGGCAACCTCGGTGCTGCTCGAAACAGGAAGAGTAACAGATTTGTCAGAAGTGTTAGACTACTTTGTAAAATCATTTTATAAGTATGCAGAACTGGTAAGTCGATTTGACTTTACAAATCTCCATCAGCTTTATGAAAAGCAACTTTTTAGAAAGGGTAAAGTGTCAACCTTTGAATTACCAGGAGGTAAGCGCATAACCGGCATTATACGTGGCGTCTCTAAAAATGGAAAGCTCATCCTTCAGCTGGAGGATGAGCTTTTAAAAGAATTTGACCTTAAGGAAATTAAGCTGCTTTATTAATTAAATGTTTTGCAGGTTTTCGCTTAAGGTCTGGATAAATTTTGTAATTGGGCCTTTGATCATCATAGACATCATAGCGTTAAACTCCCCTTCAAACTCAAACTGAGCTTCACTGGTGTTTTCGGTAAGTTCTTCAATGTTGGCCGTTAGCGTAAACGGAAGCTTGTCGCTTGCAGCGCCTAAGACTACTTTGTTATAGGGTACTGTGTTTTTGAGCTCCAGTACAATTTCAGGCATTCCTTTAAGTGCAAATAGAAAACGTTTTTCGCTTAAAATTTCAAATTTGCTGATGCTCTCTGGCATAAGCTTACGGTAATTTTGTACGTCTGTCAGAAAATTAAAAACTTCTTCGGGGCTTTTAGAAATGGTCTTTTTAGGGCTTTCTAAGTGCATAGTGGGCGTGTGTGTTTAGTTTTTGTTAGTTGGCTGCATTCCAGTTTTCAGGATCAAGTCGCCAGGTTTGTAAGGTTAGTTTTTCTTTTTCAGAAATATAGCGCGTGTCAAGAGCCTGTTCAAGCAAATGATCATAGTCACTTAAGGTATGTAAATCTATACCTTGCTTTTCAAAGTTTTGCGTCGAAATATCAAAGCCATACGTAAAAATGGCAAGCATTCCTTTTACATTGGCTTCGGCCTGCTCCAGAGCTTCCACAGCCATAAGCGAACTCTTACCGGTGCTGATGAGATCTTCAACCACCACCACGCTTTGGCCGGCTTCCAGTTTTCCTTCGATCTGATTTTGTCTGCCGTGTTTTTTAGCTTCCGGTCTTATGTACACAAAAGGAAGGTTTAAAAAATCGGCAACCAGCATCCCAATTCCTATAGCTCCTGTGGCTACACCGGCGATGACGTCGGGCTTGCCGTAAAGCAATTCAATCTGGTTAGCGATATTCTCCCGCAGGTAATTGCGTATTTGCGGATACGATAACGTAATGCGGTTATCACAATAGATAGGAGATTTCCAACCGCTAGCCCAGGTGAATGGGTTTTGTGGTTGTAATTTTATTGCATTAATTTGCAGCAATAACTCAGCTGTTTTTTTAGCTGTTTCTTTTTTTAAGATCATGGTGCAAATGTATAAAGTTTTTGTAAATGAAGTGCCCATTATACTTTCAACCGAAAAGTATATAGGTGAAAATTATACATCAATACCCATTAAGCGCGCAAAAATCAAGCGAATTATCAAACAGGTGAATCGCGGTCAGCTGACTCACATCAATTTATACCATCAGAATCCCAAGAAATTACTGAAGCATCTCAAGAAGAAATTACCGCTTGTAGTAGCCGGTGGTGGACTTGTTTTTAATCAAAATTCTGAAATCCTGTTTATAAAACGCAATGGCAAGTGGGATTTGCCAAAAGGCAAACTGGAGAAAAAGGAAACGATTGAACAATGTGCCCTGCGCGAAGTAGAGGAGGAAACCGGTTGTCAAGATTTGGTTCTGGGAGATTTGATAACGGTAACCTATCACATCTTTAAGCGCAACGGAAAGTTTAAATTGAAGGAAACCTATTGGTACCGTATGACTACAGAATATACGGGTAGCCTTGAGCCCCAACCTTCTGAAGGAATTAAAAAAGTACGCTGGAAGAATTTTGAGAAAACCCAAAAAGCACTGACTAAATCCTACGAAAATATCAAGCTTTTATTTCCAAAAGAGTATTTAATCCCTAATCCTAAGGACCGCGTAGCTTAATTTAGTTAGCAATTCGATAAATGGGATAGCGCAAATGGGCCTGCTCGTAATTTTCAGACTTTTTATGAAGCCAATCCAGTTGCGCATACCAATTGCTGCGGAATGCTTCTTCGTTTTGCTTTTTAGTTTCAAATTCCTGTTTTAAAGCAGGGTTGTTTTTTAGCAACTCTAAAGCTTTATCTTCCCAGACATAAGGTGAAAAGCCTTCTTTTTGCTGTAAAATAGTATCAAAATAATTCCAGTTGAAAAAAGAATCTACTGCTGAAGGTTCCAGTGTTTCCAGTAAATAACGCAGGCCTGATTGAGCTGTGTAAACCAAATAATCACCTTTTCTGAAGGAGACCTTTTCTTCAGTTGAGCTGACTTTGGTATTTCGATGCAGGTAATGTCCCTCGTAAGCGTTGTTACCGGTATTGTAGTCTGCAATACGGTATACCTCAACCTGTAAGCTGGTATCGCGCTCCATTCGGGTGAATCGGATGTCGTTTTCTTTTAAACGCGCTATAACATTATGCCAACCCTGCGGAATCACGTAGGCCTTAGGAATTTGTATGCTGTCTGTAGCTTTAAAATGATCGTAATACGCTACTGTTTTGCTAAAAGGCTTTTCGCGGTTGTAGCTCAGGCGCTCAAGGCCGGTCACTTCGCTGGTAATTTTTTCACCTTCATAACCTTCAAAATCGAACTGAGTTACCTGAGAACTGTCTGTTTTAAACTGAATAGGATAATAAGTTGCCGTAAGTGCACCACTTTTATAAATGGAATCCTGCTTCCTGCGTATTTGTTTAATCGTTTTGGCATCTACCGAAGCGATATTAAGCATTTGCTGCATAAGCGCATAGGTGCCTTCAACACGGGGTTTGTAAGGCTTCAACATATGCGTCTCAACCATCATCCCGAGTGTATTCCATAAGGTCGTGTAACCTGTAGAGTAGCGCGGATAGTCCATAAACTGAGTGAAACCGGTCTCAGGTACCTGATTAAACACATTAACATAGGGCGTGATGGGCCAGCACTTCGCTTCTAAAGAATCAACCAGTGCCGGGTGCATTTGCTTATTTAAATAACCTCCTGCTGCACCGCCCAGTTTGTTGTGTTGCGTAAAAAGGTGCGTGAGTACATATTGATAATCTGCACCATTACTCACGTGATTGTCAATAAAAACGTCGGGATCTACCAAATGATAAATTTCTGCAAAAGAACGGGCATTGTAGGTGTCTGCCTTAACAAAATCCCGGTTCAGGTCATAATTGCGTGCATTTCCTCTAAAACCGTATGCCTCCGGTCCATTTTGATTGGTACGGCTGGTGCTGTTGCGGTTGAGTGCACCACCCACGTTATAAAGGGCAATCGCACCAACCCAAATGTTTTCAGGGGTTTCAATTTTTCCACTGGCAAGATCGCGCAGGAGCATCATCGTAGCGTCTATTCCGTCCGGCTCGCCAGGGTGAATGCCGTTATTGATGAGTATGCGAACCATTTGATTATTTTCGGCAAATTCAGACTCCAGACTGCGATTGGGATTATAGGTTACCAAAGTCAACGGTAGACCGCTGTCTGTCTTACCAATTTCATAGGTTTTTATAGAAACATAAGCCGAATCGAGCTTTTGATAATAAGCAATAACTTCGTCATAGGTGGGTGTTTGGGTACCCTTACTTTTTTCAAACTGGGTTTCCAAATCAAAATCTTCAGGTTCGGGTTTTTCGGCACAATTTAAAAACAATAACAGTGAAAGGACAACAATGAGGCGCATAACAAATGGTTTAGGCCTTAAAAGTACAGATTTCCTTAAAAGAACAATGTTTTTCTGAGTTTAGAAAAAAGGAGCGTATTGCTCCACTCTATAGTCAAAGGTGGTGTAGTCGGGATTATGAGCTTTCTGTTGTTTGAAGTTTTTCATACTACCAATTGCCCGGTTTGCAGCGCCCGAAGGTGCAGTAAGCGAAACCGTTCTGACTTTACGGTCATCAATTTCAATTTCATGAATACGTGGCACTTCCGCAGAAATCATTTTTATCTTTAAATTTTCTTTTTTTGCCTGGCGGCGAAAGAGGTATTCAGGTCCGTTTTTGCTATTGCCACCGGTAAAAATCAACGTTTCAATTTGCCTGTGTTTTCTAAGGTAACCTAGCAAATCCCTAAGTTCAACATCCTGCATCCCTAAATCGGAAGCGTCAATTTTTTCCCGCAAAGCGGAAGCTACAATGTCACAAACTCCAATTTTTCTATTGATTAAGAAATTGGCACGTTGCGCTATAGCGTGGGCTGTGTTTTCATAAACTAAACCCAGATCAAAAATGCGGTCGAGTATAGGCCAAAGCATTCCGTTTTTACTTCCGTAGCAAAAATCTACATCTTCCGGAAGCAGCTCGCCGGTAGTAAAACGTGGAGGAGGTAAGGTGCCTACGATGAGTTTTGTTGCTTCTTCAAGATTAAATGGAGGATAAGGATGGGTGTGGTGAAACATAAGTTAGTTCTCCTGAGCCTGTTTCCACTTAATGCCACACCCTACACTGGGTTTTTGAATTTTGTTTTGAGGGCGGTTGTTGAAAATATTATCCAGAGCCTCGCGTAAATCCCTTCCGTTTACGGGTATTCCGTTACCGGGACGCGAATCGTCAAGCTGCCCGCGATAGACCAGTTTAAGTTCGGAGTCAAATAAATAAAAGTCGGGCGTACAGGCGGCATCGTAGGCTTTGGCTACTTCCTGATTCTCATCAAACAGATAGGGGAAGCTGTAATTGTATTTGCGGGCGGTTTCCCTCATTTGCCATGGACCGTCTTCCGGGTAAGCTTCAATATCATTACTGCTGATGGCGACAAAACCAAAACCTAAAACCCGGTAATCGTTTGCTACGCGCACAATCTCGTTATTCACGTGTTTGACAAAAGGACAATGATTGCATATAAACATGACCACTGTTCCCAATTCACCGGCGATATCCGTCAGGGTTTCATACGAGTTGGTAAGCGGATTTTGCAGTGAAAAAAACGGAGCAATTGTTCCTAAAGGAAGCATTGTTGATTCGGTTCTTGCCATAGCACGAAGATTTTTAAGTAGTGCAATATAGGTAAGCAAGAGTTGAGATTTGTTACAAATACTAAAGTTGTTTTAAATCTTTGGGGCAGCTGCTTTGCCTTTGTAACTTTAATGAAATACACTTGAGGTCTAATTGTCAAGGTTATTCAAGTTTTTCTAAAAAGGAGTTACAACTAATCTAAACTCGGTCAATCGAGTAAAACCAAAATATTATGAAAAATACATATAGTTCGCTTTCTAAAGCGATAGAAGATTTAAAGGACAAAGGTTACGATACCGATTTTAATCTGGTAGATGAAGGGATTGAATCCAAGCATCTAAAGAAAACCTGGAACGCCGGACAAATCGAAGTAGAGGATGCGATGCGTTTTGAAGGAATGACCAACCCAGGAGACAACTCTGTACTTTATGTGATTAATACAGACAGCGGCGAAAAAGGCTTGTTGGTTGATGCCTATGGAGCTTACAGTGGTCAGATTTCTCAGGAAATGATTCAAAAGCTGAAGATCGAACATTAATGGAAAACAACTTAAGTTGGGCTGAATTTGAACGCGTGGAAATGCGTGTAGGTACAATAATGACTGTAAGTGACTTCCCCGAGGCCCGAAAGCCGGCTTTTCAGTTGCAGATTGATTTTGGCGATGCGATAGGCATCCGCAAGACATCGGCGCAAATAACTAAAAAGTATGATCGCACCGAATTGGTAGGTAAACAGGTTATTGCGGTGGTCAACTTTCCGAAAAAGCAGATTGCCAATTTTATGAGCGAATGTCTGGTTCTGGGAGCAGTTGATGGAGATGCAGTAACGTTATTGAGTCCTGATCTGCCGGTTAAAAACGGATTGCGCATTGGCTAGCCCTTGCGATAGCGATAGCAGCGGCATCCTTTTTTGAGCCTAAGGCGAAAAAAAGATATAGCGGATAGCGCGGTGCTTTAGCAATCGCCCAAAAATTAAAAACCCACACTTCAATCGAAATGTGGGTTTTTTATTGAGGTCTGTCTAATTTATTCTTCCCCGCTACGGGTAGGGCTGAGGTCCTTAGCCTCGTCGGGGGTATACATACGGGATTTGATTACAAATCGTATCCCTAAGGGTATTTCTAACGAAAAACTTGAGCCACGACCGGACGTGATATCTACAGTGAGTTGGGTATGCTTCCAGTATTCAAACTGGTCTTTTGACATAAAAAACTCACAGCCGTGAATGGTGCCCAGATACACATCAGTCTCATTGATCATGAGGTCACCCTTAGGGAAACACATAGGCGAGGAGCCGTCGCAACAACCCCCGCTTTGGTGAAACATGAGTTCACCGTGTTGCTCCCGTAACTGATCAATTATCTCTTTTGCGGCATCTGTAGCCTGTACCCGTTGCGTCATAATTTGGTTTTTAGAAAAAGCCCATTGCTTTTTTATCGTAAGAAATCAACATGTTTTTGGTGTGACGGTAATGTGCCAACATCATTTTGTGATTTTCACGACCGATACCTGATTTTTTGTATCCGCCAAACGGTGCGTGAGCAGGATAATTATGGTAATTATTTACCCAAACACGACCGGCTTTTATGGCTCTCGAAATTTGATAGGCCTGATGCGTATCACGCGTCCATACCCCGGCACCCAGACCGTAGAGCGTGTCATTGGCGATCTCAATGGCTTCGGCTTCATCTTTAAAGGTGGTTACGCAAAGTACAGGTCCAAAAATTTCTTCCTGAAATACGCGCATTTTGTTGTTTCCTTTTAAAATAGTAGGCTGAACGTAATAACCGCCTTCAAGGCCTTCATTATAAGCAGAGCCACCGCCGCAAAGTACTTCGGCACCTTCATCTTTACCAATATTAATGTAGTTGAGAATTTTCTCATACTGGTCGTTTGAGGCCTGTGCACCCATCATCGTATCCGAGCTCAGCGGATGACCCAGTTTAATCGCTTTAGTACGTTCTACCACGCGTTCTATAAACTTATCGTAAATGCTTTCCTGTACCAATAATCGGGATGGGCAGGTGCAAACCTCACCCTGATTGAGGGCAAACATTACGGCACCTTCAAGGCATTTATCAAAGAATTCATCATCTGCATCCATCACGCTTTCAAAGAACACATTAGGCGATTTACCTCCTAATTCAAGCGTAACCGGAGTAATATTTTTAGAGGCGTATTGCATAATCAATTGCCCTGTGGTGGTCTCACCGGTGAATGCAATTTTATTGATGCGGGAACTAGAGGCGAGAGGCTTACCGGCTTCGGCACCAAAGCCGTTAACGATGTTAAGCACACCGGCTGGAAGAATATCTTCTATCAATTCCATCAAAATTAGAATACCTACCGGAGTTTGCTCTGCGGGTTTGAGCACTACACAATTACCGGCAGCAAGAGCAGGAGCCAGTTTCCAGGTTGCCATAAGTATTGGGAAATTCCACGGAATAATTTGACCTACAACGCCAAGGGGTTCGGTTACGTTAAGGCAAACTGTGTTGCTGTCCAGTTCGCTCACCGAGCCTTCTTCGGCACGAATAACACCTGCAAAATACCTGAAATGATCTACGGCCAGGGGTAAATCGGCTGCGCGGGTCTCGCGGATGGCTTTCCCGTTATCCCAGGTTTCAGCGCGGGCAAGAGCCTCGAGGTTATTTTCCATCACATCTGCTATTTTGAGCAGGAGGTTACTTCGGTAAGCGGCTGAAGAATTATTCCACTCCGGAGCGGCTTCCCAGGCGGCGTCAATTGCTTTTTCTACGTCCTCTGCAGTAGAGCGTGGAATGCGTGTAAAATTAGCGCCGTCAACAGGAGATACATTATCAAAGTATTGTCCCTTTACCGGAGCGGTCCATTTACCACCAATAAAATTCTCATACTGGTCTTTAAATTTGGGCTTCTCGACAACGTTTGCGGAAGCGGTTTGTACATCACTCATAAGATTTGTCTTTATTAAATTATACGTCTTTGTTTTGCTTTTGAAGTGGGGAAACTGCTGTAAGCTTTATGATATCTAAAGTTAACTAAGACCCCGGCCAAAGTGCTGACCGTTTCTATCAAATCAGTGAACTATTCTATTAATAATTAAGGATATGTAATTTTTTAGGCTCTAAAATTGTAAATTTAGTAAGCTAAAACCCGGTTATTGCGAATGCTTCAGTTGAAGTCCTAAGCATAGCATTTCTTTTAGCGGGCTGAAATATTGAATCATGCAACTATCTGAATCTTTTTATAAAAACCGAAAACTGGAGAATCTGGTAGAAAATCAGACTTCCTATACGTTGAATAATGCAGCAATGCATGTTTTTGAAACGCATCAGCAGGCAGAGCGTGTATTGCTGAGGTTTGACAAGCCGGTTTTGGCCAGTATGTTACGCGGAAAAAAAGTGATGCATCTGCGAGATCACAATAGCTTTGATTTTTTACCAGGAGAGTCACTCATATTGCCTGCAGATGAATTGATGTGTATAGATTTTCCGGAAGCTCAGGGCGTAAATCCTACCCGTTGTCTGGCCATGGCTATCGCCGAGGATAAAATTAAACGCGTGGTGACCTTAATGAATGAAAACCTGACTAAAGATGACGGCAGCGAGTGGAGCCTGATGGATTATAATTTTCACTTCACAAACGATGTGGGCATTTACCAGATCTTACAGCGTTTACTTTTCTTATTTACCGAAAACCATCCTTCTAAAGATTTCTTTGTAGATAATATGCTGCAGGAACTCATCGTACGCATTTTGCAAACCAATAACCGAAAAATTTACACCGAGAAAACCTTTAAACTAAGTCCTGATAACCGCCTGTCATATATTATTGATTACATCAGAGAACATATTCACGAACCCATTTCGGTAGAGCAATTAAGTCAAAAGGCCTGTATGAGTGAATCTAACTTTTATCGGGTTTTTAAAAATGAGTTGGGGGTCTCTCCGGTAGATTTTATCAATACCGAACGCATCAAGCTTGCGGTAAGTTTGTTGCAGGATCCCGACCGAAAAATCAAAAATGTGTATCTCGACTGTGGCTTTGAAAGCCGATCCTATTTTAACCGGGTGTTTAAGCGCATTAAGAATACTTCGCCGGGAGCCTTTCAGGCCAAAATGGCTACGCTTTAAACCGGGTCTTCTTCCTCGATAATGCGCATGGCCCGCAGGTATTTAGAAAGGGCTGCGCTGCTTTGCTGCTGAATTTTAAGTTTTAAGAATTTGGTTTTACCTAAAAGCAATCCTTTAAATCCTAACGCCTGTCTCGCCCATTTACTCAGATCAAAATGGTCTGTATGTTGTAGAATCTTTCCATTTTGAAAGTAAAAGGTACCCACTACGTGATTGACAACTTTGCGCTTTTCCGGACCAAATTTGTAAGTAGCCGTCCACTTTGCGCTGCCATTATAATCGTTTGCCTGAATGTCTGAGTAGGTCACTTTAAGATCATCTCCCCCACGTTCTATTAGCATATACCACATCGCCCGGGCACGATCGCCTTTGATATTGCCAAAGGCAGGATCAGAAAATTCTACATTCTTATGATAACAATCTGCCATCTTACGCGGATTGTGATTTTGAAAGGCGCTGTAAAATTGTTTCAGGATTTCTTCGTTCGGATGCATAGCTTATTAACTGAAGTGGAAAGTTAGCCGTTTCCTGATTATTATGCTCCAAATAAGGGTTTTAGTTTTTCCCTGCCTTCATAGAGCAGCCATAATTCAATGGCAAAGAACACGAGCCCGATAATCAGTCCACTGGGTTCGTTTACAAGATGAACGAGCAGAATACCCACCATAATCGGGAATAGCATCAGAGCTCCCAGTGTACGTAGCGGCTTAAAAATTACAAGTACGCCGCCTATAATTTCAACAACGGCTACAAGAGGCATGAGCCAACCTATAGTTTCAAACGCACCCATAATTTCAAGCATTTCTGCGGGGATATCTTCGGGCATAGGCATATAGTTAAAGAGTTTATTGAGACCCGAATTGATGAACATCAGCCCAAATAGGATGCTGACGACAAGTATAATTTTAGTTTTCACGATAACAAACATGGCTGGTTAGTTACTTGATTTACGTGCCGCTTGAGGTGGCTGAGTATAAAAGTATTGAAATTTCGGATTGAATTTTAAGTCTTCCTTAAGATTTTACAGGCGGTAATTTCGAGTGCATTTCTCTAAATTGAAGTGATTTTTTTAGAATTTCAATCGATGTAAATAGGCATAAGCTATCATTTTATAAATTGTATAGATTGAGTTTATGATTTAAGCTCAATTTTAAATGGTTTCTTTATGCTGGAAAAATTTCACTTAAAACATATATATGGACACAAACAATTCAAACCACGGCAATGACGGAAAAGTCTGGGATGTAAACGAATCTTCAGCAAAATGTCCTTTCCTTAACGGAGAGATGCATCACGTAACCGGTCAGGGAACAACCAACCGCGACTGGTGGCCAAACCAACTAAATCTGGGTATTCTTAAACAAAATTCATCTTTGGTAGACCCAATGGATGAAGATTTTGATTATGCAGAAGCTTTTAAATCTTTAGACCTTGCAGCTGTTAAGCAGGATTTGTACGATTTAATGACCAACAGTCAGGACTGGTGGCCGGCAGATTACGGGCATTATGGTCCGTTTTTCATTCGTATGGCCTGGCACGCGGCAGGTACCTATCGTATTCACGATGGGCGTGGAGGAGCCGGTAGCGGACAGCAGCGTTTTGCACCGCTAAACAGCTGGCCAGATAACGCCAACCTGGATAAAGCGCGCTTATTGCTTTGGCCTATAAAAAAGAAATACGGAAATAAACTCTCCTGGGCAGACCTTTTAATCCTTGCCGGTAACTGCGCTCACGAGTCCATGGGACTTAAGATGTTTGGTTTTGCAGGTGGTCGTAAAGATGTTTGGGAACCCGAAGAAGTCTATTGGGGAGCAGAGACCGAGTGGTTGGCTAACCAAAAGCGTTATGAAGGTGGCGAACTCGAAAAAGCCTTAGGAGCTGCGCATATGGGATTGATTTATGTAAATCCTGAAGGGCATAATGCCAATCCAGATCCGGTAGAGTCTGCGCATTTTATCCGCGAGACTTTTGGCCGTATGGCGATGAATGACTACGAAACAGTGGCTTTAATTGCCGGGGGTCACACCTTCGGTAAAACGCATGGAGCAGCAGATCCTGAAAAGTATGTAGAAGAAGAGCCTGCAGCAGCAGGTATTGAAGCTATGGGAATGGGCTGGAAGAATAACTTCGGCACCGGTAAAGGAGCAGATACCATTACCAGTGGTATTGAAGGAGCCTGGACTGACACGCCTACCCAATGGAGTAATAAGTACTTTGAAAATCTGTTTGGTTACGAGTGGGAATTGACTAAAAGTCCTGCCGGTGCACACCAGTGGAAACCGAAAAATGACGCCGGTGCGGGTACTGTACCTGATGCGCACCGTCCTGATGTGAAGCATGCACCATTTATGTTAACGACCGACTTATCGCTGCGTTTTGATCCGGAATACGAGAAAATCTCCAGACACTTTATGGAAAATCCGAAAGAGTTTGCAGACGCCTATGCAAAAGCATGGTTTAAGTTGACACACCGGGATATGGGACCAAAAGAGCGTTATTTAGGTCCGGAAGTACCTCAGGAAGAATTGATCTGGCAGGACCCTATTCCTGCGGTAGATCATGAATTAATCAGCGACGCCGATATCGATCATTTGAAGTCCAATATCCTGGATGCCGGTCATTCGATTTCAGATCTGGTTTCTGTGGCCTGGGCTTCGGCTTCAACCTTTAGAGGTTCAGATAAGCGTGGTGGTGCCAATGGAGCACGCATTCGTTTTGCACCGCAACGCGGCTGGGACGTGAACAATCCCGAAAAATTAAATGCCGTACTCAATACGTTGGAAGGCATTCAAAAATCGTTCAACGATTCGCAAAGCGGAAACAAAAAAGTATCGATTGCAGACCTTATCGTATTGGCAGGTAGTGCAGCAGTAGAGAAAGCCGCACACAACGCCGGTCACGATATTAGTGTACCTTTTACCCCCGGTCGTGCCGATGCGCTTGAAGAGCAAACTGATGCTTCTGCATTTGATGCTCTTGAGCCGGTAGCAGATGGTTTTAGAAACTATATGAAAGACCGCTTTGAGATTAAAGCTGAAGAATTTTTGGTAGATCGTGCCCAATTGTTAACCCTAACCCCGCCTGAAATGACCGTGCTGGTTGGTGGTATGCGAGTACTAAATACCAATTTTGATGGTTCTAAACACGGGGTGTTTACAGATAAGCCGGAAACCCTTACCAATGATTTCTTTGTGAACCTTTTGGATATGCATACGACCTGGAAATCGGTTTCTGAGAATGATGATGTATTTGAAGGCAGCGACCGCAATACCGGAGAAAAGAAATGGACCGGTACGCGAGTAGACCTGATTTTTGGTTCTAATTCTGAGTTACGTGCCCTAGCTGAAGCGTATGCTCTAGAAGATAGCGGTGAGCGTTTTGTAAAGCACTTCGTTAAAGCCTGGACCAAAGTGATGAACTTAGATCGATATGATTTAAAATAGTAGGTTAGATTAATTATTGTTTGAAAGGCGGCCCGTTGTGGCCGCCTTTTCCATTTTTTATTGCGCAGAACTAGTTTTCTTAAAATCCTTATGAATAATTAGATTTAAGTAAAACCTTTTACTTATTTGTAATTTTATAAGGTTAAGTTATTAACTTTCATTTATTTTGCGTGCTTTAAACCCCAAATCATATGAATCTGAAATTACTTGTTCTTGTAGTATTGTTTAATATTGCTTGTTTCCATGCTCAGGTTGGTGTAGGTACAACTGTTCCTAAATCCCGTTTGGAAGTCACCGCTGCAAATTCTGTTTCACCTGCTAGTACAGATGGTATTTTAATACCCAGATTAGATGTTTTTCCGGCTATCAATCCTGGAGCTGACCAGAACAGCATGCTCATTTTTTTAAATGTGGCTTCAGGCGGTAATCCTATAGGCTATTATTACTGGAGCAATCCTCAAACTAAATGGATTGGTCTTACTACCGGTCAGACGGGCTGGTCTCTTACTGGAAACACCGGAACTGCAGATGGCACCAATTTTTTAGGAACTACAGATAATGTCCCGCTTTCTTTTCGGGTAAATAATCAAAAGGCTGGCAGACTTTCCACATCCCAAACCTTCTATGGTTATCAGGCAGGTAATGCCAATACATCAGGTAATAACAATGTCGCTTTTGGGTCACAGGCTTTATTTAATGCTACGAATTCAAACAGTACAGCGGTGGGTTATCAGGCTTTATATTCTTTAGTAACTGGAGGTCAAAATACAGCTTTAGGCTATGAGGCGCTGAGAAATGGGACGGGGAGTGATAATACAGCATTAGGGTATCACTCCCTTAGAAATGCAACAACAGCAAATTCAAACACGGCAGTTGGTAGGGATGCGATGTATAATACTACCAGCGGGGATGAAAATGTGGCAGTGGGTAGAGATGCCTTACTTTCTAATACTAGCGGTAATGAAAACGTCGCTGTTGGAAGAGAAACCATGCGTCTAAATACGACTGGAAGCCAGAACACCGCAATCGGTAAGAATGCATTGGCTTCTAATACCACATCTATACAAAATACAGCCGTGGGTAAAAATACTATGATTAACAATACAACAGGAGAGAAAAACACCGGTGTTGGTTCGGAAGCTTTGAATAACAATACTACTGGGAGTTACAATACGGCAATAGGATTTGCTTCGATGTATGACAGTCAGGGAGGAAATCGTAATACTGCCTTAGGATATGAGGCTTTACGAGATACCAAATCCGAAGGTAATGTTGCAGTCGGGTTTAATGCAATGCGAGGAAACAAAACAGGTAATTATAACGTTGCTATGGGTTATGAACCCCTAAATAGAAATACAAGCGGACTTGAAAATATTGGGATTGGCCATAATACCTTGAACACGAATACAACAGGTAGTTATAATATTGCAATAGGTACCAATGCTTTAAATAACAATACTACGGGAAGCAATAATATATTTATAGGGAACGATGCTGACGCAACGGTCACAGGGTTGACTAATTCCATTGCTATAGGTTCTGGTGCTCGTGTTGGTGTAAGTAATAAAATACGTATGGGTAACACCAACATTACCTCTTTTGAGTCACAGGTTGCCCTAACCGTTTCTTCAGATAAGCGATTTAAAGAACAAATAAAAACAATGCCTTTGGGTCTTGACTTTATAAATGCGATTAGGCCGGTAGAGTATGTGCGTAAAAATAATACCGAAGAAACTAAAGAGTGGGGAGTGATTGCTCAGGAATTACTGCAAGTGCTTGAAAATGCGAAGTATGATAAAGCCGGTATAATTGCTGAAGATGGTTCTGAGGATCATTATCTTTCTGTAAGGTATTCTGATCTAATTGCGCCAATTATCAAGGCTATTCAGGAATTGAGTGCAAAGGAAGCGGAACTCCAAGAGTTAAAAGCTCAGGTTAGCGAGCAGCAGGAATTGTTATCCAATATGCAATCGCGTATAGAGGCTTTAGAGCAAGGAAGCAAATAGGTTTTAACGTACGATTAACGTTTATGCATAATCGTGATTTGTATCTTAAAATAAAAAGATATGAGTGATTTAAAACGAAAGAATCTGGTAGAACGTAATTTGGCTGATATGCACAGGGGTGAAGGAACTCATTTTACCGAGTCTCAACGTGCCTTAAAGAAAGCTAAGGAAGAAGAAAAAGAGAATATCAACGAGGAATTGAAAGAGTAAAAGTTTTAATACTACAAGAGAAAGAATCCAATCGGGTTCTTTTTTTTGATATTTCTAAAGCAGAATTATCATTACGGAAATCAAAGTTAGTCCTATAATAAACTCACTTGCACGGACCATTTTATCTAAAAGTCCAAGCAACAATACGACTCGTTTTATTTCCGGTTCCCATCGGGATGGTTTTTACCGTTTTAGCGCCAGCTTTTTTGAGGTGTTTGTAAATGTCTTTTAAATAGTCTTTTTTAGAAATCAGGGTAGTAAACCAAATACAATTACTAGCAAAATCCTTACTCTCTCGAATCATCGTTTTGATAAATTTAGGTTCCCCGCCGGCAGTGATGAGTTCGTTCTGAACTCCTGCAAAATTCAGATCAGGTTTCCCTGAGTTACTTCCCGAAAGATTTTTGACTTTTCTGCGGGTGCCTTGATTGGCAATATCCCGTGAGGCATGAAATGGCGGGTTACACATCGTAAAACTGTATTGTTCTTCAGGATTGATTACGCCTTTAAAAATACTGCCGGAATCGCTTTGAAGTCGTAAATCTATTTTCTGCTGAAGGATTTCATTTGCGTTAATTATTTTTTCTGCGGATTCTAAAGATGTTGCATCAATATCGGAGGCTGTGAATGCCCAACCGTATTCTACTACACCCAGAATGGGGTAAATCAAACTGGCTCCGGTGCCAATATCCAAACCTTTAATTTTGTCCCCTTTCAGAATTTTTCCGTTTGTGTTTGCAGCTAATAAATCGGCTATATAATGCAGGTAGTCTGCTCTTCCTGGAATAGGCGGTACCAGATTGGCTTCCGGAAATTCCCAGTGTTCTATTCCGTAGTAAAAATTTAAAATAGCTGTATTCAACAATTTAACCGACCGCGGATTCGCAAAATCAACCGATTGGTTTCCGTATTTATTGAGTTTTATATGGTTTTTGAGTTCGGGGTTGACATCAATCAGTGCGTTTAAATCATAGGGCTCCCGATTGCGGTTGCGCGGGTGTAGTTTTGATTTGATCTGCTCTCTGGAATTTGTCTTTTTAGAAGAAGCCATTAACTGTTTCTCGTTTGATTTTTAGGCATCCTGGTAGTATACTGATATTAAACCTCAACTTCATTCTCCAAAGCATTTCCTTCTTCAAAATCAGTGAGGTTTTTCAAGGTCACGTTAGCAATTTGCTCTAGAGCTTCTTTGGTGAAAAAGCCCTGGTGTCCGGTAATCAAAACATTGGGAAACGAGAGCAGGCGTAAAAAATCGTCATCCTGATTGACTGTTTCCGAATGGTCTTTAAAAAATAAGCCCGATTCCTGTTCATAGACATCAATTCCCAAATAACCCAGTTTTTCATTCTTTAATGCCGTAACCACTGCAGTAGTGTCGATCAAAGCGCCACGCCCGGTATTGATGAGCATTGCACCGGTTTTCATCTTTTCAAAAGCTTTGGTATCCAGAAGATGATGCGTTTGTTCATTTAGGGGACAATGCAAGGAGATGATATCTGCTTCAGAAAGCAATGCATCAAGCGCTTTATATTCAACCCCACGTTCTTTTAATTGGTCTGAAGGTTTAATGTCGTAAGCGATGACTTTACAGCCAAAACCCAGCATGATTTTAGCAAAGGCAATCCCGATAATTCCGGTACCGATTACGCCAACCGTTTTACCGGAAAGGTTGAAACCCGTAAGTCGCTCTAAAGAAAAATTATTTTCTCGAACCCGATTATAAGCCTTATGGGTTTTTCGGTTTAAGGTAAGAATCAATGCAACAGCGTGCTCTGCAACCGCTTCCGGGGAGTAGGCGGGCACTCGTACAATTTTGATGTTTTTTGATTCCGCAGCTTCGAGGTCAACATTATTAAAACCTGCGCAGCGCAAAGCGATTAATTTCACCTCATTTTCAGACAGTATCTGTATTGTTTCCTGATCAAGCTCATCATTGACAAAAACACATACCGCATCAAAACCCTGAGCCAATGATGCTGTATGCTTGTTCAAAGCGGTTTCAAAAAAATTGAGCTCGTGCGTGTTATTCGTATTGCACTGCTCAAAAAAATCCTGATCGTATTTTTTGGTACTGAAGAAGGCTACGCGCATAGTGATTTGGCTTTAAGCTTAAAATTATTTCATTTTAACTTAACCAAGAGATTAATGAGGTCTAAATGTTGAAACGGCTTTTTAGTTTGAATAACATTAAGCTTTAATTAATATCCTGCCAGGCTTCGCTTTAAATAGGGAGCTGTTTTACTTTTAGTATTTGCAGCTACAGTTTCCGGGGTTCCTGCACTTACGATTTGCCCACCTTCATTTCCTGCGTCGGGACCTATATCAATTACCCAGTCGCTTGCAGCGATTACCTGCATATCGTGTTCTACCACAATCACAGTATTGCCCGCTTCCACAAGATTAGCCAGTTGTAATTGCAGCTTTTCAACATCAGAAGGATGCAGGCCGGTTGTGGGTTCGTCCAGAATATACAGCGTTTTACCCCTATTACCGCGTTGCAATTCTTTGGCGAGTTTAATACGCTGTGCTTCTCCTCCCGAAAGTTCGGTGGCGGGTTGCCCCAAACGTAAATAGCCCAGTCCTACTTCTTTAAGTAATTTGAGGGGTTTGCTTACACGAGAATCTGTTTCAAAAAACTTGACTGCCTGAGCTACTGTCATCTCAAGAACCTGAGCTATATTTTTAGAATTGTAGGTGACTTCTAAGGTTTCCTCATTATAGCGCATTCCATTACAAACGGGACACGGCGCATAAACGCTGGGCAGAAACAACAACTCGACCATCACCGCACCTTCACCTTCACAATTGGGACAACGGCCTTTTCCCACGTTAAATGAAAATCTTCCGGCCTTATACTTACGGGATTTTGCCAGTTCTGTTGCTGCAAATAATTTTCGCACCGTATCAAACAAGCCGGTATATGTGGCTAAATTAGATCGGGGCGTTCTACCAATGGGTTTTTGATTGACCACCACCATACGCTTGAGGTCTTGGGCACCTTTTAAAATAGTTCCCGTAGTAGCTTCCGTGTTTTCTGACTGAAGTAAATCTTCGGTTTCTTCCGCTTCTTCTTCAAGCGGGTTGCTTTTTAAATGAGCTTTCATGAGATCCACCAGCGCCTGACTCACCAAACTGCTTTTTCCGGATCCTGAAATGCCCGTTACACTAGTTAAAACTCCGAGAGGAAAACTAACATTAAGATCGTTCAGGTTGTTTCGGGTAATCCCGGAAAGCTCCAGCCAGGCTTTCGCCTCCCGGCGTACGGGTTTTTTAAGGCTGCGATCCTGAAACAAATGATCTTTGGTTTTTGAAGCGGTGCAGTCTTTTAAACCTTCCGGTGGACCGCTGTATAAGATTTGGCCACCACCTTCCCCAGCATCCGGACCCACATCGACCAGCCAGTCGGCCTGGCGTATTACTTCGAGTTCGTGTTCTACAATAAAGAGGGAATTTCCACCTTTCTTAAGCAAAGCCAAAGTACGCAGCAAAGCCTCGGTATCTGCCGGATGCAAACCTGCCGAGGGTTCGTCTAAAACATAAACCACCCCAAACAGGTTGCTGCGTACCTGAGTTGCGAGGCGTAAACGCTGATGTTCACCCGGCGAAAGACTCGGGGTATTACGCTCCAACGAAAGATAGCCCAATCCTAAATCAAGCAATACTTCGAGACGTCCCACAAAATCTTCGGCGATGCGCTGGGTGACCATTCTTTTTTCCTGCGAGACCGAATTTTTCTCAAATGCCGATGCAGTACCCGTGCTGTAAGGCACAAAAACTTCATACAATTTTTTTAGTGGAAGCTTTGAAATATCGGCGATGTCATAACCGGCAAAGGTGACCGAAAGGGATTCCGGTTTTAAGCGTTTACCCTTACACGTGGGACAAGTACTGCCAGTCATATACTGCGCCACCCGTTTTTTCATGGCCGCACTGGGCGAATTGGCGTAGGTATGCAAAACATAACTTTTAGCGCTGGTATAGGTGCCTTTGTAGCTGGGTTGTTCGTTGCGTTTGACCGCTTCCTGAACCTCTTGCGGACTTCGGTCCCGATAAACCGGTACGGTTGGAGTTTCCTCAGTAAAAAGGATCCAGTTGCGCTGGCTTTGAGGCAGTTCACTCCATGGGATGTCTACATCGTAGCCTAAAGTCACCAGAATATCCCTAAGATTTTTTCCCTGCCAGGCTCTGGGCCAGGCGGCAATTGTCCGTTCGCGTATGCTTAAAGAAGGGTCGGGCACCAGGCTTTCTTCGGTTACGCTGTAGGTTTTGCCGAGTCCGTGACATTCGGGGCAGGCGCCTTCAGGGGTATTGGCTGAAAAAGAATCGGCATAGAGCAGGGGTTGACTGGCAGGATAATTTCCGGCTCTGGAGTAGAGCATGCGCATCAGGTTTGACAAGGTGGTTACCGAGCCTACTGTAGAACGCGCAGAACCTGAGCTTCGTTGTTGTTGTAAAGCCACGGCCGGTGGGAGCCCTGATATTTCATCAACTTCCGGAATAGGCATTTGGTTAAAAAGCCTACGGGCGTATGGCGATACCGATTCCAGATAGCGGCGTTGGGCTTCGGCATATAAGGTGCCAAAAGCTAATGAGGATTTTCCAGAGCCGGATATCCCAGTAAAAACCACTAAAGCATCTCGCGGAATTTCAACAGACACATTTTTTAGATTATTCTGGCGTGCACCTTTTACCGACACAAAGCCGTTAAATTCCATTTCTTTTTCGTTCCTGTTTTGCATAGGGCCGAATATAATAAGAACCAAACAGGCAGCCTGCGTGATTTAAAAGTTTGTGAGGAGCTTGTGCAGGCTTTAGGGTTTTTGTTAAAAAGCTGTTAGTATATCAAATGTCTTTTGAACAGCTATATGAGTATTTGTAAATACGTATGTCATTAATTAATTTCAAATATGGAGTTTGATTATTCTTCTTTAGCCATCTTTTTCTTCAGCATAACAAGAAGTCCCGGTTAAAAATTTTCGAAGCCTTGAAGAAAATTTAGGGGGCTGCTTGTGGTTTTGCCTGAAAAGGCAAAAATGCCTAAGAAAAAGTGTCCTTTCTTTTGGTTCGTTTTCTTTGGACAAGCAAAGAAAATGAACAGAACATGATATAAAAGTCTGTAATGATTTTCTTTTGTTTTGAAAGTCAGAATACTATCTTCTTATTCTTCGAAAAATTTCGATCTTAGAGGTATCAAAATCCCGACTATGCCTGCAACTACTATTAACGAGGTTATCAAAGAACTGGATGCCATTATTCTGCACGAAAAGCAGCAGGGAAGCTGTAGGGCTTTCTTTCCCATTTTATACAACAAAGTGACTAAACGCATTAAAGCTGGTATAGAAACTCAGGAGTTTGATGACAATGCCCGAATGGAAAAGCTTGACGTGCTGTTTGCAAACCGGTATATCAAGGCTTATAATCAGTTTAAAGACGGGCAGCAGCCTACTGCGAGTTGGGCAAACGCATTTAAAATTGATGAGGCCATGGTTATGCAGCATCTGTTGTTGGGCATCAACGCGCATATCAATCTTGATTTGGGTATAGCCGCAGCCTTAACCACTGGCGATGATCATTTGGCCGATTTGGAGGCTGACTTCAATAAAATTAATGAAGTTCTGGCCAGTATGGTAGCTGATGTAAAAGATCGCATTGGTAAGGTGTCGCCCTTGTTTAAATTACTCGAACTGGTAGGCAAGGGAAAAGAAGATAAACTGGTTTCTTTCAGTATAAACGTAGCCCGCGACGGCGCATGGCTTTTTGCCAATGAGTATGCAGCTGCCGTAAAAAAGCAGGAAGCCATTGCCAACAGGGATGTGATAATCGCAGCACTGGCTGATAAAATTGTAAATCCAAAAAGCAAACTCCTTCAGGTTGTGGCCAAAGTAGTGCGCTTTTTTGAAGTTAAGGATGTGCGGAAGGTAGCTGCGGTATTGGAAGCTTCTTAATTGCTTTCGGTATACTGCTTGAAATTATTGAGAATCGCCTGCCAGCCTTGTTGCTGCAGGTCTATGGGGTTTTGATCTTCAGGTTCAAAGGTGACTGTGATTTGAGTCAAATCATCGCTTTCCTGTAATACCACTGCGCATTCGCGACCGCCAAATTCATAAGTAAAACCGGTTCCCATATTAATTTTTGTGTATTCGGCTTCAAAGTCAAAGCCAAAACTGCCGTCTCTCGCTTCCATTCGCGCGAAATAGGTGCCGCCTACCTTGAGGTCGTTTTTAGCCTCAGGGCAATGCCAGCTCGGGTCAGCAAAATTCCAGTTTTTAATGTGTTTTGGGCTTGTATAGTAGTCCCAAACTTTTGATTTGTCAGCGGCGATTTGCGCACTTACTGTAATTGCGTTAGCGTTCATAGTACAGTTTAGTGATTTGTTCTTTTTTAAAACGAACCATTTTATGGATTAGTTTTTCAGGTAGGGGTTTACTATGTGGAAACTGAACCGAGCCCTTACCCTTTTTGTAAGAAGCCAATTCTTCTTCGAATTTTTCATGAGTTACAGGCTGCGCGTAAAAACCAATGTGATTGGCAAATCCGCCAAAATAGACCAGTGGTTTTTTATTGAGTTTATAAGCCGGCATATGGTACGAAATGCTTTCTGTTGCCTCAGGTGCGCACTCCAGTATAATTTTGCGTAAAACGCGCATTTTTTCCTGAACGCTTTCGGGGAATTCGGCGATGTAATCGTCTACGTTTGTTGCTTCAGTTTTGTTCATAACATGCGGGTTATAAGTACCTAAAGCTACTAAAAATTAAAGCTTAAATTCCAGGTCATCCTGGCCAGTATCAAAAATATGTGGGTAATGCTCTTTTATATTTTTGATCATAAAGGCCACCGGTACGTCTTCAAAATACCCGTAATCCTCCAGATATTCCATAAAACGGGAACCTTCAGCATTATATGCCTGAAGGTACGAATCTGTTTTACCGTCAAATTCGAGAGGGGCTACATTTAGTTTTTCGCAAAGCGAAGCATTAAAAGCCGGAGACATCTTGAGCCACTTCCCATCTAAATAGGCTTCGACCGACCCGTGTGGCGTGAGTTCGTTTGAACCAAATTTCTCCACCAGCCGCTCTACTGCGATATGGTTAACCACTTTGCCCAGTCGTAGTCTGGCAGGAATTCCCAGTGCCCGAAGGCCCGCGATCAGGATGATGGATTTTTCCACGCAGTTGCCGGTGGGTTTTTCAGCTAGCGCACTGGCGCGGTAATTTTCAGGATTAAGGCTGATGTGATATGGGTTGTATAAATACGCATCACGTACTTTGGTATACAGACCGACGGTTTTATCAGTTTCGCTCAAAGCATCGTTTTGAAATTCATCAATGAGCTGTTGCATGTTTTCGGATGTATAATCGAAGTAGAAAGTAGGGTGCAGGTAATCCATTATAATTCAATTTTATATTCAGAATTAATGAAATTAATTCTTTTAAGAATGGGAGTTAGATTTCTTATGAGGCTATTCTTTACTTTTCTTTGCCTGTCCAAAGAAAAGTAACAAAAGAAAGGACACTTTTTCTTAGGTATTTTTGCCTTTTCAGGCAAAACCGCAACAAGTCTCCTAAATTTTCTCCAAGGCTTCGAAAATTTTTAACGGGAACTTGTTGCTATACTGAAGAAAAAGAGAACTAAAGAATAGTATTTCCAGTTCATTAGATTATTAGGTTGAAGTGAGAAGAGCAGGGGATGAGAACTACTTATTTAACCCATACACCGCATCAGCAAACTGTTTTCCAAAATCAATATAACCGGCGCTGTCGTAATGCCAGGGATCTGAATACTTGTAATAGCGGGTGCTGCGTATGATGACAGCATTGCTGTCTTCGCGGGCAAACTTTTCTTGGGCATATTGCACGAGTTCGCCATAATCCCACACCTTCCCGTCGGGGGCATTCCACGAGTCGGAAATCTTACCCACTACCACCGGCAGATCATCGGTCCGTAGGCTGGCGCGGATGAGGTTCATCAATTGTGACAGGTTATGATAGTATTCCTCTGCAATGGCTTCGGTCTTGTCGCCATCGCTTTCGCCCTGCATCCATAAAATACCCATTGGGACAAGGTAGTCTTCACGGCCGTCACCATCCAGGTCTTTGGTGTTGAGCGCGTTGTTAAGCGTTGCCAAAAAGTGATCGTACTGGTTGATGCCGGTCTTGCCGTTGTAATGTGGGTCCCAGGCGCCAAATTGTGCTGCGGCCAGACTGTCTATAGAAGAGCCACCTTTAGCATATTTGATCAGGGCAATCTTCTGACCGGGATAGTATTCCTGCAGTTTTTTGGCAAACGAAAGTTCAATACCGAAGCGGTTAGAATGGGTGTTGGTTTTTCCGTCTGACTTAAAACCGGTACCGTGCCCGGGTTGTAGCGGTTCCCAAACGCCCTGACCGCCTACAGGCTGCTCATCATCAGTAGGATTGCCCTCAAAAATAAATACATTTTCAAAAGTCGTGTCGAGCGAATCGGGGAGGTCTTTGGTGTAGCCATAGCCTTCCATATTAGATTGCCCACCCAGAAAATAGAGGTGGATGGTGTCTTTTGCGGTTTGCTGAGCCTGACCTGCATAAGGCGTGGCAGCCAGTATCAGAATTCCCAAAAATCTTGAAATCATTACTTTGCGTTTATGCGATTACGTGAAATGGTTTTAACGTGAAAGTTACGGATAATAGGTTTAGTTAAGCAATTGCAGCTGGTTTTTAGAACTCGTGAATCTCCTATCGTCGATTTGCTTCTCCAAAGAAAACGAACCAAGAGAAAAGATTGTGGGTAACAGTGTTTCTAGATCATTTGATGAGAATTTATCACGCTACTCAAAAAAGTAAATGAGGACGGCAGTAGCGGGCTCCAAGTATTTATCGTGAAATTTAAATGAGAGAGGGCAGAAAGTTATTAGACTGTTTAATCTTCACGTATCTGACTTTTTAAACAACTTTGTAAAACCTTTAGGGAGTTCGTCCTGTATGGTCAATTCTGCTTCCGTAAACGGATGTTTAAAAGATAAAGAATAGGCGTGCAGGTACATTCCTTTTCCTTTAAGCAGCAATTCTGGCGGACAGTAATCCCTATCGCCCAAAATGGGATGCTTGATGCTGGCCAGGTGTTTTCGCAATTGATGTCTGCGCCCGGTTAGCGGTTTAAGCTCAAGGAGATTGAGTTGGCCAAAACGTGCGGATGCTAACGTATCACAAACCCGATAGGTTGTGATTGCCGGTTTCTCGTCTACAGGAGTGTTGATTGTTCCGCTGGGAGACATTTGGCCTATAGTTACTGCGTAATATATTTTGGTTACTTGTTTGGTTTCAAAAAGTTTGTTGAGCAAGCGAATGCTATTCCGGGTTTTTCCCACGAGTAGCGCACCGGTCGTTGCAAAATCTAAGCGGTGTACCGGTTGCGGGATGCACGCGTCTTCCAGGGGGCTGGGTTCTAAATTTTGCGGTAAGGCCTTAGCAATGGTTTTAAAGCTGTTGCCGCTTACCAGAATTCCGGCGGGTTTATGAACTACCGCCAAATACGCATCTTCGTAAAGGGTTTTTAATGGAAAAACCAGCCTGGTGTTTTTTCTATTTTCCTTCGGAAGTCTGAGTTCTATACATTCGCCGCCCGATATCCATGTTGCTGTGGTCGCGGGAGTTTCATTAACCCTGATCTGTTTGTTTTTGAGTGCTTTTTTTAAAGCCGATTTGGTGGCTACCACATTAAAAATACCTACCCCATATTCTTGGAGGCGTATTCGCTTTTCCTGAGGAGGTACGATATGGGTTTCGGTATGAATACTCGTTTCGATTTTTGCTACTGATTTATTTTCAATGAAACGGGTTTTTAAACACTTTCTTCATCGTCGTATAATCTTCCTTTTTTCCGCCGACCACTTTGAGGTATAATGTATCCTTGGTTGCATTTAAGTTATATTCATAACTCATTGTATCTTTGAGTATCGTGTCTCCAAAGCGTACATTCTTTAAGTATATTTTTTCATCATCTAGGTTCCATTCAGAGTTGGTATGGAATTCACCAGTATAACCATCTAAAATCAAAGAATCCTGGTAAAAAGTCAGGACATTTATGGGATGATGAGTCTCAAAAGATTCCCAAATTCCGATTAGCTTCTCTTTTTTTAAATCTTTTGTACAGGCTAAGACTGATGTCAACAAAGGTAGAAAAAGTAAGATTTGTAGTAGCCTCATAAGATTATAGCTTTAGCCGGTGTTGGTGCCCGTATTTTGATTTCTAAGCTCCTTTTTCATTTCTTAGTGTTCGTTCCTAATTCAGACTTTTTGGGTAATGTTCCCGGAAGATAACGAGTTGGGTTATATCTCTTATAAATAATACGAATTTAACGAAACATATACGGTCGGTCTTTTACAGCATTCTTCAAAAAGCATAAACGGATAATGGGAGCAGTTCTTTCTACAGATTTTCCTTAACAGGTGTTGCAAGCAGAATGTGAGCTAGCATCTAAAAGCTCCGGTTTTCGATTAATCGCAATAGCGTATTAATTTCTGCCAGTAGAGGTTTGTAATGGGTATCCTGGGTAATTTCTGTGGTTAAAATAAACAGGAGAAGACTGTTTTTAAATTCTGCTGTACGTATCAGTTGCGCGTTGAGGGCAAGGGGAGTTGTGGGGGGCAGTCTGAGTTGCTGAGAGATTCCTGTTTGATCTGCAATAGATTTGATATCGCCTTTCTGGCGAATTATATCCAGAATTTTCTGACGGTCAGACTGCAGGGTTCGCTCCTGTCTGCGTACACTTTGGAGCCTGGATTCCCAGCCTGTTAAATGTTTTCGCAGGGAATCATTGGAGATGTCTTTTAAGGCTCCCGAGTTGAGTAGTTCATTTAAGAGGGAATTGTTTGGGTTGTATTCCATTTCATTGGAAAGCGATTGATATACCAATTTGGCGATTTCTGCTTCATCCGGAATGCTGTCCTGTGCTATCAGGTAAAGACTTCTGGCCTTTTCATAATTGGCTGTGTTGATTTCCAGAAGGGCTTGCAGTTTAGCTTTACTCTGCTTAAATTCATTTTTAAGTCCTAATAAATAGAATTCTTCCTTTTGCGATTGTATGCGACCTTCATTCCAGTTATTGATGGCGAGTGCGATTAAAATACCAATAACGATTAACAGAATTTCACCCAGCGCATAGACCAGGTATTTCGTGATTTTGTTTTCTGACAGTAGTTTTTTTCTGGTTTTTTTAAAAAGACGTAGCATATCCTTATGATTTAATAGTATATAAGGCCATTTCCCTGCTTTGGCCTCTTAGGGTGACTTTACCCAAAGATACCGGCTCATAGGCTGGCGGGAGGGTTTGTATCAGGGTTTCTGAAACTATCAGGTTTACATCGTAGGTGTTGCAAAGTGCTTGTATGCGGGCCGTAGCGTTGATGACATCCCCGGTGTAGAGAATCTCTTTTTTGATGACTCCTATTTCCCCTGCGGTTACCCTTCCGGCATGAAAGCCTGCTTTAAAGTGGGGCCTGGTTTTAAAATGTTCTTCATACCAGGAAGCTTTGGTACCGAGTTTAGCCTGCATTTCATAAAAGCAATGTATCCACCGGGAACTGTTGACGGTATTCAATTTCCAGGATACCACCAACTCGTCTCCTACATATTGATATACTTCTCCTTCGTTATTAATAACGGCTTCCGATAAGTCTTTATAGTATTGCTTTAGAAACCGGAAATAGGCTAAATGTCCTAATTGTTCAGCTATGGTAGTAGAGGATTTCATGTCCAGAAACATAAAAATTCGTCTTTCTTCAACCGGCCTATGGTATTTACCTGTGAAAAATTTATAGATTACCGCACGCCCTACGTGATCGCTTATTTCGTCATAAAATAAACAGAGAAATAGGGTGACCACCATCTGAAACATGGTGCTTATGTAGGTGCTGCTCTGTAAAAAACTGAAAAACCGATCCCAGACTTGCGGGTGCCATGCGCTCGTGTGCATTTCAATACCGGCTGCGATGGGAAACGCAATGGTGATAATTACCTGCAGGAATATCCCATAGAGAAGCATTTTATACAAAAGTCTTTTTAAAAAGCTGTAGTTGTAGAATAAACGCCGAAAAAGAAGCAGCTCTAACAGGCCTACCAAAAAGCCTACTATCAATACCGCCAAAGATGCAAAAATAAAGACCCGGTAATCTACCTGTATAGCGGTATTTGAGGTTTGCTCCACGTTATTAAGGGCGGACGTTTCTATAAAAAGAAAGACCCAACCCGTTAGTAACCAGATGATACCAAATGGTAAAATTCGCGTGATAGTTCTCTTGATCCTGGGAGAGAGCATGGCTTATTAGGTTGGTAGAGGAAAGATACTATATTTTCAAAAAATGGTTTTTAGCACGAAAATATTAAAATCGAGATACCCTCTTTTGAGCCATGATTATTGATTCTTGTGTTTGAAGAAAAGGATGTGAATACGAATAGGAGGAATTGTATTCTCTTGAGCTCGCTGTTATTTATTGTGGAGCTCGTAATCTTAAGACTTCTCGATAAATCGACGTCAGGAGATTCACGAGCTCAATAACCAACTATCAACAGCGAGCTACAGCTGAAGCGCCGCTATTGCTTTGCTTCAGCCACTCGAAGTGACACATACACCCCCTTTTTTGCCAAACCTTCGGCAGAAATAGCTTAGAGATGTTTTACACCAATTACTCCAGGTTTAGTGTATAGACGTAGGTCGCTGAATCTTCACCGCCTTTGGTGAGTATGAGCTGCTTGTTTTTATAGGTATAGGTGTACTCCCCACTCAGGATAAGACCCCAGTCAAAATTGGCGGTCCAGAAATTTTCGTCTTTAAAGGTAAAAATATTGTCCGCTATGCTGTAACTGCCACTGCCTCCTGCAGGGTAGTAATCCTCATTTCCGGTAGCGGAGTAGGTGTTGCCGGTATTAAAAGTTACGGTTACCGGTCCGTCGTGGATAGTGCCATCGGGGTAGGTGACTTCAAAGGTGCCGCTGTATTCCCCGGCTGGTACGCTGTCGTCCAGATCCTGATCTGAACAGGAGTTTAAATTGGAGGTTAGCAGAATCAGAAAGCAGCATTTTAAAATCGCGTTCATAAGCCAGTTTTAATAGCAGATGCTCCCGAAGAATTTAGGTTGCGTCTTGAGTTAACAAATAAACCTCAAGGGATATGAATTCATTAAATCCCGTATGCTTCTTTAGCAGTCCTGATAATCGCTCCCATTTTACTATGGTCAAAAATGGCGCTAAAGTAATCGGTTCCTATTTTAGAATAGCCATAACGGGTTTCTGTAGTAAAAATGATGAGTTTGCCATCAATGCGGGCGTAATAATGCACTGGTGTTACAAAACGTATTCTGCCAACACGCGTTACCTGGCTCCAGTTCACATCTTTTTGTTCGCCATTTTCTTCATAAACTATACGGCTGTGGTTGACTTTAACGCTTTTCAGGTTATTAAAAAATAGAATATTGAGAACAATCAGCGTGAGGCCGATACTACACCCTATACTTAGTTTGGTCCAGTCTGTGACCTGCTCGGGATTATAAAACATAAGGATGGAGAAACACATTGCCAACGTGCCAAACGTGATTAAACCATATTTGAGAGCCAGGGTTTGTGTTTTATTGCTTTCAATCATGAGTGACGGGTTTGCTTTCTCCGGTGTTTAAGTCGTACACGGCATACCTTAGATTTTTAATACTGTCCTGGTTAGCAAGCGTGAGCAGCAATTGATCGCTCTTATGCAGCCAGGCAAAATTTTTGAAATCTCCCGTGGTAATTTGTTTTAAATTTTGCCCGTCAGGATCTGAAAGATATGCGTCAAGCTGGTCTTTACCATTAATCTCTCCGTCTCCATTGGTGTCTGAAGTTGCTATTACGTAGGCTATGTGATTTACTTTCTCGATGCCAGAGAGTTCTTCGTCTTCATTGGCAATAGACATATAAACAATTAGTCCGTTCTGAGGTAGCAAGGATTTTAATTGATTTTGTTGCTCATCTAAAAAGATCAAGTTAACGGTTTTACCCCGTACTCCATTAGATCGGATTTTAAAATCAATCGGGATTTCCTCTTCATAGAATTGGTCTTCCTGTGTTTCCATTTCGACAGTCAGGTAGTAAAAAGGAGTAGTGGGGATGTTAAATGGGCCGCTGTTTCTAAACCTAGCTTCCTGAAGCTTATTTTGCGCTTCTTCCTGTTGCTTAATCTTCCAACCTATTGCGTCGTCTTCCATTTTATTTTCTTTGCGTTCCAAATAGATTATGCCGAATACATAAATTAGAAAAGCAGGAAGCAGAATACCATTAATTATTAAAAGAAAACGTAAAAATTTTGAATTCATAAATGTGTCTTAGGAAGATTTTTAGTCTGTAAATCTACATAAACTTCTTGCTTGCCGTGGTAGGAAGCGCCAAACTGTATGTTGATGTCATACGCTATGCGATACAATGCTAACACCGCATCGATACGGTCTTTTTTAAGTTTTGCTGCTTTACGGTTTTCCAGGTGCTTGTTTAGGGTGCCAATAGCCAGGCCTAAAGGTGCCAGCCCCACGGCCATTATAATTAAAGGTACGGTTGAGATCACTCCCTTATCGTAAATGTACTTGCCAAAGAGAAACGCACCGGCAATTACAGCGATACCAATGAGCAGGAATACGACAAAATACGTGTACGTAATTGCCCGGTCTTTTTGCAGTTTAGCATAGTTGATATTCACGTCTTTCAGTTGGTCTTCAAACTTTGTTCCCAAACTTATTTTGGTACAGGTACGGTTAAATGCCGGTTTACGCTCCGTCAAGCTGCAGACTGAGCCCTGGCTTAGACTCTTTTCCTGATGATCGCACAATTGACAATGGTGGGTGGGGTTCATGGATTTGTTTTTCTGCTTATCCTATTAAGTATTTATTTGTGTAGTAAAGATATGTTTTTCGATGCGCTCCTATTCGTACGTGCCACCAGTCACAGACTGGCGGTAGCGGGGGCGTGAGGGATTAATTGATTTTTTATTTCGATTAGCTCCGGGTTTGTATGTTGTCCTGTCATTTTTAGAAATAAAAATAAGGGAATAATAAAGAGTACTGTTTTCATTACTATAGTTCATGTTATGGGTTATAGCGGGTAATGAAAAAACTGTTGCGTGCTAATGCGTGTAAGATAGAAAAAGAAAACAAGGTTAGTAATGTCCATAAAACGTTCCGTGAGCTTTGATCGAGCACTTATTTCTAAACGGTTTATGCTCTGGCATTTTTTGTTTTACTGCTGTAAGTCTTTGCTGACTTGAAAATATGTTGAGAAAATAAAGAAAAAGGAATTTAATTAAAAGATTGTCTAAATTCCATAGGCGATTGATTGGTTTTAAGCTTAAATAATTTACTGAACGATTGTGAATGTTCAAAGCCCAATTCATAGGCGATTTCGCCTACCGTTAATTCTGTTGTAGCTAATCTTTCTTTGGCTTTTTCAATTAACAAATCGTGAATGTGCTGTTGGGTGCTTTGTCCGGTTAGGGTTTTAAGCAATCGGCTTAGATAACTTACAGATACATTCAATTCCTCAGAAATATACTGAACAGTTGGCAAGCCTTTTTGAGTTAGGGTAACATCCCTGAAGTAATCTAACATTAATTTTTCAAACCTCTCAAGAATTTGATGATTGACTTTTTTGTGTTTCAGGAATTGACGATGATAGAAACGGTCGGCATAATTGAATAGTGTTTCTAAATGGGCTATGATGATGTCCTGGCTAAAAGTGTCAATGTTTGCGTGATACTCCTGCTGAATGTTTTCAATAATTCCAACAATCGTTTTTTCTTCGTTCTCTGAAAGCATTAATGCTTCATTTGCCGCATACTCAAAATACTCGTACTGCTTTATTTTATTTGCCAAAGCACTATTCCAAAGAAAATCGGGATGAACAAGTAACACCCACCCCGATTGTTTTAAAGATTCATTCTTCTCTTTGGAAATACTAAAAATCTGATGGGGTGACATAAATGACATAATGCCCTCATCATAATAATAGTGGCCTTGCCCATAACTAACCTTGCCTGTATTCAAAACTCTTTTAAGAGCTATCACATAAAAATCCAACGCCAAATTCATGGGTTCATCAGCGTGCCAGTGTTGAACGTTTTCAATATCAATAACACTAATTAAAGGATGTTCAGGCTTGGGTAAACCCCTGTATTGATGAAATTCGGGTATGGTTTTAATGTGTTTGGTCATTTCAACTTTGTTTTCTCACTTCTACTATAAATTTTCCACGGACGTGTCCTTTTTCACTTTCCTCGTGTGCTTCGGCAACTTGTTCTAAAGCATACACGTTGCCCAGCGTCACTTTTGCTCTACCTTCATTAAACCACTGCGTAAATTGATTGAGCCATGCCAGGTGATTGGTTTGTGCGGCAAGAAATTCTCCTTGGACATGCTTTTCCTCCATTGCTTTTTCAACTGCATTGTTAAAAGGGAAGTCCACATTGGCACTAATAAAAATTCCGCCTTTTTTCAATACACGTATACTCTTTAAACGCTCCTTATTATCCCTAACTGATGAAGCTTCAAATACAACATCAATATCTTGCAATAATTGTTCAAAGTGCTGTGTCTTATAGTCAATCACTTCATCCGCACCAAGTTGTTTTACAAATTCGAGATTATTCGTAGAAGCGCTTCCAATAACATAAGCACCTTTTGCCTTAGCAAATTGCACCGCAAAATTTCCGACACTTCCTGATGCACCTTGAATAAAGATACGTTGTCCTGCTTTCAGTTTTCCAAGGTCAAAAATTGAATTAGCCGCTACAAGCCCCGTTAAAGGAACTGCGGCTGCCTCATTATAAGAGAGACTTTGGGGTTTCAAAGCAAACTGGCTTGCTTTTGCTGCCACATACTCTGCATAGCTACCGTTACCTGGAAAATTAGGAACGCCATATACTTCATCGCCTTTTTTAAAGTTTGTAACCTTGCTCCCGATTTCTTCTACAATACCTGAAGCGTCCCAACCTAAAATTAAGGGCAGCTTTAAATAAGGTCGCAATACAGCGTTACCGCCTTCACGAACTACCCGGTCCACAGGGTTTATACCGCCTGCATAAACCTTTACTAAAATTTCGTCTGCTGCCGGAACAGGATTTTCTACCTCTTCAACTTTCAATACGTCTGTTCCGCCAAATTCGTTAATTACAACTGCTTTCATGTTTGTGTATTTTGTTGGTACAAAGTTGAGCAGAAGTAAGAAATCTGATGTAGCCGAAATTGACTTTGTTGTAGGCTAAAATGAAGTGTGTTTGTAAACAGTCAACCTGGTTTTGATGAGATGGGGCGTGCTTTGGTATAGACGTTTGGCTATGGTGTTTGTCCCGTGGGGCACGCACTATACCTGTTGTTGTGGTGTCGTTTTTTATTTTAACTTCTTTCCTTTTTTATCAATTATGAACCAGTCATCACTTTCGAATCTTTTATGTTCGTCTAAATCCAAATATTCTTTTGCATTATAGGTGACTTCAGCTTTTCCATTTTCAAACCATTTTGCATAATCATATTCACAAGGAATAACTATTTGTCCAAATTTATTGGCATATCCCATTTTTCCATTTCGAAGAACTCTCATTAAGTCTTCATTGAAAGGTTCTGGTCCATTGTCAAACATTACAATGTCAAACAAAACATTTTGATTTCTGTCGATTGCTATTCGTCGCCCAAGTGCTGTCATTGGGGTGTTCAATAACATTTGCATAGAATTCTAACGTGTTAGTTCCGTAGTAAGCATATTTTCCAAATGGAATTATCGTGTCATTATTTTCAGTTACAAATGCAACCTTCACTCCGTATTGTAGATATTCTTCGTTTGTTACTGCTTTCAGCTTTTCAGTTGAAATGGTGTCAGATATTTGCCTGTCAAAATATGGATAGTCAGTTGTTTCTTTATCGATATATTTTCTACAAGAAAAGATAGATATCACTCCAAAAATCAATATTGTTATTTGTCTAATTTTCATTTCGTTCAAATGCAACACAACGTAAATATAACGCGACTAATCTTATTATATCTTTTTTAATTCGGTTTTAGAGCTACTAAGTAAGTGTATTGTTCGGGGTTTGTTCGGGAAAACCTATGTTTTTCCGAACGATTCCCGAAGCATCCTCGAACAAAGCCCGAACAAAGTAGCTGTTTTTTAGCTTGTAGTATGCGAGCGTATGCGAAACCGTGCAATAGTATGCAATGGTATGCAATGGCCTGCAATGGAATGCAGCTTTTTGGAAAAATCCCCGGTTTTTATTACGACTACGGAATTGGGAGCTATTTGAGTCTTGACCAAGGTGTTTTATGATTTAGTTCTTATGGTTTATTGGATTTTGGAGCTCGTTAACCTCCTAACGTCGGTTTGCCTGTCCAAAGGAAAGTTATTAAAGAAAAGAAGGCTAAAGAATACTATTCTTAGTTCTAATATAAAATACGGCCTACAAGAGGGTATTGTAAAATTTGAAGTGAGCGTAACGTTGCAGGCGGTTCTGTTTGAGGCCGCCAGAGCGGCCGAGTTAAGCGCATGCAGTGCAGCGAACGATAAATTTAAATACCGTCTTGTGAGCCTTGATCTTTTGTTTCTTTTGTATCAAGACAAAAGAAAGGGAATATGGATAGAAGTGATAGATCCTATTTGATGTTCCTTACTTTTCTTTAGCTCACAGTCTCTTATTGGTTTTAGAGTTCGTGAATCTCCTAAAGTCGATTTAGCTCGTTGTATTTTATTGTTTTTGGAGCTCGTAAATCTGCTACGTTGATTTGGTGCATTAGCACCTATTTATTCTTGACATAAATATGCCTGATGTTGTTGTCCCCGGTTTCTTTTTCGGAAATCTCAAAGGTGTTGAGGTGTTTAATCAACGGAAAGAGTTTGGGGAACCCATAATTCCTGGGGTCGAAGTCTGTTTTTTTCTTGATGATGTAGTTGCCCAAAGTACCCAGAAACGCCCAGCCGTTTTCATCTGAAATCTCATCGATGCTTTCCCGTATAAGGGTGGTGAGTTCTTTATCAATTTTATTGACGCTTGAGCTCTCCGATTTGGTTTTTTGCTTGCTTTTGGTACTGCTGCTTTGAGGAGCGGGTGTTTCCTTTTTTAGAATTTCAATATAGATAAACTTATCGCAGGCGGTAATAAAGGGCTTAGGGGTTTTCTTTTCACCAAAACCCATAACAAACATGCCGGCTTCCCGCAGGCGTGTGGCCAAGCGGGTAAAGTCGCTGTCACTGGACACGATGCAAAAGCCGCTTACTTTTTTGGCATACAGCAGGTCCATCGCATCAATGATCAGGGCGCTGTCGCTTGAGTTCTTTCCTTGGGTATAACTGTACTGTTGTATGGGCGTGATGGCGTTTTCGAGCAATACGTTTTTCCAGCCCGAAAGACTCGGCTTGGTCCAGTCGGCATAAATTCGTTTGATCGTGGGGTTGCCGTATTTGGCAATCTCAACCAGCATCTCCCTTATGTTAGCGTAAGGCACATTATCTGCGTCTATTAAGACCGCAAGTTTATCATCTTTCATACCGATTCTGGTTTTGGTGGGTAGAGGTGTCCCGATTAAAGATACGGGTAATCTTCCCGGAATTTAAAATCTAATTAGTCCGCTGGCTGACTTTTTTTCTGCGCTTTGATGGGCATACTGAATGTAAACTCGGTCTGTTCCGCTGTTGATTCAACTTGCATAGTTCCGTTATGGGCTCTGGCGATTTCAGAACAGATATAGAGTCCCAGGCCTAATCCCGATTTGTTGTTGGTGGCATTGGTCGTAAAAAAGGGTTTAAACAACTCTGCTTTTTTAGCAGGCGGAATTTGAGGCCCAAAGTTAGAAACTGTTAAGTTAAACCAGCCGTCTTCTGTAATGGCAGCCATGCGTATGGGTTTGTCCGGGTCGCCGTGTTTGACGGCATTGCTTAACAGGTTAGACAACAGCTGACCCACCCGGTTGATGTCGCATTCAAAATCTTCTTTTAACTGAATTTGGGTCGTGATCTCGTGCTCCTGTTCAACGGTTGCAATTTCTTTACAAACCTGCAGAATTAATTTTTTAAGCGCCTGCTTATTGTTTGAAAGTTCAAGCCTGATGCCGTCACCCAGATGCCCTTTGGCAAAATCAAGCAGGTTGTCAATAAGTCCCTGCATACGGTAGGACGTTGCTTTTATGGTACTGGCCTGGCGGTTGGCAAGTTCAGGAAGATCCATTTTAAGCAGGATGTCTGCACACATACGGGTAGTACCAACAGGATTTCTTAAGTCATGGCCCAAAACAGCGATAAAGGTTTCGCGTAACTCACCAATCGTTTTCTCTTTTTGCAGGTTCTGGTTAGATTGGTTTAATTCTTCAAGGGCATCAATATGAAAAGAAATAAGCTGGGTGTAGAGTTCAAATAAATCGCGCACCTCCTTGGTATCGAGTTTGGCGGGTTTGGGGTCTATGGCGCAAAGGGTACCAAAGAATTCACCGTTTTTCCGAAAGATGGGAAAGGAAATATAACTCTGAAACCCGTATTGTGCCGGGGTAGGATGTTCACAAAATGTCGCATTTTTAGTTACTTCTTCAATAATAACGGGAAGGGAATTTTGCCTGATTTCATTACAAATGGTGGTTTCGAGGACCAACTCATCACCGGTTTGAAGCCCGAATTCAATTTCGTCTTTAGACATACAGGTAATCCACCTTTCGTCGGTAACACGAGCGACTGCGGCAAAACGCATTCCGGTGGTTTGGCAAATGATATTTAAGATAGACGGTACGGCACTGATCTGCGTAATGGTGTGAATATCTTCCTGAAGGGATTGTGGTAATACGGTAGGCATAAGCGGTTTCCAGGTCTTTTCTAATACGTATGCATTGCAGATGTGAAAGATCTGGAGGCCTAAAACTTTTCTTAAAGCATCAGGGAATTTGCTCCAGATCGCGAACCGCGCGAACTCGTATTGTCAGATTATTGTTAAGCGTGTTACAGGTTGAAAGCAAGGATCATTGTTTCTTTTGGGAATACGTAAGACCGTTTTTCGGCTTTCGGGCTTAGGCTATATAGGGATAGCAGATGTTTGCGTATTGCCTTCTAATTTTCAGACTCTCAAGTGGTAAAGTTACATAAAAAAACCAAGGGCGGAATAATCCCGTAAAAACAGGCTTTTTTTAAAGGAGATATGTTCAACTACTTTTGTTTAAACAGGACTTTTAGTTTGTCCCAAAAGCTTTTTTTCTTGTTTTCATACTTCTTTGTCGACGTTGGTCCAGTCGAACTTGGTATTCTTTTTTTCTTTTGTTTCTCAAGTTCGCCTAGGAATTGGGGAGTGTCAGCAACAAGCATTTCTCTTGAGTATTTCATTTCGTCATCCAAATAATAGATAAGTGCTTGTGCTTTGTCAATAAGTGCAATCGAAATGAGGCCAATACAGGCCCCTGCTGCGAAGTCTGCTCCCCAAACAAAAGATATTGCTAAGTCCTGATTCGTTAAGTCAGGCTTTATCCAATCACAGTCATTTGTTATTTCTGTTGGAGGGTCAAAATAAGTCTCGAAGAATGTTTCGTGTCCGTTTATTGAACAAGATAGACCTTCAAGCTTTGTGATAGTTTCAGAGTCGTCCAGGATTCTAAAGTCATAACCAAGTCCTTGAATCAGCTCTTCAATTTCTGTTTTTGTTGGTATATCTGCCTTTCTAAGAAAAGCTGTTTGAGTCATTGACATTTCGTTCTTATCTTAAATATTGGCTAATACTTTTGCTTTACCTAGTGTCACCGGGCTGCCACCAGTCAGAGACTGGCGGTAGCGGGGGGTGAACCGTTGTTGCCTTTAGTTGCGCTTGTTCTATTTTAATTTTTATTAAACTTAGTTTCTGGAAAAATTTTATCCTCAATTGAAATCATAAGTTCTAAAAGATATAAATATGTATTGTTTATATAATCTGCTAGTGGAATTGTTACAAACTCTAATGGATGATTTTCTTTATTTTTGAATGTTTTCATTCCAGCCAATTCTTTATCAACTCTTCCTAAATGTTTTACTTTATTATTAAACTTTTGAAGTTCTAATACCTCATTATACCTTTTAAATTCATCAATTTTTATATCAAAGTTTTTAAAATACTTTTTGCGTCTTTTCCAATCTGAAAATCCATCGCTTTCGTGATTGTTTTTTTCTTTTTCAATCAGATTTATTAATTTATTCTCAGCTTGTTCTAATAAAGCCCAAGTATATACAGAAGTAACTTGCTTAGAGAAACTTTGCATACTATTTAGTTTGTCACCTTGTTCATCTATCGCTTGATTTATTCTTAATAACCTATAATCCTCATCGTTCTGAACATCGGTTGGATAAGGATTTTTTTCAATTTCCTCTTGTAAGTATTCGTGTTTTTCTCTCATTGGAACTATTGAGAGGTTATATAAACTACAAAGATCTTCTAAAGCAAAGTTTATTTTAGTTAATACGCCTTTATCGAAGGGAAATTGAGTTTGTTGTAATTCTAGTTCTCTATTAAATTGGGGAGGTGTTAAAGATTCAAAAGACATTTATTATATAGTTTGTTCTATTTCGCAATTAAAAGTAACGTTTAGCATATGAAAAGAAGGCGATTTCGAAGGACAAAACTTTCGGTTAATCACAAACTTTGATTTGAACCAGAAGCCTTGATTTTACTACTATTTTGCTTATTTTTTATATATATTGTCATGCTTTGTTATTTTATCTTCGTCTTCTTATTGTTTTAATGTAATCTTCCAATACAGTCAAGTCAGCAAGAAATTCAGCAGAGTCTGGCATTTCTTCTATTAAAGTTCCTGCTGTATCGTGACCCGTGAAATAAGTAGAACACTTGCTCATATTCGCATCAACAATATTATAATCATCATCAGTTAAGTCAACAATTTTTGATAAGCGTTGAGTTTGTATTGCTCTACCAAATCTTTGAATTGCTCCGTTTAAAAACACCTCTTCAATAAAACGCTCCCAAGTTTCTCGAAGTTTACCATACAACATTTTTGCCCTCTCTTTGTAAACCTCTTCGGTTTCAGTTCGTTCGATTTTCTCTAATTTTTGATAAGCGTCTTTTAATAAGCCAATACGTTTGCCGACTGGCAAAGCATCCCAAGGTGGATTGCTTGCAATCAGTCCTGTTTCTTTTCTCTTTCTTGTTAAGCTCTTTATATCTAAATCACAATTTAAACTTTTAGAATGTTCCTGAATCATAAGTAGAAAAGTAATGTCGTGAGTAAAAACAATAACCTGTCGCTCTAGAGCTTCTTCTGCAATCCTTTTTGATATTTTACTTCTCCATTTATGGTCAAGAGATGAAACTGGGTCATCAAAAATTATAGCACTTTTATGCTCTGAAATGGATAATTCAGATAGGAATGTTGCTAAGGAAATACACCTATGTTCTCCTTCACTTAAAACGTCTTTTAGTGCAATTCCATTTGAGTTCTGTTCATCAAGTCGTAAGTAGTGATATTGTTTCCCTCTTTGTCCTTTTGTTTCGGTTTCTATCTTGATGTTTTTAAATCCTAGTTTGGTAAGTTCTGCTTTGAAATTCTGTTTAAGGTTTTGACTTATGTAATTTGTTGCTAAATCATTACTAAGGGTAGTAATGGTGCGAGTATTACATTTACTAATGCACTGATTTAGAAGTTTTATCTTTTTTTGTCGATAAATTTCACGAGCTAACTTGGGTTTATAATCAAAAATCTTTTTTTCTCCCTTTAATTGATTTACTTCCTTGTTTAGCGGTCTTAAATCTTCTTCAATTGATTGGACTGCTAACTTTTTATTTGCTTCTTTTAAGTCTTTAATGAGGTTTTGTATTTGAGTTTTAGGTGTATTCTCAATTTCAATTGAATTAATAGATTCAACAGATTTTTTAGAATTAAAAAGCCCAACTAAATAGTCCTTCTGTTTAGAAAGTGACTCTAAATATTTCGTTTGATTTTCCGAGTATTCATCAATCAGTTCATCTAACTCAATTGTTGTAGGCTTTTGTTCTTCAAAAGAAAAATCCTGACTATTTAAATTTTCATATTCTAAATCAAATTTATCAGAAGCTTCATCAAAAGATTTTTGAATATCATTTTTCACAAAATCTTCAAAAGCATTAAATCTGCTTTTTGCATCTTCCCCTAAATCTTGAAAACAAAGAGGGCAATTGCTCTCTCCATTTATTTTTGGAAAATCTTCTGTCTCGGTACTTTCGTTATAGAACTTGCGAGCACTTTCCCAAAGTAATTTCCAAGAACTATTACCAACGCCCTCAATAGGTAATTCAGAGAATGCCTTTTCAGAAGATTCTTTAAGTGCTTTACTTGTCGTTGCAAGATTATTTATTATTTGTTTTAGGTCCTCTAATTTTGTCCCTGTTAAGTTGTTCTCGAGTGTTTGTAATTTGTTTTGTAAAATCTCAAATCGCTTTATCTTATCGATGTTTTCTTTTAAGATTTTCTTAGGGTCGGTTGCTTTTAATTTATCTATTTGTTTGGTTAGCTCTTCAATTCTAGAATTTTTGGTTTCATTCCAAATTGCTTCTGCTCTTAATTCGTTAAGTGTAGTTTCCGAATTTAAATTGTTGAGAAATGTTTTAGCAGTCGAACAATCTGAAACTTCTATAAGAGTATGGTCAAATTTCTCTAATGCAGGTTCTGAAAATTCCGCATTTAGTTCATTGTCAACTTTTTTTATACAATCTGCTAATTTTTCTACAATAGATAGCCCTTGAGGTATAAAGGCTATTTCATCTTCTCCTTCAATGTAATGATTTGCACTAAACGTATCGAAAACATCAATACTTTTTAAAACAGAGTCGCTTACTACTTCATTTATAAGATTTACTGTGTTGAAATTTACTCCATCAATTGTATATTCAATATCCGCTTTTTTATCATTTCCAAAACAAGTTGGGTCATATAGATTGTCATTTATTTTCGGCTTACTTCCTCTAGTATTACAAGCGTGTTTTAAAATACTAACATAGCTTGATTTTCCTGAACCATTATCTCCATAAACAAGGGTAAGTCCGTTTGAGGCAAATTCTAATTCACTGGTATGTGAGAGTGCGTTTATGTTGTTTACATTGGAAATTTTTGAAAGTATTATATCCTCAGTACTTGTTGAGTTATTTGCGAACTCTCTTAAATTATCAAAATCCACTTCGTTAAAATCAAAGTCTGATAAGCCATAATCTACCTTACAGATTTCCTTTAGTTCCGAAATATCATTATCCGTTAGTTCATTGTTTCTGATTAAACGGTCAACGGCGATTTGCCAAAAAATAGGTTTGTTTTCCACCCAATCAATTATATCATTTAGTATCGGCATTATTTAGATTTAACGGTTGTTTTTTAATAAAGCATAACGTACATACAACACAACCAGTTGTGTTATATCTATTATATTTAAATGTTTACAAGCGTTTGCAGACACTTTATAAACCTTTGATCAACTAAATATAGTTCTTTCCGTTTAGAGCGTTTTACGGTATTCCTCAAAACCATAAAAAAAAGCGACAACTCGTAGAGAATCGTCGCTTTTAGATCTTTGGTTGTACGGCACGGGCCTTAATCTGCGTAGGCGTGTTGGTAAGGTTCGCCTTTTAGAATCTTAAGCATATCAGCTTCCAGACTTTCAATAGGGTATTCAACAATACGCCCCAGTTCTTTTCCGTCTTTGCTCAAAATAAGTGTGGGTACGCGTTTGATGTTTTTGCCTTCTTCCAATCCCTGTGGCGTGGTCTTGCTGCGGTCTACAGTGACGAGTTCTACATCGTCAGCTTTGTCAACCGCATCAAAAATCTTGTAGATACGCGGGGTCTCCCGTTTGCTGTCACCACACCAGGTTCCCATAAACAGGGTGATGTCTACATCTTTAAGCAAAGGTTTAAGCTTTTTCACAAGATCTTCGTCAACCCGGTACGAGGCATAAAAGGGATTAAACCATTCGCCAAAAGCACCGCTTTGCAACTGACTGCGCTCGGCAGGTCCCGTAAGCATATCCGGTTGAGTGGCAGGGGCGGTAGTCTCTACAGTTCCTGTTTTTTGCGAGGTAGGTACCTGCGCAGCTTCAGGCGGTCCCGGTGTTTGGGGTACTTCAGAGCGGCTCGCCACAGTGTTTTGTGATTTGCACGCGCTTATTAGTACGACTGTCAAAACAAGGCTGAGGTATTTTAAATTTTTCATCAGTTTTTTATTTAGCTGACCAGGCTTTCCTGATCCATTTCCTGTGGTTTAGCCACGCCCATCATATCTAAAATGGTAGGAGCAATATCGCCCAGGATTCCATTTTTAACGTGTTTGATGTCGTTATCTACTACAATTACCGGTACGGGATTAGTCGTGTGGGCGGTGTTTGGCGAACCGTCTTCGTTTTTCATAGTCTCGCAGTTCCCGTGATCGGCAATTACAATGGCGCTATAGCCGTGTTCCTGCCCGGTGGTGATCACATCTTTGGCACAGGCGTCAACCGTTTCGCAGGCTTTTATGGCTGCGTCCAGATCGCCGGTATGGCCTACCATATCCGGATTAGCAAAGTTGAGGCAAACAAAATCCGTTTCTTCTTTTTTGAGTTCGGCCACGATTTTATCGCGGACTTCATAGGCGCTCATTTCCGGTTTCAGATCGTAAGTCGCCACGTCTGGAGACTTGGCAATCAGTCGGGTTTCGCCTTCGAAGGGAAGTTCTCTTCCGCCCGAAAAGAAAAAGGTTACGTGCGGATATTTTTCGGTTTCGGCAATGCGAATCTGCTTTTTACCGGCCTTGGAAATGACCTCCCCAATGGTATTGGTCAGATTGTCTTTATCAAAAATGATGTGGATGTTTTTAAACGTCTGGTCGTAGTTGGTCATCGTGACGTAATACAAGTCCAGCTTATGCGTGTTTTGCTCGTGGAAATCTTCCTGAGATAACATACGCGTCAACTCACGCCCGCGATCGGTACGGTAGTTGAAGAATAACACGACATCACCGTCTTTTATCGTAGCAACCGGTTGGTCATTTTCAGTAACTACAATAGGTTCTAAAAATTCGTCAGTTACACCGTCTTTATACGAAGCTTTGATCACGCTTACCGGATCTGTGGTTTTAGTACCTATCCCATTTACAGTAGCGTCATAGGCTTTTTTTACACGTTCCCAGCGGGTATCGCGATCCATCGCAAAATAGCGCCCGGTAATACTGGCCAGTTTGGCTCCGTTTTCTTTAGCATAATGGTCCAGGTCTTCAATAAAACCGGCTCCACTTTGCGGGTCTACATCACGGCCGTCTGTAAAGGCGTGTACATATACTTCGTTTACACCAACTTCATTGGCGGCTTTGATCAAACCTTTGGCGTGGTTGATGTGTGCGTGCACGCCACCGTCTGAGACCAAACCTAAAAGGTGAATGGGTTTGTTGTTTTCTTTGGCGTACTTAAATGCCGCTTTCAGTTCGGGCTGATCACGCAGTTTATTTTCACGCAGTGCCTTGTTGATCTTGGCAAAATCCTGATAAACAATGCGCCCGGCACCCAGGTTCATATGGCCCACTTCGCTATTGCCCATTTGCCCGTCTGGCAAGCCCACATTTTCCCCATGAGTGAGGAGTTGGGCGTGTGGATATTTAGTATATAATGAATCGATAAACGGAGTTTCGGCCTGATCTACGGCAGAAACTTCCTTATTTGGTGCAAATCCCCAACCGTCGAGGATCATTAAAATGACTTTTTTATTCATGGTTATTTGAGTTGTTCTACAAAGATACGGACTTAAGCAACTAATGGCTAAAACTTTGAAAGGCAATCACGATAGCGTTTGAGGAGGGTATTATAATTGCTATTATTATTATTATTATTATTATTTCAATCTGGCGGGACATCCCTCCAAACTTCTCTTCAAAGGGGGACTTTTTATCTAAATAAGTAATAAGCTCCCTTCTCCGGCGGGAGAAGGGCGGGGGGATGAGTACTACTTTTTTATTGGATAGTTTAACTTGAAATAAATTTATAGATTCTATAATATGCTTTGTTCATTTTCTTTAGCTCGCTGTCGCTTATTGGTTTTGGAGCTCGTGAATCTCCTGTAGTCGATTTGCTTCTCCAAAGAAAACGAACCAAAAGAAAAGAGCCTTTTTCTTAGGTATTTTTGCCCTAAGGGGCAAAACCGCAATAAGTCCCCTAAATTTTCTCCAAGGCTTCGAAAATTTTTTAGCGGGTACTTCTTGCTCTACTTAAGAAAAAGCTTGCTAAAGATGAAAATGCCTGTTCTACAAAGTTCTTTCAGAATGAATTGACGATTAGAATTTGCTCCACCTAGAACTAAAAAGTTATTTATTTAAGTCAAAATCAAGCTCCCACTCAGACCTTAAAGAAGGAGCAAAGGGAGGTTTTTTATCTAAATCAGTAATAAGCACCCTTCTCCGGACGGAGAAGGGTGGGGGGATGAGGCGACAATAGCAATAAAAATAATCAACCTCTATACTTTGCAATCGCTTCTTTGATTTTGGCAACCCGGTTTTCGGGGTCGGGGTGCGAACTTTGAAATTCGGGTACGCGCTGCCCGCCGCTGGCTTCTTTTAAGATTTGCATCACTTCAATTAAGGCTTCAGGATCGTAGCCGGCTTCCAGCATAAATTTTACGCCCAGATCATCGCTTTCAAGTTCGTCACCACGCCCGTTTTTAAGCAACAGCGTTTGCCCTAACTGACTGGCGAGCATACCGGCATCGGCGCCTACCTGCGCTCCGGTGGCTACGGTATTCGCGAGTTCACTTTGGGCAATACGCTCGGCAGAATGCCGGCCTACTACATGACCAATCTCGTGACCCAGCACCCCGGCGACTTGATCTTCGGTAGAAAGGCGCTCGAGCAGGGCGTAAGTGATAAAGATTTGTCCGCCGGGCAATGCGAACGCATTTACCGTTTTGGGATCGCGCAGCAAATGAAATTCATACTGATACGGTGTTTCGCGGGCAATCGTATTATCCACCAGTTTTTTACCCACGCGATCTACCATGTTTTGCAACTGCTGGTCGGGGTGCAGACCTCCGTGTTGCTCGGCCATAATAGGTGCATTTTGCAGGCCGATGGCGATTTCCTCCTCAGTTGACAGACTTACAGACTGTGTGCGGCCGGTATAGGGATTTTCTTCCTGACTGCCGTAATATTTGATGAGTCCAAAAATGACGATACCTACTCCTAAAAGTATTTTAAGTGCTCTTCCTCCTAGTTTCATAGCGTAATGGGTTATTGATTAGTGGTGATTACTGGTTGTTTTAAGCTAAAAGTTTTGGGTTGATGTCCAGAATATTTTCAGTGCGGTATTTTTCAATAAATGCCGGAGTAAAAGCCTCGCTGCTCATCAGGTTTTTCTGCTGAAGGATTTCAGCGATATTCAATTTTTTATAGTCTTTGAGGTAATTGATAGAAAGCGGGGCATAGCTGAAATGCCAGGGCTCATACTTGAAGCCTTTTCGCCCATAATCATTGGTGTACACTTCATAAAAACCGAAGCTTTCTGCGTGCTCATCCAACCAGGCTTTTAAGGCACAAAAGGGCCCGGTACCGTGAAATTTGTCGGGGTCAAGCACATTGCTGGTCACCCCCGTTCCCGCCTGAATGATATCCAGATCAGTGGCCCAGTGATGACGCGAGGTACCCGGGATGGTGCTGTACTCAATAATTTTTTCAATAGCCGTTAAAGGTGCCATTCCGCGTGCGGTGTAATTTTTGTACTTGCGTTCCCAGATGCGGTTTTGATGGGCATAATCGCGGTAACTCGAAACGACCTGTATGCCAATTCCCGTTTTTTGTGCGGCAGCTGTCATTTTATCAAATGCCTGTGATACTTCAGGACGCAGGCGATAGCCGCTTTTTTCAATTAAAGAGGGATTTCCTCTTCCCATAAGTTCAGCTTCAGGAAGAATACTGCCTGCTTTTAGAAGTTGTGGGAAAGCCGTAAAGGCAGCTGTCGTTAATAGGGTGTTTTGAATAAACCGGCGTCGTTTCATCAGAGCTTTTTATAAAGTAAATAATGCGTGCCTACACCTTCAATTTCAAAAGCTTCGCCTTCAATGCTAAAACCTTTCCGCAGATAAAAATTAAGAGCTTTGATGCGGGCATTGCACCATAAGAGTTCAATGCCCTGCTTTTTCAGGCGCTTTTCGGCTTCATCAACCAGCAGAATTCCCAGTCTTTGTCTCTGGTAATCGGCCAGTATTCCCATACCTCTTAATTGATATTGTGCACCTATAAATTGGGGTTTTGAATTGTGCATCAGGCTTACAACCCCAATGAGCTTTTCTGCGTCAAATAGGCCGAGATGTAAGCTGTCTTCAGCATCGTCACCGGGCATTGCGCAACTTGCTAGAGGTCGTCCTTCACGTAAAACGGGATGACGTACTGTATAGGTTTCAGCTGCAGTAATCTCACTGATTTGTAACTTTGGGGTTGTGTTAGGCGCGGACATCAGCGTATTCAGGATTTTCTTCAAACTTCACTTCTGCAAAGGGGCAGAGCGGCTCAATTTTAATATTTTTTTCCCGTGCCCAGTTTATTACGTAATCAAGTAATTCACTGGCATAACCCTGATGTTCATAGCCCATTTTAGTTTCGGTATGATCGATGACAATCAGGTTGTCGTTTTTGATATTATAGGTGATTTCAGAAATTTTCTCCCCGTTGCCCGCAATATAAAAAAGACCTCTGCTTCGGTTTTCCCTGTGGTGTATCGCTTTATCCATTATTTTTGTCGCCTTTATTGAAACAGCCGTTTGCTGTGATACTTAAAAATAGCCAATTATGCTCAAAATTAAGATTAGACAATTTGATAAAGACGAGATTAACACGTTTTTACCACTGGTGCAGGAGTTGATGGAGCACAGTGTTGAAGAAAATCTGCTGAAGGCTCGTTTTAATGAAATGTTTGAGCACCGATATGAGTGTCATGGTATTTATGTGGAAGAAAAACTAGCCGGGGTTTTTGGGCTATGGTTTGCTACCCGGCATTATTGCGGAAAAACCTGCGAAGCCGATCACGTTTTTATCAAGCCTGAATACCGAAGCAACGGACTGGGAAAACAGGTTTTTCAATGGATTTATGACTATGCCCGCGATAGAGGTTGTGAGACCAGTGAGCTTAATGCCTATGTGCACAATTTTGCAGGACATAAATTTTACCTCAATGAGAATTACGTCATTAAGGGCTATCACTTTTTGAAAAAACTCTAGCTAATGGTGATCAAAGAACCCGAATCGAGTTCGTACGGTATTTTTCCGGCTTCAAAAATGCGGGCGCTGTGCGGTCCACGCAGGGTATAAACACGTTTATAAGCTTCAATCCAGCTGCCTTCACGCAGGCCTACCACCGGTACATTATTAAACTGATGAAATTCTTTGATACGGGTCTCTCGCGTCTCACCCATATGAGTGCTGCCCGGATCAGGATCCAGATAATGCGCATTAATATTGAAAGGCATAGCTCCCAGCGTTTTAAAACTGGGTGGATAAACAATGGGCATGTCGTTTGTTGTCTGCATACTAATGCCGGCAATATTTGAACCGGCACTGGTGCCCAGGTAAGGCATGTTTTCGTAAAGCCTGTCTCTTAAAATTGCCATTATTTTCTGTTGGTAGAGTTGCTCTACCAGCAAAAAGGTATTACCGCCTCCTGTAAAAACAGCTTCGGCCTGAGCGATGGCCTTAATAGGGTCTCTAAACTCATGTAAACCCAAAACCTCAATGCCTAAATTTTTAAAAAAAGTACGCGCTTTACTGGTGTATAATTCGTGGGAGATACCACCGGGCCTGGCAAACGGAATAAAAGTTAAGCGTTTAACTCCCTCAAAGTGACTAATAAGTGTAGGTTTTAAGTAATCGAGATATTCGCCGCCATGAACTGTTGAGGTGCTTGCAAGGATTAGATTCTTCAAAATTCAGGAATTTGTGTCAAATGTACACAAAGCCTAAAAGGCATGTGTGCATTTAACAAAATTTTGCTTCGGATTTTGCAGATTTTTAGGATTGCGTCTTGTTCCTTTACAAGAGCAATAAAGGAAATTTTTATTTAAAACTACTCGCGTTATGCCGCTTATTAGAATAGACCTTACCGAAGGCCGCTCAGAAGAAGAAATCAAAGCTATTATGGATACTGTGCAGGACTGCTCTGTTGAAGCTTTTAAAGTCCCGGTAAGAGACCGCTATCAAATTGTTACCGAGCATAAGCCCGGGCGAATGATTTTGCTTGATACCGGTTTGGGCTTCGAACGAAGTGAAAAAGCTATAGCGATTCAGGTATTTACCAGTCCGAGAGCGACGATCAATAAAAAGAAGTTTTATATCCTTCTTGCCGAAAATCTGGAAGCCAATTGTGGTCTTGACCCTAAAGATCTATTGATCTCGGTAACGACGAATACTGATGTGGACTGGAGTTTTGGTTTTGGCAAAATTCAATACTTAAACGGCGAACTTCCTAAGGAGGAAAACGAGTAGCCTGATATCTGTCATTTTTTTGACAAGTTTACAAATCGCACCGCTATGCTGAATTTTTAAAGTAACTTTAAAGAAGCTTTGCTAGGCAGGTTATAGCCTCATTTTACAGGTGTAGACCCCTTTAATTGGCCTTTTTGCAAATAAAGCCCGCTAAAAAAAGAACTATGAAAAAAGTTACGCTCCTTATTCTATTCATTTTGGTCACCGTTACGGCGAGCAGTCAACAGCTTGCCCGGGTAATGGTCGGAGGTCAGATTATCGTTCCGGTAGGTGATGATCCCGGGGGCATCGTAGTGTATAATAACTCTGCGCAACGAGGTACTGTGACATCAGAAGCAGGCACCTTTGATATTGCGGTAGCCCGTAATGATGAGTTAGTGATTCAGTCTTTGCAATTTGCACCCATTACCATAATCGTTGATGCCGGGATTGTGAGTTCAAGACGCATCAGTATTACGCTTCGGGAAACCGTAAATGTGCTTGATGAAATCATCGTACGACCCTATGATCTTACCGGCGATATTGTGGCTGATGTAAATCGGGTACGCACTATTGATCCTGTACCTTTTACCGGAGGACAAATTAAGGCCGAAGATAATGCGCCAGACCGGTACACCACTCCCGAAAATATAGCGATAGACGACATGCGCTGGCGTTATGGCCTGAATTTCATCAATATATTTAAAGCGATTTTTGATAAGAAAGATGAGCCAATTGAACGCAGTGCAGAGCAGGAACTGGCTGCAATGTATTCCAATGAATTCTTTCAGCAGAATTTAGATATCAAGCGCGAAAACATCAATGACTTTATGGATTATGTTTCTGAAAACGGACTCACGAAACCCATGCTGGAGCAGGGTAACGAGCTGGCATTAATTCAATTTTTACTGCAAAAGCGGGATGCCTTTAAAGCTTCGATTTCAGAAAATTAAATCGCCGCAATGACTTTATCTAAAAGCTGCTTAATAGGCAGCTTTTTTCATTTTAAAAAGGGCGTTATACTAAAAGCGCTGTAACATGTTTACTTTTGAGGCGTATTTAAATGAAACTTTAATACTCTCAATACGTGTCAAAAACCGGTATTTTATTTTTCGTGTTTTCGCTTTGCCTGAGCTGCGTTTTGGGCGGTTTGTATGCTCAGGAGACCGTAATGCTTGAGGGTAAGGTGGTAAATGACTCTATTGAGCACGAGTACCTTCATATACTAAATCTCAGTTTACAGAAGGGGACCGTAACGCGTGAGAACGGCAGTTTTACGATTCCTGTGCGAAGTGGTGATACCTTGTATATTTCAGCCGTTCAGTTCAAACATCAGGAGGTTGTGGTCTCTGCGGAAATCTTTAATCGAAACTATCTGGAAATAGAGCTCGAGCCGGAAGTAACAGAACTGGAAGATGTGCAGATTAGTAATATTGAACTTAACGGAAGATTGGGTGATGATATGAACCGGATCAAGCTTGAAAAACCTTTTGACCCCGGTGAGGCGGGCTTGCCTGTTTACAGAGGGCCTATTTTGACTCAGGAAGAGCGGCGTCTCTACACGGCAACCCATAGTGGAGCAGGTATCATCCCCGTTGATGCGGTCATTAATGCCATTACCGGGCGTACTAAAATGCTTAAAGAACAGGTACGTATTTCCAATATGGAAAGACGGGTTCAAAAAGCCCGAAATCTGGTGTCTGACACGACCTATATCAAGCAATTGCAAATTCCGGCGCGGTATATAGACGACTTTGTACATTACGTATATTTTGACAAGCCGGAAGCTTTGGCCGTAGCGGCAAGCAAAAATCCGCTTTCAATACTTGAAATGCTAATAAAACAGGCACCCGCTTATCTTCAGCATAAAGAGGAAGAAGGTGTTGAAGTCAGCTTCAAAGAAAAGGAAGGTCAGTAAACCTGAATTTTTTTGGAATGACTCTTGATTAAAATGCCTAAAAACAGATAACTTGCTTTGATGAATTTTAGAAAGATCCTTTTACTCCTTGCTGTAATCCTTCCACTTTTTGCATTTACGGCTCACAAGTATTATTTCAGCGTCACTCAGGCAGATTATGACGCCAAATCACAATCTTTAAAAATTGTTACGCGCGTGTTTTATGACGATCTGCAAAAGGTGTTTCAGGAGCGTTATGATAAATCAATACGGGTTGATGCTTCCTACGATCAGCAAAAACTAGACGGATATATAAAACGCTATTTTGATCAAAAATTTATTGTAACAGTAAATGGCAAGCAGCGTCCTATAAACTATCTGGGGCATAAAGACGAGATTGATTACGTGGTCTGCTTTATTGAAGTAGAACATATTGAAAATCTCAAGTCAGTAAGCATTGAAAATACCTTGTTGATGGATTTATTTCCCGAACAAAAAAATGTGGTGCACCTCAATACAGGAAGTACCAAGAAAAGTTTCCTATTAACCCGTGAAAATGATAAAGCCGTGTTAAAAGTTTCTAAATAATTTATTAACATAGGCCTAATCTTTATTTTTATCAGATTCACAAGCACAAACAAGATTTATACTTTATGAAAAAACTTAAGTACAGCTTTTTAGCTGTTTTAGTTCTGGTAGGAGCCGGCGCTTTTGCTCAGGAACAGGAACAGCAGGAAGAAAAACAAATGGGGCATACTAACGAAAATAAGTTTAGACAACTTTATAACGAGTTTGCCACCCCTAACCAGTATCGTACAGCTTCTGGTGCTCCCGGTCCTGCCTATTATCAAAATGAGGCCGACTATGAGATGAAAATTGAGCTGAATGATGACAATCAGACGATTTCAGGTTATGAAACGATCACCTATAAAAACAATTCACCAGATCGTCTGGAGTATTTATGGGTTCAGCTTGACCAGAACATTCGTAAAAAGGATTCTCCGGCTTTAGAAAAAGACGGTAGTGGTATGGCTCCGGTAATGCAACCGGGTTCAGTTGTTTCTTCTTATATGAAAGAGCCTTTTGATGGAGGCTTCAACATTACCGAGGTTTCAAAAGATGGTAAGCCGCTTAAATACACGATTAATTTTACGATGATGCGTGTTGAAATGCCTCAACCCCTTGAGCCTGGAGACGAATTTGAATTCAGCATCGGGTGGAATTTCAATGTTGTTGAGCACACGGTAGACCGTGCCCGTTCTGGATACGAGAGTTTCCCTGACGGAAATAAAAACTACATCATCGCACAGTTTTTCCCAAGAATGTGTGTGTACAATGATGTGGAAGGCTGGCAGAATTACCAGTTTTGGGGTAACGGTGAGTTCGCATTACCATTTGGTGATTACGAGGTTGAAATTACCGTGCCTGCAGATCACTTGTTAGATGGTACCGGAGAACTGGTAAACCGTAAAGACGTGTACAGCAAAGAAGAGATGAACCGCTGGGAGCAGGCTATGAAAAGTTATGACAAGCCGGTACTCATTCGTACTCAGGCAGAAGCCGAGCAAATTGAAAAAGGGCGCAGCACCAAGAAGAAAACCTGGAAACTGCACGCTGATAACGTAAGGGATTTTGCCTTTACTTCATCTCGTAAATATATTATGGATGCACAAGCTGTTAAATTCCCAAAAGGGGATGTGATGGCGATCTCTATTTATCCTAAAGAAGGAAATCCGCTTTGGGAAGAGTATTCTACCAAGGCTGTAGTACAAACTTTAAAGTCGTACTCGCGTATGACCTTTGATTACCCATATCCTAAGGCAATCTCAGTTCACGGTAAGAATCAGGGTATGGAGTACCCAATGATTTGCTGGAACTATGGTCGTCCTAACGAAGATGGAACTTACAGCGACCGAACCAAATACGGTATGATCTCAGTAATTATACATGAGGTAGGTCACAACTTCTTCCCGATGATTGTAAATAGTGACGAGCGCCAGTGGGGATGGATGGATGAAGGGATCAATACCTTTGTACAGTATGTAGCTGAGCAGGATTTTGGTGAAAACTACCCTGAAGCGATTGCGCCAAACGCCAAATACCCATCTCGTAGAGGAGCTCCTACACAAATTACAGGTTATATGGGAGGCGATCAGAACTTCATAGCGCCGATTATGTCTAATCCTGAGAATGTATATCAGTTGGGCAACAACGCATACGGAAAGCCAGCGACGGCTTTGAACATTCTTCGTGAAACTGTAATGGGCCGCGATCTTTTTGATTATTCGTTTAAAACCTATGCACAGCGTTGGATGTTTAAGCACCCTACACCGGAAGATTTCTTCCGCACGATGGAAGATGCTTCTGCAGTAGATTTAGACTGGTATTGGAGAGGCTGGTTCTACAGCACCGAGTATGTTGATATGGGTGTTGAGGATGTGAAATCCTATTATTTAACCAGTGAACCTACTACTGCCGGTAAAGAGCTTTTAAAACGTTACGGTTATGATGATCCATCTGCGATTGATGCCGTTTATGTAGTTGAAGAAGATGGTGAGGACTATGATGCTGCGATGAAAGGTAAAGCGATGCTTGATAATGCTCCTAATGTGAAGGAATTTATGATGGACAATTTCACGCCTGAAGAGCGCGCTAAACTGAAAACTCCAAAGCATTTCTACGCGGTTAAGTTTAATAAGCCGGGAGGAATCCCAATGCCACTAATTGTAGAATACAGTTATGCTGATGGCACAAAAGAAAAAGTAACCTATCCTGTACAGGTCTGGCGTAAAAATGACGCCGAAGTAACTAAGGTGCTTGCTACAGACAAAGAATTAGTAGGTGTTGTAGTTGATCCTGATCAGGAGACTGCAGACGTAGACGTGAGCAATAATAACTGGCCACGCGAAGCTCAGGAAAGCGAATTTGATAGTTTTAAAGAAGGTCAGGAAGACTAATTACATCCTTTTTTAAGAATTAACTTTTTGAATTAAGAAAAGCCGATGATCACTCATCGGCTTTTCATTTTTCCCGTTATATTTGCACTATGATGATGTTACCTTTATTTATTAGCGGTGGAGAAATTGCCTTTATCATTTTTATAGTGATTATGGTATTTGGTGCAGACAAGGTTCCTGATATTGCCCGGGGATTAGGCAAAGGGATGCGTACCTTACGTAATGCAACCGATGACATCAAAAATGAAATCACCAAGAGCGCAGAAAAGCAGGGTCTGGATCCTGATATCACAAAAGATATGAAAAAGGAGATCGAAGATGCCAAGCGTAATATTGAAGATATTACCGGGCCTATTAAGCGTAAATTCTAAGCTGAATCGCCTCAAAACAATCCCAAATTGCAAACCCTACATTATTTGGGTTAAAGATTACAGATTATCCATTTTTTAATGTAATTTAATGCGGAAATTCAATCTGATGGATTTCAGCTTAAAAACAGATAGCAGTAGTTATTTTGGGTATTACGTTTGAAAGGCATAACCTGATATAGCTAGACTGTTATCTTTTTTTAATCCGTAAGTGTTAATTATAATTCCCGTCTGCGTGCAAGCACAGGCGGGATTTTTTATTGGCTCCGCCAAAGGGTATAATACGGCGGGCTAGTTTAATCTTCAGGATTTCTTTCGGCTCAGGGTGAGTCCGTCGCGAATGGTTAGCAATACAGTCTCCAGCGATGTTTCTTCTGCAATTCGTTTGTTGTAATCTAGCAAGGCCTTAGTAGAAGTGTCTTTAGGCTTGAGTGGCTCAACTACCTTCCCGCTCCACAATACGTTGTCTGAAAGTAAAAGTGCACCGGGATTGAGACGATTTATGATGAGCTCAAAATAAGCAGGATAATTGGGTTTGTCTGCATCTATAAAAACGAGGTCAAAATTACCTTCAATCTGGGGGATGATATCAAGAGCCGAACCCAGATATTGGTTGATTTGATTTCCATAACCGGAAGCATCAAAATACTTGCGCTGAAAGTCTACCAGCTCTTCGTTTACATCAATGGTATGTAAAACGCCATCCTGCTGCAATCCTTCCGCCAGGCATAAAGCGGAATAGCCAGTATAGGTTCCTATCTCCAAAATACTCTTGGGAGCTTTTAGTTTTGAGATCAGGCTTAAAATACGGCCCTGATAATGCCCGCTTAGCATACGAGGCTGCACCATTTTTTGATAGGTCTCGCGGGTAAGTCGGGCCAGAAGTTCGGGCTCGGGCGAAGAATGCGCTACCGCATAATCGTCAAGATCTTCAGAAATAAAATGCATAGTTAATCTTCTTCAAGTCCTTCAACTACTTCGTCATCGTGAAGCATCTTCCGGGTTTCCTGTTTAACCAGATCAAGCTTGTCGTGCAAAGACATAGTTTCTGTAAACTTACCATCGTGAATGAGGTTTAAAATAGCTTTGTCCTGAACGCGACCGCGCCGCATCGCTTCTGAATAGCGCAAATCTTCCCGAAAGGTAATGAGGCTGTATTTTGAAAAATACTCTTTAGGAAACTGCTCTTCAAAAGCGATTTCCAGCTTGCGCTTCTCCTGAAAAATAGGTCGTGCCGTATGTGCTTTCATCTCGTGAAAGTTATCTATAGCCAGATCGGCAATGGCGTCTGTGTCTTCTTTTCGCTCCTCCTGGTAAGCTTTAAAAATGGCTTTCCAGTCGCCTTCATACTTGTCTATATACCGGTCGAGCACGAAGATGTCTTCAAAAGCCGAGTTCATTCCCTGCCCGTAGAAAGGCACAATCCCGTGAGCAGCATCGCCCAATAGCAGGACTTTGCCGTAGGCGTGCCAGGGCGAACATTTAATGGTTCCCAGTGGCGAAGTAGGGTTGGCTTCAAACTCTTCCAGCAAATTAGGCATCAGAGCCAGGGCATCAGGAAATTCTCGCTGAAAATAATCGATTACGGCCTCATTGGTATTCAGGCTTTCAAAACTGTCTTTTCCTTCTTCCCAGGACAAAAACAGTGTAACTGTAAAACTGCCATCCAGATTGGGAAGTGCAATCATCATATCTTTGCCGCGAGGCCAGATGTGTAAAGCATTTTGTTCAACTAAATAACCTCCGTCTGAAGCTGGTGGAAAGGACAACTCTTTATAACCGTGTGTTAAAAAATCCTGACCGTAGCTAAAAAGAAATTTGCGATGCTCAAGCATACTCTTACGAAGGGCAGAGCCTACACCGTCTGCACCCATGACCACATCAGCCTGATACGTTTTAGTTTCTTTAGTATGATGATCTTCAAAAGTAGCCTCGGCAGTCTCCAGGGTCACACCCGTACACTTTTGATTGAAGAGCATGGTAATATCTTTCATCTTTTCACACTCATCCAACAGCATTACATTGAGATCTTCACGCGATATAGAATTGATATATTCATAACCGCGACCGCTGTAGGGACTCATGAAAAGTGACCCATCGGTACTGTGTATCATACGTCCCCGCATAGGAATACACAGGGGTTGTACTTTATCTTCCAGACCAGCCAAGCGAAGCCCTTTCATTCCCCGGTCTGAAAATGCCAGATTGATTGAGCGGCCCGAGTCGATTACTTCTTTACGTAGATCCGGACGTTTTTCCATCAGAGTTACTTTGTAGCCGCGTTGTGCCATACGTAGCGCAAGTAGCGAACCGCAAAGTCCTGCGCCTATGATGAGTATGTGTTCTTGGTTTTTCAAAAAGTGGTTGTTAGTTGGTATTTAGTATATAGGCTTAGATTTTCGCCAGCAATTGTTTCAGTCTTTGGGCCATCTCATACACATCTTCAAAGCTGTTGTATAAAGGTGCGGGAGCAACCCTAATTACGTCTGGTTCCCGCCAGTCGCAAATGATGCCGGCCTGCATAAAACCATCGTGCATACTTCGGTCTGCATTTTTTACCTGAATGGAGAGCTGGCAACCGCGTTCCTCCGGATTTGTTGGAGTTAAAATCCAAATACGCTCATCGTTGATCTCGTTGATGAGATATTCCAGATAACCGGTTAGTTTACGGGATTTGGCCCGTATGTTTTGAAAGCCTGCTTCCGCGAAAATTTCAAGGGAAGCGCGTATAGGAGCCATAGAAAGAATGGGAGGATTGCTTAACTGCCATCCTTCAGCTCCAGGAATGGGATCAAAATCGACCCTCATATTAAATCGACTTTCCATCTTATGTCCCCACCAACCGGTAAAACGGGGTAAGCTGGCATCGTTGGCATGACGCTCGTGTACAAAACAACCGCCTAATGCACCGGGGCCGCTGTTTAGGTATTTATAAGTACACCACACCGCGAAGTCAGGACCGTTATCGTGCAGGTCTGCATCAATATTCCCTACGCCGTGGGCAAGGTCAAAACCTACTTTACAGCCGTACTTATGACCCAGTTCTGTAATTTCTTTGATGGGGTATTTTTGACCTGTGTAGTAATTGGAATTACCTATCATCACCAGGGCAATCTCTTCCCCGTGCTCTTGCATAAGAGCCTCTAAATCTTCAAAACGACATAGGTCTTCTCCCGGTCTGGGTTTCCAAAGGATTAAAGACTCATTGGGGTTATAACCGCGCTCGTGTATTTGTGATTTAACGGCGTAACTATCTGAAGGAAACGCATCGCTTTCGATTAAAATTTTATGCCTTTTAGGTGTGGGGCGGTAAAACGAAACCATCATCAGGTGCAGATTGGTCGAGAGGGTATTCATAATTACGACCTCGCTAGGCTTAGCACCTACAATTTCGGCCATAGGCTCCGCCAGGATTTCATGATATTCCGTCCACGGCACTTTAGCCTTGAAATGACCTTCTACTGCAATTTCTGCCCAGTTGTCGAGTTCTTCAGCAACATAATCACGAGCCTTTTTGGGCTGAAGGCCCAGCGAGTTTCCGCAGAGATAGATCAGGTTTTTACCGTTTTCATCTTTTGGAAGGTTAAATTTTTCCCGAAAATGAGCCAAAGGATCCTGAGCATCAGCTTGTTTGGCAAAACTTAGCGTGTTTTGGTACTGCAATTTTTCTTCTTTTAACATAGACTGTAAAAATAGGAATTAAATAGTTTTAAGCAGTCCTGAGAATTTTGGTAATTTGAATCCTTCATTGAGGGACTAATTTTTAAAGACTTGTCTCACAACAGGAGCTTTTTCTTCAGGCCCCACAACATTGGCTTGCAGGGAGGTTATTGTTTTTTAAACCACAGCTTATGCAAGCGATGCGTGTTATTTTTAGTAGTTGGCGGTACTTCTCACCGGCCTTTTTATTTGCAACGCTAAATATCATTTTTGGGACCTGGGCGATTTACATTCCAAAAATCATTCAGAAACTGGGCATTTCTGAAGGCGAACTGGGTTTTGCCGTGTTTTTCATGGCCTTGGGTACGCTGTGCACCATCCCTTTTGTTCCGAAAATCATCAATGCTATAAAATTGGGTAAAGCCACTTTAATCGCTGTCCTGGGATTTTGTGTGGTTTTTATGGGGCCGTTTCTAGCAGATACCTATGTTCAGCTTTGTGTGGCTTTATTTGGAGTAGGTATTTTTTCAGGCTTGCTTGATGTGACCATAAATACGCTGGTTACCGAAATTGAAAAAAGAGATGGTGTTCACTTTATGTCGGTTTCTCACGGTTTTTTTAGCCTGGGCGGAATGCTGGGCGCTGGGATAGGTTCTTTAGTTTTAGATTTTGTGCAAATGCCGGTATATCATGCCGGTGTTGTGGTCCTGGTTATGCTTCTTATTAATGCTTTGCTTTCCCGTCATTACGTGCATATTGATGCGGTTAAAGAAGAACGGGAGGGGAGTTTTAAGTTGAGAAATTTAAGGCCGCTGATTGGTCTGGCCGTTATTGGCTTTTTGGTAATGGCTTCTGAAGGAGCTATTGTAGACTGGAGCGCCTTGTATCTCGAAAAGGTCACCTTTGCCAGTCTGGCTTTAGCAGGTTTAGGGTATACAATTTTTAACGGTATGATGGCTTTGGGACGTTTTTTTGGAGACAGCATCAGTGCACGTTTCGGTTCGCGTATCATTTTGATAGCAGGATGTTTAACGGCGACTCTCGGATTTGGACTAACACTTACTGCAATTACCTTCTGGGCATTGCTGGGGTTTGGCTTTGTAGGTATTGGTTTGTCACTGGTAGTGCCTGAATTGTTTCGATATAGCGGAAAGTTGAAAGGTATTCAGGCGGCTGAGGGAATTAGTTTTATTGCAGGTACCGGATTTGTAGGCTTGCTTATTGGACCGGTTTTTTTAGGATTTCTGGCGGAAACCTTTAATCTAAAAGGCAGTTTTATCGCTTTAATGAGCTTTACCGCTGCCGCAGGAATTTTGGCGATGACGCTGAAGCGTACGAAATAGAAGTCAAATTTTTAAAGATTATGGGTGTCTCCTCTTCAAAGTGGAGAGGTTTAATGGCTACGTGCTATAAAAGTCGGGGATAGGCCTGACCCGAAGGGACACGCCAAAAAAAAAGCCATCTGATTTCTCAAATGGCTTTTAAAAGTTTACGATTAAGAAATTATTCTTCGGTCTTAACCGCTATGTCGGTAAAATAAAGTCGAAATTTCTCATCTTCGGTCTTATGGTCTGAAGCTATTTTGAGTCCGTTATAATCCTGATAGTCATCCCAGCTGGTTACCATAGAAAACTCTGAAACATTACCTCTTCTAAATATCCATTCGCGTACCATATAATCGTCGTCATAGAAGAAATCATAGGCATCCCCCGGTGTGTAGCCACCCTCACCAGCGTAAGTAAGTGTGATTTTGTGCATCTGTGTTTTGCTAAGCGGCGAAGTAGCAGTATCCTGAACGGTTAAAGTGGTATTTTCCTTATCCCAAACCAAATGCATTGGCGCAAGCAACCAATAGGAATCGTTGATAAACGCCTTGTCTGCATTCATACTCGTACTGTCAACAGTTGCACGGTTAAAGTTTGTTGTATCCTGAGCGGTCATCATAGTGATGTTCTGAGTTTGGGGCTTCCAGATCCAAGATTTTTCAAAGTGTTCATCACCGCGATCTACATTAAAAGTAAATTGAAGTTCCTCAACATCATCCCAGTTTGATAGGCCGTTAGCCTCAGCAATTTTATAAGCGACTTCCTGCTCCGCAGTACGTGGTTCTTCAACCACTTCTACAGTTTCAACAGTTTCTTCAGTTTCCGTTTTTTGTTCATTTTTACAAGCGGTTAGGGCTGCTAGAGCGACAAGGCTAAGTAATGATTTTTTCATAGTGTCATAGATTAAGAATTCCAAAAATACGAAGCTTAGGCTTTGTATTTTATAAGTGCGGTTTATATTTTGGGATATTATTATAAATGGAGGCTATAATGAGTGTAAGTTTTACACCTGTAGCCGACTAGTATAAGCAAATCATCCCGGTTCTGATTTCTGATATCAGGGCCACTAATTTTAATTTCAATGTCTATGAAAGCAGTTCTTCATAAAGCAGATACCCGTGGTGATGCCAATCACGGCTGGCTGCACAGTAAGCATACCTTTAGTTTTGCTAATTATTACGATCCGCAGCGGATGAATTTTGGGGTCCTGCGTGTGCTTAACGACGACAAGGTGAGTGGAGGTATGGGTTTTGGAACTCATCCGCATCAAAATATGGAGATTATTTCCATTCCGCTATCCGGAGATCTGGAGCATAAAGATAGTATGGGAAATACCACGGTAATCAAAGAAGGTGACATTCAGGTGATGAGTGCCGGTACCGGGGTTCAACATTCCGAATACAATAAAAATAAGGACGAGGAGGTTCGTTTTTTGCAGATTTGGGTAATTCCAAACAAGCAAAACGTAGAGCCGCGATACGATCAGATTACGCTAGATAAAGCAGACCGAAAAAATAAATTGCAGCAGATATTATCGCCCAATAAAGAAGATGAAGGCGTATGGATTTATCAGGATGCCTGGTTTCATTTGACCGATCTTGAGGCGGGAAAAAGCCTAACCTATGACTTTAAAAAAGCTTCAAACGGACTCTATATTTTTGTTTTGGAAGGAAGCATCACAGCCGGCGATCAGAGCTTGAGCCGTCGTGACGGACTTGCGATTTACGAGAGTAATCCGGTTGAACTTAAAGCCTCTGAGAATGCTTCGGTTTTATTGATGGAAGTGCCTTTGCAGCTGAGTTAAGATTCAATAGTGTGAAATTTTGACAGCTTTTGAGACGGCTGAACTGGTGTTTTTGAAATGGTATTTTTTTTGTTTGGCTATTGTCAAAACTATTAATTAAACCTTATGATTATGGAAACACCCATTGAGTTAGAGTTAGTAGGCAAAAAGGAAGATATGTATGCCCTGAAATATCCGGGTCTACAGATTCCCATTCACGTGAATTTTGAACTGCTCGAAAAATTCAGGAACAGTCCCGATTATATTGTTCGGGAGTCCGGAAATGTTGATCATCATCCGGAAGAAACCTGGATTGAACTTAAGCAGTCGCAAGGCTTTCGGGCCTGAAATGAATACTAAAGAGATGCAATTGGCATCTCTTTTTTTATTGGTCAAGCTGAAGTGGAATAACACCAATATCATCTTAATATTTTAGATTTTTCAGGTGTGCTGTATTGGGATGTGTCTTGATGTTTGTTTATGCCTTTTACGACATCGTTGCCTTAAGAAATGAAACCTCTGTTTTACAATTTTAATAACATTCTAAGCCTTTAGATTGCTTCTTCAAGCCGTAATTTTGCATTTGCAAACAGGTTATGACAAAACGCTTTACCACATCCTCAAGAAATATCATTGTACTTATCCTGGGTACCCTGATCGCTATTGGTCCCTTTTCTATAGATATGTACCTGCCTGGCTTTGCCAATGTCGCCGAAGATTTTGGGGTAGATATCAGCCAGGTTGGACTTACCCTTACCAGTTATTTGATAGGGATTGCTTTGGGTCAATTGGCTTATGGCCCTTTGATGGACCGTTTTGGAAGACGCCGTCCCCTGATAGGTGGTTTGCTTTTATTTACAGCAACCTCACTTATTTGTGCGTTCAGTTTTAACCTCAATATGCTCATTATCGCCCGCTTTTTTATGGCGTTAGGCGGTTGTGCAGGTATGGTGGCTTCAAAAGCAATTGTACGGGATCTTTTTGAGAAAAAACAGGTGGCCGATGTCCTGTCTACCCTAATGCTTATTATGGGGGTTGCGCCCATTATTGCACCAACAGTGGGCGGACTCGTAATAGCCGCTTTTGACTGGGAAGCGGTGTTTTTTATCCTGGCTACTTTTGCTGTTATTATGTTGCTGCTTATCACTTATATTTTGCCTGAAAGTGCCAAGCCCAACCGATCGACCAGTCTGAAGCCGAAAAAGATTGTACGCGAATATATTTCGATCTTAAAAAATCGGGAATTTTTCATTTTTGCAATGACCCGGGGATTTACAATGGGTTGCCTGCTGGCTTATGTAAGTAGTGCGCCTTTTGTATTTATTGAATATTTCGGACTTACCGAGCAGCATTTTGGCTGGGTGTTTGGAAGTAACGCTCTGGGACTTATTTTAGGAAGTCAGGTAAACCGCCTGGCCTTAAAGCGCTATTCGCTTTTGCAAATCACCACTGCCACCTGTATTGCACTTACCGTGTTAACCGGTTTAGGTCTCGCTATAAGTTTTATGGCTATTCAATTCTGGATCGTATATCCGTTTTTGTTTACCATGTTGTTTTTAGTAGGTTTTCAAAACCCCAATGTTACGGCCTTATCTCTTGATCCGTTCAACAAGCAGGCTGGTAGTGCTTCTGCGCTCGTAGGAAGCATCGGGATGATTTTTGGGTCGGTGGCCAGTATTTTGGTCTCTCAACTGGTGACTGAAAGCATCACTCCTTTATTTTTTATTTTGTTTGGAAGCGCCCTGTGCAGCCTGGCTTTAATTATCTATTACCGAAATAAGACCAAAGCCCTGCAGTTACAAACGACCTGATATTTATCCGGGTAGCGGCACGTAGGTTTGGTCTCCTGAAACTTCCTGAAATTTTCGGTCTTTCCACTGTTGTTTAGCTTCTTCGATGCGCTCTTTTGAAGTGGCAACAAAATTCCAGTAAATGTGGCGTTCTTCTTCAAAAGGTTTTCCGCCAAAAAGAAATACATGTGCCCCTTTGAGCAGTTTGATTTTACAAACTTCATCCGTTTTACTTACCAGCATATGCCCAGCAGTGAAAATTTCACCGCAGGCTTCAACCTCACCTGAAACCAGAGTAACTGCAATTTCACCTTCCAGTTTGCCGGTAATGTCGAGTTTGTGATCTTCTTCGACTTTTATTTCGATCATAAACAAATCAGAATGCACCGGTACCGGACTCGTCTTACCATAACCTTTACCCGCAATGAGTTTGTATTCTGCGGCGTTTTCGTGCCAGCGGGGTAAAGCTTCGGCATCAATATGGTGAAATGCAGGTTCGGTATGTTCGAGTTTTTTAGGTAAGGCCACCCAGATCTGATAACCGTGCATGGTAAATACCTTGCCATCGCGCATATCTTTTGGAGTACGCTCGGTATGCACGACGCCTTTGCCGGCGACCATCCAATTAACAGACCCCGGCCTGATGCGCTGATAAGTCCCAATGCTGTCTTCGTGCATCAGTTCGCCTTCAATGAGGTAGGTGAGGGTAGATAGCCCAATGTGTGGATGTTGGTCCACATCCATATAGGCTTCGGGTCCCAGTTGGTTTGGTCCCATGTGATCTATAAAAATAAAGGGGCCTACCATTCTTTTCTTGCGAAAGGGGAGTAAGCGACCTACTAAAAAGTCGCCAATATCCCGCGCGCGTTCTTCGATAATTAATCCTGTATTAGACAATTTTTTAATTTATTAGCGTTATAAACTGAAATAGTATTATTTTGAAAGTTAAGAAATAAGCCGAAGTCTATGCTTTTTTAAAGTTTATTTCTACGTCCCCTTATCTGCGATCATACAAGTGCTTCAACCTAAATGGTTTTGAGGTGATAGCTCTATTTGGGTTACGCTCAAAATAAGATTTTAGTTTTAATCAAGACCCTGGGAGCAGTAGCTCAGGGTTATCTATTTTAAATCGGCATTTTATGATTTTTCGAACTCTTATTGTCCTAAGCAGTTTTTTTATTCTAGGTCTTCATACAGTTTCAGCACAAACCAGCTACGATCTTGGTTTATATCTTGGGGGAGTCAATTATTATGGTGAAATTGGAAAAAAAGCATTTATAGCACCTAACCGCGCATTTTTTGGGGTAATAGGGAAGATGAATTTTACCGAAAGCCTTAGTGCCCGCGCCAGTGTAACTTATCTCACGCTCGCCGACAATGATCGGGATGTAAATGGAGGGTATCGTGCCGGTCGGGGGCAGGATCTTTATTATTCCTTTGAGCATACCAATATTGAAGCTTCGGTGGGGCTTGAATTTGTGCCTTTTTCGTTTTTAAAAAACTCCTATAACCCCATTGATTTTTACATTTATGGCGGTGTGGGAGCGATTTACGGTGATGAAGCTTATTATCCCTTGTCTTCTGGTTTTGAAGACGTGCAGTCTGTAGTATACGGCAACCGAACCCGGCTTACAATACCTATGGGAGCCGGAATCAAAACCTTTGTAGCCCGCAATTTTATGCTCGGTATTGAGCTCGCACCCCGGTACAGTCTTTCTGATAATCTCGACGGCTCGTATCCTGATGATGAACGTGTAGAAGCCAATCGCCTTTTTAATTTTGAAAATAACGACTGGTACACGTTTATAGGCCTTACGCTTACCTATCGTTTTGGTAAAGGCAGTGATGCATATTGTGATTGTACCCTTTAAACTTTAAGCAACGGGTTTTGAGTTTCTGTTTGTGGTAAGAGTATCTTTGCAGTATGGCAAAAAGCTTAAGTAGCATTCAGGATCAAAAGAAAACCAGTGTCAGAAGTTCATTCCAGGCGCTGCGGTTTATTCCTCGTTTTTTTAGGGAAATCTGGAGCGTTAGTCCATCTTTGTTTTTGACTAATCTCTTTTGCAGATTAATCAATGCATTTTCTCCGGTGGTGATTCTATGGGTAGGTAAACTTATAATTGACGAGATTATTACTCAGGTAGACGCTGCAAATCCCGATTATACTTTATTATGGAATTATGTGCTGCTCGAGTTTGGCATCGTAATCCTGTCTGATATTTTAAACCGACTTACCGGGATTACCGACGGACTGCTGGGAGACCGATATAATATTGTTTCTTCTGAAAAAATGATACGGAAGACCAGTAAGATTGATATTGGTCAGCTTGAAGATTCAGAGTTTTACGATAAGCTTGAACGCGCCCGCCAGCAGACTCAGGGTAGGGTTGGTCTTATGAGTACCGCTTTGGCACAGGCACAGAGTATTATTTCTATAGGAACGCTAATCGCAGGGTTGATCTACTTTCAGCCTATTCTAATCGTTTTGCTGGCACTGAGTATTATCCCCTTGTTTATCAATGAAATTCGCTTCAGCGGGCAGCAATATTCGATTTCTAGAAGCTGGACGGCTGAGCGTCGTGAGCTAGACTATCTGCGTTACATCGGGGCTAACGATAAAACCGCTAAAGAAATCAAGCTTTTTGGCCTTACCGATTTTATCGCAAAACGCTTTAGAAACCTGAGTGAGCAATACTTTGAGATCAATAAAAAGTTAACCATCAAGCGCAGCGCATATAGTGCGGGCTTTAATGTTTTGGGTGTGGTATGTTATTACGGGGCCTATCTGGTTATTATACGCAGTGTTTTGGTGGGCGAAATTACCATTGGTGAACTCACATTTCTTTCAGCTTCATTCAATCGCCTGCGCACCGGCCTGCAAACCTTCTTTACAAACTTTACCCGTATTACCGAAAGTGCCTTGTATCTTAAGGATTACTTCGATTTTATCGATTTAAAAATAGCCGATGAAGACCGGGAATTTTTGGCCTTACCCAAAGAAATTCATACCGGTTTTGAAATCAGGGATTTGCATTTTGCCTATCCCGGTAGCGATCACGAGGTTTTAAAAGGCGTGAGTTTTAAACTGAATGCAGGCGAAAAAATGGCATTTGTGGGGCAAAATGGAGCCGGTAAAACCACACTGATAAAGTTAATGCTGCGCTTTTATGAGCCTACGCAAGGCGAAATTTTGCTGGATGGAATAAACATCAACAACTACAATAAAGCAGCTTATCAGCAGTTTTTTGGGGTGATCTTTCAGGATTTCTTCAGGTATGAATTTACGCTTCGCGAAAACATTGCAGTAGGTGATATTCTGGCCGTGGAGGATGATTCACGAATTGTCAATGCGGCGCAACTGAGTCTGGCGAACGAAGTTATTGAAACCTTACATAACGGTTATGATACGCAACTGGGCAAACGTTTTAAACAGGGGCAAGAGCTTTCTGGCGGGCAGTGGCAAAAAGTGGCTCTCGCCCGCGCCTATATGAAAGATGCTAAAGTAATGGTTTTAGATGAGCCAACTTCAGCCCTCGATGCGAAGGCTGAGTACGAAGTCTTTGAACGTTTTATTGATCTGACCAAAGGCAAAACCAGTATTATCATTTCGCACCGTTTTAGTACCGTACGTATGGCAGATCGTATTTTGGTATTACAACACGGTAAAATTCTTGAACTGGGTACACACGAAGAATTGATGCAGGACCCGATGCTTTATGCTGAACTTTTTGACCTTCAGGCGCAGGGATACAAGTAGAAGAAATTATGCGTTGAATGTTAAAGCGCATTTGCGCTAAGACCGCCGTCTACTTGCAAATTTTGACCGGTGATAAACGAAGCTTTATTCATTGCCAAAAACGCGATGGTGTTTGCCATTTCTTCAGGCTCTGCAAAGCGTTTCATAGGGGTGCGTTCCACAATTTTATCGTAACGTTCTTTTTGATCCATCACTTCTTTCACCAGAGGAGTGGTTGTGTACCAGGGCGAAACCGCATTTACACGAATGTTATGCTGAGCCCATTCGCTGGCCAGACTTCGTGTTTCCTGAATTAATCCCGCTTTTGACATCGCATAAGGGGTGCCGCTTTTTACATCCTGAGACCCGGCTACAGACGCAACATTTATAACAGAAGCTTTAGTACTGCGTTTAAGCAAAGCGAAAAATTTGCGGGTCAATTCAAAAGGTGCGATAAGATTTACCTCAAGGATTTTGCGGTATTCTTCCGGCTCATAGAGATGAGCTTCTTTTCTGATGTTTGTCCCTGCATTATTTACGAGGATATCGAGGGTGCCACTGCGTTGAAAGACAAAATCGGTAAGTTTATCCTGATCGTCTTCATTAGTGACATCGCCAGCCATTCCTGAAGCTATGTACCCGGCTTCACTCAATTCCTGCTCCAGAGCAGCAACTTCTGCACCGTCTCTGGCGGTAAATATGACTTTAGCTCCCAATTTTGCAAATTCATATACCGTTGCACGGCCTATCCCTTTGGTTCCGCCGGTAATCAGGGCGGTTTTTCCTTCTAAATTCCACATAAATCAAAAAATGCTTTTGCGGCAAAACTACAAAGTCTCTCGTGCTTAGCGGGATAAAAATTCTAGAAATCTTGTGTTGTTCAAATTAAAAAACCCACCAGAAAGGCGGGTTGAGATATTGTTGTGTTAACTATAATGTTAGAAATCAAAGTTGTCGGGATCAGGCCCTATGCGTCTACCTTTGTCTAAATTAGTAATGGTTTGCATATCTTCTTCACTAAGTTCAAAATCAAAGACATTTGCATTACTCTTAATATGATCTTTCGAAGTGGATTTAGGTATGGTAATTACCCCATTCTGTAAATCCCATCGTAATACTACCTGTGCAGGTGTTTTACCATATTTTTCGCCTATTTCTTTGAGGGTTTCATTTTCGAAGGCTTTACCCTGCATTAGTGGAGACCAGGCCTCATACTGAATGTCATTTTCTGCACAGAATTTCTGTAAATCTTCCTGCACTAACCAGGGATGAAATTCAAGCTGGTCTACCATTGGCTTTACTTCACAATCTTTCATTAAATCCATAAGATGATGTTCGAGGAAATTACTTACTCCAATGGCCTTGATTTTTCCCTCCTTATACAGCTTTTCCATCGCTCTCCAGGTATTCTTATATTTTCCTTCTACAGGCCAGTGAATGAGATACAAATCCAAATAGTCTGTATCTAAACGCTGCAAGGTTTTGTCGAAAGCTTTTAAGGTGCTTTCATATCCCTGATCATTATTCCATAATTTACTGGTGATAAAGAGTTCTTCACGTGCAACGCCACTGTCTTTGATACCTTTACCTACTCCTTCTTCATTATCGTATGCTTTTGCTGTATCAATATGGCGATAGCCGGCTTCAATAGCCCATTTTACTGCATTGATCACTTCTTCTCCATCTTCAGCTTTCCAAACACCCAGACCTAAGTAGGGCATCTTATAGCCGTTACGAAGTTCCCAGGTTCCTTGTAAATTGGTTATTGATTTTATTGTGGTTTCCGTATTCATAGCTTTTAATTTTAAATAAAGTTAGTCATCACTTATTGGGAGTCCAACTGATTTAACCCATGTTAACGCCCGGATGTTAAGGCTTTTTAGATTTACCGCATTAAAAAAGCCGCTTGTAGAGCGACTTTTAAGGTTAGGGTTTTATTTTCTAATCAACTGCATCTTCCATAGCATCACCTACATCATCTGCGGCGTCTTCCACTTTGTCTTCGGTTGATTCACGGCAACTGTAAAGTGTTGTCGCTAAGGTACCCATTAGGGCGAAAATTAAAATAAAACGTTTCATACTTTTGGTTGTTAATTGGTTAAAGACGTCTACCTGTGGCCAATTTGTAAAGTATTGCAATTACTGCAAGTACTAACAAGATGTGGATTAAACTTCCTACAGATTCTCCAAAGCCAAAAAAGCCAACAAGCCATCCGATAATTAAGATTACCACAATAAGCCAAATAATATCTCTCATAGTTATAAATATATTGGTTAGTAAACTAAAAGTAATGTAAGAAACTGAAGCTACAAATTCGCTTAACATCGAATTAACTTGAAAATCAGAAGTTTTGAGGATTCTTTATGATTTCCTGGGCTCTATCGACCAGGGCTTCTAAATCTTTTTGATCTTTCTTTTCTAACATACTCATCATCACATTCATACGCTGATTGTCTTTAAAAAATTTTTGTTTTTCATACAGAAAATTCCAGTATAAACTGTTGAAAGGGCACGCATTATCACTGGTTTTTTTAGAGACGCTGTAGGTGCAATCGCCGCAGTAATTGCTCATTTTATTGATGTAGCTTCCGCTGGAAACGTAGGGTTTAGTAGCTACCAGTCCACCATCTGCAAACTGACTCATACCTCGGGTATTTGTGATTTCTACCCACTCGATTGCGTCTATATAAATCCCCAGATACCATTCATCCACTTCATCAGGATGGGTTTGGGTAAGAAGTGCATAATTACCCGTAATCATAAGTCGCTGAATATGGTGTGCATAAGCGTGATCAAGGCTTTGCTTGATGGCGTGATGCATACAGTTCATTTTGGTATCTGCGGTCCAGTAAAAATCGGGCAGTTTATTTTGGTTATCGAGTTTATTACTGCGTCGGTAACCCGGCATTTTCATCCAGTACATCCCGCGCATATACTCGCGCCAGCCTAATATTTGACGAACAAAACCTTCAACCTGACTGATGTCAATTTCGTCTTTATGTTCGCGCCAGTGCTCGATTACTTTGTCAATTACTTCTTTGGGATGCAACATTTTGCTGTTCATTGCAAAACTCAGCCGGCTGTGGAAGAGGTATATCTCATTGGGATCCATCGCGTCCTGATAGTCTCCAAAATGTAACAGTAAATTTTCGCAGAAATAATTAAGAACACTCAGGCAATCAGTACGGGAGGTAGGCCAGTTAAAGGAAGACGCATCAATATTACCTATTGTTTTGACGCCCGCCTCCTTAATTTGATCAAGCGTTTTTGTCACATCTTTACGGAAACCTCGTTCGTGCGGGATTTCGGGCTTCCCTTTCCACTTTTTCCGGTTGCTTTGGTCAAAGTTCCACTTTCCGCCCTCGGGATCTTTATCATTAACCATCATAATTTTATACTTCTTACGCATATCGCGGTAGAAATACTCCATCGTATAAGTCTTCTTCCCTTCGTAGAATTTCTCAAGGTCAGTACGTGAGGTCAGAAAATGTTCAGTGTCATAAGCTTCAGTTTCCAAATCCAGATCCTTGCAGAAGTCTTTCAATTGCTCATCCAGACGATATTCATCGGGTAATTGATATTCAAATTTTTCAATATCATGGGCTTTAATGAGTTTTTTAATGTTTTTAACCAGGTCCTGTTCGTTATCAGGGTGATCAATTTTAAAATAAATAACGCTCTTGCCGTGCTCTTCCAGCCATTTAGAAAAGTTGCGCATAGCCTCAAAAAAGGCTACCACCTTCTGAATATGATGTTTAACATAATCAGTTTCCTGGCGCATTTCGGCCATAAAATAGATGAGGTCTTTATCGTCCTGATCGTACCAGGAATGTTTATGATTGAGCTGGTCTCCCAGGATGAAGCGTAAGGTTTTCAAAATCTAAAATGTTTACAGAGTCTTGTTTCGGCTTTATAGAGAACTAATCGAATAAGGTTTTTTCTAACCAGAGATTGCGGTATTTACGATCGCTATCATAACGATCTGCCTGACTTTCTATATTGAATTTGCGATCGCGGGGATCATTGCCCACCCCGCTATTGTACAGCCAATTGCCATAATTGCTATGCACATCATAATCGATGAGCATACTTTCAAAATAGGCAGCGCCTATGCGCCAATCCTGTTGCAGTTCTTTGGCCCAAAAACTGGCAACATTCTGTCGGCCCCGGTTACTCATAAAGCCGGTGAGGGCTATCTCCTTCATATTGGCATTTACAAAATCGTATTTTGTCCGGCCTTCAATCCACTCTTCGCGAGCCGCTTTGTTTTGACTCCAATTATAATCTTTGTTTAGGATTCCGCCTAAATGGAAAATTTTGGCTCCGTGTTTTAAAGAAACATATTTGAAAAAGTCACGCCAGTAGAGTTCAAAAATCAGCCAGTAGGTGCTGTCATTTTTGGTTTCTTCTTTTTCAAATTGCTTTACCTCATAGTAAATGGTTCGGGGCGAAATGCTTCCGTTGGCGAGCCAGGCCGAAAGTTTTGAGCTATATTCTTTGCCCACCAGACCATTGCGCGTTTTTTTATAACGTGCCAGATTTTTGGTTTCCCAAAAATAATGTTCAACACGCTTTAATGCCTGAAGTTCACCACCCTTAAACGGAAAAGCGGTTCGCTCGTCAACTTCAAAAGACTCTAGGCCTAATTCTTCAAGTGATGGAATGGCGGTTGTTTCACCCAGCAGATTTTCCGGATCCAGGGGTTGTACTTCTACAGTTTTCCGAATGTTGGCCTGCTTTTCACATTTCTTACGCCACTGCGTAAATACTTCGGGAATCTTATCAAAGGAAGGATAGGGTAAGTCTTCTGGATGAATGAGAAACTGATCGTAGGTTTCAATGAATTCTACAGATGCCGGGCAGTTTGTTTTAACTCCGTCAACAACCAGTCGCTCTTCAAAAGTCCATTCTTTTTGAAGATAAACGTTCTCGATATTGTAAGTGTTGATGAGTTCAGGAAGTTTGACTTCAGGCTCTTCAGTATATACAAGTAATGTGATATTTAATTTCTCGAGCTCACTACGCAGCTCATTAATAGTTTCACTAAGAAATTGAGCGCGGTATTTTTCGGTTTTTTTAAAACCAAAACGATCTGTTTTGAATTGTTTGGGGTCAAAAAAGTAAACAGCTAACAGCGGTTTTTTAGTTTGTGCGGCTTGAAACAAGCTCTGGTTATCCCGTGTTCTTAAGTCGTTTTTAAACCAGACAATATTCATGTTTTTGATTTTGATCTGCGGCAGCGTTCACTGCAATATTTTACATCACCCCAATTTTGTTCCCATTTTTTTCTCCACGTAAAAGGTCTGCCGCAAGTAGCACAAATCTTTTGAGGAAGATGTGGTTTTTTATGAGCCAAGGTCAGAGAGGGATCTTACGTTTTCATTGGGCTTAGCGTAAGAAAAACGGTTTAATATCTGCGGAAGGGCATAGCCATCAAGACCATCAATACAAACGGTTTGTGCAGTTTCCAGATTAAGCCAGCCATCTTCAGCCTGAATTTCTTTATCTACGTATATGTGTTTGATCGCACCAATGATAAAGTGACAATCGTTTTCTTTGATGAAATATTCATTTACAAATTCGCAGCCTAATTTTACCCGGCTTTGTTTTACATAAGGGGCTTTAAAGTCGTCCAGATATTCTTCAGTAAGCAGGGTTTTTTCAAATTCTGAAACGCCGCCTTCATACTTTGCAGAAGTGCGATGCGCTTCTCTGATGAAGTTTTGATTTACATGATTTACTGTAAAAACGCCGGTTTTTGAGATATTATCGTAGGTATTGCGCTTAACCGTATTGGGTCTTAATATAAAACTGAGCAGCGGTGGGTTGCTCCCTAAGTGCGTTACCGAGCTAAAAATGGCCACATTGGTAATGCCATCTTCAGAAATTGTTCCTAACAGATTTGCAGACTTAAAGCCTGTGCAACTATTTATAAAGTGAGCACGGTATCGGGAGGACAGGTTTTCAAGGTCCTGAGCATTATAATGTTTCATAAAAAAAGGGTCAATTTAGGAACTGACCCTTAAATTAGTTTATGTTAAGGCATTAAGCTGTTAACATTAAATGAAATAACATAACATTTAGATATTAAGCTTCCTGCTTTTCAGGCTGGTAAGCCGGGTAATCTGTATATCCTTTAGAGCCCTGAGTATAGAAAGTGTCTTCATCCCACTGGGCCATCGGAGCATTAATTGCGAAGCGTTCCGGTAAATCTGGATTTGAAATGAAGAGCTTACCAAAAGCAACTAAATCAGCATTACCTTCTTCAATAACAGCGTTCCCAGTTTCCTGATCAAAGCCTGCGTTAATCATTAAATTCCCATTGTAGCGGGGTCTGTAGCGTTTTGCAATTTCAGTAACCAAAAAGTCAATGTCACTCACATCTGTAAAAGGTTCTGATAAATGCAAATAGGCTAAATCATAGTGATTAAGCCGCTCAATGATGTGATCAAAAGTGGGTATGGTCTCTTCAGTGGCTTCAATGCCGAAAGTTCCGTTTAGTGAGGGGTTGAGGCGCACACCAATTCGGTTTTCAGGCCAGATTTCTTTTACCTTATCCAAAGTTTCAAAGAAAAATCGCGCTCGGTTTTCAATTGATCCGCCGTATTGATCTTCTCTTAAGTTTGATTTTTTATTAAAGAACTGATGAAATAAATAGCCGTTTGAACTGTGTATTTCGATGCCGTCAAAGCCAGCTTCCTTTGCATTTTTTGCGGCGTGAACAAATTCCTGCTGGGTTTCTTCTATCTCTTCAGGCGTCATAGCTTTTGGCTCAACTGTGTCTTTAAAACCTTGAGGCGTATAGGATTTTGCATTGGGGTTTACTGCACTTGGAGCCAAAGGTTTTTTTCCATCGTGAAAATCAGGATGAGACATGCGTCCTACGTGCCAAAGCTGAATAACGATTTTTCCGCCTTTGTCGTGTACAGCGTCAACAACTTTTTTCCAGCCTGCGACCTGAGCTTTATTGTAGATGCCGGCTGTATAAATATATCCTACGGCACGCTCAGATACCTGAGATCCTTCTGTAATGATAAGTCCGGCTCCGGCACGTTGGGTATAGTATTCTACATGTAAATCAGTAGGTGCTGTGTCTGGATTATCTGCCCGACTGCGGGTCATAGGAGCCATAACCACTCTGTTTTTTAGGGTGATGGCGCCCAAATTATAGGATTCTAGTAACGGTTGATTGGTTTTCATAATTATTGTTTTTTTATGATGAAGCATTAGAACCCCATCCTTGTATTGCATTTAATAGTCTATAAATTAATGCAGCCTGACATTACAGGCTGTTAAACGTTTGGTAAAATGAAAAAGTACAAGGATTTTGCGGCTGTGCCTTAGGAGGTAAAGATGCAACTGGGCTATATTAAAACAGGGATGTGTTCTTTTAAAAGAGGCATATACCTGTTGCTTTTTAGAAAAGAAATACTGTCTAATCGTCAATATTTTGACGCATTTCCTGTTGGCGCATAGGCATTTGATCTATGGCTTCAAAAAACACTTTGGGTTCAGTATGCAGGGGCTTTTGAAGTTTAACACCCCCATCTTTCCCTATGAGGGTGATGCCTTCGTAGGTTTGAGGGATGTTGTATTTTTTACGCAAAGGGGCAATATGATAACTGGGAATCACTTTAAGATCTTTGTCCAATAATCTTCCTTTAGACAATGCGAAAAGAAGAATATTACGGTCGTCAAGCTTTTTTGCTGAACTTTTGAAATTATCCCATTGAGCTACAAAAGCTTCATCTTTTAAATTTTGAGTAGAAAACACCAGAATGCGGTTACGCCATTTGAGTTTTGAAAAATCTTCCTGAGCAGCAGCACTCATGGAGAACAGGACTAAAGCAAGGTTGGTAAAGGTTTTCATTAGTGTGCGTTGTCTTTTAAAAGTTCTGGGAATTGCTTTTTAAATCGATTATAGCGTGGTATGGATACACCTTGAATATAAGGGTCTCCCGGATTTTTTTCTTCATAATCCTGATGGTAAGCCTCGGCCTTCCAAAACTCTCTGAAGGGTAATACCTGGGTTACGATTTCACCATCATAAGCCTGTTTGTTAAGTTGCTTTATGGTATTTTCAATGATCTCTTTTTCCTGCGCATTTTGATAAAAGGCGATAGAACGATACTGCCTGCCACGATCTGGTCCCTGGCGATTTAGGGTTGTGGGATCTTGGGAGCCGAAAAACACCTTAACCAGCGTTTGATAGCTTATCACCTTAGGATCGTAGAAGACCTCTACTGCCTCGGCATGATTGGTTTTGCCGTAACTAACTTGCCGATAGGTAGGATTTTGCTCGGTACCGCCGCTATAGCCGCTAATGACTTCGTTGACACCTTTAAGGCTTTCAAATATGGCTTCAACACACCAAAAACAACCGCTCGCAAAATAAGCGCGCTTATAGCCGTTTACGGGTTGCGTTTGCACTGGATCAAGCAGAGCCATTTGTTTGTCTGACTCATTTCCGGTGTTTGCATTTTTGCACGAAATGAGCAAAATCGCAAAGGCTAGAAAACTAAATAATCTCATGAGTTGGGAATTTCACTAAAATTAAGAGAATTCTCGCAGGCAAGCTGCTAACAGCCTGTTAAACTAGTTAGATAGACATAAAAAAAGCCCCGAATTTCGGAGCTTTTAATAATGTATTTTTAGGATGAATTAGATTTTAGCAAAAATCTCTTCCATTTTTTCCTGTTCTTCCCGAGCAAGCTCTTCATCTACCAGGATACGACCGCTGTGCTCGTCTGTGATGATTTTCTTACGGCCAGCAATTTCTACCTGTACCTGTGGAGGTATGGTAAAGAAAGAACCTCCTGAAGCACCACGCTCAATAGCAACAACAGCAAGGCCGTTGCGAACGTTAGAACGAATACGCTTATAAGCTTTAACTAAACGCTCATCAATCGTTTCCTCATAGCTCTCACTTTTAGCAAGTAATGCCTCTTCCTCTTTCTGAGTTTCAGCAAGTATTTCTTCAAGCTCGTCTTTTTTATGTTTAAGGTGGGCTTTACGCTCCTCAACACGTTCTTTGGTGCTGTCGATTACTTCATTTTTCTGCTCAATCTGTGCACGGAACTCGCGAATATTTTTCTCAGCAAGTTGAATTTCTAATTCCTGAAATTCAATTTCTTTACTCAATGAGTTGTACTCACGGTTGTTTCGTACATTCTTTTGTTGCTCAGTGTATTTCTTGATAGCCGCTTTAGCGTCTTCAATTAAAATCTTCTTAGCCTTGATTTGATCATCTATAAGGCCTAATTCACCTCCTAATTTTTCAAGTCGGGTATTTAATCCCGCAACTTCATCTTCAAGATCTTCAACTTCCAAAGGAAGCTCTCCACGCACGTTGCGTATGGTATCGACGCGTGAATGTATCAGTTGCAAATCATATAATGCTCTGAGTTTTTCTTCAACGGTCGCTTCGTTCTTTTTTGCCATATTATAAATACTTAATAGGATTGGTGTTTTCTTCTGATAAAACGACTGCAAAATTAGTAAATTTTTTCGTAAGAAAGTCAGCCATAATATTTTTTGTGTATTGTTCGCTTTCGTAGTGCCCTATATCGAGCAACAGGATCTGATTTTCAGCCTGATAAAACTGATGATACTTTAAATCTGCAGTGATATAAGCATCTGCGCCTGCAGCACGGGCAGCATCAATGGCAAAGCTTCCGCTTCCGCCTAAAACCGCCACGCGTTTAACGTCTTTATGAAGCAGGGCTGAATGGCGAATACCTCCTGTTTTAAAGGCCTTTTTTACCTTATTGAGAAAAGCCTTTTCATCCATAGGATTTGGTAAAGTGCCTATCATACCCATTCCCAGATTTTGATTGCTATTCTCTAAAGTTATTACCTCAAAAGCCACTTCCTCGTAGGGGTGAGCCTTAAATAAAGCTGAAAGTACTTTCGATTCAAGTCGTGCCTCAAATGTAAGGCTGAGTTGTTTCTCGGCTTCAATATGTAGTTGTCCTCTCTCGCCTACTGTCGGATTACTGTCAGCATTGCCTTTAAAAGTACCTTCTCCTTCCAGGCTGAAACTGCACGCGTCATAGTTACCAATATTACCTGCACCGACTTCAAAAAGCACTTTTCGAACTTCTTCAAAAGACGCGTGCGGAATGTAGGTTGTTAATTTTTTAATCGCCCCTTTTTTCGGAATCAGAATTTTTCGATCGTTAAGATCAAGAGCGTCACACATACCTTTGCTCACGCCGTGGGGCACGTTGTCTAATGCAGTATGAATAGCATAAATAGCGATATTGTGCTGTATAGCTTTTAGGACTACCCGTTCCACATAGTTTTTACCGGTGATTTTTTTGAGCCCGCTAAAAATTATGGGGTGAAAACTTACAATAAGGTTACAATGCTTATTAATTGCCTCGTCAAGCGTTTTTTCGAGCGTGTCTAACGTGACCAGAATTCCTGTAATTTCAGAATTGCGGTTGCCAATCAGGAGGCCAACATTATCAAAATCTTCGGCATTGGCTAGAGGAGCAAAGTCCTCAAGCGCTTCAATAATCGTTTTTAATTGCATAAATAAAGAGTCTGCTGTATTTGGTAAAGTTAGGCAATGCTTCTTTGAGAACAAGGTTGGAGTTTTAATGTTGTCTTCCGTTTATAAAGGTGGCATTTGCTCTAAAAGTAATACCTTCGAACTTGTGAAAAAGCTACGTTTAATCCTTTGGCCTTTTGCTGTTGTATACGATGGTATTACGCGTGTACGGAATTTATGCTTTGAGAAAGGCATTTTTCAAGAGCAGACTTATGATTTTCCGGTAATTGGTGTTGGGAATCTTTCGGTAGGCGGTACGGGAAAAACACCGGTTATAGAATATTTAGTCCGGTTACTTCAGGATCACTATAAAATTGCAACCTTAAGTCGGGGTTATGGTCGCAAAACAAAAGGTTATCTGGATGTGGCGCCTGAAAATTCAGCTGCAGAAGTAGGAGATGAGCCGCTTCAGTTTGCCAGAAAATTTAATCGGATTCAGGTAGCTGTCTGTGAAAAGAGGCGTCTTGGTATTGAACGCCTACGCCAAAAGAAGCGGGCGCCAGAGGTTGTTTTGCTGGATGATGTATACCAGCATCGGTATGTAAAACCGGGTTTTCTAATTATGCTTACTGCATATACGGATTTGTTTTATACGGATTTTGTGTTGCCGGCCGGAAACCTTAGAGAATCAAACTCTGGCGCAGCACGTGCAGATCTTGTGGTGGTAACTAAATGTCCTTTAGATTTGCCGGAATCGGATCGTATTAAAATTAAAGAACGAATTTCCAGATATAGCGAAGCTCCGGTTTATTTTTCAAGCATCGCTTATGGTTTGCCTACAGATGCGACAGGTGAGGTAGAATGGCAACTGCTTAAAGATCAGAAAATAAATGTGGTGACCGGGATCGCAAAGCCGAAGCCGTTTTTAGATTATCTGGATCAAATGGGTCTGAATTACGAACACTTGGAATTCGATGATCATCACACATTTAGTTCAACAGAATTAGAACTGTTAGATGGTAAAAATAAGATTTTGACTACCGAAAAAGATTACGTGCGATTGCAGGGTAAACTAAAACAGACTCAATTATTTTACCTGCCTATTGCCGTGCAATTTCTGTCAGGTGCAGCAGACTTTGATAAGAAGATATTAAAATTTACTGAAGACTATTCCCGTACTTAAAGAATCACATTCTTGCGTTTTAGCGCATTGTGAATCTTAAAGAAGAATTCTTCAACCTTATAGGGTTTTGGAATGATATCATTGAATCCGGCCAGATAAAAATCATCAATATTTTCATCAATAGTTACTGCGGTAAGGGCTAGAATAGGCAAATCTTTATTGAATTCTCTGATTTTTTGAGTGGCTTCGATACCGCTGATTCCCGGCATATGAATATCCATCAGAACTAAATCGTAATTTTCAAACCGTACCTTTTCAATTGCAATCTCACCATTATCGGCTACATCGCATTTCATCTCGTTTTTCTCAAGAATTTTGCGGGTTATCATCTGGTTAATCTTATTGTCTTCAACCACAAGTAGTTTGCGTCCCTTAAGTGCTTCGTAGTCTATTTCGTAAACACGTTCTTCGGGTTCTTTCTTGTTTTGAGTAAGACCGTATTTGATATCGAAGAAAAACCTGGAACCCTTTCCTAAAGTACTTTCGAGCTCAATTTTACTTTTCTGAAGTGTTAGCAGGCGCTTAACGATAGAAAGTCCAAGGCCGGTGCCACCAAACTTGCGGTTGATTTGTACCGATCCCTGTGTGAAATTTTGAAAAATATCTTTCTGTTTTTTCTTACTGATTCCCTCGCCGGTATCTTCAACCTCAAAATGCAAATACGTTTGGGTTTCATTGCGGTTCAATTGTTTGATGCGTACAAAAATATCCCCATCCCGCGTAAATTTATTTCCGTTACCTATGAGGTTGATAAGAATTTGCGAGATCATTAAAGGGTCCCCAATTATTTGATCGGGAATTTCTGAGTCGTATTCTAAATGTAGTTTGTTTCCTTTTTCTTGAGCAGAACGTTCAAGGGCAAACAGCACATCATCTACGCGCTTGCGCAGGTTGAATGTCGCCTGCTCCACTTCAACCTTGTCGGCTTCAAGTTTGTTGAGGTCAAGAATGTTGTTAATAAGTGAAAGCAGGTATTCTCCTGAAAACTTCAAAGAGTCCAGGTGTTTTTTTTGCTCCTCCGTTGGATTCTCGCTCAAAAGTAAATGGGTGAGCCCGGTCACAGCATACATAGGTGTGCGCAGTTCGTGGGTGATGGTAGATAAAAATTGAGCTTTTACTACCGAAGCTTTTTCTGCATTTTCCTTAGCAATTACAAGTTCTGCATTTTTAGCCTGTAGCAATTCATTTGCTTTAGCTCTAAGGTTGTTATTCTTATAAAGGGATAGGGCTAAAAGACAAAGTATTGTAAAAAGTGCGATGATTAAAACCGTTGTGATTTTATTAGCCTGAACGCGTTTTGAAACGTCGTAATTATCAGGATTTATATCGGCGATCAATGCATTGCGGGCGGCAAGATTGCGGGTGCTTACACGATCTTCCTGAAAATACAATTGCGCTTTTTTTGTGTAGAGTTCGAGATAGTTAAGTGCGTTTTCGGTGTTCCCCCTTTTTCGGGCGACTGTGCTTAGTAATCTAAGCGCTTCGGTTTCAACCAGTGGGTAACTGTCTTCTTTACTCAGGTTATACGCTTCAAAAGCACTGTCAAAACTACTATCAAGATTATTTAGATTATTATGACTTCGCGCATTAAACAACTTAAGTCGCGCAATATTATAATTATTTCCGGGATCATTCAGTTTTGAGAAAAACTGTATGGCCTTTTGAAACTCTTGAATAGCACTCTCATCTTTTTTCTGTTCCTGAAGAATGGAACCTTTATATAAATGAGCAGTAGCTAAGCTTTGTTTGGCATTTTTTTCTCCCGAACTCGCAAAAATTGTAATGGATTGGTTCAGAAATTTGAGAGCCTCGGCCTTGTTGTTGGTTTTGTCGAGAATCTGTGCATAGATTAAATAATCTTCGGCAAGTTTGTTTAATTCCTGTAATTCCTGATGAATTTTAATGGCTTCGTGAATTTCTGGGAAGGCTTTATCATATTCGCCCTGCTTCAAATACACGTTTGCAAGCAACTGCTGGCTAAGACCAACAAGACTCTGGTTATTAATTTCACCTGCTAATTGCTTTGCTTCCTGAATTTTCAGAATAGACTTATCAAACTCTGCAGTATTAATATCATTAAGACCTTCCAAAAGAAGGTAATTTACCTGAATCTCTTGTGTTGTCTTCAGATTCTTTGGTTTTTGGCCAAAAGCGTTGAAGCAGAATAAAGTAAAAAGTACAACAACAAGATTTCTGTCGAAGAGCATTATTGTGTTCATTAAGCCACTAATATAGCCACTTTGACGAAAATATACTTTGTTTTGACTAAGATTTTTAAGATATCTTTAAAATAAGATCTATAAGTCTTGAGGAATAACCCGTTTCATTATCATACCAGCCAATTAACTTAACAAGATTTCCAATTACTGAAGTCATTTGACCGTCAACAATGCACGAGTGTGTATTGCCTACAATGTCAATTGAGACGAGAGGGACAGTTGTGTAATCAAGAATACCTTTTAGATGACCGGTAGAAGCTTTCATAAAGGCTTCATTAATTTCTGCACTTGTTGTCTCTCTCGCAACATTCAGCGTCACATCGGTTAACGAACCGTTAGGCACAGGAACCCGAATACCGCAGCCGCCTATTACGTCATTTAAGTCAGGGAAAATTTTTGTAAGTGCTTTTGCCGCGCCGGTTGTAGTTGGTACAATAGATTGTCCCGCAGCCCTGGCTCTTCTCAGATCGTGATGCGGTTGATCATGCAGGCTTTGATCTGTTGTATAGGAATGCACCGTCGAGATGTAGGCCTGTTTGATGCCACAGAGGTCTTTAACGACCTTGATCATGGGCGCGGCATTATTGGTCGTACAACTGGCATTTGAGATAATACGGTCGTGAGTATTTAAGATATCGTCATTAACACCCAAAACAACAGTTTTAATGGTGTCATCCGCTGGCGGAACGCTTAAAATGACCTTTTCAGCTCCTGCATCCAGGTGGCCCTGCAACATCTCTAAAGTTTTGAATTTCCCGGTAGCTTCAATTACAATTTCAACACGTGCATCCTGCCAGGCATTTGCTCGCGGAGTAGCATTTTGAAATAATCGAATTGATTTTCCATCAACAAGAAGCTGCCCATTCTCAAAGTTAACAGTGGCATCAAATATCCCGTGAATACTATCGTATTTTAAAAGATGAGCCAAAGTAAACCCGTCTGCGAGGTCATTAACGGCAACTACTTCGATATCCGGATGATTGTGCAGGAGTCTAAACAGTCTTCTGCCAATACGCCCAAAACCGTTTATACCGATTTTGACTTTGCTCATAGCTTTAAAATCTAATTGATGTGTTTTTGAGCTTTATAGGAAGAGCGTACCAGCGCGCTGCTTTCTACATGTCTGAAGCCCATTTCAAGCCCAAAAGTCTCGTATTTTTTAAACTGATCGGGTGTAATAAATTGTTTGACGGGAAGGTGTTTCTTCGAAGGCTGAAGGTATTGACCTATAGTTACCACATCTACATCAGCTTCACGTAAGTCACGCAGGGTTTGTAAAACCTCTTCTTCCGTTTCGCCAAGACCCAACATAATACCAGACTTAGTACGGTTTATGCCTTGCTGCTTTAAGTATTTCAGAACTCCAAGGCTTCGGTCATACTGGGCTTGAATGCGTACTTCTCGAGTAAGACGCTTCACGGTTTCCATATTGTGCGAAACCACTTCAGGAGCAACTTCTACAATTCGGTCTATGTTGCGCTCGTTGCCCTGAAAGTCAGGAATCAGGGTTTCTAATGTAGTTTGGGGGTTCATCCGTCTGATGGCATTCACCGTTTCAGCCCACATGATTGACCCCATATCTTTTAAATCGTCACGATCTACCGATGTAATAACCGCGTGTTTGATTCCCATCAATTTAATGGAACGGGCAACCTTTTCGGGTTCTTCCCAATCCAGCGTATCAGGTCTTCCGGTCTTTACACCGCAAAATCCGCAGGATCGTGTACATACATTACCCAGAATCATAAAGGTAGCTGTACCCTCACTCCAGCATTCCCCCATATTAGGGCAACTTCCTGAAGTGCAAATCGTGTGCAGGTCGTATTTGTCAACCAGGCTTCGGAGTTCGGTATATTTTTTTCCGGTAGGTAATTTTACCCGTAACCATTTGGGTTTAGGTTGCCGTACCGGCGCAGTTATCGTCTCACTATTCATTCTCAATTTTTTTGCTCTGCAAAGATACAAACTGCCGGCCAATTATAAGACTTTGGCAGTAAAGCTTAAGCTTAGTGAAGCGATTATAAAATACATATGAGGACTATGTGTTAACTATCTTAACATCAAGAGGCTGTAAGCGTTAAAGATATAGCAATTAGGAATTCGTTGGGAGAAACTGCTACCTAATCCTACTACTTTTACATCAGTATTAAACTTAATAAGAAGAATCATGAAACGTCTAACATTACCATTTTTAATCATCGCAATATTGACTGGGGTATATGGTTTCGGAGGATTTAATTTGTGGGGTACTGAAGCTTCAAGAGTTTTGTTCCTAATCTCTGCAGACCTTTTTGTGGTTTCTTTATTCGCAAAATTTCTTTTCCGAAAAAGAGCCCATGTTGCCCAACGTATAGAATCTTAAAAAATTACATAAAACTTTCACCTCTAATTTAAAACTGCTTTAATACAAAGCAGTTTTTTTATTGTCTAAATTGTAGCACAATTCTTGTTGTTCATTTTTGAAACACATTTTATGCGCGTCTCTTTACTTCTACTATTCTCTTTCGTTTTTACAACTAATGTTGGTAATGCTCAGGACCAAACCCTGCTCAAGGGTATGGTTACTGAAACCCAGGTGAGTAATGACACTCTTAGTTTACCTTATTCCATTTACCTGCCGGTTAATTATTCGGCTAAACAACCTTCTAAAGTGCTTTTTGTTTTTGATCCCGATGGTGAGGGGGTTAGGGCATCTCGATTGTTTACCGCAGCTACAGAGCCCGATGACTTCATAATCGTGTCCAATAATTTTGCTCTGCATCAATCCTTAGATAGTCTGGATGCAAACGCAAACAAGGCCATCTTAATGATGCGCGATGTTTTTTTGAAAGTCCCCATAAAGCAAAATGATATTTATCTTACCGGACTGCGCAGTGGAGCCCGGGTAGCAAGTGCTCTTTCTTATGTTGTGACTAATGCCACGCGTGTGTTACTGGTAGATGATATTTATTTTGCAAATCGCTTCAGTCGCAGAGCAGGACGAAATCTGGTAATGGGCTTAGTGGGTCGTTCTTCGCCAAATTATTATCAAATGAGTGACTATTTCTATTTGATGAATACTTTTAGCAGGGATAATGAATTGTATGCTTATGGAAAGACTGGAGAATGGCCTGATGCTGTTCTATTGCGAGTGATGCTCAACAGACTTAAACATCTCAACGATGAGCGTCTAAACCGAAAACTTCCCGATACCGCCTATGCAGTTGATTATTCCAAAGATTTGGAAGCCTTGAAGTCAATCATTACTAACGGAGAATACCTTACGGGTTACGACCTGATTAAGGATGCGAAAGGAGATTATCGCGGATACGTTGACCTGGATGCTATTCGGGATTTGCAGCGCAGTGTGAGACGTTCTGAAGCATACAGCCGGGCGCGAAAAAACGATCGTTCAGGAAACATCGAAGAGCAACTTCTATTGGAAGACATTGATTATTTCCTCGATGAGGATTTTGCGATGGCCAATTTTGAAAACCTGGGTTATTGGGATGAGCGCATCAAACAATTTGAAGCTGCATCAAAAAATAACAGTAAGCCCAGAGAACAGGAGGTGGCTCACCGTATTTTAGGATTTATAGATTATAAAATTGAAGATTTTCTGTTTTTGAATACTCAAAGATTGATTCCGCAGCGGATTTTTGTAAATGTGCTCAATACCCTGCTTCATCCTGAAGAGTCTCAATCATATTTAAATATTATAAGTCTATCGGCTCAGGACAAGGATTACAATACGGCCTACTTTTATCTGGAAGAATTGCTTAAGCAGGGGTATGGGGACTACGAAAGTCTATATGAAATCCCCAATACCGAATTGCTTAAGATCAAGCCTACTTACAATCAACTGATAAAGAGTTACCTGGGTAAAGCTAAATTTTAGTAAGCGCCCTGCTTTCTTCAGCTTCAAGTTTACTTTTGATGTAATACAGAAGAGCTACGGCTACGAGACATAAGCCAACCATAGCAATCCAGGTGACCTCATAATCAAATCGGTTTACAAGTTGCATTCCTGAATTGTGCCCAAATATGTGGGAAAGCGAAAAAGACATACTGTAAAGACCCATGTATGCTCCCTGACGCCCCAGTTTTGCACGGCGTAAGGCAAAAGCATTTCCAAAGGGAAATGCAATCATCTCGCCTAAAGTTGCTACTGCCATCCCTACGATAAGGATCCCGGCCCACGAATTAATAAAAAAAGCTCCAAAGCTCAAACCGGTGAGTAATAAGCCCAATATAACATTGGTCACCTGCGACCAGTTTTTACGTTCCATAAAAGCGATGAGGGGCATTTCAAAAATGAAAATGATGAAACCATTCATTCCTAAAAGCAATCCTATCTGAGATTCGGTTAAATCCCTAACCTCTTTGTAATAGAGCGGTACGGTTGAAAAATACTGAACAAAGACAACCCCAAATAAGGCCAGAGCTACTAAGAACAGTACATATAGGTGGTCTTTATAGGGCGAGAGCGGTGTTTCTATTAAAATTTCCTGATCAGTTTCTTTAGCTTTTTTAGGGTTTAGCGTTCGGAATAACAGCAAGCCTGCTAAAATACAGGTTATGCCATCTACCCAGAATAAACCAAAATAACCAATACTTGCAATAATGAGTCCGCCAATTGCTGGCCCTGCTGAAAAACCCAGATTAATTGCCAGCCTGATTAGCGTCAGGGAACGGGTTTTGTTTTCAGGTTTGCTATACGCGCTTAGCGCAACAAAAAATGCCGGTCTTGACATATCTGCGACGGCAATAAGCAGGAAAAAGCCAAGGCATATCGCCCAAAAACCGGTAGTAAGTTGAAGAAGAAAGAATCCGATGCCAGTGCCCAGCAAACTGAATAGAATGGTCTTATAGTAGCCTAAACTGTCTGAAAGTTTACCACCCAGCCAGGAACCAAAGAGTGAACCAAAACCAAAGCAGGTCATAACCCAGCCTACATCACTCAGGCTAAATTTGAGATCATCTCTTAGGTAAAGTGATAAAAAAGGAATCACCATGGCACCGGCTCGGTTTACAAAAGTGATGAGCGCAAGCCACCAAACTTCTTTAGAGAGGCCTCTAAACGTATTGAGATAAGCGTTAAAAAGGGTTTTCATAGATTAGTGTGGTTGTTAGAAATAAAAAAAGTCTGGCGATGGGCCAGACTTTAGAAGTGATTTATATATGAACGTTCACGTATCAACACAACAAATCTGGCCAAGTCTTAGAGACTTTCAGTTGGCGATATGATGTGCAGAAATGGTTCATTTTATTGTGTTCTGGAAGTGGAAACTCCACTTTATACACTCAAAGCTAATCAAAATATTGAGTTTTTTGCCTAACCTCTAAATTTTTTTCTTAAAAACCTTTAGTAAGCCACATTCCGGCAAAGACCGCTGCAAAACCTAAAATCAAACTCGCCAGGGTATAGATAGCAAAAGTGATAAAATCCCCGCTTTTAAGCATGAGGTGGTTTTCGTAGGCAAAAGTAGAAAAGGTAGTAAACCCACCGCAGAAACCTGTTGCAAGTATTAAGGTGCTATTGGCATTGAGGCTATTGTTTTTAAAGGCCCATCCCAAAATAAGACCTATCAAAAAGCTTCCCAGTATGTTTGCTGCAAAAGTGCCGTAAGGGATCCCGTTTTGCGCGGTATTAAGCCAGCGTCCTAACAGATAACGAAGTGTACTGCCCGCACCTCCACCTATAAAAACGAGAAGCAGTTGTTTCATAATAGTTGATTCTCAGGCTCAGCTATTTGAACCGGAATATACAATTCGGTAATCCAGGTTGCCGGGTTGGGGTCGTCTTCGGCACCTTTGACATAGACTTCAAAAATTGCCGATCCTTCTACCTGGTTGTAGCTATTTTGTGAAAGGTATTCTTCGGTTTTCTTCCAGGCTTCTTTAAGATTAGTCAGATCACCGGTAAGTGTCGTTTTGATTACGGAATAGGACGGCATAAATCCACATAATATAGCACTGTCTTCAGGAACAACGATTCGTGAAGTGGTGGGTATTCCGCCAGATATGATAGCGCTGTTAGTTGAGGTATCTTTAGCGTTGTAAAGTGTAAGTGGTTTGCCGCTGATTGTAATATTGTTTCCTTCCATAAAACGGCGTACCTGGGGAAGCAATTCTTTTACTTTTTCGTTGACGTTTTCCAGAGTTGTAGAGGTTGTCGTGTACATATAAAAGCCACCACTATACTGAGTAAGACCATCTACTTTTATACTGTACACTTTCATATCATCAATTAGAGCCTGATTTAAATTATCAAGTCCCAGCTGATACATTTTCCGCATATCCCCTTCAAAGTCATAACCGGTTAAGGTAAAATAAGCTTTATCGGTTATAGTGTGTTCGCCGCGTATTCCCCAGGTAACTTTTGTGCCTTCATCAACCGCTTCAAATTGCCAAAAGACCTTAGCCTGCCGTTCTCCTGCGGGAGTGATAAACGTGATATCCTGCTCAATGCGCTGGTTAGGGATTACCTGTGTAGTGCGCATAGAACCGTCAACTTCTTTGCCGTTCCATGAATAACTGGCACCTTCTCCACTGGTTTTCTCAGGATAATTAAATACCATCGTAGGATCTTCCTGTTTCCAGGGGCCCCATTCTTCCCAGGTTTTATAATCGTTCACCTTATCAAAAACAAGACTCAAAGGAGCTTCGATTACTTTACTTTCTTCAATATCATAAGTACCGTCTTTGGTTGCAAAGTAAATGGCTCCTGCAATAAAAAGGATCAGCAGTAAAAAGAAGAGGTATTTTAGAATTTTCATAATAAAGGGGGAAGGTTATACTGCTAATTTAACATTTTGGTCTATAAAAACACATTATTAATGATGTCAAAGTAAGAATTATTCTTTCAGGTAATATTTTATTCCGAAGAGAATCAAAACAAATGCGATAAAACCAACCAATACCCAAAAGCTGCCTTTGTATTCTTTGCGGTGTAACTTTCGGTCTTTTTTGTAACTAAAACTCACAAAGATGACGAAGGCTATAAAAAACAGAATGGCAAAAATGATCTGACCGGTACTAAACATTATGAGTATTTTTGGGCAAAATTAAGTCATAAAGAACAGAAAACGATAGTGCTTTATCTAACAAAGACTTGTTTTTTGGTCATTTACACATTAAGAATAACACCTTAAAATAAAACGATGAAAAAAAGACTGGCAGCAGTACACGAATTTCACACCTCATTTGGATTAGGTATCCGCGAAACCCCCACAGCAGATTTAGGAAGAGCCAAAAACCAGCTGCGTTTTGAGTTGATGCGCGAAGAAAACGAAGAATACCTTGAGGCCGCTAACAATAACGATCTTACTGAAGTGGCAGATGCGCTGGGTGATATGCTTTACATTCTTTGCGGAACCATCCTCGAGCACGGCATGCAGCATAAAATCGAGGAGGTGTTTGATGAAATTCAGCGCAGCAATATGAGTAAGTTGGGTGCAGATGGTAAACCTATCTACCGGGAGGATGGTAAAGTGCTTAAAGGCCCTTCCTATTTTAAACCCAATATTGCCGAAATCTTAGCCAAGTAAAGCGGTTTATTTGTGCCGCAAAAGGATATATGTCACCGCGGCTTTCCTTGTAGTTGAAAAATCTTCCCAACAAATGCCTTTTGGGTCTGACCCTACGTGGGTTTTTCCCGTTTATAAAAGCTAAATTCGCAGCCTATGAGCGCAATCAATTATGTTTCGGTAGAATCGATTTCTAAAGCCTTCGGCGAAAGGGTTCTGTTTAGAGATTTGTCATTTGGTATTAACGAAGGTCAAAAAATAGGTCTGGTCGCCAAGAACGGTACCGGTAAAACCTCGATGCTTGATATTTTGGCGGGTGCCGAAAACCCCGATAGTGGTCAGGTGATTTTCCGAAAGGGAATTAAAGTCGCTTTTTTACCTCAGGAACCCAATTTGGATCCCAATCTTACGGTGGAAGAAACCATTTTAGATAGTGACAACGAAATCCTGAAAGTGATTTCGGCTTACGAGCATGCACTTCAAAATATGGAAGACGCTGAAGCCTATCAAAAAGCATTTGACCAGATGGAAGCGCATCAGGCCTGGGATTTTGAAACCCAGTATACGCAGATTTTATTTCAGCTAAAGCTTGACGATCTGGATCGCAAAGTCGAAAAACTGAGCGGTGGACAAAAAAAACGTCTGGCTTTGGCCAATATGCTCCTTAGTAAACCCGATCTGCTAATACTTGATGAGCCTACCAACCACCTCGATCTGGAAATGATCGAATGGCTCGAAGCTTTTTTCGCAAAAGAAAATTTTACGCTCTTTATGGTCACACACGATCGCTATTTTCTGGAGCGGGTGTGTAATGAAATCATCGAGCTTGACGAAGGTCAGCTCTACAGTTATAAAGGAAATTACGCCTATTACCTGGAAAAACGAGATGCGCGTATCGCAAATGAGGAGACCGAAACCGGAAAAGCCAAGCAACTCTTTAAAAAAGAACTGGAATGGATGCGCCGCCAGCCCAAGGCACGTACCACCAAATCAAAATCCCGAATTGACGATTTTGCTGAGATTAAAGATCGTGCATCCAAACGCCGTAACGATCACGAGGTGCAACTCGAACTCAATATGGAGCGTTTGGGCAGCAAGATTGTAGAGCTGCATAAAGTTTCAAAATCCTTTAAAGACCGCGTGATTCTAGACAAGTTTGACTACAACTTTCAACGCGGGGAACGCATAGGGATCATCGGTAAAAATGGAACCGGAAAATCAACCTTTTTAAACATTCTTACCGGACAAATGCAACCCGATGGAGGAAAGATTGTGATTGGGGAAACCATTCAGTTTGGCTACTATACTCAGAGAGGAATTGATATTAAACCTGGACAGAAGGTTATTGAGGTCATCAAAGAGTTTGGCGAGTATATTCCGCTTAAGAAAGGACGCCAAATTTCTGCCGGGCAGTTGCTCGAGCGTTTTTTGTTTGACCGTAAAAAACAATACGACTTTGTTGAAAAGTTAAGTGGAGGAGAGCGTAAGCGTTTATACCTCTGTACGGTTTTGATTCAGAATCCCAACTTTTTAATTCTGGATGAGCCCACTAACGATTTGGATATTGTGACGCTTAATGTGCTCGAAAGTTTTTTACTTGATTTTCCGGGTTGCCTGCTGGTCGTATCTCACGACCGCTATTTTATGGATAAAATTGTAGATCACCTCTTTGTGTTTAGAGGGCAGGGTGAGGTTGAAGATTTTCCGGGTAACTATTCTGATTTCAGAGCTTATGATGCAGGACCAGCGTTGGTTCAGGAAGAAGAGAAGAAACCGGAAGCTGCTAAAGAAACCACAAAAGATAACTGGAAAACTCAGAATAACACACTTTCCTATAACGAGCAAAAAGAATACAACCGCCTGGAACGGGATATTGCCAAACTTGAAAAAGAGAAAGTCGCCAAGGAAGCCGAATTTCTAAATCCGGATTTGTCTGGCGACGAAATCAACAAGCGCTCTATCGAGTTGCAAGACATTCAGGATAAAATTGATGAGTTTACAGAGCGCTGGTTTGAACTGGGCGCGAAAATGGAAAGCTAGAGATTGATAATTTGAAAGGTGAGGAGTGAAAGGTGGAAAGTGAAAAGTGAAAAGTATTTTTTTAAGATTCAACGATTCATTCTTTTTTAACAGCTTTAAAAATCTGAAACCTAAAATGTTCTATACCGCAAAAGCATATTTAAAATTTCTGCGGAAAGCTACCAATCAGCACGGGGTGCATTCGCCCTTTGTGTATGCTTTTGTGACCCAATGTTTGTACGATCGCAAAAATCACGAGTGGTATTCCACTTTAAGAGATTATAGATCAGGTCTTTTAAAATCGGATGAGGTAATCAAAGTAACCGATTTTGGTGCCGGCTCACGTGTTTTTAAAAGTAATACCCGGAAGGTAAAAGACATTGCTAAACACGCCGGAGCAACTTATAAGCGTATGAAATTGCTGGCAAGGGTGGTAAGCTATTTTGAGTCTAAACGCATTTTAGAATTGGGTACATCGGTTGGTCTTGCAACGGCCGGACTTGCTACTTTCAAAGAGGGAAATGTATTATCGTTAGAGGGCTGTAAACAAACCGCCGGGATTGCCGGAAAGCATTTAGCCCAAGCAGGATTTGCTAATACGATTCTCGAAGTTGGCAATTTTAAAGATACGCTTCCTGAACAAAGCCAAAAGCAATTCGACTTAATCTATTTTGACGGCAATCACAGCAAGGAAGCAACGCTAGCCTATTTTGAGGAATTACTGGTTACTGCACACAACGATAGCATCTGGATTTTTGATGATATCTACTGGTCTGAAGGAATGACCGAAGCCTGGGAACTGATTAAACAACACCCCAAAGTGCGGGTGACGGTAGATTGTTTTTGGCTGGGTTTTGTGTTTTTCAGAGCAGAGCAGGTCAAAGAACATTTTAAGATTCGTTTGGAAATTTTGTAACTCCTCTGGCTATTTAGCTACAAATAGATCAAAATCGATTATTTTTCAGTAAACCGGATTTTATGAGCAGCCTTATCGACATAACCAACATTAAGCGTGATTTTCCTTTGGGTAATGAAATTGTACACGTGCTTAAGGGTATTGACCTCAAGATTGAAAAGGGAGAGTATGTAGCCATAATGGGGCCTTCAGGATCGGGTAAATCGACTCTAATGAACCTTTTGGGGTGTTTAGATACTCCAACGTCAGGCCGATATGTGCTCAACAATAGGGATGTAAGCTCGATGACTGATGACGAACTCGCTGAAGTGCGCAACAAAGAAATCGGTTTTGTGTTTCAAACATTTAACCTCCTACCACGTACCACAGCACTTGATAATGTAGCGTTGCCTATGGTATACGCCGGCTATTCAAAAACCGAACGTCACGCGAGAGCCAGTGAAGTGCTTACCGATGTAGGCCTTGCCGATCGTATGGATCATAAACCCAATCAACTTTCTGGAGGTCAGCGTCAGCGTGTAGCTGTAGGCCGGGCTTTGGTTAATAAACCTTCCATTATTTTGGCTGATGAGCCTACCGGAAACCTGGACTCCAAGACTTCGGTTGAAATTATGAATTTGTTTGATGCCATTCACGCTGCCGGAAATACCGTAATTCTGGTTACCCACGAAGAAGATATCGCCGAGCACGCACATCGTGTTATAAGATTACGTGATGGCCTGGTTGAAAGCGATGTGCGTAAAAGCCTGGTTGGTTAGAGGTTGCAAGTGAGAAGTGAAAAGTTGTTATTAAGGTTATGGTAAGATTTCATTTTCAGTTTTTTTAGGTCTTTACTCTCTTCTCTTTTATCTCCTGTCTAACGTCTAGCATCTCAAGTCTCAAATCTAAGATCTCACATCTCAAGTCTATCCCCCAATTGCCAAAACTTATCAAAAGCCGTTCAATAGCTTTTTACGAATGTTTATTTTTGTTAAAAATCACTAGTTATGAAAGCAGTTGTTTCGCCCGCAAAATCCTTGAATTATGAAGATAAGCTACCCACAACACGGGCAACCCAACCTCAGTTCCTGGAAGAGGCTGAAACCTTAAGCAAAAAGCTGGAGCGTAAAACAAAAGCGGAGATTTCAGAATTGATGAGCATCAGCGATAAGCTGGCCGACCTCAATTACCAGCGCTATAAAGAATTTACCACACCTTTTACTAAAAAGAATTCTCGTCCCGCAGTTTTTGCCTTTGACGGCGATGTGTACACGGGTCTTGATGCGTATACCATTCCAACCGAAAAACTGGATAAACTTCAGGATACCCTGCGTATTCTTAGCGGACTTTACGGCGTCTTGAAACCTTTTGATTTGATGCAGCCTTATCGTTTAGAGATGGGAACGAAACTCAAGAGTGGTCATAACGAAGATCTTTATGAGTTTTGGGGCGAAAAAATCACGGATGCGCTTAATAAAGAACTTAAAGAAGACGAGTTGTTTTTAAACCTTGCGAGCCAAGAATATTTTAAATCAGTTAAGCCGGAAAAATTAAAGGTACCGGTAATCACTCCGGTTTTTAAAGACTATAAAAACGGAAAACTTAAAATTATATCCTTTTACGCTAAAAAAGCCCGTGGTTCTATGGTGCGGTACGTGATAGATAAGGATGTACAGACCATAGAAGACCTTAAGGGCTTTGATTATGACGGGTATGGCTTTAGCGAGCAATACTCCGATTTAGAAAAAAACGAACTCGTTTTTGTGCGTTAAAACCTAAGGTTTTTTATCTGCTAAACTTTTATCAGAGGTCGCTTTGCCGGCCTCTTTGGTTTTGGTAGCGGTCTGTTTTGTAGGCACATCAGCGGTCGTTGCGGGGTTCTTCTTTCCTTTTTTTGGTCTGAGTTTGCCGTAAGTGCCGCGGTGTATTTTTCCGCGCTTGGTCTTTTGATCTCCTTTTCCCATTGGTTCTAATTTTTTGGTTATTAGTTCCTTTAAAATAAGCAATCAGGAATAAAAGCACAAATGGGATTAAGCTTGAAAGCTAAAAGGCAGAATACTAAATGATTAATTGAAAGCAGAAAATCAAAAAGGCCATCTTTTCAGACGGCCTTTATTTTATAGTGATTGAAAGTTTACTTAACGTCCATCAATTCTACGTCAAAAACCAAAATCGCATCGGGCGGGATAACGCCACCTGCACCGCGACTTCCGTAGCCTAAATCTGAAGGTATTACAAAACGGGCTTTGTCACCCACTTTTAGCAAACCAATACCTTCATCCCAACCGGCGATCACCTGACCTACACCTACCTGAAAATCTAAAGGCTGATTTCTTTTATAGGAAGAGTCAAATACAGTGCCGTCAGCCAACTGACCTTTATAATGTACCGATACCATTTTACCGGCTTCAGCTTTTTTACCGTTACCTTCCTGAATGATTTGATAGCGTAAACCGCTTTTAGTTTCTTTAAAACCTTCACTCAGTTTATCAAGAGCTTCTGCTTTTGCTGCACGCTCAGCTGCGATACGCTTTTCACGAGCACCTTCAAAAGTTCTGAAGGCTTCCACTGCGTTAAACTTTTCGGCTTCATCACCTACGCGAATGATTTCTACCTGCTCCATTTTATCACCCTGAGCGATAACATCAACCACATCCTGACCTTCAACAACACTTCCAAAAACGGTGTGTTTGCCGTCTAACCAGGGAGTTGCGGTATGGGTAATAAAAAACTGACTTCCGTTTGTTCCCGGCCCTGCGTTTGCCATAGAGAGTTTTCCGGGTGCATCGTGCTTTAAGGAAGCATCAAATTCATCATCAAATTGGTAACCGGGATTTCCGGTACCGGTTCCCTGTGGGCAACCTCCCTGAATCATAAAATCGGGGATTACACGGTGAAATTTCAATCCGTCGTAATAGGGTGTTCCTTGTTTTTTAGCGGAGTTTTCGAGGTTTCCTTCGGCCAGGGCAACAAAGTTACCAACCGTTCCGGGAGTTTTTTCGTGCTCTAGTTTTACCAGAATTTCGCCTTTTGGCGTATGAAATTTGGCATATATTCCGTCTTGCATGTCTTCGGTTTAAAAATGAGGTGCAAAAATACACCTAAAGTCTACAAACACAAAACCCAAAGCAAATCATAGCTGCTTTGGGTTTTATTGGTTTTCTGCGAATGCGAAATTATTCTAAAAACTATACCTCAATGCCAGGAACCGAATAACGCCATCCAAATGGATCTTCGGCGCGATTGGCCTGTAATTCGGTTAATTGTTTTTTCAGTTTTGGAGCATACGCATCATCAAGCTCAGGCAAATCAAACTGCTTGTCTTTATGCGTGAAGCCCGAGATTATAGAGATCACTGCTGCGGTACCGGCACCAAACATTTCCTTTAGCGAACCGTTTTCAGCGGCCTCCACAATTTCAGAAACTTTTACGGGGCGTACCTCTACGTTGATACCCTGACTGCGCGCGAGCTCGATTAAACTTTTACGGGTAATACCGTCAAGAATACGATCGCTGGTAGGCGCGGTTAGCAAGGTATCGTTCACGCGAAAAAATACGTTCATCGTACCGGCTTCTTCCAGGTATTCGTGCGTGCTTGCGTCTGTCCATACCACCTGATTGTAACCTTTTTCTTTGGCAAGTTCGGTAGGGTAAAATTGCGCTGCATAGTTACCGGCAGCTTTAGCGTAACCCACACCGCCATCTGCAGAACGGCTATAGTGATCTGCAAAAAGTACGCGTACTTTGTCACTGTAATAGGCCTGAGCGGGTGCACAAATGATAATAAACTTATATTCGGTCGCAGGAGATGCTAGAACTCCATTTTCGGTCGCAATGACAAACGGACGAATATAAAGTGAATTGCCTTCACCCGGCTTGATCCAGTCTTTCTCCAGATTGAGTAGGGTATTCAGGCCATCAAAAAAGTAGTCTTTTTCAAAAGCGGGCATAGCCAGACGCTCACTAGACTTGTTGATGCGGTTAAAATTCTCTTCAGGGCGAAACATAAAAATATCGCCGTTCTCGTCTTTGTAGGCTTTCATACCTTCAAAGACTGCCTGACCGTAGTGAAAAACTTTGGCCGAAGGGTCTAATTCCAACGGACCATAAGGCTTAATTTCAGGAGCTTGCCAGCTTCCATTTTTATAGTCACATACAAACATGTGATCTGTAAAAATGCTACCAAAAGCCAGATTGCTAAAGTCAACCTGATTGATTTTTGACTTTTCAGCTTTGGTGATCGTTAAAGTATCTGTCATAATCGTGCGATTTATAAGCACAAATTTATCATTTTCTCAAAGTAAGTAAGCTCAAGAAATGATTATTTTTACATCATAATAAGGTCTTTAGGGTCTACTGGTCTGTTTTGAGATTAACCCTAAGAAAACAGATTAACAATAATGCTTTGTTTTCAATAGGTGTAAAAACCATTTTTAGAGTTTTAATTCACTACAGACAAAGAATCATTAAAAGAAAATGATTATGAGAAAAATCTATAACATATTTTTTGTTGCTCTGATTTTGTTTTCATGTAAACAAAACACGAGCGAAAAACCTGTTGCGATGGAAGTTGAAGAAGTCGCAGCGGCAGAATTGCCTGTTTTTGGTGATGATTTTAAGAACGAAACCATACTTTCAGCTTACGAGCTGGGCGAAATCTACTCAAACTTAAAAACCGGAGATACGGTAAAGGTAACCTTTGAAGGTCCTGTTAAAGAAGTGTGCCAGGCAAAAGGTTGTTGGATGCAGGTTGATGTAGGAGCTGATGATCCCGTAATGGTGAAGTTTAAAGACTATGGCTTTTTTGTGCCGAAAGATTTGGGCGGTAAGCGTGTAGTTGTTCACGGTCTGGCTTTTATTAGTGAAGTGCCTGTTGAAGAGCAGCAGCACTATGCAAAAGATGCCGGAAAGAGCGAAACCGAAATTGCAGCGATAACCAAACCCAAGAAAAGCCTGGGCTTTACAGCCAGCGGAGTGAAAATCGCTGAATAGGGTGGAGCGTAAAATCGTTAAAACCGCAGACGGCTCTACCACGATACAACTTGTGGAATGGAATGAGCAATACCATTCTATGCATGGTGCGGTGCAGGAAGCGAAGCACGTTTTTCTTAAAATGGGTTTTGATCACGCTTACGCGAAAAAGCCACATTTACACGAGCTTAATATTCTGGAAATAGGCTTTGGCACGGGTTTGAATGCAATTCTTACTTTAATTCACGCTGAAAATTTAAAGCTCAAACTGAATTATGAAGGTGTTGAAGCCTACCCTGTTTCTACGGAAGAAATTAAACAACTCAACTATATCGAATTGCTGAAGGCTGAAGAGTATACTTCGGTTTTTGAAAGGATGCATAGCGTAGATTGGGAAAAGTATGCTGCAATTAATTCACAATTCAATTTAAAAAAGCGTCAGCAGACTTTTGAAACTTTAACTGATAAGGAGGAGCACGATCTCATTTATTTTGATGCATTTGGTGCCCGGGTGCAACCCGAGCTTTGGGGCGAATCTATATTTAAAAAAATGCATACGGCATTAAAAGCAGACGGAGTTTTAGTAACCTATGCGGCTAAAGGCAGTGTGCGTCGCGCAATGCAGGCCGTAGGTTTTACTGTAGAACGTTTACCCGGCCCTCCCGGAAAACGGGAAATGTTGAGGGCGACGAAGAGTTAAATGATAAGATTTCAAGTTTCAATTAAAGCCGTTATCTCCTATGGGGTTCTGGAATAAATTACTCGGTAAAAAGAATGAAAAAGCTTCCGCTAAGGCAGCTTCTCATATTGAGAAATACAAAAGCGAACTGAATGAGCTGAACTTAAAATCAGCTTCAGATTTAGAAAATTTAATCAAACCTTTAATCAGGCAAACGACTAGATTACATCTACTACCGCCTTCAACACTTTCTGAAAACACTCAGTTAGAATCCCATTTTGGTGGACATCCTTATTTTGAAATGGGAGAGTCATGGCCAACAACTGAAAAAGGGAAAGCTCTGGATTTTGTGTTTCAGGTATTTAATTCAAAGGAATTGGAGTTGCCTGAAAATATAGCTTTGGTTCAATTGTTTTACGATTGGGATGAGTTACCGTGGGATACCGGAGAGGATGGCTGGTTGGTGAAAATCTACCACAAAGTCGACAAGCAAAATATAGAATTTATTTCCAGACCTGAAGAATTAGTCGAATCACCATTTTGTAAAATAGATTTTATATCTGATCGAAGTTTACCCGATTGGGAAGGCATTGATTTATTTAAGGCTGAAGCTGCTAAGTTATCCTGCGTACTCAATGAAGAATCACCCTGGGAAGCTTATGAGAATAGTGTTTTAGGTTTGATAGGGAAACAGGATTATCAGAGTCAACTTGGAGGTTATCCTAAATGGGTTCAGGGAGAGGCGACGCCTTTAAATATTGAGGGGAATCCTTTAAAGCTTTTGTTTCAAGTAGATTCTGAGGAAAATGCCAATCTGATGTGGGGAGATCTGGGGTCTATATACGTTTTTTATGAGGAAGAGACTGAACGTCTAGAGTTTACTTTACAATGCTATTAGTTTCAAATTCTGAATAATATAAAAAAAACTCTTCCTGAGCTCCATTTGAATTTCAAACCTTGAATTTTGAATTAAGGGTAGCTGAGTGATTTTAGGGGTTGAAAATCCAAATAAATCGTAGCGAAGCTACCGAAACAACTCCCAATCTAGCTTTACCGAAAAAATATTGGAGTATACAGCGGCACTTTGATCACCAATATCGGTAAGGGCATAGTCGATGTGGATGCCTTTGTATTGAAAACCTACACCAATATTGGGTTGAAAACCGATTCGGTTACTACCGTCCAATTGCGTGATTTCCTGAAAATTGCCCACTCCGGCTCTTATAAAAACAATCCCGGTATATCCAAATTCAAAGCCGGCAGCCGGCGTGGCACTCACGCCAGAAGTGGAAATAATATCATTGGTTTGGGTAAAACGCATCAGTAAATCTACTTCTGCTTTGATGGAGTAATCGTAGCGAATCAACCAACTTCGCGCGATGCCCAATTGTAATTTAGGTATGGTGACTTCGAGCGTTTCCGGCAATTCCTGATTTTGTCCGGCTACAGCTCCACGTATGGTTTCAAATTGTTCTTCATCAATAGCCCATGTGTTTACCGTTGTCGTGATATCCCGAGCCATCAATCCAAAATCCCAATCACCACTCGAGTATTGCAATCCAAAATCAAGTCCAAAACCCCAGCTGGACGCAAAATCCCCGATGATTCTGCGTACCACTTTGGCATTTGCTCCCAGATTCAAGCCCTGTACGGGTAACTCACGTGCATAAGAAAAGGTGAGCGCATAATCTGCAGTAGAAAACAAACTGATGCGGTTGTAGTCAATGTTTCCGTCTGCGTCTATTAGTTGGGTCGTATTCAGGATGTCGTCCACTCCAAAGCGTATCAATGAGATCCCCATCGCACTGCGGTCGTCTATACGTTTTGCGAAAGCGGCATAATCATACAGCGCAATATTGGCAAAATAACTTGCGTGCATAAGAGAGAGTTGATTGTCCTCGAGATTTACGAGTCCGGCGGGGTTCCAATAGCCGCTGTTTACATCTTTTGAACTGGCAGTAACCGCATTTGCCATTGCGAGGGAGGCGGCATCCACCCCGATATTGAGAAATTCGTTAGAATATTTACGCACCGCTTGCGCCTTTAAACCCAGAGTCAAAAGCAAGCAAATTGTCGTAAATAGTAATTTTCTCAACCTAAAAATTGATTTTGGGCAAATTTGAATAAACGATCTGACAATTTAAACTTTATTTTCTGCGGTAAAGTATATGGAGCTTGTGAAATTGTGAAGCAGAAATTGCAGATAACGTTAGGGTCTTCTTAAGAGAAGAAGACCGCCAAAAGAATTTAACTATTTTTACGGGTGACCGGGATTGGTGAAAGACTAATCCTGTGTCGATGACACTAACAATAAATACGTACTATGACCATCAAAAATTATATACCCAACGCGTTTACCATGGCCAATTTATTTTGTGGAATGCTGGGAGCTTTTTTCGCAGCAACCGGCCATCTCGATTATGCGGCTTACGCGGTTGTGGCGGGTATCTTTTTTGATTTTTTTGATGGCTTTTTTGCTCGTATGTTCAAAGTAGAAGGGGAACTGGGCTTGCAATTAGACTCATTGGCCGATGTAGTAACCAGCGGTGTTGTGCCCGGAATGGTGATGTTTCAAATGCTGCATAAACTCGAGCATTGGAATACCGGTGATCGCTGGGTTGAAGCCGGGATGACCTGGGACAGTATTTCCGTAATCCCATTTTTGGGTTTTGCGATTACCCTGGCTTCTGCTTTTCGCCTTGCGAAATTTAATATTGATACGCGACAGACCACTTCGTTTATCGGTTTGCCTACGCCGGCAAATGCGTTGCTCATCATCAGTTTACCGCTTATCGTGCAATTTCAGGATAATGCCTTGGCCGAAAGTCTTATCACAAACACCTGGTTTTTGTTGGGATTAACAGCCCTGAGTTGCTACATGTTGAATGCTGAAATTCCGCTTTTCGCCTTGAAATTTAAAAGTTGGGGATTTGCGGCAAACAAAGTCCGTTACGGGTTTTTATTGCTTGCCCTGATTTTATTATTTTGGCTTACTTTTCTGGCAATTCCGCTTATAATCATACTTTATGTGCTACTTTCTCTAGTGGCCAGAAATCAGGTTTAATACTCGTTTTGTAACGTTTAACTTGTTTAACGGTCTATTAAGGAAACCAAAACCTGAACAACCATGCAATTCAAAACTACCAAACTCCTTTTCCTGTTATTTACGGCTATTTCGATTACCGCCAGTGCTCAAGACGCGATCTCAAGAAGCTGGACTTCTTTTACTCAGACTATGGATGTGCAGGCTGAAAAAGAAGTGAACTTCAAGCTTACCGGAAAAATTAAAGTAATTACTGACGATCCCGAAGGCGTAGCGGGATTGTGGGCTCGTGTAGACAATAAAAACAAAGAAACCGGCTTTTTTGATAATATGATGGACCGCCCGGCTACTTCAGAAAACTGGACGGCGTATACCATTGAAGGATCATTTGATCAAGAAGCAAAAACCTTAAGTATTGGCGGATTGTGTATGCGAAACGGAGATTTCTATTTTGATGACCTTAAACTGCTTATCCAGGACGAAAACGGGGATTTTGTGGAAGCGCCTATTCAAAATGCCTCTTTTGAACTGAGTACAACAGAGAATCCGCTAAGCGGCTGGAGTAGTGGCATTGTGGAAGGAGAGCAACTTAAAATTAAAGAATACGATTCTCAGGTAACGGAAGACGCTACCGCAGGCACTCAGGCCATTTTAATAAAAGGCCGTGGCGTAACTCCACCGCGACCTATGGAAATTGTTGCTGAAGAAGGTTACACGCCACAGATGGGCGTTTTGATTAGTATGCTTGATGCGATGAAAGAGCGGGTAGAAGGTTCGGTGCAAAACCATTCAGTTTACGAGTTGGATTATTTGATGGACGAAAAGGCAAACAGCATTGGTGCATTGATTATGCATTTAGCTGCCGCCGAAAAACTGTATCAGGTGATGACTTTTGAAGGTCGGTTTTTCAATAAAGAAGAAGAAGAAAAATGGGGCGATGCTCTGGATTTGGGAGATGCTGGAAGAGATGCATTTAAAGGTCATGAGGTCAATTATTATCTAGATCTTTATAATGAAGTACGGGCTGAAACTAAAAAAGAACTCGCCAAGCGTGATGATGCCTGGCTTCAGGAAGAAATTCCCGGAGCGGGAATGACCAATTTCTACGGCTGGTTTCATGTGATGGAACATCAGTCAAGCCATTTAGGGCAAATTTTACTGCTTCAAAAGCGCATCAAACCGGAAGAAGTGCCGGAAAAACTAACACCTTCACAGACGATAAAAGATTAAATGACCTCCATGGATATTTCTGCTAACCTCCTCAACCAAATTAAAAAGATAAAATCTCTGGCGGAGGCCGGCTTGGTCTACAATCAGGAAAATTATGATGCTGAGCGTTATGAAGAATTACGCGCGATATCGCTGGAGATGATGAGCATTCTTACCGATGTAAAGGTTGAACAATTGCAGGATTTTTTTGTTCCGGAAACCGATTACCCCACGCCCAAAGTCGATGTGCGCGGCTTGATTTTGAATGAAAACAAGCAGGTTTTACTCGTCAAAGAAACGGTAGATGATAAATGGACGTTGCCAGGTGGCTGGGCAGAAATCGGGCTTACACCCAAAGAAAATGTCTTAAAAGAGATTGAAGAAGAAACGGGTTTTAAGGCTGAGGTGATCCGCTTATTGGCTGTTTTAGACAAGCGCGAATATCCGCATCCTCCACAAACCCATTATGTGTATAAACTGTGCTTTTTGTGTAAAATACAGGAAGGTAGTTTTGACCCCAATTTTGATATTGGAGGTGTAGACTGGTTTGATATGAATAAGCTCCCGGAATTATCTCCCGACCGTATTCTTGAAGAGCAACTGGTAAAATTGGTTAAAATTGCACGGGAAGATAATCCTGTGTATTTTGACTAATGTATGAACAACAAATACCCCTTTGATCCGGTTTTAAAGCGCCATCTTTTTATTGCTCTGGGATTATTTCTGTGGGTTTTTCTATTTCTCTTTTTTACGGAGCCGCTTGATGTGGGGGAGCTACGGTTTAACGAGAAATTGATTTTTTTGCCCCTTTACAGTCTTGTGGCATCTTCGGGTTACCTCGTGCTTTTACCCCTGCAGTCCTGGCTCTATGCCTATCACTCCCAAAACTGGAAATTAAGTTCTGAGTTATTGATGCTGCTAGCTTTTTCGCTTTTGGGACTGGTATTGGTGCGTATGGTGTACCTGTTTGTGGTAGTTGCTTATGAACCCAATCCGTATACGCTGTCATATTTTATAACGGCAATTTACATCCCGGCGCTTTTGGTGGTTTTGCCCATCATTGCAGCAGGAAGGTATGGTCTGGGGCGTTACCTCGAAAAACGGGAAGAAGAGCAAAAAATCACCATCGCCGGATCGGGTAATTACGAAGGATTCCGGTTGGCGTTTAACCAACTCATTATGATTACGAGTGCAGATAATTATGTTGAGGTGATCTATACCGAAGACAATCGGGTTAAAAAGCATTTAATCAGAAATACGCTGAGCGCTGTAGCTTCAGATTTACCACAACTGCTTCGGGTGCATCGCTCGTTTTTGATTAATCCCGATCATTACAAATATGTAAGTTCAGAAAATGGCAGGTTTAAAATCACAATGATTCACGATTTGCAATGTTCGGTTTCAAAAACCTATCTCCCTGAAGTAAAAGCCGCGCTTAATTTCACCACAAACTAGTGGTATTTCGCCCCAAACACCTATAAACAGGTAGTTTGATTAAAATCGCTTTCTAGATTTGTCTCATCAAACTTTTAAAACACAAACCGATGAAGACTGCTCTTAAAATTAAAATTTCGCTTTATTTTTTATGTTTAATTCTGCTTTCTACCTGTTCGTTAATGGCGCAAGAAGCTACCTGTGATTGCAAACAGGATTTGAATTTTCTGGTCAAAAAGATTAAGAAAAGTCCCGCCTATAAAAATGATTACAGAGGAGATAAGAAGGCGTTTGATCAAAAACTAAGACCAATTGCCTCTAAAGTAACTTCAAAAATGCCTCTTTTTGATTGCTATTTGTTGTTGGTGGAAACTGTGCAACTGATCAATGACCGACATAGCATTGTGTATGGAAATGCAAAATTTGATGCAGAAATGCTTAAAGATGAGGATAAACTGGCAGCATTTAAAGAAACCGCTCTTTTTAAGATGTATCCGGATTTTTCCGGTGATCTTGAGACTTTGCAGAATAACCTGTCCAACAAGGGCATTGAAGAAATTGAAGGAATTTATCGTGCAGGTAGAAGCCTGGAGATAGGGGTTGTGAAGCATAGTTCCTCTGATGATTATAAGATGATCGTATTGCGATCAGAACTGCCACTTTGGAAAGAAGGCGAGCAACTCGGAATTCTAAAAATGAAAGAACAGGGGCGTGCTTTAGCAGTGATGGGCAATTACTCCACTAAAATTCCTGTTCCCATAACTACGGGTTTTAAGAATGGGGAGTTCATAAGTTTAAGCCTCAAAAAAGATACGACTCAAATCAGTAATTGGCGAGCAGCTTTTGCTGATAGCACCTATCATTTCGAGCAAATAAAACCAGAGGTGAGTTATATTAAAGTAGGAGATTTTAGTGGGTTTTATCCGGTTTTGGGTGAAGCTGAAAAATTTTACGAGGAACTTAAAAAACGAACTATTGCAGATAATCTTATTGTTGATTTAAGAGATAATGGCGGCGGCGGCAATCGCAATTCAGATATTTTATTTGAACTTTTAGAAAATCTGGATAACGACATTCAATTGTTTGTGCTTATCAATCAAAATACCGGGAGTAATGCGGAGCAGTTTGCAGTCAGGCTTAAAAAAGCAAAAGCTGCGGCCATCTTAGGGGATCGAACCAAAGGAGTAATTGCCTATGAGTTGAAAGGAGATATTTCAATACTCCCCAGCAACTTTTTTAAAGTATACCTTTCGTCCAAGAGGCACCGTGAATATTTACCTTACGAAGGAGTGGGAGTAGCGCCAGATGTTTATCTCGATTATTCTGCAGACTGGCTTCAACAAACACAAAATATTATTGAGAAACGAATCGAGTAAAGCGAACTAGCCTTACTAAACTTTTGCAAAATCTATAATTCGGTTGGGTCAAACCCGTATTTTTAAGAAACAAAGAATACAGCTTATGAAAGATTTTGCCCTAAAGAATGTACAATTACGCGGTCACGAGGGACTGGTGGTTCTAAAAATTGAAGATGGAAAAGTCGGTGAAATCCAGAGTAATTTCGCGGTAGCAGATAATGAAATGGATTGTGAGGGAAAATTGCTGATTCCCGGTTATGTGGAATCGCACATTCATTTAGACAAAGCGTGTATTCTCGACCGGTGTACGATTAAAGCAGGCACGCTCGAAGAGGCAGTAAGTGAAGTGAGCTCGGCTAAAATAGAATTTACCGAAGATGATGTTTACGAGAGGGGGAGTCGGGTAATTGAAAAAGCCATAAAAAACGGAACGCAGGTGATGCGCACTTTTGTTGAGATTGATCCTCGTGCCGGAATGCGCTCTTTTGAAGCCATCAAACGTCTGAAAAAGGACTATGCTTTTGCGCTTGATTTGCAGATTTGTGCGTTTGCGCAGGAAGGTTTGACTCAGGAAATGGAAACCTATGAGTTTTTAGAAAAAGCGCTTCAGGATGGGGCTGATTGGGTAGGTGGTTGCCCGTATAAAGATGAGAATCCTGAAAAGCATATGGATCTTATTTTTGATTTGGGCGAAAAGTATAAAGTACCGGTAGATTTTCATTTGGATTTTGATTTGGATTCTGAAGATTCCTCCATACCCTACTTGTGCAAACAAACGCTGAAGCGCAAGTATAAAGGAAAGGTCTCTATAGGTCACGTGACCAAACTGGCCGCGATGGATGAGAAGGCTTTTGTGAAAATGGCCAAGAAGCTTGCCGAGGCAAAAATCGCTTTGACTGTTTTGCCGGCAACCGATCTGTTTTTAAATGGAAGAGCATCTGACAAGCTCATTCCGCGAGGTGTAACTAATGCTAATAAGCTCGGCGATCACGGCGTGTTGACTTCGCTGTCGAGCAATAATGTGTTGAATCCGTTTACTCCTTACGGAGATGCCGATTTGTGCAGAATGGCCAATCTGTATGCCAATGTGATTCAGCTTTCAAAGCGAGAACATATGGAAGATGTTTTTGATATGATCACTAAAAATGCAGCATCAATTTTAAATGTGCCGTATGAAATTAAAGAAGGCTCTCCGGCGACTTTTATACTCATTGATTCTGAAAAGAAGGAAGATGCAATTCGGGAAGTAGCAGCACCGCTCAAAGGTTGGAAGAATGGAGTGCTCACTTTTGAAAATCCCAGAGCCCGGATATATAGATCGTAGATCCGTATTGACCTTTACTTGTTTATTACGATCCTAAATTAAAATAGCTAAACCACGAGATTTAGGATTGTCAGAAACAGATTTGTAGCATTAAAACCTAGGCTCGAGCAGGGCAACTCCCAGTCAAAGGCATAGCAAAGCCTAGGATAGAGTATGAAGAGAGTATAAAAACGGATTTTAAAAAGCCTGAATTTAAGATTTTATTAACAATATGACAGTCATTTGTTCTGATCTCAATTAAAGCTTCGATCCTAGTTTCAAAACGCTTATTTCATTTTTGGCGACTTTTTATACAAAGTACCTTTGCTACTCTCCCTAGACGAAAAGATTTACTATTTTAACAATTGGATGGAATAATGGTGAATAATCACTGTGCACTAAGCAAAATATATACCTTAAAAACGACAGCCTTTTAATAAACATGGACAGTTAGACCATTACTGCCTAAGGCTCTTAAATAGCAAATACAAGTAGAAAAAAAAGATGTTGAACTGTTTCGGGATCTATTGAAACAGTTTCTTCTTACGCAGCTCAAAGTTTTGACCCAGGTACACTTTACGTACCATCTCGTCTGCAGCTAGCTCTTCGGGTACCCCGTGCTTAAGAATATTTCCTTCAAACATCAAATAGGTATGATCGGTAATGGCAAGGGTTTCCTGTACGTTGTGATCGGTAATGAGAATACCGATGTTTTTTTGCTTCAGCTGCGCTACAATACGCTGAATATCTTCTACTGCAACCGGGTCAACCCCGGCAAAAGGTTCGTCAAGAAGAATAAAATTGGGGTTGGTAGCCAATGCACGTGCAATTTCGGTACGACGGCGCTCCCCACCCGAAAGTAAATCCCCCCGATTTTTGCGAATGTGCCCCAGACTAAACTCGTCGATAAGTTCTTCCATTTTAGCGCGCTGTTCTTTTTTGCTCAGCTTGGTCATTTGCAGAACGCTCAGAATGTTTTCTTCAATGCTCAGTTTCCGAAACACGGATGCCTCCTGTGCCAGATAGCCGATACCGTTCTGGGCGCGTTTATACATCGGGTATTTGGTAATGTCTTTGTTGTCCAGATAAATGGTTCCGCCGTTAGGTTTAATAAGCCCAACAATCATATAAAAAGAGGTGGTTTTGCCGGCGCCGTTTGGTCCAAGTAAACCTACAATTTCTCCTTGTTCCACTTCAACAGTAATCCCTTTAACGACCTTTCGGCCTTTATAGGATTTCATTAGATTTTCAGCACGTAGTTTCATCTTTCCAGGATTGATAGGTTCTTTTAAAACGCAGGCTTTCCGCTTTGCGTATTATTCTTGCTTAGTATTTTCTTCCAAAGCTTCCCAAAATTCATAGGCTCTGCGTAAATGGGGTATAACAATAGTGCCACCTACAAGGGTGCCAATTCCCATCGTTTCCATCATTTCTTCACGCGTAACGCCCTCTTTATAACAACTTTCTAAATGGTATCGTATACAGTCGTCACAACGTATAACTGTTGAAGCGACAAGCCCCAGAAGTTCTTTGGTTTTTACATCAAGCGCACCTGCGGAAAATGCATTGGTATCCAGGTTAAAAATACGGTTGATGATTTTGTTTTTATCAGCCAGAATTTTATCGTTCATTTTTGCGCGATACGCGTTGAATTCGGCAACCGGATTGGTTTTATCTTGAGACATATAAGGGGTGATTAAGCTTGTTTCTTTTTGATTTTATTTTGTTCTTTCAGCTCCTTGCGCATCACAAAAGCTGAGATGAAAATACTTACCTCATACAGAATTAATATAGGAATAGATACGATTACCTGAGTAGAGATATCGGGAGGCGTAATAATTGCCGAAACGATTAGAACAATAACGAGGGCGTATTTTCTATATTTTCTTAAAAATTGTGGAGTTACCAAACCAATTTTTGTAAAAAAATAGATGATGATAGGCAATTCAAATATCAGGCCGGCTGCAATGGCACTGGCACGCACCAGACCTATGTAGGAGCCGATGTCAAATTGGTTTTTAACCACATCTCCAACAGTAAAGTTTGCGAGGAAATTTATAGAAAGCGGCGCGATTACGTAGTAACCAAATAAAACCCCCATAAAAAATAAGAGTGATGATATGATAATAAAACCACGCGAGTTTTTGCGCTCCTTTTCATAAAGACCGGGAGAAATAAATCTCCAAAATTCATAGATCACATAAGGAAATGCGACCACCAGACCCACGATGATCGAAGTCCAGATCGCCGCGTTAAATTGCCCGCCCATGGTTCGGTTTTGAATTTCAAAATCCATTTCATTAATACAGCCTTTGTCAGAACCAAAAATGTTGGCCAATTGACAAAGCAAATCATACGATATAAAATCGGGGCGTGCCGGGGCAAAAATGATCTGGTCAAAAATAAAATCCTTAAAAATAAAGGCAACGGTGCCAACTATTACAATAGCAAGCGTAGCGCGTATTAAATGCCATCTCAGTTCTTCAAGATGGTCTAGAAAAGACATTTCGTCGGGGTTTACCTGCTTTCGTTTAGCCATTATAGGATACCTTCTTTTATTAAATCGTGCAAATGTACTACTCCTGCGTAATTATTTTGATTATCTACAGCCAGGAGTTGTGTTATACTATAGGTTTCAAGAATTTCCAGAGCCTGGGTAGCCATCGCCTCACAGGGAATGGTTTTTGGGTTCCTGCTCATGATGCTCCTTGCGGTAAGACCGGTAAGCACTTCGTTATTCTCAAGCATGCGCCTGATGTCTCCGTCAGTTATGATTCCCATAATTTTTCCATCTTTGGTTACCGCAGTAACTCCCAGACGTTTTTTTGAAATCTCCACAATAACCTCTTTGATGGGAGCATCTTCGGGAACTTCGGGTTTTTCATGCAATGCAATTAAATCATTCACGCGTAAGAACATGCGCTTTCCTAAAGCTCCGCCGGGATGGTATTTTGCAAAATCTTCCTTGGAAAATCCGCGTAAGTCTAAGAGTGCCAGTGCCAGAGCATCTCCTAAAACCAATTGTACAGTGGTGCTGGTAGTTGGCGCCAGATTGTGCGGGCACGCTTCTCTTTCGGCATAAGCCCAAATAAGAGCATCGGCCTGTTTAGCCAGAAACGATTCTTTATTTGAGGTCATACCAATGATCTTATTTTTCCGGCTTCGTATTAAAGGGATTAGAACCTTAATTTCGGGTGTGCTGCCGCTATTAGAAAGGCATAGCACAATGTCTTCGTCAAGAATAGTTCCCAGATCACCATGTATCGCATCTGCTGCGTGCATAAAAACAGCTGGAGTTCCGGTGGAATTTAAAGTGGCTACGATTTTCTTTGCAATAATGGCACTTTTGCCCACTCCGGTAATAATTACCCGGCCTTTTGCGTTAAAAATAGCAAGGACCGCTTTGGCGAAATCGTCATCCAATAACTCTGTCAGCAAACCGATGGCTTGATGCTCGATACTCAGGGTGTGTCTGGCATTTTTTAAAATCTGCTCGTAGTTATTCAAAAGTAATGGGATTAAGCCGTTTGTTTGTGGAGTAGAAATTACTATATTTAGGATACAAATGTATGCAAAATTGAAGAAGCATTAATGAATTCAAGCGAAATAGACTTACACGAAGCCCTCAAGAAATATTTTGGTTTCAGCAAATTTAAGGGGCTCCAGGAAGATGTTATTACAAGCATAGTAAATGGAAAGCATACATTCGTAATCATGCCTACCGGTGGCGGGAAATCCCTCTGTTACCAGTTGCCAGCACTTATTCAGGAAGGTACGGCAATAGTGGTGAGCCCGTTGATTGCGCTGATGAAAAATCAGGTTGATGCCTTACGAGGCATTTCAAAAGAACACGGGATTGCTCACGTGCTCAATTCTTCCCTTACTAAAGGGGAGATTAAACAGGTGAAGGAGGATATATCAAACGGGATTACCAAACTTCTTTATGTAGCTCCGGAATCTTTAACCAAAGATGAACATGTCGATTTCCTGCGTCAGGAGAAAGTCAGTTTTGTGGCGATTGATGAGGCGCACTGTATCAGTGAGTGGGGCCACGATTTTAGGCCTGAATACCGTAATCTGCGTCATATTATTAAACGCATTGGTGAAAACATTCCGATTATAGCGGTTACGGCGACAGCTACTCCAAAAGTACAGGAAGACATTCTTAAAAACCTGGGTATTTCAGATGCCAAAACATTCAAAGCTTCTTTCAACCGCCCCAATTTATATTACGAGATTCGACCCAAGACCAAAAACGTAGACGCAGACATCATACGTTTTGTAAAGCAGAATCAGGGTAAGAGCGGTATCATCTACTGTTTGAGCCGGAAACGGGTAGAAGAGCTGGCCCAGGTTTTACAGGTAAATGGAATCTCTGCAGTACCCTACCATGCCGGGCTGGATGCTAAAACCCGCGTGAAACACCAGGATATGTTTTTGATGGAAGATGTAGACGTTGTGGTGGCAACTATCGCTTTCGGTATGGGAATTGATAAACCTGATGTACGGTTTGTAATTCATCACGATATCCCTAAGAGTATCGAAAGTTATTATCAGGAAACCGGTCGTGCCGGAAGGGACGGTGGTGAAGGCCATTGTTTGGCTTATTATTCCTACAAAGATATCGAGAAGCTCGAAAAATTTATGAGCGGTAAACCCGTTGCGGAGCAGGAAATAGGTCATGCGTTGTTGCAGGAGGTGGTTGCTTATGCCGAAACTTCCATGTCGAGACGCAAATTTATTCTGCATTATTTTGGTGAAGAATTTGATAACGAAACCGGCGAAGGCGGTGACCTTGATGACAATGTACGCAACCCCAAGAAAAAGCACGAGGCTCAGGATGATGTTGTTCAGCTTTTAAAAGTAGTAGAGCAAACCGGGGCCATATACAAAGCAAAGGAATTGGTTTTTACCCTTGTAGGTAAATCAAATGCAATCATCGCATCGCATAAAACAGACGAAGAACCCTACTTTGGCAGTGGAAAGGAGCGCGAATCTTCATACTGGAAAGCATTGATTCGTCAGGTTTTGGTTGCCGGTTATCTCAAGAAAGACATTGAGACTTATGGCGTTATTAAACTTACAGATGCCGGGCGTAAATTCATCAAAAAGCCGGAGTCGTTTATGATGACCGAAGATCATGCTTACGACACGGAGACTGATGAGGCACCTAACGCCAATCTTCGCCCCGGTGGAGGGACAGACACCAGGCTGGTGGCGATGCTTAAAGACCTGCGTAAAAAAGTGGGAAAACGAAAAGGAGTTCCTCCATACGTGGTCTTTCAGGATCCTTCACTGGAAGATATGGCCATTAAATATCCCACAACGATCGAAGAAATGTCAAACATTTTTGGGGTTGGTGAAGGTAAGGCCAAAAAATACGGGCGTGAATTTACAGATCTGATTCAAAAATATGTTGAGGAAAACGACATTCTAAAACCAGACGATCTGGTAGTCAAATCGACCGGTTCAAACTCTGCGCTTAAGCTGTATATTATTCAAAACGTAGACCGAAAACTTCCGCTGGATGACATCGCATCGGCTAAAGGGCTTGAAATGAATGATTTTATTAAAGAGATGGAGGTTATTGTTTATAGCGGTACCAAACTCAATATCGATTATTGGATTGACGATCTTTTTGATGAAGATCAGCAGGAAGAACTTCATGAATATTTTCTGGAGGCTGAAACCGATAATGTAGAAGAAGCTATGGCTGAGTTTGATGGTGACTATGACGAGGACGAACTGCGTCTGTATCGTATTAAATTCATCAGTGAAGTAGCCAATTAACCTGCTCTTTTCTATCGGCTATTGACATCTAATTTTCCTCAAAGGTAGTTTTAACATACTTCTTCGGTACTAAGTTTCATAATTTAGTGTTAAGACTCTATATTTGTTTCGGTTGCTATCCCAACGTCTATGAAATTTCTTACAAAATTGCCCCCTTTATCCAAAAAATGGGACTTAAGGCAGCGAAGCTTTGCCATTTCGGCAGCATTTTTTACCGGATTCGGTAAAAATTTCTTACAAAAATTTATCGTGTTTCTGTGTTTGGTGATGTTTGCCTCATGCATTCCGACCAAAAAGCTCAAATATCTTCAGGAAACACAAGTCGCTCAAGACAGTTTAATTCAGGTTAATTTACAGCAACGCCCGTATCACGTTCAGATCAACGATGTGCTGAGCATTCGCGTCAAGGCATTAGATCAGGAACTCGTTGCTTTGTTCAACCCTGCAGCAGCGGGAGGAGAAGGGTCTACACTTGATGAAGGCTATTATTACGACGGTTTTGTAGTAGATCGTCACGGGAAGATACGTCTGCCTACGCTGGGAGAAGTATCTGTTTTGGGATACACCACCGAAGAAATCCAGAAAATTATCGAGAAGAAATTACTGGAAGATTACTTTACCGAAGAGGCTAACATATTCGTGACCGTTAAGTTGGCCGGTATCAAGTATACCATTGCCGGTGAGGTTGGAGGACCAGGAACAAAAGTGGAATTGGTAGAAGATCTTACCCTGCTTCAGGCTATCGTAAATAGTGGAGATATTTCGGAATATGGAGATCGTACCGATGTTCTGGTTATTAGACAATACCCGGGAGGGAAGAAAATTCACCACGTAGACCTTACCACTATTGACGCACTCAATTCACCCTATTATTATGTGCAACCCAATGACCTAATACTGGTTAATCCGCTTCCGCAGAAATCCCTGGGAATAGGCACTACCGGATTGCAAAATTTAAACACAATTGTTTCATTATTTACCCTGGCTGTAACCACAGTACTTTTGGTTACCCGACTCTAGATGGAAGATGAATTTGAAATAAAGGATCTGCAAAACTTCTTTGATTTTAGAGGCTTTTTGCTCAAGGTGCTTAGCTGGTGGCCACTTTTTGTATTGTGTATCGGTATTGGGTATTATATCGCATACTACAAGAACGTGCGCAGGCAAACCGTGTATCGTATGAGCAATATGATCACGGTAAAAGATGACCAGAATCCGTTTTTCACCTCAAATACCAGCCTTACCTTCAATTGGGGAGGTACAACCGATAAAGTACAAACCGCAATTATCCTGCTGCGTTCCCGCAGTCATAATGAAGATGTAGTCGAAAAATTACAGTTCTATGTAGATTATCTGCAACAAGGTGAATACCATCTGGAAGACATTTACGGTTCAACTCCGTTTAAAGTAGATGTCAATACTGCACGGCCCCAATTATTGGGCAGAATGATCAAAGTGGTCTTTGATACCGATTCGACCTATACCCTAAATATCGATTTTAATGGAGGCTCAGGTTCGGCACAAAATTATGACACCAAAGAGACGTTTAATTTACCTCTGCCGGCAGCTGCTGTAAATGAAAGGTATGCTTTAGGTGATCCCGTTGATTTACCTTATTTTAATTTTAAACTGAATCCTTCAGGAATACCCGCACAAATAGGAAAAGAATATCTTATTCGGTTCAATGGTTTTAATGGAGTTGTGGGGCGTTACCGTGGGATTGGTATAGATCAGACTCCTTCCGGATCAAGTATTTTGAGCTTGAGTCTTAAAGGAACCAATAAATCCCGTCTGGTCGATTATCTCAATTCTTCCGTACGTATTTTGGCCGAAAACCAACTGGAACGGAAGAACTTATTTGCTACTAAAACCATTCAGTTTATTGATAGCAGTCTCGCTATTAAATCGGTCGAGATGAAGAACGTTCAGGAAGAGCTCGACAAGTTTAGAGATGAGAATAGTAGTATAGGCATTGGCAGCAGTGAAGAGAGCCTGATTGCGAAAATTACCGAACTCGATGCGCAAAAGCAAAACCTGGAACAGCGCCTGCAGTATTATCGGGATCTGGAAAACTATTTGCGCTCCCGAGAGGATTATGGTACTGATATACCGGCACCTTCAATAACAGGCATTGGGGAAGGCAGTGTCACTTCAAGTGTTTCGAGTATTATTGAACTGGCAGAAGAGCGTAGACGGTTGGCGTATACCGCAAAGCCGAATAACCCGGCCTTCAAAGATCTAGACCGGCGTATCAATGCTATAAAGGCCGTATTGTTCGAAAATATGGCTTCGAGTCAACAAATACTGAATAATCAACTACGGGATGTACGTAATGAGATCGCCCGTACCGAGGGCCAAATGCGAAAGCTACCGGCAGAGCAGCAACAGTTGTTCGGTATTCAACGGCGTTATAACCTTACTGAGGGAGCTTATGGTGTTTTTCTCGATAAGCGCAGTCAGGCGGGGATTGTGAAAGCGGCTAATGTCTCGGACATTATCATTATTGATGAAGCCAAAGATACCGGCGGTGGAGCCATTAGTGCAAACGATGGGGTAAGTTATGTAATGGCTGTGGTGGGAGGTACGGTAGTGCCGCTTACATTTGTGTTTTTATTGTTTTTCTTCGATACCAAAATCAGTAATCCCAATGAAATCAAACGCTTGTCGGGGATACCGGTTTTGGGAGCCATCGGTAAAAGTGTTTCTAAAAGCAATTTGGTGGTGATTGAAGATCCCCGATCTGCGGTAGCTGAGGCTTTTAGAGGATTACGCTCGAGTCTTCAGTTTATTTACCGTAAACAAAATATTCAGGGTGCTAAAACGGTGCGTATTACCTCTTCGGTTAGTGGGGAAGGAAAAACCTTTTGCAGTATCAACCTGGCCAGTGTGTTTGCTCTTAGTGAGCGTAAAACCGTGTTGGTTGGGCTTGATTTGCGTAAACCCAAGATTTTTGGGGATTTTGATCTGCCTAACGAACATGGGGTTGTAAATTACCTTATCGGTGAAAGTAAGCTGGATGAGGTCATTCAAAAAACGAAAATACCGCATCTGGATGTGATTTTAGCGGGGGCCGTACCGCCAAATCCATCGGAATTGTTGATGAGTGACCAGATGAAGGTTTTTATGGCCGAACTTAAAAAACGTTACGATTACATCATTTTGGATACTCCGCCGGTGGGTCTGGTATCCGATGCTTTAGAACTGGACGAGTATATAGATGCAACATTATATGTGATCAGGCAGCACTACACTAAAAAAGGTATGTTGCGCCTGATTAATGATAAGTATCAGAAGAAGGAAATTCAGAATATCAGTTTTGTGTTGAACTATTTTAGCGCACGTAGTAAGTTGGGTTACGGTTATGGCTACGGCTACGAATACGGCTACGGTTATGGTAAATATGGTGAAGCCTACCGGCAATCGCAATCCAAAAAAGGGATTGTTGGTAAAGGAAAAAAACTTTACAAAAAAGCTGGGCGCTGGTTAGACCGGCAATTGGAAAAATAAAAAGCTTGTCTTTTTACATTATGAATACAGTACCGACAGTTCACTTACACTAAAAACCAGAGCTAAGAAGTAATTGAAAATATAATTCAATATTTAAATCATCTAAGGTGCAAGTAAGAACCTATACCAGTAAAAATACGATATCATTTCTCAACCTTATAGGTGATATATTTAAAGATGTCTATGGCTCTTTCTATCTTGCTAAACAATTGGCTGTGAGAGATATTAAGGCTTCCTATCGTCAATCGATTTTAGGTATTCTCTGGATGTTTGTAAACCCAATCACAACGGCATTGGTCTGGATTTTTTTAAACAATTCAGGTACGGTAAAGATCACGGATACCGGTATGCCTTATCCTGTTTTTGCCTTTACCGGAACATTATTGTGGTCGTTAATTATAGAAGCCATAAATACTCCTGCTCAAAGTACACGCTCTGGCATGGGAATGATGTCTAAAGTAAACTTTCCCAAAGAAGCTTTGATTATATCGGGTTTGTTTAAAATGATATTTGATACGCTTGCAAAAATTGCTTTGCTTATTATTTTTTTAGTTATGTACGAAATCCACTTCACGTGGTATTTGATACTAGTGCCATTTGTGATGTTGGGTAGTATATTTTTTGGTATAGTCATAGGTCTCTTTATAACTCCATTTTCGCTGTTGTATAGTGATATTTCCCGCTTTATATCGTTAGGTTTGCGATTTTTGATGTACGCCACGCCAGTGGTTTATGCTATACCTAAAGAAGAAAGTTTTATACGCACGGCAATGTTATTAAATCCTTTTACTCCCTTGCTGCAAACTATGCGAGAATTGGTAACTGGTCAGGAACTCACAATGCTACCCTATTTTATTGGAGTACTGGCGGTAAGCCTGCTTATAAGTTTAGCAGGATTGTTTTTTTATCGTATTTCAATACCTATAATCATAGAACGCTCTTAAGATGCCGGAAGAAGTACTTGTTGAAGTATCAAACTTATCTAAAAAATTCTGTAAAGATTTAAAAAAGAGCCTTTGGTATGGGGTTAAGGATGTAGTGGGCGGTACATTTGGTAAAGCCCCAAGTCTTGAGTTGAGAAAAGATGAATTCTGGGCACTTAAAAACATTAATTTCACTTTAAAACGCGGAGAATGCCTGGGCTTAATTGGGCATAACGGTGCCGGTAAGTCTACCCTTTTAAGAATATTAAATGGGTTGCTAAAGCCGGATGCAGGTAGTGTTACTATGCGTGGTAAGGTAGGAGCCCTTATAGAGTTGGGAGCTGGTTTTAATCCCATCTTAACCGGCCGAGAAAATATCTTCAATAATGGTGCAGTATTGGGATTTTCAAAACAGGAAATTGATGATAAACTTGAAGAAATTATAGATTTTGCAGAAATACGCGAGTTTATAGAAATGCCGGTAAGAAATTACAGCTCTGGGATGAGGGTACGATTAGGGTTTGCCATAGCAGCCCAATTAGAGCCTGATATATTAATTATTGATGAGGTTTTAGCAGTAGGAGATGCAAGTTTTAGGGCAAAAAGCTTTAATCGTATGGTTGATTTGAGTTCAAAAACTGCAATGATTTTTGTAACACACTCCATGCCTCAGGCGGGTAGAATTTGTACCCGAGGTATTTTGATGAAAAAGGGTCTTGTAATGAAAGATGATGAAATAGGAAATGTAATTCAGGATTATCTAGTAACCCAGAAAACTCGATTTTCAAATTTTGTTGGGTTATATAAACTAGAAAATTTCAGTTGTTCTTTGAATAAACAAGAAATTAATTATGGGGAGGATTTATCCGTGAGTTTAAAATTTAAAATGCCTCCTGAAATTAATAAGTTCTTAATTCATTACTCTGTTTATGATCAAGAATTGCGTTCTATTTATCAAGCTTTTTCTATACTTACGGAAGAAGTTTATATAAACAAAAATGAGATATTCGATATTAATTTTGTGATAAAGAATTTAGACCTAATTAATGGAAAATATACTTTAAATATAGGTTTTATAGAAAATGATTTAAGAGGTAGAAATATATGTCGTTATGATGCAATTGAAGAATTTGTAGTTATAAATGCAGAAGTTAATAGCTTTTCTTCAATACTAAAAAAAACCGTGTGGCATAATAAAAGGATTTTAGGGTGAATGTATTAATTTTTAATGATACTAGGGTGGAAAAAAATCCTGGTTGTATTTCTACAGTAAATGCTTTGATAGATTTTCTGTCACTTACTTCGAATGATAATTTAAAGACATATCCTGTTGGCACGAATTATAGAGAATTCTTTCAGCTAGAGCTGTCAGGAAGAAGAAAGAATATTTTCAAACGTGTTGCAAGCCGTTTAAAAAAAGAAGAGAGATTTGATAAAGAATTCAACCATAAAAAATGGAAAAACAATTATAAGGAAGCTATTATCTCATCCATTAAGCGAGATATATTAGCAGCAGATTTAGTAGTAATCAATATGGAGGGGACCATACATCATAACTCAATTGGAGCAATAACTCTATTAAGTTTGGCTAAATTTTCTGCAGATTCTAATAAGCCTGTTATATTGGTAAATGGTACAGTTCAAAATGTAAGTAAAACCCTTCTCAAAGAAACCCTTTTGTATGCAACTCTAGTCAGTGTAAGAGAGACTAGGACGTTTAATTACTTAAATAATATCCTACCAGAATTAAAGACCCATTTAATTCCGGATTTCGCATTTAAAGCTGATCTCTTCCAAGATATAAACTATACAATAGAAAATGAAAATAGGACATGTTTATATTTTCCTGGAGTTCTTGCCGCCCATCCAGTTAATAATCCCAAATTGACAAGAGAGCAAATTGTGCTGAATTTAAATGAAATATCAAAATTAGGATATAAAGTTTACTTGGGTATCGTAGAAGATGCAGAGCTAAGCTTAGGCTCTTATGTTAATACTAAAGGTTTCGATACAATTAATTTTATAACTGAAGTCCCCAACTCATCTATAGCAACATTTCTTAAGAAGTTTGATTTAGTGATTACAGGCAGATATCATATGGGCATTTTTGCTTTAAGGTCACAGGTTAAGACACTTTTTCTAAAATCGAACTCATATAAAATTGAAGGTTTGCTTGAAATGCTTGAAAAAGAAAACAACCTATATCCGGAATTAATATTAGAGTCGCAACTATTAGAAACAAAAATCTTGAATTTAGAAAGTCCATTTGAACTCAGGAAAGAATTAGTTGTTTCGTACGATTTTTTTAAAGAAAAAGTAGAAAAAGTATTTTCAGCCTTTTCCTAAAGCAAGTCTATTTTCAATTAAAGAGAAGATTATTAGCACTAATAGTTAAATAATTAAAAATTTATTTATGCTAAACTTGATATATTATCGATTGAATTTTACAAATGAAATTTGAAGTTTTAATAATTACATCAGGGGGTAGTCAATTGATTTCACAAATAGCCGCTTTGAACAGTATATCTATTAATCGACAAATTGTAAGTGTTATATATAATGGCGTTTTTCGTAAAGATTTAGATGATTTCCTTATAAGCGTCTGTGATTTTTTCAGCTTTGATTATATCGGTTCTATAAATTTTAATTTACAACCTAATCAAATTTCTCAATATAAGAACTTACTTTTTTATTTAACGGGGCATCATCCGTTAGAAAAAGAAATTAGGAAAAATTTTTCAATTCTATGTGATTATAGATTTTTAGACCTTGTTTCAATACCTATTCGGGTCAAGATGCCACAAGATTCTGTCCTGCTAAGTTACTTACTTCCAAAACGTGTGCAGTATGTTGCCGATGGTGTAATTGATAATGTTCCTCATAGGAATTTAAAGAAAAAAACGCCTTTCGTTTTAAACCGATTTCTTTCAAAATTTCCAGTGAATGAAAAAATTTATACCCCAAATCATTTAGTTAATGACCTTAGAAAAGTGGGTAAACCTCACGTAGTTGATTTGAAAACTACATTAGGACAATTCTCAAAAATACCTTTAGTAAAAAGTTATGAGAGTTGGTTTGTGGTTGAAAAGCCAGATGCTATTATTTTTTCACAACATTATAGTTTAACCGAGGATGTGAGTCTGGATCAGGAAGTAAATTTTTATAAAGCTATTGGAGCGAGTCTTTATAGAGATGGTTGTAAGCGTATCCTATTTAAGCCACACCCTAGAGATTTGAACGAGAAAATTGAAGTCCTAAAACTGAGAAATGATAACTTATTTATTTTTCAACCACAATGTTTTCAAGGGTTACCCATTGAAGTTTTATATAATACTATTAAAGAGGAACAAGTTATTTGTGCCACTGGCAATTCAAGCGCACCTCTTTTTTTTAAGTCTACAAATACGGTCTTGACATTTTCCTCAAGAAAATATTTGTCAAATGAATTGAATTTCAAAATTTCGAGTTTTTCAAATGAACACCAATTAGCTCAAAAGGATATATAAATTTGAAAGTCCTTTTTATATCTCATGAATCTAGTCGTACAGGAGCGCCACTGGTTTTATTAAGCTTTTTAAAATGGCTTAAGCAAAACCAGTCTGACATTGCGTGCGATTTGGTATCGTTAAAGACCGGGGAATTACGAGAAGAGTTTGAGAATGTTGTAGACTCTTATCAGGAGTTGCTTGTTGAAACTCCTGAAGAACTTACTCTTATTCAACAAATAAAGAAAAGGCTTAAAAAAAGAATTGGCTTACATAAACCTATTAAGAGTAAAAAAAATCTGCTAATAGAATCTCTGAAGACCACGAGTTTTGATATTATATATGCAAATACTGCACTTGCTTTGGACCTGGCAATAAAAATTAAGAAAAGGAATCCGGCGGTTAAAGTCATTTGCCATATACATGAACTCAACACAATAATAAAGCTTAAGGTCCCATTTTTTAGATCGTATATTCCGTTTGTGGATCGGTGGATTGCAGTTTCTAATTTGGTAAAGAATAACCTCATGTCTAATTATTCGATACCTCCCGCTGCAATAAAAACGATTTACGAATTTACAGGATCAGTCGCTCCACAGCAGCGTATTTCCAGTAATGATTCAGAATTTATTGTAGGAGGTTGTGGTACTGTACATTGGCGTAAAGGAACAGATTTGTTTCTATTGGTGGCGTTATATGTAAGGAGAAATTATCCGCAGTTGCCTATCAAGTTTATATGGGTAGGGGAAATAAGTGCAGAACAAGAAACGATAATGGATGCTGATATAAAAAAATGTAATATCGCTGAAACAGTAGAATTAATTGGGTCAACTGAAAACCCATCGTATTACTATAATCAAATGAGCTTATTCTTGCTTACTTCTCGAGAAGATCCCTTTCCTTTGGTAGCCATTGAAGCAGGAAAGCTGGGCAAGCCCATTATAGCTTTTGACAAGGCATCTGGAACTACTGAAGTTTTATCAGATACTTGCGGGAGCGTTGTCAACTACTTAGATGTAGAGGCTATGGCAGAGCAGATTGCATTTTATTATAAAAATCAGAGCGTTTTAAAAATGCACGGTAAAAATGCCAAAGCAGTTTTTGATCAATTTAGTCCAAATATTATCTGCACTCAATTATACGATGTTATTTTCAAAGTATTTGAAACCATAAAATGAGTTCTCCTGTTGTAAGCGTTATTGTCCCTAACTATAACCATAAGGCATTTTTAGAGCAACGGTTAGAGAGTATACTTAATCAAACGTTTCAGGATTTTGAGTTGATTTTACTTGATGATTACTCAACCGATGGCAGTAAAAGTATATTAGAAAAATATAAAAACCATTCAAAAGTCACAGCTCTTTTATACAATACGGTAAACACTGGCAAACCTATTTTGCAATGGGAAAAGGGTATTGAATGTGCGTCTGGAGACTATATTTGGATTGCAGAATCAGACGATTATTGTGATTTCAGTTTTCTTGAAAAAATGGTAGGTTTTTTAGAAAACCGTGTAGATTTGGGTTTAGCATATTCCCAGTCTTTAGACGTTGATGAAAAAGGAAATACTTTAAGCCATCGTTTAAAATATACTGAGAATTTTGATCCCAATATTTGGAAAGAGGATTTTGTAATAACAGGAATTGATTTTATACATCAATACCTTAAGGTCAAAAATGTAATTCCCAACGCAAGCGCAGTTTTATTTAAAAAATCATTGGTCGACAGCTTGTATTTTAAATCAGATGGAATTAAAGATTTGCATATGTGTGCTGATTGGCTGTTCTGGATTAGAGTTATTCAGAATGCAAAAATTGGCTTTTTAAATCAGGAACTGAATTACTTCAGAAATCATGTAGCGGTTACTCGAAATCATTCAGACATTGAAAAGCAGAAGAAAAGAGTCCTGGAAGAGGTTGTTATCAGAAAATACTTGAGTAAAATGGATAATTTAAAACAGCTGGAATTATGGATTCAGGTATTCCGAAAATGGTTAACACTATCAAAATCTGTATTACTAGATAATTTCAAAATTCTCAAAATTCTCAAGAGTCCTAAATTAATTATGCTTTATTCAAAAGTACTTTTTGAGGTAAGAATAGAGCCTAAATTAAAATCAATTAGGTTTTGAAAAAGAATTTAATTACAAATAAATTCTGCTCTTTATAAGCTCTTTTGTCAAAAAAAAAGAAATTTTAAATTCTTCTTGGTTATTGCTGCAGGTAAGTTTAAGGTTTTTAGTACGCCAAAAAAATCGATAACAATATTCATTGAAAAACACACTTAATTAATGTTGAATATTGCTCTCTTTTCACCCAATAAGAACCCGTATTCTGAAACATTTATTCAGGCACAAAAGAAAGGGCTTTCTGGAAAAGTATTTTATTATTACGGAAGTGGTGATTTTTTTATGCTTGAAGGAGAGGAACGAAACATAGTTCGCTTAAATAAACTTCAAAAATTTCGTCGTCGATTTTTTAAAGCACAAACAACCTTTCTGAGAGCAGAGAATATAGCTGCATCTCTAAGAAAGAAAAAAATAGATGTAATATTAATACAATATGGAAATCACGCATTTAGTTTACTTCCGGCTTTAAAAGCTGCAAAATTGCCTTTTATCGTGCATTTTCATGGCTATGATGCTTCAGTAAATGATATTATTATAAACTCAGGAGGTTATAAAGAGGTATTTGAAAGATGTAAGTATTGTGTTGCAGTTTCCGAAGTCATGTATAACCAATTATTGAAACTGGGTTGTCCTGATTTTAAACTGATCTTAAATACATACGGCCCTGACCCTTCTTTTTTAAAAATAGAGCCTAAATTTTTTGGAAAACAAATAATTGGAATTGGCAGGTTCGTGAATAAAAAAGCACCGCATCTTAGCATTTTAGCATTTGCCAAAGTTGTAGAGAAACATCCTGATGCTCAACTTTTACTCGCAGGATCAGGAGTATTGTATAATTGCTGTATAGACTTGGCTCAAGCTTTAAATATTGAAGATAAGATAAGATTCCTTGGTGTAATCTCTCCAACAGAATATCGTATGGAATTGAGTCGGTCCGTTTGCTTTATTCAGCATTCGAAAACCGCACAAAATGGAGATATGGAAGGTACTCCGCTTGCAGTTTTGGAGGCTTCAGCAGCAGGTGTTCCGATTATTTCCACCAATCATGCAGGTATTCCAGATGTTGTTGAACACGGTAAAACAGGACTATTATGTGCGGAGGGAGATGTCGATGCGATGGCTGAAAATATTATTTATCTACTTGATAACCCCCAGATAGTAAAGGATATGGGGCAAGCTGGAAAGATAATAGTTAAGAAGTATTTTACAATGGAACGCTATATTAGTTCACTTAACGAAATAATTGAGAAAGCACGTGCCTAATCGCAAGAAACCTTTAGTTTCCATAATCATTCCCACCTACAACCGTTCACATTTAATCAATGAGACCTTAGAATCGGTTTTGGCGCAGACCTATAAAAATTGGGAATGCATTGTAGTAGATGATGGGAGTATCGACGATACTGAAGAAGTGGTAAAAAACTATATTGAAAAAGATTCTCGATTTAAATTCTATAATCGACCTTCAAATAGACCAAAAGGAGCGAATACCTGTCGTAATTATGGTTTTGAATTGAGTAAAGGGGCTTATATTCAATGGTTAGACAGTGATGACTTGATCAGTGAAAAAAAACTAGAAGCACAAGTTTCACTACTCGAAGAAAGCGTTAATTGTTGCGTTGCGATTTGTAAATGGGATTATTTTACAAGCGTTTCTTGCCTCGAAGACTTAAAAGAGGAAAAGCGTAGTGTTTACAGCTCTTTTTTTAAAATCGAAGATTTTTTGGAGCAACTATCGAGATCAGGTGGTTTTTTGCCACCTCATGTTTATTTAATTCCCAGAAAAGTAGTTTCTGATGCAGGAAATTGGCTTGAATATTTAAAGATAAATCAGGATGGAGAATTTTTTTCCCGCATTTTTATACGCATCAATGGTGTACTTTTTTCAGAAAATGCTAAGGGCTATTATCGTTTAGCTGGCGACTCAAATGTAAGTAATCTTAGCGATCCAGTTAAATTAACTCAAGCTGTAGAGAGCTGGAAACTTATTGAAGCAAACCTAACTTTACGCTTTGGTAGTGCTACTAATTTAGTCTCCATTTCAAAAAAATATTTAGGACGACGTATTGCAGCGATAGATAAATCATTTTACGACGAAAATAAATCCTTTTTTGAAAAACAAAAGAGCAACCTTATGCTTAAGGGTTTATTGAATAAGTTAATTCGAAAAATAAAACCTTAAGAATTGGAGAATTCAAATCTTAGTGATAAAGTTTTTGAAAAAAAGAAAATACTGCTGGTAATGCACTACGGCAGTTTAGGAGGTGCGGAAAGACAAGGCTTGGGTTTGAGCAAAATCTTAACAGAAAATTTTGGTTGTGAAGTGTCTCTCCTGCTTACGTTTAGCGATGAAATGCAGCCGGATTTTGAGCAATTTGCTAAGGTTTGTCATATTAAACATATTTTTCATACGCATTCTCCATATTTAGTTTGTTGGAAAGAATTGAGTTATCGCAATATCAAAAGGCTGGTTTGGAGTATGAAGTATATATGGGGATATAGAAAAATGCTTAAACCTTACGAATTTGATTATATATTTCCATTCCTGAATTTTCCTTCTAAAGTTGCTTTTTATCTTTATAAAGTTTTACCAACTGTAAAGTTTACATTTTGGCATCAATTGGGTTTGGACGTTTTTAAACCCGACGAGTTGTTTGAGAAGTTTGCATCAAAGGCAGTGCCTGCAGTCATAGTCAACTCACCAACAGGATTGGAATTATATAAAAAACACTATGGACTTGATGAAGAGAAATCATACATCCTTCCTCAATACCTAACGATGGAGTACCTTTATTTTGAAAAAGAAAAGATTCGTAACAAATTTAAAATACCTAAAAACGCTATAGTCTTTGGGATGGTTGCACATTATCGGGAAGATAAAAAGCACGAACTCATTTTGGAAGCTTTTAAAAAAGTAAGCGCAAATTTTGACGAGGCATTTTTAGTTTTTACCGGTAACAGGGAATCATCAGGATATACCCGAATTAAATACGATGCGCTGGAAAAATCTATTCGTGAAAAGGGTTTAGGACAAAAAGTACGTTTGCTTTCTCAGGAATCAATAGAGGAAGTTTTAAGTAGTTTGGATGTTGGGCTATTAATTTCAGAAATAGAAGGTATGCCAAATGCAGTGATGGAATATATGCTTTATGGATTACCTGTTATAGCAAGTGATCACCCCGGCTGTAAATACCTACTTAAGGAAAGTCCGTATCTTATATCCAATGACAGGGAACTTTTAATTTGCAAAATGTCAGAGCTATTAAATCGTCCATCAGAACGTGATCAACAGGGGCATAGAAATCGGGAGCATATCAAAAGCTTTAATGCTGAAGCATACATAACAGACTTAAGTAAAATCATTCAGCGTCATTTATAAGCCGATGCCTAAAGTTTCAATCATTCTGCCCACCTACAATGGGCAAGCCTATATCAAAGAGGCAATAAAAAGTATTTTAAATCAAACCTTTTCAGATTTTGAATTGATTATTGTAGATGATTGCTCTAATGATAAAACGCCAGCATTATTAGAAGCATTAAGATTACAGGATGATCGAATTAAAGTTATTACTAATTCAGTAAACCAAAAGTTACCTGCTTCCTTGAATATAGGTCATAGGTTAGCAAACGGAGATTATCTTACCTGGACATCAGATGATAATAAACTACATGCTGATTTTTTAGAATGCCTGGTTACAGCTTTAAAAACGAATGCTGAAGATATAGTGTATTCAGATTTCAATGTAATTTCGGAAACGGGTGAATTTATTAGAGTTTGCAAGTCGGGCCCGATAAGTCTTTTACTATTAGAGAATGGTATCGGGGCGAGTTTTATGTATAGAAAGAAAGTTTTTGAGCGATGTCCATTTAATGAACAATTACATGGAATCGAAGACTATGACTTTTGGGTTAGAGCAGCACAAGTATTTCGATTTAAACATATTGAAGAAGTTCTTTATGATTATAGAATTCATAAAGCGAGTCTAACTTCTCAAATAGCAACAGACGTTACTATACAAAAGGGTTTTACCAACGGCCTAAAAATTGTTCTTGATAATTTTCGATCATTGAGCCCGGATACCCGAAAAATGCTATTTCAATTTCAAAAACTTTACGATTGGGATTGGGATTTTTACTTTAAAACTAGAATCAAAGCCGAATCGGAGTTGCAAAATTGGATTTCGAAAAATGGTGGCGATTTCAAAAGTTTTAATCATAGATATAATGAAATAATACGGAGTCTCTTATATAGTAAAGCAACGCGGAGAGAAGTTTTGAAGACAATACTTGCAAAGCCTAATATATTAAGTGGCAATTATAGCCGTAAAACTACTCTAGAAATAGTAAAAAAGCTCTTCATTAGATAATATTGAAACCAGTTTTAAAAATACAGTTTTCAGATTTTTGGCCTGGATTCATTGTAGAAGAGAATTACATTTATAGACTCCTCAGCAAAAATTATAAACTTGAAATATCGGACAATCCAGAAGTTTTAATTTATTCCTGTTTTGGCAATGAGTTTTTAAAATTTAAATGTTTGCGGATTTTTTTTACATCCAAAAATCGAAATACTAATTTTTTAGAGACAGATTATAGTATCTCGTTTGAATTTAAGAAAACAAAACGCCACTATAGGCTACCTTATTTTGCAGTTCGGATTTTAGAGTCAAATTTACTAAACCAACTTAAAATTCCTGAATTTGAAGAATCTTTGAAGTTGTATGATGCTAGGGAATTTTGCTTAATGGTTGTGTCTAATACTAGGTCTCAGGAAAGAATTGATTTTTATAAAAAAATGGATGGTTTTAGGTCTGTTGCTTCTGGTGGTAAGTATTTAAATACCACAAAAACTCCAGTATCAAATAAGATTGATTTCATTCAGAATTATCCATTTGCTATGTCCTACGAAAATGAATATCAACCCGGATATTTAAAAGAAAAGATTATTGATACATTTTTAGCTAAAACTATTCCTATTTAGCCTTTTGGTAAATATTATATTTAAGGCTAAAAGCTTAATAGATAGATTAAATTTCAATTCGAATGAGGAATGTATAAATGAAATACTCAGAATAAATGCAAATCCTCATCAATATGCTAAAATCATATCAGAACTGGTATTTGTAAAACCTTTAACCAATTACTTAGATGAAAATTTTTTATGGAATTTTTGAATAAGGCAATTAATAATAGAGGAAATTCATATCTAATTGCCAAGTCATTTAAAGGTGAATTAGCACTTCTAAGAAGAAGGTTGGTCAGAATAAAGGCTCAATTTATCAAAAAAATCGTGCAATATTGAAATATTCGGGAAGCATACTAGTCGAAAGAATAATAAGAACATGCTATAATGCTTTACTAAAAAGTACTCCTCAAAAACGCCTGCACTATGATTTACAAAGAAGCTCGTTTGTAGGTAAGGTAGAACTTAAAGAACAGGAAGCGCTTTACAGGCTCGAACTTAAAAATTACGCCAATCCATTTTTTATCAGAAACCGACCCAGTAGTGATTATGACGTTTTACGCCAGGTGATTTTTGAAGCGGAATATGAGACGGCCTGTACCGCATTGGAGCTTAACTTCCAACCGGGTGAACCTATAACTATTATTGATGCAGGAGCTAATATTGGTCTTACATCGCGTTTTTTTGCAGCACGTTTCCCCCTTAGTGTAATTTATTCTTTAGAGCCAGAGCCTGAAAACTTCAAAATGCTTCTTAAAAATGTGGGAAATTTTGAAAATATTAAACCCTTGCAGAAAGCGCTGAGTGCAGAGCTAGGAAAACGTTTTGATATTGGTAAATCTACGCGTGATGGTGCAGACTGGGCAAAAACAACCCAGGAAAGTCCCAATGGAACAATTCCGGGCATAATACTCCAGGAACTTCTTAATGAAGGAACCGGATTCTTTGATCTTTTAAAAATTGATATTGAGGGTGCTGAGCGTTTTATTTTTGATAGTCAGGTAAATCAGGATTTTTTAGATAGGACAAAGGTGCTGGTTATTGAGATTCACGATGAGTTTAATATACGCACTTCAATCTATCAAATTCTTCAAAAACACGGCTTTAGTATTTTGGAGCAGGGAGAACTTTCACTGGGTATCAATACCAAACTGAAGAATTCTGAACCCTAAAATCAGCGTTTTATTACCGGTCTACAACGCTGAAGCCTATATAGCTGAAAGTGTACAAAGTATTCTCGATCAAACAGAACCCGATTTTGAACTATTAATTGTTGATGATTGTTCTACTGACAACAGCATCGAGATCTTAGACAGTTTTAAAGATCCCCGGATTATCGTTCATAGGAAAGAAAGGAATTCCGGGTATACCGAAAGCTTAAATTGGGCTATTGATCAGGCTAGGGGAACGTATATTGCTAGAATGGATGCCGATGATGTGAGTTTGCCGAAACGTTTTGAGAAACAGCTGAATTTCTTAGAACATCATCCGGATGTAGCCCTTTGCGGTACGGATGCACGCGTAGAAGGTAGCAGTTTAAGATTCAATTACCCAACCGAACCCAAAGCCATACAGGCAAACCTGCTTTTAGGTAGTTCGCTGATACACCCAAGCATAATGGGGCGGACTGAAATTTTTAAACAATATAAATACGATCCCACAAAAGAGCCAGCAGAAGATTACGATTTGTTTACCCGTTTGGTGGAGGGAGGAGAACAATTAGCCAATTTAGATGAAGCACTTTTAATTTACCGAGTACACAACAATCAAATATCAAAACTACAACAGCAAAAGCAGCTGGCAAGCGCACAGCAAAGTATGCTTCGAATGTTTAAATTATTTCAATACAGGCAAGATTTTTACTCGGATGTTCAGGTCATTTCCTGGGTTTGGCCTTCAAGTTCTTTGCAAAGAAATGTGCTTAAAGCCGGACTAGCATTTTTTGAGCAACTTGAAAATTCGGTACATCCCTTTTCCAAAAAAATGGTTTCAAAAGCACTTCGCATAAAGCGCTACAATTTGCTTAAGACTGTTTTTATTCAAGAAGGCTTTAGTAAAACCAAAAGCTTTTTTTTTGCATTAAGATATCTTGGGTTATCGCATTGGCGTCAAATTTTTAAACTGATTCATTAGGTTGGTAATTACTGATAATTCTAAGGTAACCATTCTTTTAGCCACATTTAATAGGGCTCATCTCATTGTTGAAACTTTGAAGTCCATTCAAAATCAAACCTATGATAATTTTGAATGTTTGATAACAGATGACAATTCTGCCGACGATACGGAAGCTGTCGTCAAAAAATTTATAGATACAGACGATCGATTTCTCTATTTTAAAAAACCGGAAAAATATCCCCAAGGCCTTTCTGCAACGCGGAACTTCGGATTGGATTTAGCAGAAAAGAGAAAGTCTGAGTTTATTCAATTTTTTGATGACGATGATATTATGCATCCACAGAAACTAGAGTTGCAGATGAAGCCGTTAATAGCAAATCCTAAGCTGGATTTGACCATCTGTATGTATCGTAAATTTCACGAGCTAGAGACGATCGAGTTTGATTTAGAAAAAGCCGACAATAACACGTGCAATATTAACTCTGACGATATTTTAAAATCTTTTTATCTCAATAATTTTAATCTCAACTCACCAGGACCTATCTGGCGGTTATCTTCACTAAATAGACATAGGTTTGATGAGGGTTTATTTTATGCTGAAGAAAGGGAGTTTTACTTGAGAGTATTTTTGTTAGAAAGTATTGAATACCGGCCGGTTGAGAAGGTATTGTTTTGGTATAGAAAGCACGCGAAAGCCATTACTACTAACTTATATCCTAACCCAAAAATTAAAGCTCAATCAGAAGCATTATTTCAAAGCAATTTTTTGAAACTGGTTCTATGTCAGAAATCACCTCCATTCTATATAGTAAAGTCGTACGTCAAAATTGCTTTAAAAAATGATAAATCAGAATTCCTAGATGATATTCAGCACTTTCTAATTAAACCTGCCAACCTAATACGAATTAAGTTTTTGGCACTTTTAATTTATATCAAACTCATTAAAACTTTTAAAAAGTAATGAGTCAATTGGCTATTGTAATTCCATATTTCAAAATTCGTTTTTTTCGAGAAACACTGAGTTCTTTGGCAAGTCAAACTAATTTATCTTTCAACGTTTATATCGGCAATGATTGCTCTTCAGAGAATCCAGAATCACTGATTGCTGAATTTAAAAAGGAACTTTCAATAAGTTATAAAGCGTTTCCCAAAAATTTAGGTTCAACTGACCTTGTGAGTCAATGGTCTCGTTGTATTGCGATGACCAGATCTGAAAAATACATTATGATTCTAGGCGATGATGACCTTTTAGGTCCCAATTGCGTAGAACAGTTTTACCAAAGAATCAGTTTAATAGAAGAAAAGGAAATTAAGGTTTTTCGATTTGCCACTCAAATAATTGATGCTTCAGGGCAACAAATAGGTGAGGCACATAAAGGACATGAGTATGAAAACGCTTTAGACTTTTTTATGCGTAAGCTTCAAGGCGAAGCAAGAAGTTCATTGAGCGAATATATTTTTTTAGCCAAAGATATTTCTGATTCACTTGTCAACCTGCCCCTGGCTTGGTATGCAGATGATCTTTTGTATTTAAATATCTCAAATCTGGGAATGACTTATACTACTAATGAAGCTAAAGTTGCGATTCGGGCAAGTGCATATAATATTTCTGGTAATCAAACAGTAAAGAGGGAGAAAAATAGGGCGTCAAATTTATTTTTTCATTATCTCCTGATCAACTTTAAAAATAGATTTACCAAAGAGGTCAGCAATGTGTTTATTGCCAAACTTGAAAAATCTGTAATTAATGACAAAACCAATATTTCACTGTTTTTAAATTTACTTGAAGTTTATTTCAAGTTTGGAAAATTAAACCGACTACCTTTTTTTTTAAGTAACGCTTATAAATCGATTCGATTTTGAGAGACGGTGTTAATCCAGAAAAGTTCAAAAGCGAGGTACTACCGGTTTTTTTGCATCGGGTGATTGTGCCGGTTTACATCCCCAATTTAAAGGAGGAGTATTACCGCAATCATCTGGAAGTTTTTGAAAAATTTCTCGATCAATTATTCAAAACGATAAACCCTCAAACCACAGCTATATCGCTGATAAATAACAATTCTTGTGAAGAAATCTCCCGGGTTATAGAAAACAAGCGCGCAGCAATTGACAAGCTGGTTGTATACCAAGATAACAAAGGTAAGGTTTTTCCGGTTCTACAAGAGGTGCGTGCTGCCTCAGAGCCTTTTGTTACGGTCACCGATGCTGATGTGCTTTTTTATAAGGGTTGGGAAGAGGCCGTTTTTAAAGTTTTTGCTTCGTGTCCTAAAGCAGGTGTTGTTGCTCCTTTACCTTCACCAGCTTTAGCATTTTACGAAAATACAGCTGTTTTTGCAGATAACTTTTTACTGGGTGGGATTACCTATCAAAAAGCAATGTCAGATGAAGATGGCGATTTATATCTGGAAGGTATGGGGAACGACTCCCTTCTAAACCGCGAAAATCGGGAGTATTCCTGGAAAGAACGTCAGTACGTGTTGACTAAAGCTAAGGCGATTGTGGGTAGCGGTCACTTTGTAGCTACCTATCGCAGTGCGCTTTTTAAAGGTAAAACAGCAATCCCAAAAATTAAATTCAAAAATGGGCTGGAGCGTGAATTTATGGATTCCTTGAGTGATGAGAAGGGGTATTATCGCCTTTCAACGCTACAAACCTATGCCTATCATATGGCAAATAACCTGGATGAGCACGCAATAGCACTCAAAGAGGGAGGTGAAAATCTAGTTAGCGAAGACCTAATCCGGAAAGCTCAGAATTCAAAAGTATCTCCATTTTCGTTTTTCTTACGAAAACTGGTTTTCAGAATTCTTAAGAGATTTTTCAAACTGTAATTATTGGATTTAGACCCAAAGAAAATACTGGTTGTAACCGACTCCATTAACGCCGAAGATAGCAGTGGCTCTAAGGCTAATGTTGCTTTTATTAAAAGTTTGGTTTCTTCTGGTTATAAGGTGAGTGTTATACACTATACCCAGCGTGAATCTCAGGTAATGGGAGCAAGTTGCTTTTTGGCAGAACAACGGAGAACGAATATATTCTATATCCTTGGAGGTATACAGCGTACTGCTCAGCGTAATTTGGATGTAGATTGGTCAGTATTTTTGGAGAACAGCTTTGGATTTAGTTTTACATTCTTCAACGATACTAAATCTCTTGTAAAAAAGATCAAAAGCTTTAATGTTCGCAATTTTGATTTAGTAATAACCTTAAGTAAAGGGGAAAGTTTTCGACCCCATTATGCATTAGTACAATTACCTGAGTGGCACGAGAAATGGCTGGCTTACGTTCACGATCCATATCCTTTTCAGCATTACCCCAAACCCTATACTTTTGTTCCTAAGGGCGCAAAGCAGAAAGATCATTTTTTTCAAAAGGTAGCTTCTCAGTGTAGATATGCAGGCTTTCCCTCGCGTCTTTTAGCAGAGCATATGATAGGATTTTACCCCTTGTTTAACGAGAAATCGGTGATCATCCCACATCAATACGATAATGAGATTACAGAGGTTTCACTGCCTTCTTTTTTTAAGGAAAATGTGTTCAACATCCTTCATACAGGGAACTTAATTGGCGGAAGATCTCCACAGGGTTTGCTTGAGGGATTTCAATTATTTTTAGATACTCATCAGGAAGCAAGAGGGAATGCCAATTTATATTTGGTGGGCCCTTCCAGCAATTATAAACAATTGATACGATCGTTTGCATCCATTGCGCAGTTTATCTATCACCCGGGCGTTTCCTATGCTGAATCTTTGGCGTTACAACAAGCCGCAACTGTAAACCTTATTATTGAAGCGAGTGATACCGACTTTAGTCCGTTTTTACCGGCAAAAATGGCGCACAATGTATTTTGTGATAAACCAATACTTGCGCTAAGTCCAAAACAGAGCGAGGTTAGAAGACTGCTTGGGGATGAGTACCTCTGGCAGACTGAAGCAGACGACTCAGAGCAGATTGCCAAAATTATCTCTGAGCTTTATTTCAAATGGAAAAATACAAAGGTAAACTCCTGGCGTTTAGATCGCCCCGATTTACAGGCTTATTTTTCATCGGAATACCTCAATAAACAGATTCAAAGTCTCCTTGATGCCTCTGCTTGATTCCCAACAGGTAAGCATACTGATAACCACGTACAACCGTAAAAAGGAGCTGATTTTCACCCTAAATACCTTGCGAGATGTTATTAGTCCTGACGGGATTTACATTTGGGATGATGCCTCTACAGACGGCACTTTTGAATATATTTCTAAAGAATTTCCGGAGATTAATATGTTTCAGAATACAGAAAATAAGGGATTGATAGCTAACCGGAATCACCTGATGCAAGCCGTGACTACAGAATATGTTATTTCCCTTGACGATGACGCAAATTTTTTAAATCCTAAAGAATTAAAAAAAGCAGTATCCTTTATGCGTGAGAACTGCAATTGTGCGGTTTTATCATTCCGACTTTTCTGGGATTTAAATAAACCAGCAAGTCAAAACACAAGTGAAGAAGTCTATCAGACCGGTAATTTTCTGGGAGGTGCACACCTGATGCGTAAAAAAGCCTGGGATAACTGTATAAAATCCTATCCAGAATGGTATCATTTTTACGGAGAGGAAGATTTTGCCTCTATGAAATTATTTAAAGCAGGACAAAGCGTGTTTTATTTTCCAAAAGTGCTCCTTCATCATCGCGTATCTCTGAGAAGTCGAAAAAAAAGCGCTGAAAATACCCGCTTAAGAACCAAATGGGCTTTGCAGGCTGCCTGGAGTAATTATTTGATTTTTTACCCAAAACAAAAAGCCTGGTTTAAAATTATGTATTCCATAAAGGAACAAGTAAGGCTGAAATTTTTAAAAGGAGATTTCAGTATTCTGAGAACGCTAGGTTCAGCCGGAATAGCGCTAATTCAAAATAGGCACTATCGCAAAAAGCTGGATTTACGTTTTTCTAACGAAGAACTTCAAACCTATTTGTCACTCCCTCAAGCACCCGTCTTTTGGAAACCGGAATAAACCTTTCGGAAATCGCACTGTTGACTACGGTGGCCAATTTTGATCTGTATAAAAAAACCAGACCTTATCAGCCGGCTGGAATTCGAAAAATCGTCATTGATGGTCGGGAAGGTATGTATGGGCTGGATAGTTTACTCTATACATTTGAAAAGTTACCGCTTAGCGGCATCAAATGGTTGATCCTGGCAGATGAAGATGTTTTATTTCTGGAAAATAAAGCGCTTGTAGACATCATCAAAGAAATGGATTCGGCTAATTATACAGTCGCGGGTATAAGAGATGGTGGGACAATGCCAAATCGCAGGCATAATCCCTATGTTCCGAACACCTTTTTTTGTATTCTTGATTTTCAGGCTATTTCCGGAATTTATTATAGAAAGGAGATACAAGAACAGCAGTTTATAAACGCTGATGAGTTTCGGGAAGATTTAGCAGGTTTAAAAGTAGGTTTTGACAGGACTTCGCTGTATGAACCCTACTATCGGTTCTTTTTATGGCTTAAGCGGAAGGATCACAAATTTCTGTTTCTAGAAGCCGACCTGTTACATCCGGATACAGACGAATTAGCAACGGAAGTATACGGGTTAAATAAAAAAAGAATCCTCATTCATACCTGGTATGCGCGGGCTTATGGGAGAAATGAACAGCAGACAAAGCGTATTGATGCCATTATAGAAACTTATGCTCCAAGTCTTAATAGTAAACCCGATGAAGCTGAGATTTATAAGGATCATTTTTATAAATATAAGTTAGGTTTCAGAAAGTTGAGAAGAAGAGTTCAAACCAGAATTGATAAACTATTTTGATGAGTGATTTGGTTTCTATAATTATTCCCGTTTACAATCGGGAAGCCTATTTACGACCGACGCTTCAATCAATACAAACACAAACTTATGGCAATTGGGAGTGTTTTCTTGTTGATGATCACAGTACAGATACTTCTTTGTATATATTAAAAGAGTTTGAAAAAGAAGATCCTCGATTTAAAGTATTGGTTCGCCCCCATAGCCGTCCCAAAGGAGCAAACGCCTGCCGTAATTATGGTTTCGAAAAAGCGTCAGGCAAATACATAAACTGGTTTGATTCTGATGATCTTATGGAACCGGATTTTATTCGGAATAAGGTTGCTGCTTTAGATGCGCAAACAGATATTGTTTTGTCAAAAACAAAAATCTATTATGTCACAGATCAAACTGAAGTCTTTGAGAAGCGTACAAACTTGACGTCAAACCTACTTGAAGATTTTATAACCCGTAAGATATCCTGGTATTTACCGGATCCCATGTATGCCAAAACGTTTTTGGATAGGCATAATCTAGTTTTTGACGAACAGCTTTTAGGTGGACAGGATCGGGATTTTTTTCAGCGAATATTGTTGAATGAACCGAAAATGATCGTTATAGATGACTATTTAACTACTTACGTAAAACACGGGGCGAGTATTTCAGAAAAAATATACAAACAAGGGAATTTTAAGATTACCCAATCAAGGGTTTGTGCTCTGATTTCCTATATTCAAACCTTGAAATCTAAGGGTAAGTTGTCTCCTTTGCTCAAAACGTTTTATGCTACTGAATTGCGAAAAATGATCCCGCTGGTTTACAGGGATTCAAAAACTACTCAATCCATTTTAAAAATGTTGATGAGACTAAGTTCTTTCAATTTTGAAACACTTAAAAATTGGAGTAAGGTGAGTTTAGGGCTTTCCAGTTTGATGATTACCGGTAAAGGTCAAAAGCTTTTCAAATGAAAAATTACCTTGTATTAATTCCAGCTCGTGCCGGTTCGCAAAGACTTCCTGGCAAAAATATACGGCAATTAGGTGATAAACCACTTATTGGTTACAGTATTGACTATGCTAAGGAAAATGATTTGGAAGATATTGTGATAACATCAAATGATACGGGTGTTCTCGATTATGCGGTTAAAAGTGGAGTACAGACTGTAGAGAGACCCCATGCATTAGCCGGTCACCAAGAGCCGGTAGTCACAGCTATTCAACACGCAGTAAATCAACTCCGTCAGCAATACGATGCGGTTATTTTGTTACAGCCTACAAACCCGTTAAGACCGAAAGGTCTTCTTAAAGATGCCATCGCGATTTTTGAACGGGAGGATTGTGATAGTCTAATGACCGTTTCCCGAAATGAGCATAAACTGGGAACCATTTCAAATAATCGGTTTACACCATACAATTATAAAATGGGTCAGCGCAGTCAGGATTTAGAACCCTTGTATTATGAAAATGGACTGCTCTATATTTTTAAAACGGAATTATTAAAAGAGGGAAAACTTCTCGGGGAAAACAACCATCCCTTAGTTGTTGATCACCCTTTTGCCGAAATCGACATTGATACGGAAGCCGATTTTAAAAAGGCTAAGTTGTACTTGAAATTTTATAACTAAGAATAAAACAAAACTTTTGAATCCATACATCCAAATCGAGAATCGTAAAATAGGACGGGATTACCCACCACTGGTCATAGCCGAAATCGGCATCAATCACGAAGGTTCACTTCAGGTTGCAAAGGAGATGGTTGATGCAGCTTACCGGGCCGGGGCAGAGGTCGTCAAACACCAGACACACATTGTTGAAGATGAAATGAGTGGTGCTGCCAAAAAAGTAATACCCGGGAATGCAGCTGTTTCTATTTACGAGATTATGAAGCGTTGCGCGCTTGATGAATCCGATGAAATTGCCTTAAAAAACTATGTGGAAGAAAAAGGAATGATTTTCATCTCCACACCATTTTCCCGTGCTGCAGCAAACCGGCTTCAGGCTATGAATGTTGCGGCCTATAAAATCGGTTCGGGAGAATGCAATAATTATCCCTTACTAAAACACATTGCAGGCTTTGGCAAACCGGTCATCCTTAGTACAGGTATGAATACCCTTGAAAGTATTTCTAAGGCAGTTCAGATTTTTAAAGATGCCGGTATCTCTTTCGCTTTGCTGCATACTACCAATTTATATCCAACGCCCACCCATTTAGTCAGACTGGGCGCAATGACTCAAGTTCACGAGGCATTTCCTGATGTACCCTTTGGCTTATCAGATCATACGTTAAATAACAATGCCTGTCTGGGTGCAGTGGCTTTAGGTGCCTCCATCTTAGAACGTCATTTTACAGATCATATGCAGCGCACAGGTCCGGATATTGTTTGTAGTATGGATGAGAAAGCTTGCAGCGAACTCATAAAATCCAGTAATGAAATCTGGCAGATGCGCGGGGGCGAAAAAGCTCCGGCAAAGGAAGAACAGGTGACCATTGATTTTGCATTCGCCACCCTTTGTACCATCGCTCCGATCGAAAAGGGAGAAGTCTTTACGGAAAAAAACATATGGGTAAAACGGCCGGGAACCGGTGAGATTTTGGCCGAACATTTTGAAGATATTCTTGGAAAAAAAGCAACACGCGCAATTGCTGAAGATGAACAGTTGAAAAGGAGCGATATCCTGTGAAAAGAAGAATAGCTTTCCTTAGCGGTACGCGGGCAGATTTTGGGAAATTGAAATCGCTGATACAAGCAGTAAACGATGCCTCAGATTTTGAGTATGGTATTTTTGCTACCGGCATGCATTTACTGGAGCAGTATGGTCTAACCGTTATTGAGATCGAAAAGGCCGGTTTTCAAAATATCTATCGCTTTCCAAATCATACCTCTGAGGCTACGATGGACCTGACCCTGGCTAAAACCATAGAAGGTTTTTCAACCTATTTAAAGACTTTTCAACCGGACTTGATTATCGTGCACGGCGACCGGGTTGAAGCCTTGGCAGGGGCGATTGTGGGTTCGTTAAATAATATTTTGGTGGGTCATATTGAAGGCGGTGAACTTTCGGGGACCGTTGACGAACTCATTCGGCATTCAGTCAGTAAATTGAGTCACATTCATTTTGTCTCTCACGAGACAGCAGCTAAACGCCTGGTGCAGATGGGCGAACTCGAGAGCAGTATTTTCAATATTGGTTCAGCAGATCTGGATGTTTTGTTTAGCGATAGCCTACCGCCTTTAAAAACTGCAAAAGCCTACTACGACATTCCTTTTAAGAATTATGCAGTAGTCTTATTTCATTCCGTGACCACCGCGCATCAGGAAACAGCGGCTCATGCAGCTGACTTTGTTGAAGCCCTTTTGGAAGATGATCAGGATTATATTGTGATTTATCCCAATAACGACCTGGGGTCTTCTGCTATTTTAGAGGGGTATCAGCAATTTGAAGGACATTCCAGATTCAGGCTTTTTCCGTCTTTGCGGTTTGAATATTTTATTACCTTGCTCAAAAACGCAGCCTTTTTGATAGGAAACAGCAGTGCCGGGATTCACGAGGCACCTTATTTAGGAATACCTACCATTAATGTGGGCAGACGCCAGGAAAACCGCGATTTAAAAACGGATAGCATCATTCACGTGGATAATACAAAAGCAGCTATTTCCGCCGGTATTGCTTCCGCAAAAGCACTAAACGTTAATCCAAAAGGCAAAAAATCGGCTAAAACAGCCGCCTCCGGTTTTCTGGAAGCATTAAGAAGCGAAACATTTTGGCAAATTGATCATCAGAAGCAATTCCGGGATCTTTAAAGTGTCACTTCGACCTTGTCACTTCGAGTGAATTAAGTGTAGCGATAGTGAAACTTAATTTGTATCGAGAAGTATTCTTTGTTAGAGTAGTTCTTGTTAAATAGACTTCTCGATACAATTTTTTCGAACTTCCGTTCTCAAAAATCACTCGAAGTGACATTATCGATTTAGATTTTTCATAAGTACTTTTTTCTTTAAAGATTAATTGATGGTTATATGAAAGTTTATAGTGTCTACATCCTTAAATGTAGAGATGAAACGTATTATACCGGTATAACGTCTGATCTTTGGGGGCGGATTGAACAACATCAATCCGGGAAGTATAAAAACTCCTATACATATAGTAGAAGGCCAATTGAATTGGTTTATTATTGTGAGTTCACAGAGCCGGATTTAGCAATTGAATTTGAGAAAAGGGTTAAAAATTGGTCGCAGGCAAAGAAAGAAGCTTTAATAAATGGAGAATATGACAAGTTGCCGAATCTGGTTAAAAAGCGATTTAAATAATATTTGTTACTTCGAACGTAGTCGAAAAGCGAGTGGCTGGAGCATAGCGATAGCGGAGCTTCAGGCGTATCGAGAAGTCTTCTTTGATAGGATGTTTTCGCAAACCAAACTTCTCGATACACCAGTCTCGACTTAAGGTCTCGACCGGCACTCGAAGTGACATTCTCGAAACATTTGCTTTCGACTTTTTGGCCTTAATTAGACACTTCAAGTGACACTGAAAAATCAAATAACGCAATCAATTTTGAATTCTGAATCCCCAAAAACTTTAGGAATTGTCATTACAGATGGTGTCGGTTTTCGCAACTTCGTTTTAAGTACATTTCTTGAAGAGGCGGCACGCTCTTTTCCTAAAATAGTCATCTTTTCCGGACTGCCCTATACTGCTTTTCCAGAGCTGGATGCAGCGAAATTCACGATTGTTGAACTTCCGGTTTTTACCGAGACTAAGAAGAACTGGTTTTGGCGTAAACTCAAAGAAGTCGCGCACCTTCAAAAGCATAAAACCAACCCGGGAATCGCAGATAATTATGAGATGAATAAGGCTAAAAGCTGGAGTCCGCACGGTATTTTAGTTCGTGCAGTTTATGCGGTCAGTTCGGTTTTTAATAGCGAAAAGAACATTCTTAAGTATGAGCAATTTCAGGAACAAAGCTTTGCAAATGATGCTGTCGTAAAACAGTACGGGCAATTAATGCAGGAACACCAACCCGATTTATTGTTTTTCACCCATCAGCGTCCCCCTTTTATTGCTACGCTGGTTTTTTGGGCGAAAAAATTAAAAATACCCACCGCATCCTTTATTTTTTCGTGGGATAATCTGGCCTCTAAAGGCAGGATGGCGGCAAGCTTTGACTATTTTTTAGTTTGGAGTGAATTGATGAAAATTGAGTTGCTTCGGTTTTACCCCTTTACAAAATCCGAAGCCGTTTCCATTGTAGGTACGCCACAATTTGAACCCTATGTATTACCTCAATTTGACATTCCAAAGGCTGAGTTTTATGAAACTTTCGGGCTAAATTCCAAAGAGAAAATCCTGTGCTACAGCTGTGCCGACGCAACCATTGGCCCCAACGATCCATTGGTGATCGCAACCCTGGCCGAAGGGATTCGCAACGGAGCGATTAAACCCTGTCAACTCCTGGTACGTACCTCACCTGCGGAAGACGAGAGCCGCTTTGCAGAAACCAAAGCGAAGTACCCGGAAATCAAATGGAATCACCCCAAATGGGAACTTACCCGTGAGGGGCACCCTGAGCCATGGTCGCAGCGCGTACCAACCCTCGAGGATCTGAGTATGCTCAAAGCAATACTTAAATTTTGCGATCTCAACGTCAATATGTTATCTACTATGAGCCTTGACTTTATGTTGTTTGAAAAGCCGGTTGTAAATACGGCCTTTGGGAATGGGAACAACGGACTCTACAACGATCAGAGGTTTTTACACTACGAGCATTATGATAATGTGGTTAAGAGTGGTGCGGTGAAGATTGCAAAGAACCAAGATGAACTTTTTAACGCAGTAAACGCCTATCTGGAAAATCCTGAACTTGATCTGGAAAACCGAAAAAAACTTATCGCAATGCAAGTGGGTAAACCCCTAGAAAAAACCACCAGGGCTTGTGTTGAAGCATTAAAAGCGAATCTATGAATACCAAAAGATTAGCGGTAGTTTGTAATTATGTTTTACGTCCGGATCGTATTGGCGGGATGGATCGTTTTTTTGTGGCCTATGATCGGGCTGCAAAGGCTAAAGGTTATGACGTTGACTGGTTTTTTCCGGATGTACTTGAGTTGGATTTTTATACGGATGTTAATGTGTTTTCGGCGGAAGGAAACTCGAGTGTTGAAGCTTTTTTTCTAGAACACCTTCAAGAAACGGGCAAGCTATATACCGCACTGGTCACGCATTTTACCGAACTCTGCACACCATTCTATAAAAAAGCCAAACAGGGCGGAATGATCAAAACAGTAATCGCCGTAGATCACAATCCACGTCCATTAAACGGTTTTCCTATTAAAAAACAGCTCAAAAATAGACTTAAAGGTTATTTGCATCATAAGGCAATAGACCGGTTTATAGGGGTGAGCAGCTATACGGCCCGGCATATTGTAAAGGATCTGGGCAAAGTAGTGGCCCGTAAAACCGGGGTGATTTACAACGGGATTGATACTTCTGTCTTTAAAAAGAGAAAAAGTCACGACCTGAAACCGGAAGGCAAGGTTCAGTTTGTTGTGGTTTCCCATCTGAGGGAATCTAAAGGGCTACAGGATTTAATCGATGCCTTGTCGATGCTAAAGCCTGAGGTGCAAAATGAGTTACACATAACGGTTTACGGTGAAGGTCCGCTGGAAGAAGGTCTTAAACAGCAGGCCAAAGATAAAGCGGTTGATCATTTATTGACATTTAGAGGCAGTTCTTCAGAGATTCCGAAGATTCTAGCCGATTATGAGTACCTCATTCAACCTACGTATATGGAATGCTTCAGTCTTTCAATTCTGGAAAGTTTATCTGCAAATGTTCCTGTGATTACCACAACTGTTGGCGGCAATCCTGAGATTATTACAGATGGAGAAAACGGGTTTTTATTTCGCCCAAAAGATAAAGACGCTCTTGCCCGTATTATTTCTGAAGTTGTAACAGGTGAGCGTGATATAAATAGCGATACTTCATTACTCATAGAAAAAGAGTATTTCCTGGGCCGTATGGTCGCAGAACATATAAATTTACTGGACTGATGCATATTGCTTTTTTAACTCCTGAATATCCTCATCCCGATTTTAATCGTAGCGGAGGTTTGGGGACCAGCATTAAAAATCTGGCTGCTAGTCTCGTGGAAGCCGGGGAAACCGTGACGGTTTTTGTGTACAGTCAGGCACAGGATAAACAATTTGAAGATCAGGGTATTCATATTCATAGTATCGCAAAGCGGAAGTATAAATTCGCTGGCTGGTATTTGCACCGCAAGTTTTTACAGCGTTACATCAACCGGGTGATCTTACTACATAAAATTGATGTGCTTGAGGCACCAGATTGGACCGGGATTACTGCTTTAATGCGTTTCAAATGCCCTTTGGTCATTCGTTGTAACGGCAGCGACGGTTATTTTTGCCATTTAGATAATCGAAAGCAAAAGCCTAAAAACCGGTGGTTTGAACATCGGGCCCTTAAAAATGCTGATCATATACTGGCAGTAAGTGCATTTACTGGTAAGCTGACAAAAGAAATTTTTGAATTGAATAAGGAAATACAGGTGATTCCCAATTCGATTGACGTGGAACAGTTTAGGCCCATGGAAGCACCTCAAATTCCGAATCGTATTTTGTATTACGGAAGTATTATTCGTAAAAAAGGAGTTTTGGAACTCGCCAAAATTTGCAATTTCATTTTTGAACAGAATCCTGATGCACGACTTATTCTTGCCGGTAATGATGTCAACGATGTATTTACAGGAAGATCTACTCAGGAACTTTTTATGGAAAGTGTCAGGCCTGAATTTCGCAAACATATCAAGTTTAAAGGATTATTGGCTTATGAGGGAGTTCAGGAAGAAATTGCCAAAGCTGCCGTAATTGTATTGCCCAGTTTTGCAGAGGCACTGCCGATGACCTGGATAGAAGCAATGGCGATGGAAAAAGCTTTAGTAACTTCTGATATTGGTTGGGCAAACGAGGTAATGCGAGATGGTGAAACCGGATATACAGTTGATCCTAAAAACCATAAGTATTATGCCGATGCTGTTCTAAAATTACTGGATTCTAAAGATTTGAGAAGTCAAATGGGAGGTAATGCTAGAAAACGAGTCATTGAAAAATTTGCAACAGCTATAGTGGTTAAACAAAATCTGGAATTTTATAAAAGCGTCCTAAAAGCGTGATTCTTTTAAAACATACCGGGAGTAAACCTGTCGCTGTTTCAAAAGACGGGCAGCCTCTGGAATTCCAATTTCAAAATCAAGCGGTAAGTGCCGCTTGTTTTCTTTTAGCCGAAAAGTTTCCGGATGAATCTCTGATATGGTTTCACGAGGATGTAGAACACAACCTGAATCTCGAATTCATTCAAAATCTTTCGAGTAAATTGGAAATGCTGAGTTATGCTGCAAAACAACCTTTGGCAATAGCAGAAGTAATGGGGTTTGTAGATCAAAGTGTTTTTTTTAGAATTCAGCCCGACGTAAAATATCCAACCTGGTTGATGAGCAGTGCCGTAGGTTCAGTAAGCTGTAAAGCGCTACTACATTTTAAGAAAGACATTCCTGCCTATCCTAATTTTGATTTATTTCTATGCGTGCTGGCAAAAACCGGTATGCTCAAAGGATTAAGGGTATATAGCGAGCCGAGACTGATCAGGAATTCTGCAGAAAATGCAGTTTCATTCACAAAAAATCTGAATACAACCTATACCATTATAGCCGCTCTTATGGGTGCGAAATGGCTGCTACTTTTTGAGCTGCAACGCTTACTATACCAGAAAAAACAGAATATTCTTCGATTGCTAAAATCGTTTCAAATCAGGCGAATTAATAGCGCTGCAATCCCGGAATTGACTATCGATACATCAGAATTAGATGAGGTAAAGAATGAGTTAAACTTTGACGTCGTTATTCCTACGTTGGGCCGTAAGCAGGCTTTAAAACAAACGCTAGACGATCTTTCAAGCCAGATTCTAGTGCCTCAATGCGTAATCCTAATTGAGCAAAATCCCGAAGTGAACGCTGTGTCAGAACTTGATTATTTACAAACCGAAAGCTGGCCTTTTGAAGTCAAGCATACTTTTACCCATCAAACCGGAGCCTGTAACGCGCGTAATTTGGCACTGGATCAGGTTGAGGCAGACTGGGTTTTTTTAGCCGATGACGATTTACGCATACCTAAAGATTTTTTAAAACAGGCCCAGGCGTTTATTCAGGCTGAAAAGCCTCAGGCTTTTACCGTAAGTTGTCTGCAGGACGGAGAAATCGAACCCGAAAAAACAGTAATTCAATGGCCTGCTTTTGGTTCGGGTTGCAGTTTTGTCAAAGCTTCAACTGTGAAAACTATACGTTTTGATCTGGCGCTCGAACATGGCTTTGGAGAAGATGCCGATTTTGGGATGCAATTACGCAAAGCAGGTGTCGATATTTTGTACAATCCGTTTTTAAAACTTATTCATTTAAAGGCTCCGTCTGGAGGTTTTAGAAAACCGATTGAGAAACCCTGGGATAAAGAGAATCCTGCTCCCAAACCTGCGCCAACCGTGTTGGCTTCTATAATCAAGCACGCAACACCTGCTCAGATTCTCGGGTATAAGACCCTATTATTTCTAAAATTTTATAAGCTTCAGCAGATTAAAAATCCGTTTTCCTATATTCGGCAAATGCGTAAAAGATGGGAGGTGAGTTTGTTTTGGGCTAAAAAATTGTTGAATACGAAATGATAGTTTCACTTATAGTTTGCACCTACCAGCGTGCCGAAGCATTAAACAGACTTTTAGCTTCAGTGGTTACGCAAGATATTTATCCGGATGAGATTTTGATTATTGACGGATCACGGGACAATAAAACCCGCGAAAGCCTTTCGCAGCAAGACATTAAAAATCTCAGGTATTTTCAAGTGCAGGATGCAGACCGCGGACTTACCCGCCAGCGGAATTTTGGTATTGAAAAATTAAATCCCGAAGCCGAGATCGTTTGCTTTTTAGATGATGATGTGGTTTTAGAACCCGGTTACTTTACTGCGGTTCTTGATGCTTTTGATTCTGATCCTGATATTGTGGGTGTAGGAGGTGTGGCAATCAATGAAAACCTTTGGAAACCCAGTGAGCGCAAAACTTCTACGGACAAAATCTATGTACTGGAGGGCTTTGAGCGCAAGGAGTCTCAGCGTTTTTATCTGCGGAATAAACTGGGTTTACAATCCCCAGATCTTCCAGGAATAATGCCTGCTTTTTCACACGGCAGAACCTATGGCTATCCGTTAACCGGAAAAAATTATGAGGTTGATTTATTGATAGGGATGGCGATGAGTTTTCGTCGTGAGGTGATTGATGCTGAAAAATTCAGCCTTTATTTTGATGGATACGGACTCTATGAAGATGCAGATTACAGCCTGCGTGCTCTAAACTATGGGAAAAACGTGCTATGTACTGCAGCTCGTTTAGAACACCATCATGATCCGGCGGGAAGACCAGATCTTTATAAATACGGCAAAATGGTCATCCGTAACGGTTGGTACGTATGGCGCGTAAAATACCCCAGCCCGAACCTTAAGGCTCGATTCAAATGGAACGCAACAGCATTGGTGCTAACCTTGATCCGGTATAGCAATGTGCTGACAGCTTCTGACAAAAAAGGAGCGTTTAACGAAGCAACCGGCAGGGTCGTGGGTTGGTGGAGTTTACTATTTAACAAGCCTAAATACAGGTGAAATTTGCAGTAATCACCCATATCAAGCATTTTAAGAAGAACGGCGAATATTATTCCTATGCGCCTTATGTGCGGGAGATGAATCTTTGGTTTCAGCACGTTGATGAAGTTCTGGTGGTGGGTACTTTTAGTCCAGAAAAACCGGGTGCAATTGACTTGCCTTATAGCGCGAAGAATCTTCAATTTAAATCGTTACCGGATTTTGATATCCTCAGTTTAAAATCTGTTTTCAAAACGCTGAGGCTGCTTCCTTCAGTTTTAAAAATTATTTATAAAACGATGCAAGAAGCAGATCACATCCATTTGCGTTGTCCCGGAAACGTGGGCTTGCTGGGTGCATTGGTTCAGATTTTTTTTCCGCATAAACCCAAAACTGCAAAATATGCCGGTAACTGGCAACCCGGTGCGAAACAGCCCTGGAGCTACCGTCTTCAAAAATGGATACTAAGTAATACCTTTTTGACCAAAAATATGCAGGTGCTGGTCTATGGAGAATGGGCCAATCAGAGCCCAAATGTCAAAGCCTTTTTTACGGCCACATATAGTGAAAAGGATAAGACGGAAATCCCCAGGCGCAAGTACGATTTACCCTTGCGTTTTCTTTTTGTAGGCAGCCTTTCATCCGGTAAGCAACCGGTTTATGCTTTAGAATTGGTAGCTGAATTGATTGAACGAGGCTTTCCTTCAGAATTGCACGTGTATGGGGAAGGCCCAGAGCGCGAGCATTTGAATAAAGTGGCTAAGGAATTAAAAGTGGAGCACCAGTTATTTTTGCACGGGAATCAGCCTTCGGAAGCAGTAAAGGAAGCCTACAAAAAGAGTCATTTTTTGATGCTTCCCTCAAAAAGTGAAGGCTGGCCAAAAGTGGTTGCTGAAGCCATGTGGTGGGGTGTGATACCTATTGCCACTCCGGTTTCTTGCGTGCCGTGGATGTTGGATTCCGGAAAACGCGGAGTGCTTTTAGAAATGGACTTAGATAGCGATGCTAAAAAGCTTCAGGAACAGTTGCTCGATAAAGAAAAACTTAAAACAACGGCTGCTGAAGCCGCGATTTGGTCCAGAAACTATACCTTAGAGCGTTTTGACTCTGAAATTAAAAAACTGCTTTAACGTGCGTGTCTTGCAACTTATAGATAGTTTGGAAATTGGTGGTGCAGAGCGTATGGCGGTTAACTATGCAAATGCTTTGCATAAAAGAATTGAAGTCTCTGCATTATGCACAACAAGAAATGAGGGACCTTTAAAGGAGTTGATTAAATCTGAAGTTCCTTATTTGTATTTGGAGCGAAAGCGTAGATTAGATATTGGAGCGGTATTCCGACTGAAGCGTTTCATTCAAAAGCATAAAATAGAAATCATTCAGGCGCATGGAAGCAGTTTTTTTATAGGTGTTTTGGTCAAGATGGTGACGCCCGGGCTTAAATTAATCTGGCACGATCATTACGGGAAAAGTGAATTTCTAACAGATCGAAAAGCAACCTCATTAAAAATGCTGAGTGTCTTTTTTGATGCTGTTTTTGCTGTCAATGATAAACTCGCTCATTGGTCTAAAGAAAAATTGAATGTTGAGAATACCTTCTACATTAAAAATTTTATTGCGGAAGCTTTACCCGTGGATTCAGATTTTGAATTTTTTGGAACCGAAGGTAAACGTATTGTTTGTGTTGCCAATTTACGACCACAAAAGAACCACCATTTGCTACTAGATGCTTTTAAACTGGTTTTAGAACAGGATGCAGCTTTTACCATGTACCTTTTTGGGCATGCAGCAGATAGTCTTTACACCGATTCACTTTTTGAGCGCATAGAAGCGGAACCTTTCTCGAAAAGCGTTTTTTATCACGGGACACATTTAAAAATGTCAGCCATTTTACCGCATTTTGATATCGGCGTTCTATCTTCAGACTCTGAAGGTTTACCTTTGGCTCTTTTAGAGTATGGTCAGGCAGGGCTCTCTGTAGTAGCAACTGACGTTGGGCAGTGTAAAGCAGTACTCGGTGATTATGGGAGGTTGGTTCCTGCTAAAAATCATGTAGCACTGGCTCAGGCTATTATGGCATTAGGCTACGAGAAAACCGATATTCAGGAAAGCGCGAAAAAATTAAAAGATAGAATTCTTTTAGAATACGGGGAACAAGCAGTGATTCAGGAGGTTATTTCAAAGTATGCTGAAATTATTTAAAAACCATAATAAATTATACCTGCAACTGGTGGCATTGCACATCGGGATAGGTTTTGCTATTTATTTATTTCGGTTTTTAGGGCTTTTTTATTTTTTAGGTTCTATTGGTTTTTTTGTGCTCTGGGTTTTTCAATCAGGGAACAAACAAAATCAGGCACTTCTGGCGGCTGCGTATATGACCGCCGGGGAGGTGTTTTTTAGAATGACCGGGGGAAGTATCATTCCTTGGGAAGCTGGTAAGTATTCGGTTATCTGTTTTATTCTGTTGGGATTGTTTTTCAGCGGAACATCCCGTAAATCTGCTCCGTATTGGTTGTATTTACTATTGCTTATTCCAGGAGTGATTTATGGAGCATCCATGCTTAATTTTGACACCAATGTGCGGAAGGCAATCATTTTTAACCTGAGCGGACCTTTTTGTTTGGGGATTGCAGCCTTATATTGTTACGATAGGCGGATTTCAAAAATGCAATTGCACTACCTGGTGTGGTGTTTGTTAATGCCCGTACTGTCTTTAGGGATTTATTTGTTTTTTTATACACCCGATACCCGTGAGGTTTTAAACGGGACGCAGTCTAATTTCGCGTTATCAGGAGGTTATGGACCTAATCAGGTGTCCACTGCTTTAGGCCTGGGTATGTTTGCTTTGGTAGTGCAGATTTTTGTGAATAGTAAGAATAAGCTAATTTTCTTTCTGAATCTGGGATTGCTGATGTTTCTTACATACAGGGCGATCATAACTTTTTCTCGCGGAGGGGTGCTCACCGCTGCACTAATAAGCATTGCCTTTATTGTAATTTATTTTCAGGGAGTTCCTGCGCGAAAAAAAAGTGCTATTTCATTTTACCTGATGGTTATAGGAGGGGCTATAGCAATGACCTGGCTCATATCTTCAGTGCGCACAATGGGACTTATTGACTTGCGTTATGCTAATAAAGATGCAGCAGGCCGTATTAAAGAAGATCTTTCAACAGGTAGACAGGAATTGATTACTTCAGAATTAACCTTTTTTGTCAATAACCCCATACTGGGAATAGGTGTGGGAAAAACCAGAGAATACCGGGAAGAAAAGTTAGATATTCTCGCAGCTTCTCATAACGAAATCAGTAGGTTGTTGTCTGAACATGGCGTTTTTGGCCTCATCGCTTTAATCATTTTGATTGTTACTCCGCTGTTTTACCGTATTGGCAATCGTAAAAATTATCTGTTCTATTCCTTTTTTGGATTTTGGTTTTTAACCATCAACCACTCCTCAATGCGTGTGGCCGCACCGGCCTTTATCTACGCACTTTCCCTTTTAAATGTTGTATATGAAAAGAAGAATACTTTACCTGGGAAACAAATTAGCAGCTAAAGGCTTTACTCCCACAAACATTGATACCCTGGGGCCACTGCTAGAACAGGAGGGGTATGAATTGTTTTACGCGGGCACAAAAAAGTCTAAACAGTTGCGCTTTGCACAGATGATTTTGATGATTATAAAGTGTCGTAAACAGGTTGATTACATACTCCTGGATACCTACAGTACGCAGTATTTTTGGTTTGCCTATACCGCAGCACGCTTGTGTTATTTTTTTAATCTAAAATACATCCCGATCCTTCATGGTGGTGATTTGCCCAAACGACTTTCTCAAAGCCCTAAATCTTCTCGGTTCCTGTTTGAAAATAGTTTTCAAAATGTATCTCCTTCGCTCTATTTAAAAGATGCCTTTGAAAAGGCAGGTTTTCGAAATATAGAGGTAATTCCAAACAGTATTAGTCTGGCAGATTATCCATTCCACAGGGAACGAAGTTACAAGCAGCCGAAAATTTTGTGGGTGCGCTCGTTTGCTGCTATTTACAATCCTATGCTGGCTTTACGGTTAGTTGAAGAACTTATTAGTCAGTATCCCGGCATCCATTTGACTATGGTGGGGCCTGATAAAGACGGAAGTCTGAAACGCTGTCAGGAATACGCATTAGAGCACAAACTGCCGGTAAACTTTACTGGTAAACTTTCTAAGACGGAATGGATTTCACGGTCCATGGACTTTGATATTTTTCTCAATACCACACATTACGATAATACTCCGGTTAGTGTAATTGAAGCCATGGCTTTAGGCCTGCCCGTATTGTCAACGCGTGTAGGAGGGATTCCCTTCCTACTCAAACACGGTAAGACGGGTTTATTATATGAAGACAGTGACCTGACAGGTCTTTTAGAACAGGTTGAAAGAGTAGTTAAAGATCAGGATAAGAGGGAAGAGATAATTAGCAGGGCGCGATTAAAAGCTGAAGAATACGACTGGTGTAGAGTAAAAAACAAGTGGCATAAGCTTTTGACCTGAAATAAGTTATATTTGCGGCAAAGCCCATCTCTAAATGAATTGGATTCCTAAAATCCATTTTGAAATCTCAGAGCGTAAGGTTCTGCTGCGCTTATTTGATGTTGTGTTCATCTTTTCAATGCTGGCTCTGGTATCAGGACTCTTTGATTTTGACTATTTCTACCTCTCTACGACGCGCTGGACCTGGGCGTTATTGCTGCTACTTTACTACTTTATTTTTGCAGCAATATTCGAGTTGTATGATTTACAGAAGGCAGCATCGTTTCAAAGTACGCTCAAGAGTGGAGTTTTAGCAATAAGCTCTACCGTTTTATTCTTTATTCTTACCCCATTTTTCTCTCCGGTTTTACCCGAAAACAGGCTTCAAATAGTCTTTTTCTTTATGGCGATGGTCAGTGGACTTTTAATCTGGCGATATGCTTACATCAGCCTGATTTCTGCACCGCGATTCAATAAACGCATTCTTTTGGTAGGCAACAGTTTTGATATCAATCTTATAGCACAAAACCTGCATAAGGCAGATCCCAATTATCGGGTTATAGGTTTTGTAAATACAGACAACATCAAGGCGTCTGGTTTTGACCGAAGATTAAAATCAATTGAAGTAGGTGAACTTATTAAATCAATAAGGCGTTACTCGGTTTCTGAGATTGTGGTTTCCAGTACATCTAAAGGGGTGAGCGTAGAACTCTATAACCAGCTGATCAAGCTGCTCGAAGAGGGTTTTCCCATTAGAGAGTACACTCAGGTTTATGAGGAGATCACCCATCGCGTACCGGTGCAACACGTAGAGCGGGATTTTTATAAATACTTCCCGTTTAGCCGAAGCAATAAAAACCGATTTTATCTATTTATAAGCGGATTTTTCAATGCATTCTTCGCTATTGTAGTTCTTGTTTTGACCTTGGTTTTATTGCCCTTAATCCTTCTGGGAAACTTAATCGCAAACCCCGGACCGCTCATTTACCGGCAGAAGCGGGTAGGTATGAATGGTAAAGTTTTTGAAATTCTAAAATTTCGTACCATGGTTATTGATGCGGAAGCTGATGGAGCTCAGTACGCCAAAAAGAAAGACAGACGCATAACACCTTTTGGAAAAATACTTAGAAATACACGCCTGGATGAGATACCTCAGTGTATTAATATTTTAAAAGGAGATATGAGTCTAATTGGCCCCAGACCCGAACGCCCGGTATTTGTTAAAAAACTTTCGGAAGAAATTCCCTTTTACGAAATACGACACGTGGTTAAGCCGGGATTAACCGGTTGGGCACAGGTGCGCGGTCGTTATGCGGAGTCTGTAGACGACACTCTTGAGAAATTACAGTACGACCTGTATTACATCAAGCACCGTTCATTTTTTCTCGATCTGAATATTCTGCTTAAAACCATAAGTACGGTTATTTACTACCGCGGTCAGTAAGTGGTTTTTTTGATTTTTTAAAAAATGACCAGACCAAAACAATCAATACAAGGAGCGCTGCGAGACGTGCCAGATAATCCCCATAACGTACATAGAAAGTAATTTTATCGTTGGCATTAATCGTTCCTTTTAAGCTTCCCTGCAGTTTGTAACCCAGGGTTTGAGTTATTGTACCTTTTTGATCAATAAAGGCTGAAATCCCGGTGTTCGCGCTTCGGGCGATACTGCGGCGGGTTTCAATTGCCCGTAATCGTGCATAGCTTAAATGTTGTTTGTGCCCTTGTGTATCACCCCACCATGCATCATTGGTTATGATTGCCAGAAACTGCGCTCCTTCCTGCACATAACCGGTGACAAATTCACCAAAAACCGATTCGTAACAGATAACCGGTCCTACCGTAACGCCTTCAATTCCTTTGAATATACCGCGATTTTCTTGAGTGGTTTTCATAGAAACCGTTCCGCCTAAATCGATCATTACATCACCTAGAATAGGTTTTAAGATGTTTTGGTACGGAAAGTTTTCAACACCTACCACAAGCTTGCTCTTGTGGTAGATTTGTGTTGAATCGGAACGATTTAGCATAAATGCCGAATTGAAAAAATCGGCATAGACGGGGTTTCCTATACGGTTGTAGCCCATAAAATTGGTGGAGGGCAAAATATCTTTTTCGTTGTCGTAAAGCCTGAAAAATTGAATACCCGCCAGATAGTTGAGGTTTGGGTATTGTGATACATATTCCAAAGCGCGTGACCGCTCAGGGCTGTAATTAAAATCCCGAAGGTTCACGCCTTCTGCCAATACCGTTTCAGGAGCAATGACGAAATCGGTACTTTGAGTAATAGTAGAGTCTGACAAACTAAACAGTAAATCTGCAATGCGCTCATTGGTTGTATTGTATTTTTCGCTGTAAGGATCAATATTGGGTTGAAGCAAAACCACTTCTACAGGATTTTCTTCTTCGACATAGGTGTGAAAAAGAGTCTGGCTTATCCCTATTGGAATCAAAATTACTAGAGCAGCAATGACAACTTGTTTGACACTCTTTTTCCGGTCTCTGGTTTTCGCATAGTGAAAAAACGCTGTAAATAAAATGCCATTTAAAATCCATACCCAAAGTGTACCGCCAAAAGTGCCCGTGTATTCATACCACTGAATCCACCCTGGGTAATTAGCAAAACCATTACCCAGATTGAGCCAGGGCCAGGCAAATTCCCAATTGAGGTGCATAAACTCATAAAGCATCCAGGTTGCTGCAAGAAATACGAGACTAAGGTTTTGGCTAAATCTCTTGCGAATGCGTACATAGAGCAGCCATACAAAAGTCATAAGGAGGGCATTTGCCAGAACGGCAAACCACATTCCAAAAGCGGTCGAATTGTAGAGCCACCAGGTTGTGATGATATTAAAAATAAAAAAGGCCAGATAGGCAAGGCCAAAGATCTTCAGAGTTGGTTTGGATACGGTTGAGCTCAAAAGTTCTTCAGTAACCCAGAGCAGGGGTATGAATCCAAAAAACAGAAGCGCAGGAAAACCATAGGTGGGCCAGCCCAGGGCAAGCAAGATTCCGGAAAGAAAAGCCAGAAGCAGATTTTTCATAATAAAACTAAAAGTATAGGATGTGCAAGTTACATCAATCTGTCATAAGTGAGCGAGAACATATAAGGCTGTTAAACCTATATAAAAAAGGAATTATACTAACTATCTAAGTGCTAACTTGGGTAAAAATACTACTATGAAAGTTTTGATTACCGGCGCAACCGGCCTCATCGGTCAGCATCTTACAGCACAGCTGCACCAGGATAATATTGATGTGCATTACCTTACCACCAGTCGTAATAAAATTGAACAGCAACCCAATTACCAAGGTTTTTTTTGGGATGCTAAAACTCAGGAAATTGATACTGCCTGTCTGAAGGGTGTTACAACGATAGTTCATTTAGCAGGCGCAAGCATTGCTGAGCGTTGGACAGAAGATTATAAAGAAACAATACTGAAAAGCCGTACGGAAACCGCAGATTTGCTGCGAAAGACTCTGAAGGAAAATGAACACACCGTGACTCACTTTATTTCCGCTAGTGCTATAGGAGCTTACCCTTCCTCAAAAACTGAAATCTATACCGAATCATACCCTGATTATAACCCGGGTTTTCTGGGTGAGGTTGTCGAAGTCTGGGAAGCCGCGGCAGACCGTTTTAAAGATTTGGGATTAAAAGTTTCTAAAGTACGTGTAGGTGTGGTTCTGGCCGAGAAGGGAGGTGCACTCGAAAAACTGATTCAGCCTATAAAAATGTATGTGGGAGCGCCTTTGGGGGATGGTGAGCAATGGCAATCCTGGATTCACGTAACCGATCTTGCGAGCATCTTTAAGACGATTATTCAAAAAGGTTTGGAAGGTGTTTATAATGCTGTTGCGCCTAACCCGGTGACAAATGAGACCTTGACGAAAGAGGCGGCAAAGATTTTAAACAAACCACTCATAGTACCAAAGGTTCCGCGTTTTGCATTGAAGCTACTGCTAGGGGAGATGGCGGCTATTGTATTAGAGAGTCAAAAGGTTTCCAGTTCTAAAGCTGAATCGGTTTATGAATATAAATTCAACCAGTTGCATCGGGCTTTAAAAGACTTATTGGCCTAAACAAAAAAAGCTGCCTTTAAAGGCAGCTTTTAAAATTTAATTGTCAGGATTTACATTTGTTGACTTGCAACGATTGTAAATTCTAATTGAATATCGTCATTGATAAATTTATCACCAAGGTTGTCAAATACAGATTTAGATCCGTAGTTTACTCCCCATTCGGTACGATCAATAGTGAAAGGCTCTGACTTTAAAGTCATTGTGTTACCAGCAACTTCATACATTACCGGGAATTCAATGTTTTTCTTGGTCTCTTTTAAAGTAAGGTTACCAGACATCATCTTCTTACCGTCTTTTTCGGTAACTCCGGTGATTTCAAAAGCAGCAGTAGGATATTTCTGTACATTGAAAAAATCGCCTTCTTTCCCCTCAACAGTACCTTTAAGGTGATCTTCAAGACTTGTTTTTTGATCTCCTTCAAGATCTGTAACCAAGATTGAAGTCATATCGATTAAAAAGCTTCCGCTTAATACGCTGTCTTCAAGACGTATAACACCTGATTCCAGTTTTACAGTACCCGTGTGAGTTCCGGTAGGCTTTTCACCTTCCCAGGCAATCTCAGATTCATTTTTATCAACCATGTATTTTGCAGCTTCTGTAGAAACTTCAGCAGCAGCTTCTGCATCGGCAGCTTCCGTTTCATTTTTAGCTTCATTCTTACAGGATACCAAAGCTGTAAAGAGCACAGCCATAGTAAAAAGGCTTAGAAATTTAATTTTCATTATGATGTTTTTTTTAAGTGTTAATTAAGCGGTAAAATTAACAGAATCACGTGTAGTTCTTCTTAAATAATGCATAAAATATATGCCGTGACATTTTGACATTTTTGTATTAATGGCAGTACTTTTGCCTCTTTGAAACCAATACGAAGAAAAGAATATATCATATGAGTTCAGAAAATAAAGAACAGACTATAAACGAGCACGACGAGAATGAAGTTGTAGATACTCAGGCCGAAGAGCAACAGGCGCAATCAGAAGCTGATGGCCAGGAAAACGAAGCTGATGAATTGAAGCGTTATAAGGAAGAACTTGAGAAAGAGAAAGATAAATTCTTGCGTCTTTTTGCAGAGTTTGAAAACTATAAACGTCGCACCAGCAAGGAGCGCATAGAAATGTTTAAGACCGCCGGGCAGGAGGTTATGCAGGCTATGCTTCCGGTGCTTGATGATTTTGACCGTGCTTCTGTTGAGATTGAAAAGGCTAAAGATAAAAATCTGAAAAAAGGAGTTGATCTAATCAGCAACAAACTTCGGGAGACGCTTAAATCTAAGGGTTTGAAGCAGATGGAAGTTAAGCAGGGTGACGCCTTTGATGCCGAAATACACGAGGCGATTACTCAGATTCCGGCTCCAAAAGACAGCCTTAAAGGAAAAATTGTTGATGTAGTTGAAAAAGGCTATCAGCTGGGAGATAAAATCATTCGATATCCAAAAGTTGTCGTAGGGCAGTAAGAAGTGACTGAAGAATTGAATTAAAGCATTTAAGAAGAAAGAGGGATGAAAGAAGATTATTACGACATACTGGGAATTAGCAAAAATGCCACAGCGGCAGAAATTAAAAAGGCGTATCGCAAGAAAGCAATACAATATCACCCTGATAAAAATCCGGGAGATGAGAAGGCTGAAGATATGTTTAAAAAAGCCGCAGAAGCATACGAAATCCTTGGTGATGAGAACAAACGCGCACGCTACGATCAGTATGGCCATCAGGCATTTGAAGGTGGCGGTTTTGGCGGTGGCGGTATGAATATGGATGACATATTCAGCCAGTTTGGTGACATTTTCGGTAGTGCCTTTGGCGGCGGAGGTGGCTTTGGTGGTTTTGGCGGCGGCTTTGGCGGTCAGCGCAGAACTAAAGGAAGCAACCTGCGTATCCGCGTTAAACTCACCTTAGAAGAAATAGCTAACGGCGCAGAAAAGAAGATTAAGGTCAAGCGCAAAAAGCAAGCTTCTGGAACAAAATTTAAAACCTGTACCACATGTAACGGAAGCGGTCAGGTAACCCGTATTACCAATACTATCCTGGGTCGTATGCAAACGGCATCGCCCTGTACCACCTGTGGCGGTAGTGGGCAAATTATTGAGTCAAAACCGGCTGATGCCGATGCTCAGGGAATGAAAACGGAAGAAGAAACCGTTTCAATAAAAATTCCAGCGGGTGTTGTTGACGGCATGCAGCTTAAAGTTACCGGTAAGGGTAATGAAGCTCCGGGTAATAATGGCATTCCGGGAGATTTACTGGTTGTTATTGAAGAAGCTCAGCACGATACCTTGAGTCGCGAAGGAGATAATCTACATTACGATCTTTATATTAGTGTCCCTGAAGCTATTTTAGGAACGAGTAAAGAAATTGACACCGTGGGAGGTAAAGTGCGTATTAAAATTGAAGAAGGCACGCAAAGCGGAAAAATTTTGCGCCTGCGCAGTAAGGGAATCCCATCGATAAATGGATACGGTAAGGGAGATTTACTGGTTCATGTAAATGTTTGGACACCGAAGAATCTCAATAAAGAACAACGTGAGTTTTTTGAGACTATGCTTGATGATGAGCGCTTTTCACCACAGCCTCAGCGCGAGGATAAATCCTTTTTTGAAAAAGTAAAAGACATGTTTTCTTAGATTTTAAGACCTTATTAAGAAAAATGTGTATATTTGAATATCACTAATCACTAGTTAGTGATATTTTTCTTTTTCATAGCAATTTTTTTCCCATCCTTGATTTACGTTAAGGGTGGGTTTTTGTTTTGAGGCAATTCCATCTTCAAAAAACGATACAATCAGCACAAAGCAACTTTTTTGACTATGGAGACTTTAAAAATCTGCGTTATAAATAATTCTTAACTTGCCTCTAGGCTGTTAGCTTTTCAATATCTTTGAAAGCATTACAGGATGCGCCTCTAAATTGCTTCCGGAGTAGTTGAATTTCGCACATCCTTTTATCTTATTTTGATTTTACGTATAGATGACAGACCTTCTTGTTGCTGAGCATATTAAGAAACAATACGGTACATATACAGCCCTTAATGACCTTTCTATTACTGTCCCTAAGGGCAGTGTTTTTGGCCTTTTAGGACCTAATGGTGCTGGTAAGACTACTCTTATACGCATCATTAACCAAATCACAATGCCCGATTCGGGTAAGGTTTTTCTAGATGGAGAGCCACTTGATCCTAAACACGTGATGAATATTGGTTATATGCCCGAAGAGCGCGGCTTGTATAAATCCATGAAAGTAGGAGAACAGGTGATTTACCTGGCCAGACTAAAAGGCCTAAGTCTTGACGAAGCCAAAAAACGCAGCAGGTATTGGTTTGAACGTTTAGGTATGATGGACTGGTGGAACCGAAAAATTCAGGAGTTGTCAAAAGGACAGGCACAAAAGGTTCAATTTATTGTTACTGTTCTTCACCGTCCTAAACTGCTCATCTTTGATGAACCTTTTAGTGGTTTTGACCCCATAAATGCCAGTCTGATTAAAGATGAAATTCTTCAGCTTAGAAATGATGGTGCCACTATTCTCTTCTCAACCCACAGAATGGAATCTGTAGAACAGATGTGCGATCATATCGCTTTGATGCATAAAAGCAATAAAGTTCTTGACGGGAAACTGATCGATATCAAGCGGGCATTTCGTACCAATACCTACGAGATAGGTATTGAAACTCCTGATGATACTTTTGAAAGTAAGACACGTTTGCATGCAGACGTGATGAACGAATTGTCAGATTCGTGGGAAGTAACGCCGGCTCATTTTAAAACCATAAACGAAAACGACCTGAAAATCAAAGTGAAAATCCCTGAGAATCAAACATCAAATAATTTGCTCAGTTACCTTTCTTCAAAAGGGCTCATCAATCACTTTGTAGAAGTGATACCTACGGTAGATGATATTTTTATTCAAACCATAAACGCAAATTAATGGGAGCTTTAGGTTTAATAATAAAAAGAGAGTACAAAGCGCGGGTGAGTAATCGCTCGTTTATTATCATGACTTTTCTGAGTCCCTTGATTGTAGTGGGTATGATCATGTTGATTACCTATTTGACCAGTCTCAATCAGGCAGGAAGACAAACCATTGTAGTGGTTGATGAAAGCGGATTGTTTTATAAGGAATTTGAAAGTACAGCCGATATTGATTTTTTAGATCTTTCGCCTGCGGGAATAGAGCTTGCAAAAAGTGAAGTTGAGGATAAGAATTATTTCGGACTGCTTTACATTCCGCAGAATATAAAAAATAATACTTCGGGAGTACGGTTTTATGGAAACGAAGCCCCTGCCATTTCGGTTCTGGAGGGCATAGAAGAGCAAATACAAACCAAACTTACAAATGAAAAGCTCCTGGATCGAGGGGTTGACCTCGATTTAATTGATGAATCTCAGACTACCGTTTCAATAAGCATTGAAGACTTTAAAGGAGAACGCACCTCAAAAATTTCAAGCTGGATCAAAGCCGGTGCCGGTGGCGGAGCAGGTTATCTGCTGATGATGTTTATAATTATCTATGGAAATATGGTAATGCGGTCGGTAATCGAAGAAAAAACAAACCGCATCATTGAAGTTATTATTTCTTCGGTAAAACCTTTTAAACTGATGATGGGTAAAATCATTGGTACCACGCTTGCCGGAATTACCCAATTTGTGATCTGGCTGCTTATAGGTGGGGGCTTGTTGTTGTTTTTAGCGCTGTATCTTGATTTAAATCCTTTAGAAAATCATTCTGCAGTCGGCAATATGGCGGTTACAAAAATGGATAAAATTGAGCTGGTGGTTTTAGATATACTAAACCTGCCATTGCTTAAGCTCGCATTTTTCTTTTTGATCTACTTTATAGGGGGCTATTTTTTATACAGCTCAATCTATGCTGCCATCGGTGCCGCAGTAGATAGCGAGACCGATACCCAGCAGTTTATGCTTCCGGTGATTATGCCGCTTATGCTTGCAATTTATGTAGGCTTTTTTGCAGTAATTGAAAACCCCGACGGTTCTATAGCTACTGCTTTTTCAATGATTCCGCTGACGTCTCCTATTGTTATGTTGATGCGTATTCCTTTTGGAGTACCCTGGTGGCAGTTGGCCTTATCGGTGGGCATACTCGTAGCCTCTTTTATATTTACAGTATGGTTTGGCTCAAAAATTTACCGGGTAGGAATATTGATGTATGGCAAAAAGCCTACTTACAAAGAAATTTTAAAATGGATTAAGTACTAGCGCAACATGATTCAGGATAAATTAGAGGAAACACTAAAAGAAGGTGCTGAAAAAGCCAAAGATATCCCGGAAGATATCTGGCAAACTATTAAGAGTTTTCTGAATTTCGGTTTTCATTTTGGGACAGATGCGAACCCAATTAATCTTACCATAGGACATCTTCTACTGGTAATTATCGCATTTATAGTTGCCACAGTGGTATTAAGACTGGTACGTAGTCTTATTACACGTAAAATGGATACTGAAAACGAACTGAAATTCAAGAGTATCTTCAAGTTCATCAGATATATCGTTTATATCGCGGTTGTCTTATTTACGCTTAGTGCTTCGGGCGTTGACATAACGGTTTTACTAACCGCATCTGCTGCGCTGTTTGTAGGTCTGGGTCTTGCTTTACAGGATTTGTTTACAGACATTATTGGAGGAATCTTTATAATGGTAGATAAGTCTCTTTCTGTAGGAGACGTGGTAGAAATTGACGGAAAAGTAGGACGTATTTTTGAAATTAAGTTACGTACCACCCGTGCACTTACCCGGGATGATAAGGTTATCATTATCCCAAACCATCACTTTATAAGTGATATTGTTTACAACTACACTCAAAACCACCGCACTACGCGTGAAGCTGTAAAAGTAGGCGTAGCTTATGGAAGCGATACCGCATTGGTGCGTAAAATTCTTATAGATTGTGCCTCAAAGCAAAATGGCATTCTTAAGAGTCCTAAACCTTTTGTGCTTTTTGAAGATTTTGGAGATTCTTCTTTAAACTTCGGAATTTACTTTTTTATCAACGATAGTTTTTCTGATCCGCGTATCAAGAGTGAATTACGCTTTCGTATTGATGAGCAATTTAGGGCTAATAAGGTTACCATCCCATTCCCGCAACGCGATGTACATTTTTATCCCACAACCCCTACGCAACCTAAATCTGATGCTTAGATATTTTTTGTTATTATGTTTTTTTGGAATGAGCTTTATAAACCACGCGCAAACCACAGATATTGCGCGGGTAGAATATATGCATATTCCGTTTAGCCAGTCTGATAATAACGTAGGTCGTTTTAGGGCTTTGCTACAGGTACCCATTCCGCTTGATAAAGACTTGAATAAAATTCTGGTTGCGGGTTTTGAGTACCGCAACACGAGTATTGATATCAATGACCCGGTACCTGCCGGATTTAATTTGCAGGATGTGGGAACCTTACATCGTATTGCAGGATATCTGGGTTACACCTGGAAACTCAATAATAACTGGCGTCTGGGTGTTAAAGCAGGGGCTCGTATAAACTCTAATCTAGAAGGAAGTCTGGTTGCTGATGACTGGATATATACTGCTTCGGTTTATGCCATCAACGATATGAAAGATGCCGAAGTAGGCAAGCCCTATCGCTGGATTTTTGGCCTGGATTACTCCAGTACCCCAGGACGTAGTTTTCCGCTACCACTGGTAAACTATTACCGGGAATTTCATCCCAATTGGACCTATACTTTAGGTGTGCCCAAAACAAACATTCGTCACTATTTAAATGACGATCATAAAGATGCATTACAGGCATTTGTTACACTTGATAATTTTTTTGCCAACATTCAAAACAATATGATTATCGATGGTCGTACGGCTGAAAATATCTCGATGACTATCGTCTTGGGAGGTTTGGGTTACGAGCATTATTTTACCAAGCATTTGCTATATTACGCCTACGGAAGCTATTCGTTTACCAATGATTTCAGGCTCCGGGACAATACGCGTGAAGATATTTATACGATAAACAGCGCCAATACGGTTTATTTTAGGTCGGGCGTTAAATTTAAATTTTAGACATGTCAAAGATTTTAATCATTGAAGACGAAGCCGCAATTCGTCGGGTTCTTAATAAAATTCTTTCTGAAGAAAATAAAAACTATCAGGTAGAAGAAGCCGAAGATGGTCTGGAAGGCATGGAAAAAATCAAAGACAACGATTATGATCTCGTACTTTGCGATATCAAAATGCCAAAAATGGATGGGGTTGAAGTACTCGAAGCAACCCGTAAAATAAAGCCCGAAATACCCGTGGTAATGATTTCAGGCCACGGCGATCTGGATACTGCGGTAAATACCATGCGTCTGGGGGCATTTGATTACATCTCTAAGCCGCCCGATCTTAACAGGCTGCTTAATACTGTGCGCAATGCTTTAGACCGAAAAAGTCTGGTGGTTGAAAATACGCGCCTCAAGAAGAAAGTGAGCAAACAATATGAGATGATTGGCGAGAGTGAGCCTATCATCAAAATCAAGGAAATCATAGAGAAAGTTGCTCCTACAGAAGCCCGAGTGCTTATTACCGGTTCTAATGGTACGGGCAAAGAGTTGGTGGCACACTGGCTGCATGAAAAAAGCGAGCGTGCCAACGGACCCATGGTTGAGGTAAACTGCGCGGCGATCCCTTCCGAATTGATAGAAAGCGAATTGTTTGGTCACGTAAAAGGCGCCTTTACTTCAGCCAATAAAGACCGCGCCGGGAAGTTTGAAGCTGCAAATGGCGGGACAATTTTTCTGGATGAGATAGGCGATATGAGTCTTTCGGCTCAGGCTAAAGTATTACGAGCCCTGCAGGAGAGTAAAGTGTCTCGCGTAGGTAGCGATAAAGACATTAAGGTTGACGTACGTGTGTTGGCTGCAACCAATAAAAACTTGAAAAAGGAGATCGAAGACGGAAAATTCAGGGAAGATTTATACCATCGTTTGGCGGTGATTTTAATTCCGGTACCGGCTCTTAACGACCGTCGCGATGATATCCCGCTTCTGGTAGATCATTTCTCCAATAAAGTGGCTCAGGAGCAGGGTACAGCCGTTAAAAACTTTACGTCAGATGCAATTAAAAAGCTTCAGGAATACGACTGGACGGGTAACATTCGCGAACTGCGTAATGTGGTAGAGCGTCTGATTATTCTGGGAGGTATTGAGGTTTCAGAAGAAGACGTAAAACTTTTTGCGAGTAAATAAATTTAGCGATTATGAAAGCATCAGATTATCAGGTAACCCAGCCTATCAAACTTACAGATTATAAAACTCACGAAGACTTCGGAAAAAAAAGCAAGCTCGAAGACGAACTCGATGAGGTAAGTAAAGCCATTGCCGAAATTCAAAATGCGATGTACGCCCACGGTAAATATGCTGTGCTTATTTGCATTCAGGGGATGGATACGGCGGGGAAAGATAGTTTGATTCGCGAAGTGTTCAAAAATTTGAATCCGCGCGGACTGGTGGTTCACAGCTTTAAAGTGCCTACGCCACTTGAGCTGGGTCACGATTACCTCTGGCGACACTATGTTGCTTTACCCGCACGTGGGAAATTTGGCATATTTAACCGGACGCATTACGAGAATGTTTTGGTAACCCGCGTGCATCCCGAGTATATTTTGGGCGAAAACATTCCGGGAATCGATGATGTTTCAGATATTGATGAGGCATTCTGGGCAAAACGTTTTGAGCAAATCAATAATTTTGAGCAACACATCGCTGAAAATGGGACGATCATTTTTAAATTTTTCCTGAATCTTTCCAAAGAAGAACAAAAAAATCGTCTCTTGCGTCGCCTTGATAAACCCAATAAAAACTGGAAATTCTCTCCTGCTGATCTTTCCGAGCGCAAACTCTGGGACGACTACCAACACTGCTACGAAGAGGCAATCAATAACACCTCTAAATTTCACGCGCCCTGGTACATTATTCCGGCCGATGACAAGCCTACAGCCCGACTGATTTTGGCCAAAATCCTTTTAGAAAAGCTCTCCCAGTACACCGACATCAAAGAGCCTGAACTGGACGATAAAACCAAAGGCAATATTGATAAATACCGCAAAGAGCTGGAAGACGAGAAGTAGTTTTTAAATTAGAAAGTAGAAATACAAAATCGGAAATATAACCCTTAGAAATGGGCAGTAGCAGCTGGTATTACGCAATTGCCTTCTTTAAAACTGTATTTTCTATTTAACCGAAAGTTTAAAATGGATTTCATTCCTTAGGACGCTTTGACGGAGTACCGGCATCCTAAGAAATACTTTATTCAAGGGAATGGTTTGAAGTAGTTAATCGTTGGTTAATTTGATTTTCTCTAAAAGTATCTATATTTCAAATTATAAACAATCAAGCTCCCTTCTCCGGCCGGAGAAGGGCTGGGGGATGAGGCGATCTTTTAGTTTTTGTACTCTTTTGAATATTAAATTTTGAATTCGATTACCCGTTTACCATCAGAGAATAGTACTTTTAGAATTCGACATTAAAAACACGTATTTTGAAAAAACTATTCACTTTTATTTTGGCAGTTTCCTGCTGTTTTGCCGTGCAAGCGCAAACTCCAAAAGACTCAACCCAACTCCGCAATTTTTACGATTTATCTTTATTAGACGGTCATAGCTATCAATGGCTTGATGCCCTTTCAAACGATATTGGTGCGCGACTTAGCGGCAGTAAAGGTGCCGAGAAGGCGGTACAATGGGCTAAAGCCGAGTTAGAATCTATTGGCCTCGATAAAGTATGGCTGCAGCCGGTAATGGTGCCCAAATGGGAACGCGGGGCTCCTGAAAAAGCATGGATAGAAGGACCGGATGGGAAAATTGATGTGCCGGTTTGTGCACTGGGTGGTTCTATTGCAACTGCTACAGCAGGTATAACAGCTCCCGTTATAGAAGTGCAGGGACTTGAAGATTTGGCTCAATATGGTGAAGATCAAATCAAAGGTAAAATAGTATTCTACAACCGCCCCATGCAGGCTGATTTGATTCAGACGTTTTCAGCGTATGGCGGTTGTGTAGATCAGCGATATTCCGGTGCTCGGGAGGCTGCAAAATACGGAGCTGTTGGTGTTATTGTACGCTCTATGAACCTGCGTATGGATGATCTACCGCATACGGGTGCGATGTCTTACGGCGACTTGCCTAACGATCAACGTATTCCCGCGGCAGCCATTAGTACAAACGGTGCTGCTTTGTTGAGCAAGATGCTGAAGAAAAATAAAGACACGGAGTTTTATTTAAAAATGAATTGTGCGAACTACGAAGATGTACCTTCATTTAATGTGATTGGAGAGATTACCGGAAGCGAAAAACCTAACGAATTTATGGTTGTAGGTGGCCACCTCGATAGTTGGGATCTTGGAGACGGTAGCCACGACGATGGCGCTGGTGTCGTACAAAGTATGGAAGTACTGCGCCTGATGAAAGCTGCTAACTACAAACCCAAACACAGTATTAGAGTAGTGCTGTTTATGAATGAAGAAAACGGCCTTCGTGGTGGAAATAAATACGCTGAAGTTGCAAAAGAAAAGGGAGAGCGCCACGTCTTTGCCTTAGAAAGTGATGCCGGTGGTTTTACGCCACGCGGATTTCAGTTTGATACCAATGAGGCTAATTTTGAGCAGGTGCAAAGCTGGATTCCATTATTCAAACCGTATTTGATTCATTATTTTGAGATGGGCGGTAGCGGCGCAGATATTGGTCCGTTGAAGGGTGAAGGCACTGTTTTAGCCGGTTTACGTCCTGATTCGCAGCGTTATTTTGACCATCATCACGCGAGTAACGATACCTTTGACGCGGTTAATAAGCGCGAACTCGAATTGGGAGCTGCGACAATGACCAGCCTGGTGTACCTGATGGATACCTATGGTGTTAAACCTGCACCAATTACAAATGATACCGAATTGAAAGATTAATTTCCCCAAAAAACAGTTCAAGATTTCTTTATGAAAAACCTCCAATTTCCCATTGATTTTGTGTTTAGAATCAGCACGTTTTCTAACGACTTTACAGCGACTGATGCCTTTGGTCATACCGTAGGATACATCCGCCAAAAGATGTTTAAGCTCAAGGAAGAAATCAAGATTTACGCAGACACCTCTCAAAACCAGCTTAACTATACCATAAAGGCAGATCGCTGGCTTGATTTTTCGGCAGCTTATGCATTTTATGATGCAAATGGAAACGAGTTTGGTAAGATTGTGCGTAAAGGTTGGCGCTCCATCTGGAAAGCCAAGTACCAGATTGTTGATGATAATGGCACTCCTGAGTATACCATTGAAGAAGAAAACGGTTGGGTAAAAGTAGCTGATTCCCTTTTTGGCGAAGTCCCGGTTGCGGGAATGTTAACAGGGTATTTCTTCAATCCGGCGTATAAAGTAACCGATAAAAGCGGAACCAAAATCGCCCGACTCAAAAAGCAACCGTCTTTTTTTGGTAGAAAATTTCAGGTTACTAAAGAAGGGCCTATGGATGAAGGCGACAGCGAACGCATAATGTTGGGCTTGATGATGATGATTTTGTTGGAGCGTAGAAGGGGGTAAAATTTATTTTTATTACTATTATTATTTAAATTGAAAAGCTCTGCTTAGGTAGTATTTCAATTCAATCTTCAAAATTTTAAATTCAAGGTTCACTTCAATAATTAAGAAAGAACATAGCATCTTGATTAACTAGCAAAGCCAAATATTTTTTGCAAAGTTTCAATTGTGCAGTTTAGCTTCCTTCTCCGGCGGGAGAATGGGCGGGGTTGAGGAGAACGCGTGAGGGATAGCAGCGTAAATCCTGACATTGCGGAAGGTTTACCTGGCGTCAAAGGAAAATTGCAGCGAATAGCCTGCCTTTGCCGGCAGGCAGGCCCGACTCAGAGCACGCCCAAATAATAATTGCAATATCAATACAAATAATCTGTTGTTAAACTTCTGATAAGTAACGGCCTCGTTTTTACGGGGTCGTTTAATTTTGAATACAATCAAAAGCAGAAAAACGATGGCAATTTTAGGCGCACTCATAAAAGGAATTATTGATCTTTCAGACAAGGTTATACCCGAGTCAAATCCTATAGAAGAACAGCAAGAAGTTTTAGAGCAATTACTTAAAAAAGCCAAAAATACCCAGTTTGGTAAATACTATGGTTTTGAGTCTATCTTAGAATCTGAGAATCCGGCAAAGACCTTTGCGGAGGAAGTTCCTTTTTTTGACTACAACAGCATTAATGAGGAGTGGTGGTCTAAAATGCACAGTGGTGAGGAAGACGTGACCTGGCCTGGAATGCCGCATTATTTTGCTTTGAGTAGCGGTACCACCGGTAAAAGCAGCAAGCGCATTCCGGTGACTGATGCAATGATTGACGCCATTCGCACAGCCGGAATCAAGCAGGTGGGTGCGCTGGCACATTTTGATTTGGAGTCCGATTTTTTTGAAAAAGAAATCATGATGCTGGGCAGTTCTACCGATCTGGCAAAGCGAAATGGTCACGAGGAAGGTGAAATTAGCGGGATCAGTGCGAGCAATATTCCGTTTTGGTTTAGGGGCTATTACAAACCCGGCGAAGACATTGCAAAAATTGAGGACTGGGATGAGCGTGTGCAGCATATCGCCGAAAAAGCCGAAGAATGGGATATTGGTGCTTTAAGCGGAATCCCGAGTTGGATTGAGCTGATGCTTGAGAAAGTCATTGAGCATCATAACCTGAAAAATATTCACGAAATCTGGCCGAATTTGCAGGTTTACACTTCTGGAGGGGTGGCTTTTCAGCCTTACGAAAAGAGTTTTAATGCGTTGCTTGGTAAACCCATCACTGTGATTGATACCTATCTGGCCTCTGAAGGTTTTATCGCGTTTCAGGCAAGACCAGAAACTGAAGCTATGAAACTGGTAACCGACAACGGTATTTATTTTGAGTTCGTACCTATGAACCCTGACTACATCAATGAGGATGGTTCTATTGTTCAGGATGCACCGGTTATAGGCTTGGCAGATGTAGAAGAAGAGCAAGATTATATCTTGATTATTTCTACGGTTTCGGGAGCGTGGAGATACCTCATTGGTGATACCATTGCCTTTACCGATAAAGAACGTGCCGAAATCAAGATTACCGGTCGTACCAAATTCTTCTTGAATACGGTAGGTTCACAGCTTTCGGTTAATAAAATGGAAGCGGCCGTACAGGAACTCGAAGAGCAATTTGATATCAAAATACCTGAGTTTACCATTGCCGCAAAGCGGAATCCGGAAGATGACGAGTTTTACCACTATTGGTATTTAGGTACCGAAACTTCAGCGTCAAATGAAGAATTGGCGGAAGCTCTTGATAAAAGTCTGCAGGAAGCCAATAAAAATTACGGTGTTGCCCGAAGCAAAGCTTTAAAAGGAGTAGTTGTAAACACGGTAAAACCAGAAATCTTCTACGAGTGGAGTGGCGCAAACAAGAAAAAAGGTGGTCAGGTCAAGATGGAAAAGGTAATGAACGAAGAAAAATTCGCGGAGTGGGAGGCCTTTGTAAAGGAGCACGCGGGTAGCTAAACGTTAATCTTGAAAGGCATCTGTTGACGATTATTTCCAATACTCCCACCATTTCTTGGGTACTTCATTTTATTCATTTTTTGGAAATACCTTGTATTCCTCAAGTAGTTGACCATCATAGTCAAACTTATATCTATTGTATTCCCAATCTGTGGCCAAAATGTAGTCCTCATAAATGGCAAAATAATCGTGCGCTTCTGGCGTAGTCCAAATGTCCCGTCCACTTTGTTTCCAAACTATTTTTCCGTCTTTATCAAGTCTTGTTAATTCAAGTTCTCCGTGAACCAAATAGTCTTCGTTAAGATTATAAATACCAAAACAAGTCGCAGGATCAGCAATTCTATACCATTCTAAATTTAAGCCAGGTAATGACAATTTGAATATAGCGTTTGAACAACATACTAGAATTCTGCCGTAACTTATTAATGTTGAATCCAAATTTATTCCTGTTGCACCAGCTTTAGCTCCAATTAGACAGTCTGAAATCAGTTTGTCATCATTATCATAGACTTTAAGTCCAATGAGCGAGGTCGGTCTGAATTCATTTGTGCTCAAAAAAATATTTGAATACGTATACCAATTATCTAAAGAACTGATTTGATAATCATTTTCCTCATATAGCTTTACCTTGTATTTTTCAAGAAGTAGTATTTCAGATGGCTTCTTCAATTTGCTTTTAATTAGCTGTAATTTTTAACCAGTAATTAGTCTTCATTAATCAATCTCATGATCTCTTCCGGAGAAAGATAAAGGCGTTTAATACGCGCTTTGTAGGGTTCTGAAATGTGCGCGTGATTGAGGATGAAGTCTTTGGTCTTTAAGATGTATTCGCCCATCCCATGAGCCACGGCAAAAGTATCTGCAGCACGTTCTGCTTCTCGTATAAAATTAGGAACATACAGGTATTTAATTCCAAACCAAATTAATCCCAAACTGCTCCGATTACGATAATCCATCACATGGCCCAGTTCGTGACCCAACCAACCGATCAACACGTCAGATGGGATGTCTGTAATTTTAAAGGATTCATCTTCAATCTTTACTTTTTTACTGATAAAGATTACGTACTCTCGATTTTTTCGAGATTTGAAAAGGGATTTAAAAACCGGCTGCGCCTGCATCGTCGATTTCTTAATGTTTTTTTTAAACTGAAATCGTATTGAAGTTTCCTGAAGCTGTGGGTAATACGACAGCGCGGTTTGTGCTTCGTTTTTTAGGACTTCCGGAATGATTTTGTTAGAAAAGGCGCTCGAATTCATATGCAAAGTAAATGTACGCTAAATCGTATTTTTTGGCTGTTAAGGCACTTGTAAATTAACAAAGATGACTCTGGTCATCGTCTGCTATCTTAAACTTAAAAGGTATTTTTGCACTTCCCAAAAATAGCAGGTTTGTTAACTAATTACACACAGGAATTTCGTCAAAATTTAAAGATCGCCTATCCGGTTATGCTCGGACAATTGGGGCATATTCTCGTTGCTCTGGCCGATAATCTGATGGTAGGTCGCCTGGGTGCTGCGCAGCTTGCAGCGGTTTCGCTCGGCAACAGCCTCATCTTTATTGCGCTGTCTTTGGGTATCGGATTTTCATTTGCGATTACACCATTAGTGGCAGAAGCAGATGGTGCCGGCGATACACAAATGGGCCGTAATTACTTTCACCATGGCATCGTGATGTGTGGCATAAATGGTGTTTTACTATTTGCATTATTGCTCCTCGCAAAGCCAATCATGTACATGTTGGATCAGCCGGTTGAAGTGGTTGAACTCGCCCTGCCGTATATGGATATTGTTGCGTTTTCTTTAATACCATTGATGGTTTTTCAGGCTTTTAAACAGTTTGCAGACGGCTTGTCCAACACCCGTTATGCGATGTACGCGACGCTGGTTGCTAATGTGGTAAACGTATTTTTCAACTTTATTCTCATTTACGGCTTTTGGATTTTTCCCAGGCTGGAGTTGGTGGGCGCGGCTTATGGTACCTTGATTTCCAGATTCTTTATGCTCTGGATGCTCTATTATATTTTAAAACGCAAAGCGAAATTTAAACCCTACTTTATCTGGACGCGCCGAAAAGCATTCCAACTTCTCATATTTAAACGATTATTTGATTTGGGTTTTCCCACGGCGATGCAGATGCTGTTTGAAGTGTCTTTATTTACTTCCTGTATTTTTCTTTCAGGTCTTTTGGGCACCAATGCACAGGCGGCCAATCAAATTGCGCTCAATCTGGCTGCAATGACCTTTATGATTGCGGTAGGCCTTGGTGTAACGGCGACGATTCGGGTGGGGAATCAAAAAGGCAAAGCCGACTTTAAAAATATGCGTCGTATTGCATTCTCGCTGTTTTTACAGGTGTTTCTTATTGAAGCGGTTTTTGCTTTAGGCTTTATTTTACTGAAAGATATTTTGCCCACATTTTATCTGGATAATATCGAGGTAATCGCACTTGCTGCCCAATTGCTGATTGTGGCCGCGCTTTTTCAATTGAGTGATGGTTTGCAGGTGGTGATTTTAGGAGCATTGCGCGGGTTGCAGGACGTAAACATTCCCACAGGTATTTGTTTTATTGCCTACTGGCTGGTTGGGTTTCCGGTGGCCTGGTACTTTGGGCAGGAAGATCAGGCGGGGAGTCAGGGTATTTGGTACGGTCTGCTGGCCGGACTTAGTGCTTCGGCGGTCTTGTTGTATATTCGTTTTGATTATTTAAGCCGAAAATTGATTCGGTTGAAACAGGCTGAAAATTCCTAAATCATGAACGAACTGATTACAGACGAGCTATTTGAAGGGCATAATTTCACCGAAAAACCTCTGGAAGCCGATTTTGAGGAGTGCATCTTTAGAAATTGTGTTTTTGCAAAAGCCAATCTTTCGGGGTTGAGTTTTACTAATTGTACGTTTGAAAACTGCGATTTAAGCGGGGCGAAACTCATTAAAACCGCCATTCAGGAATGTGAGTTTATTGATTGTAAAATGCTGGGACTTGCTTTTGAAAATTGTGCTCCCATACTTTTTCAAATGGCCTGCACACGTTGCGTGCTTAATGTCAGCAGTTTTTATCAGGTAGACCTGACGAACTCAGGCTTTGATGCATGTAAACTGGTTGAGGCCGATTTTACTGAAGCCGATCTTTCGGGTGTTTCCCTTGCCGGTTGTAATCTTTCGGGAGCTACTTTTGACCACACGCGTCTGGAGCGAACCGATTTTTCTTCCGCAGCAAACTACACGATTAATCCGCAGCTCAATAAAATTACCGGAGCCATTTTTGGTAAAGAAGGTCTGGCAGGATTACTTTCGGCTTTCAACATTAAAATCGTCTGATTTTTGGATCCCGAAAAACTCATAGAGCTCGCGCATTATAAAATGCCTTTTGGTAAATATCAGAATCGGTATCTGGTAGATCTGCCTGAATATTACTTTACATGGTTTAAGCAAAAAGGCTTTCCGGAAGGTAAACTGGGCCTGATGATGCAGCAGATGTATGAGATTAAAGTGAACGGATTGGAAGAATTGATCTACAAAATCAAGCGTCAATATCCTGCGGCCCAACCAAAAAGAAAACCCAAAAAATAATACCGAAAAGGGCTAAAAGGGTTCGCCAATAAATCCCTACCTTTGCATCCCGTAGACGCGCTCATTATGTTAAAAAGAGCTTAATTTATTTTCACGATACAGATGGCAGACACTAAGTACATCTTCGTCACGGGCGGGGTTTCTTCTTCATTAGGTAAAGGTATAATCGCAGCTTCGCTGGCCAAATTATTGCAGGCGCGGGGTTATCGCGTGACTATTCAAAAATTAGATCCATACATCAATGTTGATCCCGGGACGCTTAATCCGTATGAGCACGGGGAATGTTATGTGACCGATGATGGTGCAGAAACCGATCTGGATTTGGGTCATTATGAGCGCTTTTTAAATGTAAATACCTCTCAGGCAAACAACGTAACTACAGGTCGCATCTATCAAAGTGTGATCGAGAAAGAACGTCGTGGAGAATTTTTGGGCAAAACCGTTCAGGTAGTGCCGCATATCACCAATGAAATTAAAGAACGCATCAAACAGCTGGGTAAAACCGGTGAGTACGACATCATCATAACCGAAATAGGAGGTACGGTAGGGGATATTGAATCTTTGCCTTATATAGAGTCGGTGCGGCAGTTAAAATGGGAACTGGGCGATGACAATGCGCTGGTCATACACCTGACTTTGGTGCCTTATCTTTCTGCTGCTGGGGAATTGAAGACTAAACCAACCCAGCATTCTGTAAAGACCCTTATGGAAAGCGGTATCAAAGCCGATATCCTGGTTTGTAGAACCGAGCACAATCTCAGTGATGACTTGCGCGAAAAGCTCGCTTTGTTTTGCAATGTGAGAAAAGAGGCGGTAATTCAATCTATTGATGCATCTACTATCTATGATGTTCCTAATATGATGCTCGAGGAAGGTCTGGATACCATTACCCTTCAAAAATTAAATCTATCTACCGAAACCGAACCGGTTCTTACTCGTTGGAATGAATTCTTACGCAGACATAAAAACCCACAGGCTGAGGTAACCATTGGGTTAATTGGTAAATATGTAGAGCTTCAGGATTCTTATAAATCTATTTTGGAAGCTTTTATTCACGCCGGTGCAGAGAATGAAGTGAAAGTGAAGGTAGAACCCATTCACTCCGAGTTTATTTCGCAGGATGTGATCGATACTAAAATCGCAAAATTAGACGGTCTGCTTGTAGCTCCCGGTTTTGGTGAGCGGGGCATAGAAGGTAAAATCAAAGCTGTGCAATATGCCCGCGAACATAAAATTCCTTTTTTGGGAATTTGTCTGGGAATGCAAATGGCGGTGATTGAATTTGCGCGAAATGTTGCAGGTCTTTCTGAAGCCAACTCGGTAGAAATGCAGGCTGATACCCCAAATCCGGTTATCGACCTGATGGCAGATCAGAAGGATTTAAAACATATGGGCGGTACCATGCGTTTGGGAAGCTGGGAGTGTGAATTGAAACCCGGAAGTATTGTAAGCGGCGTCTACGGCAGTGAAGTCATTTCAGAACGCCACCGCCATCGTTATGAGTTTAATGATAAATACCGCGCGCAACTTGAAGATGCCGGACTCAAAATTACCGGAACCAACCCCAAGACTGGTCTGGTAGAGATCATTGAACTGGCAGACCACCCTTGGTTTGTAGGCGTACAATACCATCCGGAATATAAAAGTACCGTGGCTAGTCCGCACCCGCTATTTGTATCGTATGTAAAAGCAGCAGTCAAATACAGCAAGTCAAAATCGGGGATTAAATAGCTGCTAATCTCAGGATAATTTAATGTTTGACAGTATTTTAGACTATCGTTGCGCCAATGTGGCATAAAACAAATTGCTGGGCTTATTCTTGAATGCATCAGAGACCGTATATTCGCGGGCGGAAAATTTTCGCAAGGAATTAGAGTAAAGACAATTGAAAAAAGGCAGTGATTGCCTCAATAACTTATGGAAGAAAAGAAATTTGACAAACAATCGATGATAGGCTTCCTGCTTATAGGAGCTATTTTATTGTTTATGTTATGGCAAAATCAGCCTACGCCAGAAGAGCTGGAAGCAGAAAAAGCTAAAGAAGAGCAGGTTGATGCAGAGCAGCGGGAGACTGCAATCACACCGGTAGATAATACCATGCCTGATACTGAAACCGGTAATGATTCTCTGGCTTTAGAGCGTTATAAAGCAACTTTAGGAAGTTTTGCTTATTCTGCCACACTGCCTTCAGCAACAGATGAAATTACTGAAATCGAGAATGAGGTTTTAGCTTTAAAAGTGAGTAACAAGGGAGGCTTTATCACAGAAGCAAAGCTGAAAAATTACAAGAGTTACGACTCGGTACCTGTTTATTTGATCAAGGACGGAAACACCCGTTTTAACCTGAACTTCAGTACTACCGATAACCGAACGCTAAATAGTGAAAACCTATATTTCGAGCCTAAGCTAACCACTGAAGGGGAAAATCAGGTACTTTCTATGAAGCTGAAAGTTTCAGATTCTGAATATCTGGAATACCGCTATACCCTAAAGCCTGATGATTATATGATGGGCTTTGGCATTAAAACTGTGGGACTTCAAAATGTGGTAAATACTTCACAACCCCTTAATCTGGATTGGGAATTAAAAGGCTATCGCCACGCGAAAAGTATTACCTATGAAAACCGCTATACCCGTCTTACCTACGAATATGAAGGCGGCGATCACGATAAGTTGAGTCAGAGCGGCGATGATGACGCGATTGAAACCGATGTAGACTGGTTTAATTTTCGTCAGCATTTCTTCAGTTCTATTTTGTTGACCGATCAACCTTTTGAACAGGTTACGTTCAAGTCTCAGAATTTAGTGGAAGACGAAGAAGTAGATACGGTTTTTACTAAAAAATATGCGGCAAATATTCAGCTTAAGCCGGTTAATGGCGAACTGAATAACGCGATGAATTTCTATTTTGGACCTACCGATTATCAGGTGTTGAATAGCTACGACCGGGGTCTTGATGAGGCGATGCCTTTAGGTTGGGGTATTTTTGGATGGATTAACAAATACCTGATTATACCATTTTTCAATATTCTGGTAGCTTATTTCCCTGCGGGAATCGCTATCATTTTATTGACGGTTTCGATTAAATTATTGCTTTCACCTGTACAGTACAAGCAATACCTGTCACAGGCCAAGATGAAGGTGCTGCGTCCCGAGATCAACGAGATCAATGAGAAGTATGCAGACAACCCAATGAAAAAGCAGCAGGAAACGATGAAGCTGTATAGCAAAGCTGGCGCGAGTCCGTTGAGCGGGTGTATTCCCGGTTTGCTTCAGATCCCGGTGTTTTATGCTTTGTTTACCTTTTTCCCTTCGGCATTTGTTTTAAGACAAAAAAGCTTCCTGTGGGCAGACGATTTATCAAGCTATGATAAAATTGCAGATCTTCCGTTTCACATTCCGTTCTATGGTGACCACGTGAGTTTATTCCCAATTCTGGCTTCGATCGCGATCTTTATTTATATGACGATGACTACAGGGCAGACGATGCAACAAACCAGTCAGCCGGGAATGCCGAATATGAAATTCCTGATGTATCTGTCTCCTATAATGATGTTGTTTTTCTTTAACAACTATGCTAGTGGATTGAGTTTGTACTATTTCGTTTCAAACCTTATTACAATCGGGATTATGCTGGTGATCAAGAATTTTATTCTTGATGAGCAAAGAATCCACGCTAAAATAGAGACTGCTAAGGCAAAGCCGAAAAAGCAAAATCGTTTCAGTAAGAAGTTCTCAGAAATGATGGAGCAGGCTGAAAAGCAGCAGAAGAATAAATAATACTTTTTTGTCCCAACTTTAATTAAAAAGTCCTTCAGTATTGTACTGAAGGGCTTTTTGTTTTCTAAGTAATAGGGATAATTTAATTTCCAGGCATTAGGACACCATCAATAGCGTGTACCACACCATTAGTTGCAGTGATGTTGGTTGCAATAATATCATAAGTGGCTCCCGAACCATCTGTTATAGTAGGAGGTGTTGCAGTGGCGTCAATACTTAAATCAGGGCCAAAAAGCGGCGGTGCCGTAGTGGCTTCTGTCGTACTCAAATCTTCTGCACGCACGATCATATCGAGCACGTGATGTCTCAAAATGTTGTCTAAAGTACTGGTCTCGCTTGTGGCTCCGTCTCCTAATGCCAGAATATCAGCTGCACTCGAAATACCATCATTAGGGTCAGCATCTATTAGAGCTGTAAAAGCCGCATTTGTTGGAGCAAAAACGGTAAACGTACCCGCTCCGGAAAGCGTTCCTGCGAGCTGCTCCTGAGCTACCGCTGCTAATAATGTCGAAAATTGCGGATCTGCCGTGGCAAAGGTAGCTATACTTGGCAATTCAATTACCGCGCTTACCGGATGAATGACACCATTATTAAAGGTAAGATCTGTATCAGTTATAGTTGATGCACCATTAATAGTTGGCGTTGTTTCTTCAAAATTTAGAAACATATCAATATTAGCATCAGTATCTGCATAGGTTGCCAAAGTTTTCTCGTAACCTGTACCCAAATCAGCCGCCATTTTAATTTCACCTAAAACGTGATTTAATAAAATTTGAGCTACCTCTTCTTTAGTAAAATCAGTCAATGCAGCTCCACCCAGAAAGGTCGTAAATGCTGCATTATTTGGTGCAAAAACCGTAAATGTTCCTTCTCCCGCCAGAGTAGCATCAAGTTCTGCGTATTCTAAAGCTGCCAGTAACAAGCTGTAATCTTCAGTTGAAGAAACAAAACCGGCAATAGACTGGTATACTTCGGGTAATTCAGGCATAATTACCGCATCTATCGCGTGAACTACACCATTACCGGCCTGTACGTCTGTAACTATAATATTAATTACCCGACCATTGGCATCTGTAATTGTAGCATCATCTGCATTGATTTCGATGGTTCCACCTAAGGTAGTTTCAGTTCCCGTTTGAAGATCTGCTGCGCGTACGTTGCTTCCTGAAATAACATGCAAATTAAGGGCTGCGGCAATAGTTTCTGGATCCAAATCTCCAAGGCCACTAGCATCTAAATCTTCTAAGAGAGCTGCGAATGCTGCATTTGTGGGAGCAAAGACCGTAAATGTACCGCCCATATCAGACAGTGTGGAAGCATAAGTAAAAGACGCATCAGCAGTAAGTGCAGATTCCAGTGAATCAAATGTGGGATCTGCCGTTGCAAATGTGGCAACAGATGGTATATCTATCACAGCACTAACGGTGTGTACCACACCATTAGTAAATACGTTATCGGGTGATTCAACTGTAGACGTACCATTTACAACCACAGTTCCTCCATCAGTGTTTACAAACATATTAATATTAGCGTCGGTATCTGCATAAGTTGCAAGTGTTGCCTCGTAGCCTGTAGTTAGGTCACTACTGGTTTTTACGTTACCCAATACGTGATTTAATAATAGATTGGTGAGATCTTCAACTGGAACATCAGCTAAAGGAGTGCCTCCTAAGTAACTGTCAAAAGCGTCATTATCTGGAGCAAAAACAGTAAAGGTTCCTGCTGCATCCAAGGTAGCGGTAAGGCTGGTGCGCTCCAAAGCTGCAGCTAAAGAGGAGTAATTGGGATTTTGAGCAACAAATTCCGCAATCGTTTGCGGCTGAGGTTCAATAATGTTTCCGTTATCGTCATCATCACTACAGGAACTTAAACCAGTTGTGATTAGAACGAATAACAAAATACGGAGAGTTTGTTTAAAATGTTTCATAGCTATTAGATTTGTTAATTGAAATTTAAAACTAAACCTAAAGCCTAAGTATTTTGTTTAAGATTAAGTTAAAAAAGTTAAACAAAATTATAATTAACATCACTAAACCCTTTTAGCTCAATGATTTGTGCAGAACTCAAAGTCGGCTAATAGTTTTGTAAATTTGCAGTTTTAAAAGCGACAGAATTGTCCACATGTAAAAATGACTTATGAAAACAGTGGTTGTAGGTTTAAGCGGGGGAGTAGACAGTAGTGTTTCGGCCTATTTACTTAAGGAGGCAGGATACCGTGTAATTGGTCTTTTTATGAAGAATTGGCACGATGATTCTGTTACGATTTCTGACGAATGCCCGTGGCTTGACGACAGTAATGATGCGATGCTTGTTGCGGAAAAGCTTGGAATTCCCTTTCAAACAGTTGACCTGAGTGAGCAATACAAAGAACGTATCGTAGATTATATGTTCCGGGAATACGAAAAAGGACGCACCCCAAACCCGGATGTACTCTGTAATCGCGAAATTAAATTTGATGTGTTTATGAAAATCGCACTCGATTTGGGTGCAGATTATGTAGCGACCGGGCACTATTGTCAAAAAGGGGAAGTTGAAGTTAATGGTAAACCGGTTTATCAATTGCTTGCCGGAGCAGATGCTAATAAAGATCAGTCTTATTTCCTGTGTCAATTATCGCAGGATCAGCTTGCAAAAACCTTGTTCCCAATTGGACATCTTAAGAAAAGTGAAGTTCGTAAAATTGCTAAAGAACAGGATTTAGTTACTGCAGAAAAGAAAGATTCTCAGGGATTGTGTTTTATAGGAAAAGTACGTCTGCCTGATTTCCTTCAGCAAAAATTAAAGCCAAAAGAAGGGGTTATAGTAGAGATTGGTGCAGAAACTGCCCGTCAAAAAATCGAAGCCCTACAACAGGATTCTAAAGAGGATATAGCAGTAGCCTTAAGTGATGTTGCGACTTTGGCTAAAAAGCCAAAGTATAAATTAACAGATGGTAAAATTGTTGGGAAACATCAGGGAGCTCATTATTTTACTAAAGGTCAACGCAAGGGACTTGCGGTAGGAGGTACTCCAGAACCTTTATTTGTGATTGATACAGACGTTGATGAAAATGTGATCTATACCGGTCAGGGAAAAGAACATCCCGGTTTGTTGCGCTCTGCTTTATTTGTAGCAGAAGATGAGGTGCATTATATACGAGAAGATTTAAAATTAGAAAATGGAGAGGTACGCGAGGTCGAAGCACGTATCCGCTATAGACAGCCTTTACAAAAAGCAATGCTTCATAAGGTAGAGGAAGGTATGTATGTATCGTTTGATGAACCCCAGTCTGCCATTAGCGAGGGCCAGTTTGTGGCCTGGTACGATGGAGCGGAATGTTTGGGTTCAGGAGTAATTTCATAAAAGCCGGTTTTGAATAGAATTACATCACTTTTCAATATAAAATATCCCATAATTCAGGGCGGAATGGTCTGGAACAGCGGTTGGGAACTGGCTTCAGCGGTAAGTAATGCTGGTGGCTTGGGACTCATTGGTGCAGGCTCTATGTATCCTGAAATTTTGCGAGAACATATCCACAAATGTAAGGCTGCAACTGACAAACCTTTTGGGGTCAATGTTCCGCTTTTATATCCTGATATTGATTTGTTGATGCAAATCATCATCGAAGAAAAAATTCAGGTCGTTTTTACCAGCGCCGGAAATCCAAAAAGCTGGACTTCGCATTTAAAAGAACAGGGTATAACCGTTGTTCACGTGGTAAGTAGTGTGAAGTTTGCTCTGAAGGCTCAGGAAGCCGGGGTAGACGCCGTAGTAGCCGAAGGATTTGAAGCCGGTGGACATAACGGCCGTGAAGAAACTACCACCTTTACGCTTATCCCAATTGTAAAAGAGCAATTAGACATACCTTTGATAGCAGCAGGAGGTATCGCGACAGGACGGGGAATGCTAGCCGCAATGATTCTGGGTGCAGATGGCGTGCAAATGGGAAGTCGGTTTGTTGCTACCGTAGAAGGTAGTGGGCATCAGGCATTCAAAGATATGGTTGTTCAGGCCAAGGAAGGGGATACCGAACTTACTTTAAAAGAACTCGCACCTGTTCGATTATTAAAAAATAAATTTTACGAGGATATAAAAGAGCTGTATGCCAAAGCACCAACAAAAGAGGAATTGAGTGATTTATTGGGAAGAGCCCGGGCAAAAAGAGGCATGTTTGAAGGAGATCTGGAAGAGGGTGAACTTGAAATAGGCCAGGTGAGTGCCCTTATTCAAGATATAAAACCGGTCGCTCGGGTCATAAATGATATCGTTTCCGAATTTCGTGCTTTGTCATTACCAAAGATCTAAAATAAATAAGGCGCCCGAAGGCGCCTTATTTGCTGTTTTCTATCAACTTATTGTTCTGTAGCTACAGGTTCCCAACGCATAGATTCCAGAATATCTGTAATCATTTCGTTATACGCTGCTTTCGATTTACCACGAACGGATGTCGCAAAGTCAATGTAAGCAGTTTCCGCATCAGGCGATTCTTCTATGGGAATCAAAATATGATCAACCTGTGCAGACCCGATACTGTTTAGAGCTTTATAACGGTAAATCGTGTAATCACCCATTTCTTCGGAATTCTTAGCGATTATATGGGTATTTGCTTCTTCTGCATTCATCCAGGTCATATTCATAATAAACCCATCAGTAAGGCCGCCGTAAAATGAATTATCTTCTCCTGAATATTTAATTGTAAGTCCATTACCTGCTGTTTCAACAGAAGCGCGATCCGGATGCATAAAACTCAGATTCCACTGTCCATTCATTTTCGGACTTTTATAAACTTCATAACCTTCAGGAATGATATCCTCTGCAGGAGGTTCCGGTTTTTCAATTTTAGTTTCTGTTTTATTTTCAGCCAGATCTTTTTTAGATTCATTCTGATCACAAGCAGTAAAAAATACAAGTGAAAGGCTCATTCCGGTATATAAAATTAGTTTTCTCATCTTTTTTGATTTTAAAAGTTGAGACTAAAGTAGAGCTATTTGGGCGGTGCTTATTTTTAAGAATTGCTAAAAAAAATTGGAAGCTGTTAAGTTCTGTTAAGGACAAATTCTAAAATTTCAGATAAATTAATATTTTAAAAATTTGATATTCAGCACGTTAATTCAGCAATAAATCTTTAATGAGGCTAATGTTAAAATATTTGTATGTAACGATTCTCAAACTGCTATATAGTTTTTTGGACTCTTAAAAATTTAGAAAATAGTAATGAAAATAAAAAGAGAGACCTTTAAAGGGCTCTCTTTAAGTAGCTGATTCAATAAATTTTTAACTTCCGGGAACAATTGTAAAGGATGAGATTTGTCCATATCGTCCGGCGTCAGATTGAGTGGTTAAAAAACCAACCGTAATATCAGATTCTTCATCAAGGGTAAAAGGGACGCTATAATTTAAAGTTGCTTTATCTACACGCTGATATGCGATAACTTCCGGAGCTGTATCAAGATTTTCAACATCGGGAATACCATCACCTTTAGTAATAACGAAATAAGTACCTCCTTCGTCAGCATTAGAATAGTTAGTATATAAAATTTTAACTTCTAAAGCATAGCTTCCGGCGTCTGCTTTTACCATTTGATATATTTTACCATTTGTAACTGCCGGTGCTCCCCATCCTGATTCAACGTTAAAGATGTTGTTATACTTCTGGTCCCATCCACCGTAACCGCCGTGATTTTTTACAGCTTCATTCGATGTCCATACAGCTAATGTTCCCCAGCGACCTGAAGAAGAAGTGGCCTCAAAGGGTACAGCTGCGTTCTGAAGCACAGGAAACGGTATAGGTTGAAAGGATGATGATGCAGTGTAAATGGTATCAATGGCTGCCTGACTGGGTTTGTAAAGAGAACGATAATTTACATCTGTACCTTTCTTGTACTCGGGTAAAGTAACTGTGGTCTGAGTGGCACCTATAAATACTTTCTGAGTCATTCCATCTGTATCCTCATAAGTTATTTCTGTACCTAAGGCTCCAAGATCTGAGTTGAGTTTGCTATAATTAACAACGAGCTTTTCTTCAGAAAGAATTTTTGAGACCAAAGTCCTATTATAAATTTTATCTACATATGACTCTCCGTAAACCTGTGTTCCGCCAGCAAGAACAGGAGAGGTTTTGCCGGAGGCGTCTGTTGTTTGTACTTCGAAATTGTAGAAGTCTTCAGTTAAATTTTCCATTGTTCTCGTAAATTCAAAATTTCCTGAAGTTTGAGGGATATCTATACTCACGGAACCGTCATTGGGAGACCATTTAATTTGCACTTCAGTAATGGAAGACCTCGCAGGTATAGATCCTTTGATTTGAACACGATTCATACCGGGCAAAACCGCAAAGGACTCAAGATTTGCCAGTGAGGTCTCAGATTCATCTGTATTAAGTGTGTCGTCAGAATCGCAGGAAATGATGCTGGAAACGAAAACTATACTCAAAAGAAGTATTAGGCTTGGCGTAATTCTTTTCATAATCAATATTTTACAAAGTACAGCGAAATCGATTTCGCAACTATTAAACTCTTGTAAAAATAACGATTTTGATCTGTACGACTTACCTGTAGTGTCCTGCTACAAAACTGAAAAACAGAAGTTTCTAAAACTTAATTTTAATACGCTACTATTATAAAAGTTCTATAGAATCAATCTCCAGTTTAAAATCCTGCACTTTACCATTACCAATTAAAAAAGTGATTTGCTCAATTTGATCTTTATCAAAATTAGGTCTGCGTAAACGCTGCCCGCGATACTGTGGGTACATATTTTTTAATGATATGTGTAATGTTTGCCAGGCTCCAGTAGTTTCAAATTCTGAGATGTATGAATGATCTGTTGACCTTTTATCTTTTACCCGAAACTGGTAGGTCTTACCATCGCCTTTTACGCGCAGCAAAATAGTGTCATCAGGTGAAACATCTAAGGTTTTAAAAGCATACTGTACGGAAGAAAATCCGCCATTGTTTTCCAGAGATACGTGTCCTTCAAATACTCCGTTTCCCGCGTCATTAAGTCTGAATTTAGCATTTGACTCTCCTCCCATGACCGTATCGTTGACCACGCGCCAGGATGAGATATCGCTTTCTTTTGAAAAATTGAAAATAACCGTATTCATGATAATAACTAATATTAATAGTGTGAATAATTTCATAATCGTGATTTTAGGCGTGTTTACGTTTTACATCACCCATTATATAATCCTCCAGTTGGAGAGTCTCGTCTGTGGTATGCATAACGCTGATTTCGCCGGTTGTTTCCAGAATTACAGCTTTGACTTCAGAAAGTCTGATAACGTTTGCCTCCCTTAACTTAGACTGAAGTTCAGCCTCGGTCACTTTACTGGCTTTCATATTATCCCAGAGCACCTTGCCATTTTCCATGATAAGCAATGGATCGTTATCAATAAGATCTTCTATTTTTTCAGATTTAAAACGTAACAGGGTTACTAAATAATTCAGGCTAAAAAGCGCTATAAGAATAACCGCTCCAAGTAAAATTGAAGGTTTACTTGAGTTGATGCTCATTCCCAGAATACTACCTATGGCTACGGTAATTACAAAGTCGAACCCTGTCATTTTGCTGAAGCTCTTCAACCCAAAAATGCGGGTAAGTACCACAATGAGTATAAAAATAAGCACGGTGCCCAGCACCGACTCCAGAATGAGGTCGTCATTTCTGAAAAAATAAGAAGAATCCATAAGTCGTTGTTTCCGGTTAGTTTAACAAGGTACAACGGGCACGTACAGATTCTTCTTTAGCCGATCATAAATATTAATTAATTCAACCTTAATTCTTTGCCAAAATCACGGCCTGATAGGGTTTTAATATGGCGCTGGTTCCGGTTTTTTCCAGAGTGTCGTAATTATTGATCAGGATATTGCCATAGGTATGCAGATCGTTGATACCCACCGCCGCATCTCTATCACTAAAATTTAGTATAATCATCAAGTTTTGATTGTCCAGACTTCGGGTGTAAGCATACACCTGTTTGTGCTCTTTTTGTATGAGTTCGTATTCGCCGTAAACTAAAACGGGATTGCCAGCACGTAGAGCAGTCATTTCCTTAAAATGATTGAGTACACTTTGGGAATTTTCCTCTTCAACCTTAACGTTAACAGTAGTGTAATTGGGATTTACAGGAAGCCAGGGCGTTCCGGTTGTAAAGCCAGCATTTTTGGAGTCGTCCCACTGCATGGGCGTGCGACCATGATCGCGCGAACCAAAGCGCAGGCTGCGCATAAACACATCCATATCTTCACCTTCGCTTTTCGCTTTTTTATAGCCATTTCGAGCAGCAATGTCCTGAAAGTCTTCAATATCCCGTAATTCTGGGTTGTTAGTCATCCCCTGTTCATCACCAAAATAACAATACGGCGTGCCGCGCATACTCAGGATAAAGGTATTGAGCATTTTTGCAGATGGTGCTCTAAACGGAAGACTGTCGCTGGCATACCTGCTCACCATTCGAGCCTGATCGTGGTTAGAAAGAAAAATCGAAATCCATCCTTTTTTCGCGAAAGCGCTGTCCCATTTTGTAAAGGTTTCTTTAAAGGTTGAAAGATCATAACCGTCAACTTTTGGGATATCAACTCCGTCAAAAGCATAAGCCATATTGATCTCGTTTCGGTCTGCATCTACCAGTTCGTGAGCTTCTTCCAGCGTTCGCCCGGCCCCTTCAGCAACACTCATCACGTCGTATTTACTAAACACTTCTGCATTCATTTCTTTTAAATACTCGTGCAAACCGTCCTGCATCGCATAATACTGAATAAAGTTTTTCTCAAAACCATCAGGGAATTTGGGGAAGGTGGTGTCTTTAGCCGCAAACTGAAACGCATCCAATCTAAACCCGTCAACACCCTTGTCTGCCCAGAACTTCATAATATCATAAACTTCCTGACGCACTTTTGGGTTTTCCCAGTTGAGGTCGGGTTGCTTTTGCGAAAAATAATGCAGGTAATAGGCATCAGTTTGCTCGTCGTATTTCCAGGCATTACCTGCTTCATCAAAAAGGCTGTAGCGGTAAGGCGGCTCGCCTTTTTCGGCTGGCCACCAGTGGTAATAATCCCGATACGGATTGTCGCGCGAACTGCGGCTTTCTTTAAACCAGGGATGCTCATCACTACTGTGATTAACCACAATATCCATCACCAGTTTAAGGTCACGTGCGTGCATCTCGGTAAGCATGGTGTCAAAATCTTCCATGGTACCAAAATCACTCATTATATCCCGGTAATCGCTTACATCGTAACCGTTGTCGTCGTTAGGCGAACTGTAAATAGGATTGAGCCATACGGCTGTAACGCCCAGACTTTTTACATAATCCAGCCGGTCAATAATTCCTCGTAAATCGCCCACACCGTCACCATCTGTATCCTGAAAACTGCGCGGATAAATTTGATAGACAATGGCTTCTTTCCACCACTTTTTATCTAATTCATCCTCCTGATTCATTTGCATAGGTGTTTTTTCTTTTTTCTCTGCACAGCTGATTATAGCTAGCAGAATAATACCTAATAATGTAATTTTTTTCATGTATTTAAAATTTATTATCAACAGATAATCAGCGTCTTAATTCTGCCTATAGCAATTACTTTGTTGTTGTAGACTTGCTTTATTTTCTTTCAAGTAAAACCAGCGTTTCAGAATTGTTGAGCATGACTATTCCGTTTTCAACGGTTACTTCGGTATTGGAATAGGTGTCTTTTAGCTTTGTGCCTTCGGCGAAAATAGCTCCTACCGGTATACGTTTTTCGCCCACAGGAAGATCAAGACCTATCACAACAGCATCTTCAACGCCATTTTTAGCATAGGTTCTTGAAAATACATAAGGCTCTTGCTGAAGCATCTGATGCTGACCAGCTCCCACTGCAGGATGATCTCTGCGGAAGGTTCCGAGCTTTTGCCAATGCTTTAGGATATTTTTGGTTTCAGTAGAGTCAAGAGTATTCCAGGGCATCATTCCACGTAAGGTGGCATCGCCTTCTGTACCCTCTATGGTCAAATCTCGGGCAAGTTCATCTCCGTAATAAACCTGGGAAATTCCGGGAGTAAGCAGCAATTTAGTGCCGGTTTCGTAGGCTTTGCTTCGGTCTTTATCAAAAGGATCACCATCATCATGCGATGTCGCATAATTTAAAATACTTTTTCCTTCAAGGCTGTGATGCAGGATAGAATCGTAGGTTTTAAACATCGTCTCATAATCGCCTTTAGCATCGTATTTAAACTGAAAATTGATGAGGTTGTCAAAACCGTTCGCGAAGTAATCAACGGTGTTGTCGCCAAAATTATAGTCGCGTCCACCGCCGATGCCGTAGCCGTACACTTCGCCCAGCATAAAAAACGGATTATCATCTAAAATGGCTTCGGGATTGTTTTCTTTGTAATCTGCAAAAGCCAAATCGGCCTGAGTTCTCAGGTCAGTCCAGGCGCTTTCGTCTACGTGCTTGACGGTATCTACTCTAAAGGCATCAATGCCTAACTCACGAATGTAATCTGTCAACCATTTGATGATGTAATTGCGCGGAGTCCGGGGAAGATTCGTTTCTGCAAAATAAGTGTCGAGCTCCTGGATTTCGGTATCGTAACGGCCTTCATCTTTCCATTTTTGGATTAGAAATTCAGGGAGTTCTACTTCTACTTCGCTATCCGTTTTAATATCGGGTAAGTTGGCGACCAGCGTACAGGGAATAGTCGTGTCGTATCCTGTATAGGTACATTGAGGTTCTTGTCTTGTCCAGTTTTCGCCCCAGAAAGGATCCTGATCGGTTACAGGGCCGGTGTGGTTGAGCACAACATCCATTACGATACGGATGCCTTTTTTATGCGCAGCTTTTACTAATTCTTGCAATTCTGCATAAGTACCAAAATTAGGGTCAAGGGCCGTCCAGTCTTTTGCCCAGTAGCCGTGGTACGCGTAGGTATTACCTGTTCCCTCATCAACTGCGTCGTGTATTTGTTCAACAACAGGCGTAAACCAGATCGCATTAATCCCTAAATCGGTAAAATAGCCATCTTTTATTTTTTGCGTAATACCGGCAAGATCACCGCCCTTAAAGTCCCGTAGTAAGCCCGTTTCTTTTGTGCGGTCAAAGTTTACATCGTTCTCGGTATTGCCGTTATTAAACCGGTCGGTGAGCAAGAAATAAAGGTTAGCACCTTCCCACACAAATGCGTTTTCAGTTTTTGCATCTGCTTTAGGCTCAATAGATTTCGTTTCTTTTTTACAGCTGAGGATAAGCCAAAAGCAGCAAAGCAGCCAAATAAAGGGTTTTTGCATAGGTACAGTTATGAGTAAGTGAAAAATAATAATTTATTTACGGGCTACAACGCTTTCGCTATACTTTTTACGAAGAGGGCATTGATTTTTGAGATTTTAAATGGTGCATAGAAAGTTTACTTTTGCAATCAAATTAGATTTATGAAACGAGTTAAAGCATGGGTTTCTGCCGCGCGTCTACGCACATTACCCTTGTCTATTTCCGGAATTATTGTGGGTAGTGCGCTGGCGTATAACGCCGGGGCATTTCGTTGGGATATTTGTGTTTTGGCTTTGCTGGCTACCCTTGGTTTTCAAATTTTATCCAATTTTGCAAACGATTATGGCGATGGGGTAAAAGGTACTGATAATCACGAACGCATAGGGCCTGCACGTGCAATGCAAAGTGGCTTGCTTACTGCGGCCCAACTTAAAAAAGGAATCATTTTTACCGCTTTACTCACCTGTTTATTGAGTTTAGCACTCATCTTTACCGCATTTGGCTCAACCGAATTTTTAAAATCGCTGGTGTTTTTTATTCTTGGACTTTCGGCCATTATCGCGGCAGTAAAATATACGGTGGGTCGCGGGGCATACGGTTATCGCGGACTGGGAGACTTTTTTGTTTTTGTATTTTTTGGTCTCGTGGCTGTAAAAGGCACCTATTATATGTTTACTCAGGATTGGAATCCGGTAGTCCTCTTACCGGCAGTTACCGTTGGATTGCTTAGTGTTGCGGTACTTAACCTGAATAACATGCGTGACCGTCAAAGCGATGCACGGGTCAACAAAAATACGCTAGCTGTGATCATGGGGGAGAAAAAGGTGAAATTCTATCATTATGCACTCATTGGCATTGCTTTTCTTTCTGTTCTGATATTCTTCTCTAATACAAATACCTGGAAATGGTCTGCAATCGCACTGCTTGTATTCATTATTCTGATTAAGCACGTGGTTTATGTGATGCGCAATACCAGTCCGGCGCTGTTAGATCCTGAGTTGAAAAAAGTGGCTTTATCTACATTCTTCTTTTCCATCTTATTTGCCTTTGGCTTTTTGTTTTAGGTATTTTAACGAAAACTTATCGTACAGGATTTTTTGATTCGCTTTCGCTTGGCGAAATTTAGTTGATAAAAATTCACGTTATGAAAATCACATTTTACGGGCAAAACTGTTTTGCCCTGGAAACCGAAGAAGTAAAAATTCTCACTGATCCATTTATCACCGGAAACGATCTGGCCAAGGATAAAGTTGATATCAAAACTTTAAATCCCGACTATATTTTTCTTACGCATGCTCATCAGGATCATACGCTGGATGCCGAAGCAATTGCAAAGCAAAGCGGTGCTACAATTGTAAGCAATTTTGAGATTGCCAATCACTATGAAGAAAAAGGTATTGAAGTACACCCGATGAATCATGGCGGTAGCTGGGCATTTCCTTTTGGGAAAGTAAAATATGTAAATGCTATTCACACCAGTTCTTTCCCCGATGGAAGCTATGGCGGCCAACCCGGCGGCTTTGTATTTTCTATAGCAGGAAAAACAATATATATGGCCGGGGATACTGCATTAACGATGGACATGAAACTCATTCCGATGGAGTTTGATCTTGATCTGGCCATTCTGCCAATAGGTGATAATTTTACAATGGGTATTGCAGACGCAGTACGCGCCAGTGATTTTATTGAGTGTAATAAAATTTTAGGCTGTCATTACGATACCTTTGGTTACATCGAGATTGATCACGAGGAAGCTCAAAAAGCTTTTAAAGCCGTCGAAAAAGATTTAACGCTTTTAGAGATTGGCAACTCGATGACTCTTTAAACCAAAAGCGGGTGCAGGCAACATATAAAAAACACGTTTTAGAATTTAAACGCCCCAGCGGGACTTCGCGGGGCGTTCTCAATACTAAGGAAACCTGGTTCATAAAAATTGAAGAAGCTGGTGCTGTAGGCTATGGAGAATGCGGAATTCTGCGCGGACTCAGTATTGACGATCGGCCTGATTATGAAGAAACACTTCAATGGACTTGTGAACATATTCATCTGGGCGAACAAAAATTGTACGATAGCTTAGAAGGTTTTCCCAGTATTCAGTTTGGGGTAGAAATGGCTTTCAGATCGTTAAAAGCTGAAAATCCTTTTGAATTGTTCCCGTCGGCATTTACGCAGGGCGAAAAGGGCATAGCAATTAATGGACTGATCTGGATGGGAGAAGCCTCATTTATGCAGGAGCAAATCGCCGAAAAATTGGAAGCTGGTTTTGATTGCATCAAGATGAAAATTGGAGCTATTGACTTTGATACCGAAATCAAATTGCTTGAGCAAATTCGTAAGAACTATTCGGCTGAAGAAATAACGCTTCGGGTAGATGCTAATGGAGCTTTCAAACCTGACGAAGCCCTTGATAAACTGAAACGTCTTGCAGCCTTAGATATTCATTCCATAGAACAACCCATTAAACAGGGCCAGCCGGAAGCGATGGCTCAATTGTGTAAAGAAACCCCGTTGCCTATTGCTTTAGATGAAGAGTTGATAGGCGTTTTTGGCTATGCCAGACAAAAAGAGTTGCTGCAGCAACTAAAACCTCAATATATTATTCTGAAGCCCAGTCTCGTGGGAGGTTTTCGTGGAAGCGATACCTGGATTCAATTAGCGGAAGAGCAGGGCATTGACTGGTGGATTACGTCAGCTCTTGAAAGCAACATTGGCCTCAATGCCATAGCACAATATACCTTTCAAAAAGAGACAACAATTCCTCAGGGTCTGGGTACTGGCGCATTATATACAAATAATGTATCTTCCCCACTTAATATCAGGCACGGGGAGTTGTGGTATGATGCACAGCAAAACTGGAGCTTTCAATTTTAATTTATGTTTATAGCACAAGCGTATAAATCATTAAATGATTTTTGGAGATATCTTGTAGGTTCGATGCTTATCTTTTTTGCATCACTCATAGGTCAAATGCCTTTGGTTGTTGCCATTATCTTTAAAAAGGGGCCTAATGCGCTTCAGGGCATTGACGAAACGGCGATCTACAGTACGTTAAGTAAAAACCTAACCTTCTTTTTAATACTCATCTCTTTTGTTTTCGCCCTTGGCGGAATTCTTTTTGCTGTAAAATTTTTACATCAGCAAAAATTTAAAGATATGGTTACGACCCGGCCCAGATTTGACTGGAGTCGGGCCTGGTTTGCTTTTGTACTGGTAACGCTCTACACCGTGATCATGACGCTTGCGGCGTATTTCTACAGTCCGGAAGATATGCTGCTTACTTTTGACCCGGTACCCTTTGCTATTCTTTTTGTGATCGCTATTCTTTTGGTACCCATACAGACCAGTGTTGAAGAATTTGTGTTTAGAGGCTATTTGATGCAAGGTTTTGGAATTTTAGCTAAAAATCGTTGGTTTCCACTGGTTATGACTTCAGTAATTTTTGGTGGCATGCATTATTTCAATCCAGAGATTGGTGCAATGGGAGATATCGTGATGGTTTTCTATATCGGCACCGGTTTTCTCTTGGGCATAATGACCCTAATGGATGAAGGAATGGAACTTGCTTTAGGTTTTCATGCCGGTAATAATTTAATCACGGCATTATTAGTAACCGCCGATTGGACTGCGTTTCAGACCGATTCTATTTTTAAAGATATCTCAGATCCTCGTGCAGATTTTACCGATGTGCTTCCGGTTTTCATAATTTATCCTATCTTTTTAGGGATTTTAGCCTATAAATATAAATGGACGGGCTGGAAAGAAAAATTATTTGGACCTGTAGAACCACCGCAGCAGCCTTCACTTGAAGACCATCTGGCGGCAGATTAATCCTAAACCCAACGTGATGTCAAAGTATCCTGTACATACAGATTTTCAACTCAATGGCATGTCACTTAAAGCTCCTGCATTACGGGAGTTAGCGGTCAACTTTCAGGAGACCGGTGAATTGTATGAGCAGGAGCTGGGTACTTTTATTCTGGACTGGCTTAACGATAAGGAATACGTTTTAGTCAATACTTCGGGTTCTACCGGAGATCCCAAAAGCATTAAGCTGCTTAAAAAGCATATGATAAACAGTGCAAAAGCCACTGCAAAGCGTTTTAAGCTTGATGCGGGGACAACTGCTTTACATTGTTTGCCTACGCGTTTTATTGCGGGTAAAATGATGTTTGTACGGGCCGCCACATTAGGCTGGAAACTCGATGTCATTCCGCCAAAATCCAATCCGCTGGATCAGGTTTTCAAACGTTATGATTTTTCAGCGATGACGCCTTTTCAACTCGATAACAGTATTGCACGTTTACATCTGTTGGGTAAACTCATTATTGGAGGCGGACCGTTTTCACAAAGCCTTAAAAATCATGTGCAGGATACGCCTACAAAAATTTATGAGACCTATGGCATGACTGAGACCATCACCCATATAGCGGTTAGGCGGGTGAATTCAAAGAAGGCCCGGGAAGAAGAATTGCCTTTTCGCACATTGAATAAAGTTACGGTAAGCAAGGACGATCGGGGTTGTCTGATCATCAAAGCACCTAAGGTTACTACAGATCCTATTGTTACCAATGATCTGGTGGAACTTATCTCCTATAAAAAGTTTTATTGGCTGGGTCGACTTGATAATGTGGTAAACAGTGGCGGAATTAAATTATATCCAGAAAGTATTGAGAAAAAACTGGCACATCAGATTGATGTTCCTTTTATTGTTGGGGGTGAACCCGACGAAAAACTGGGAGAACGACTTATTCTAATTATTGAATGCGATAGTTTTGATGCTTCGCGTCTTGATTTTGAAGTTTTAGATAAGTACGAGGTGCCCAAAGAAATCTACTGCATACCCACTTTTGCCCGCACGCCTAACGGAAAAATAAAGCGCAGCGACATCCTTACCGGCCTTGATGCGGGCTCGAGGATATAGCCATTTCCACCTTGAATTTCTTTCTAGACTTATCGTTTTCAGATTGTTGGCAGGATACTTGATATTCGTTTCAGGTAATCTTTAAAACAAGTTCGATGAAAAAAACTACATTTTTGCTGTGGGTTCTCTTTTGCACAGCCCTCGCAGTACCAACAAACGCACAGGAACTTTTTACACTTAAAGGCAAGGTTACTTCGGAAGGAAGTTTATTGCCGGGAGCCAATGTGATGAGTAAAAACACAATTACAAAAGCAGTTACTGATTTTGATGGGAAATTTGAAATCGAGACCTATGTGGGAGATGTGCTTGAAATTAGTTACGTAGGCTTTAAATCCAAGGAAATCAAAGTGAAAAACAGAGATAACCTTAATGTGGTGCTTAACGAATCTCAAAACACGCTTGATGAAGTAGTGGTTGTAGGTTACGGCGCGGAGACTAAAGTGAGTTTTACAAGCAGTGTAATCAGTACAAGGGTGCCGGGGCTTTCTATTCAAAACACATCCTATCATCAGCAAAATTCAGAAAGCTACGCAAAGCTTGAAGAAAATGAATTTCATCATGTAAAAGCCCAGCCGCTTTCTACCTTTTCTATTGATGTAGACCGTGCGGCATACAGCAACATTCGCCGAATGATCAACAACGGTCAGGATATCCCGGCAGATGCGGTGCGTATTGAGGAGATGATCAATTATTTTAACTACGATTATCCAAAACCTGAAGGTGATGAACCATTTTGTATAGACACCGAAGTTGTACAAACCCCCTGGAATCCTGATACCCGACTCGTAAAAGTAGGGATTCAGGGGAAAGAGATTCCGCTGGAAAATTTGCCTTCTTCCAATCTGGTATTCCTGCTTGATGTATCGGGTTCGATGGGAGCTTCTAATAAATTACCGCTGCTTAAATCGGCTTTTAAACTTTTGGTCAATCAATTACGTGAAGAAGATAAGGTTTCTATCGTGGTGTATGCAGGTGCCGCAGGAACAGTCTTAGAACCTACAAACGGCTCTAATAAAACGCAGATTTTAAATGCATTGAATAACCTAAATGCCGGAGGTAGTACAGCCGGTGGCGCAGGGCTTCAATTGGCGTATAAACTGGCAGAAGAACAATTTATTGACGGCGGCAATAACCGTATTATTTTGGCAACAGACGGAGATTTTAACGTAGGGCTGAGCAGTGACAGCGCGATGGAAGATTTGATTACCGAAAAACGTAAAACGGGTATTTTCTTCACCGCTTTGGGTTTTGGAATGGGCAATTACAAAGATTCAAAGCTCGAAAATTTGGCAGATAAGGGTAACGGCAATTATGCGTATATCGACACGATGCAAGAAGCCCGAAAAGTGCTGGGTACCGAGTTTGGCGGTACGTTATACACCATAGCAAAAGATGTCAAAATTCAGGTGGAATTCAATCCCGCTCTGGTTCAGGGATATCGTTTAATAGGTTATGAAAACCGCATGTTAAATGCTGAAGATTTTCAGGATGATACTAAAGATGCCGGAGAGATCGGCAGTGGTCATACGGTGACCGCGTTATACGAAGTCGTTCCGACAGGAGTAAAAACCCCTTTTTTAAAGCCGGTTGACGATTTAAAATACAGTACAACTATTCCTTCTGGTGAAGCTGATGCAAATGAATTGATGCAGGTTAAAGTGCGTTATAAAAAGCCAGATGGCGATCACAGTATGCTGGTGGAGCAACCAGTTCCCAATACGTTTAAAGCAATGGAAAATGCTTCGGCAGATTTTAATTTTATGGCAGGGGTGGCACTTTTTGGGATGCAGTTGCGGGATTCTCCATTCAGTAATGGCGCAGACCAGGCTGTAACGCTCAATTTGGCCGAAAAGGGCAGGGCTACAGATGCAGAAGGTTTTCGGGCAGAATTTATACGTTTGGTAAAAGCGGCTAATTCATTGTAATTTTATTTCTTTGTACTCTAAAATCTGGAAAATGAGAACACTATTGATCGTAATAACTCTGGTTTTGTTAGGAATCTATGATGCTTCGGCACAATATGGATATGGCAGGGGTTATGGACGCAGCCGAATGGGAAGCAGTATGATGGGGCAGACAGGACCTTCGGGACCTACAGAAGAGCCGCCAACGGCTTCTGAGATTGCAGAAGAGCGTATGCCTGAGTATGTAGCTGAGTTTAAACTGGATCCCTTTGAAACTGAAGTTTTGCGCACCTATCTTGAAGATCATTTCAATAAAATTATGGCGCTTCAAAAGGAAAAAGGAAAAGATGCAGAGACAATGCGCAAAGATTTTGAGCGTATGCAGAATGATTTTAAAGCAAATTTAAAATCGATCCTGACCGATGAAGAAATAGAAAAATTTATAGCGATGGACTTTTCAAGTTCTGCGGTAAGAAAGCGGAAAAAGGAACGCGACAACTAATTTAAAAAGGTGCTTTGAGCACCTTTTTTTATGCATTAGGATGATTAACTTAAGGCTCTAAAATTCCACTATGATAAAATATTTTTTCTTCCTGAGCTTCATGACTTTTTCTACGGTAACGATTAGCGCACAGATTTTACCAGAACGCGAACGCGCTCAAAAAGTAGATCAGATTTTAAAACAGCGCTTTGAAGAGGTGATGCCTCCCATTATGGAGCGTGCCGGTATTGATATGTGGATTTTGATTACCCGCGAGTATAATGAAGATCCGGTAGTGCGTACGATGCTTCCGGCAACCTGGCTCAATGCGAGACGCAGAACGATTTTGGTTTTTAATAAAAATCCCGGGACTGATGAGGTAGAACGTATGGCCGTGGCGCGTTACAACTTTGGAGATAATATTCAGTCGGTTTGGGATAAAGAAAAACAACAAGACCAGTGGCAGGCTTTGGCCGATCTCGTTGAAGCACGTGACCCTAAAACCATCGGACTCAATTTCTCTGAAGATTATGGAATCGCCGATGGAATAACAAAAACAGATTATGAAGGCCTAATGCAAGCGCTTCCTTCAAAATATAAGGAGCGTATAGTTTCTGCAGAGCCGCTCGCTGTGGGTTGGATAGAAACCCGAACCGAACTTGAAATGGAAATCTTTGAAGAGCTCGTGGCTACTACGCACGCCGTTATTGCAGAAGCCTTTAGCAATAAGGTCATCACGCCGGGAGAGACCACGACAGAAGACGTGGTTTGGTTTTTACGTCAAAAAGTGACCGATCTGGGCTATGACACCTGGTTTCACCCTACGGTTGATATTCAACGAACTAATGAGGAACTCGAAAGCCATATCACAGCCTTTAGCAATACTCCCGATGGCAAGGTCATTTTACCGGGTGATTTGTTGCACTGCGACTTTGGTATTTCCTATTTAAGACTGAATACAGACTGCCAGCAGCATGTCTATGTTTTAAAAGAAGGAGAAACCGAAGCTCCACAATTCTTGGTTGACGCATTCGCGAAAGGAAACCGGGTACAGGATATTTTTACCGCTAATTTTGAAACCGGAAAATCCGGAAATGAGATTTTACTCGAGTCATTAACTGAAGCTAAAGCTGAAGGTTTACGTCCATCCATTTATACGCATCCGCTTGGGCTTTACGGACATTCGGCAGGACCAACCATCGGGATGTGGGATGCACAGGAAGGCGTTCCAGGCAGTGGAGATTATCCACTTTATGAGAATACCGCTTACGCCATTGAACTCAATACCACCGTCAACATCCCGGAATGGAATAAAGACATTCGCATTATGCTTGAGGAAGCCGGTTTTTGGGGTCCGGAAGGCTTCCGTTATGTAAATGAGAGACAGGAAAACTTGATACTTATTGACTAAGCGTGTTGCAGACTGTAATATCCTGTTTTCTTACGTTTTTTCCTTAGAACAATAACGCTTAGGCTAAAGGCAACTCCACAAATGGCAAGACCTGTACCTACCAGTTCGGGAGCGGTATACCCATAACCTGCTGCAATGGGTAATCCACCCAAAAAGGCTCCCAGGGCATTTGCAATATTAAACGCCGCCTGGTTTACAGAAGATGCCAACATCTCTGATTCTTTAGCCGATTTAATCATCAGCATTTGTATGGAGGGCGCTGTTGCAAAAGCAAAGGCTCCGGTAACAAAAACCATAGTCAGCATCATCCACTGTATCGGGGCGATGAAGAAAATAATGAGCAGACACATAGCCATAGCGGTTAATAAAAAAGCCGTTGCTTTTATAGGAGATACACGATCGGCTAGTTTACCACCCAGAATGTTGCCAAAGGTCATCCCAAGGCCGGCCAGCATAAGGATAAAAATCACCATTCCATCTGCAAAACCACTTACGTCAGTAAGCAGCGGAGTGATGTAGCTGTACCAGCAAAAGAAACCACCGGTACCAATACCGGTAATAGCGAGAATAAGCCACAATTCAGTACGTTTAAAGATTTTAAGCGCGTGTTTAATAGGGATCGGAGCTGCTTTTTCAATTTTTGGAAGCCAAAAATAGATCGATACCATCGTTAACAAACCAATGGCGACGACGATCATAAAGGTATAGCGCCAGGAGATGGTATGCCCCACATAAGTTCCCAGTGGAATCCCAATAACATTGGCTACCGTAAGGCCGCTAAACATAACAGCAACAGCGCTGGCAGCTTTTCCTTTTTCAGCAAGTCTGCTGGCTACTACGGCTCCAACACCAAAATAGGCACCATGCGGCAGGCCAGAAAGTAAACGGGATAAAAGCATAAAACCATAGCTTCCTGCAAAAACGGAGAGTCCGTTAAAGATGGTAAAAGCTGCCATTAATGCTAAAAGTATTTTTTTAGGCGAATAATTTCCTGCGATACCCACGAGTATGGGCGCGCCAATCACCACACCCAGGGCATAGGCCGATATAAAGTGCCCGGCCTGTGGGATGGTTACATTCAGGTCTTTTGCAACATCAGGAAGAATACCCATCATCACAAATTCGGTCATACCAATACCAAAACCTCCAACAGCCAGCGCAATAAGACTTTTCTTTAACATAAAATTATGTTTTAATTTAACGCATTATTCTTCCTTAAGAAGAGTAATGTGCAAATATAGGATAGAAAAAAGGTTTGTAGCTGTTGTTTTTTAACCGGTTTTGATACCAAATTAAGTTTGATTTTTAGGATGATATTGAGGTCTGAATCCTAGGAGAAGTAGTGTTTCATTTACCGTCTTTAAACTCAAGTACAAAGGTGGTGCCTTCATTGGGCACACTGCTCACGGAAACAGAGCCACCCAGGCTGGTAAGGTGGTTATGTATGAGATACAGGCCAATACCCTTGCTATTTTCAGAGGCTTCCTGAAAACGCTGGTGGAGTTTAAATATGCGATCCTGAGCTTTTTTCATATCAATACCAACCCCGTTATCTCTATAGGTAAGCACAATTTTACCTCCTCTTTTCTCAGATTTGAGACTTATAACCGCCGGGGTACCCGGTTTAGCATACTTGATAGAATTTGTAAAAAGGTTAAGCAAAATGCTATTCAGATAACTGGACGAAAAATAGACTTCAGAAGCCTCCTCAAAATCGGTATGTATGCTTACCTGATCCTGCTTCAGCAATTGTTCAATAGAATTACAGGTAGCTGTAACAGCTTCATGTAGCTCAATTTTTTCGAGTTTAATGCTATTTCGATCTTTTTTGATCCATTCATCCATATTGGTACAGACGATCTCATTCAAATTTTCCGTTGCCAGTTTGAGTAATTTAATATAATCAGCAAGTTCAGGATCTTCAATTTCTTTGGTATCTATAAGCTGATGCAGGGCAGTCAAATTGCTTAAGGGAGAGCGTAAATCGTGAGAGGTACTGTAATTAAAGAATTTAAGCTCTTTGTTGTCTTCGCTTAAACTTTGCAGTAGCGCGTTGCGCTGTAATTCTACATTTTTTTTAGCAGTGATATTTTTCGCGATTGCATATACCACTTCTTCTTTTTCAAGTGCGATAGAGGACCATTGCAGCCAGACTATATTTCCGTTTTTATGGATATATCTATTTTCAAACTGAGTAAGAATCAGCGATTTTAAAAGTGAATTACGCTTTTGAGCGGTTAGCTCACGATCATCTGGATGTATAAATTGGGTTATGGGCTTTTCAAATAACTCTTGTTCTGTATAGCCCAGGGTATCTATGACCGCCGAATTGATTTTTTTGAAATACCCGTCAAAACCGGCTATGCACATAAAGTCTGGTGATAGTTCAAAGAAGAACTCAAGGTTGTAGCTTGTGGTATCGGAAATTTCTCGAGACGGGTTACGCATAAAACCTTTAATTAGTGTAGAGTTCAGGGCTAATTTCAATACTTACCGCAGGGAGGCCATCATAACCGTAATAATTGTAGGTGAAAATCACTTGCTTCTTTTTTAAGGAATTCATCTCAGCGCTAGATTTAACCCGCTCGACGAGCATAGGTTTTACATATTTTTCTACGGTGTCTTTATTGACTTCGGTAGACTTATAAATCAGCGTGTAATAGTAATCAAAATTGCGATCGCCGGTAACTGCAGCACTATCTAAAGTGGTTTCTTCATCCAGCTGCATAGGTGTTTTTGCATTAAGCTGGTCAGCGGCTTCCTGGAGCTCTTCTTGAAGGTTTTTATTGAATACAAAGTGTTGTACAAGGTAATAACTTAGCGATCCTACAATTATCGAAGTAAGGATCCCTACAGCCAGATTTTTTTTGTTTGCCATTTAGAATTGGTTTGGCACTTATTAGTTCAGCTCTTAGGGGAAGGCTTAGATGTAGGGGTAAGTTTTTGATTCTTATCAGTTTGCAATATACAAATAACTGTTAAACCTGTATCACCCCCAAATTAAACTTTTTTTCAATAGAGGCGTGGTTGGCGGCCTCAATGCCTCCCGAAATCCATTTGCGGGTTTCCAACGGATCAATTATAGCATCGGTCCAAAGGCGGGAAGCCGCGTAGTAAGGCGAAACCTGCTCGTCGTAGCGGGCTTTGATTTTATCATAGAGTTCTTTTTCTACCTCAGGTGTTATTTCTTTTCCTTGCTTTTTAAGCGAAGCTGTTTCGATCTGTAGCAATACTTTAGCGGCGCTGTTACCACTCATCACTGCTAGTTCTGCCGATGGCCAGGCAACGATAAGCCTTGGATCATAGGCTTTACCGCACATGGCGTAATTACCGGCGCCGTACGAGTTACCAATTACCACCGTAAATTTGGGAACAACACTATTACTAACCGCATTTACCATTTTTGCGCCGTCTTTTATGATGCCGCCGTGTTCGCTTTTACTGCCTACCATAAAACCGGTAACATCCTGTAAAAATACCAACGGAATCTTTTTCTGATTGCAATTGGCAATAAAGCGCGTCGCCTTGTCTGCACTGTCGCTGTAGATCACCCCACCAAACTGCATCTCACCTTTTTTGGTTTTTACAATCTTGCGCTGGTTGGCTACAATACCTACAGCCCAGCCATCAATGCGGGCATAGGCGGTTATGATGGTTTGGCCGTAACCAGCTTTATATTCTTCGTATTCTGATTCATCAACCAGTCGTTTTATAATCTCGGTCATATCATACTGGTCGCTACGCTTCGCCGGGAGCAAACCATAAATATCCTGTGGATCTTCTTTAGGCTTTAAAGCTTTTTCACGATTAAAACCGGCTTTATCAAAATCCCCAATTTTACCCATGATATTTTTAATCCTGGTCAGCGCGTCTTTATCGTCTTCAGCTTTATAATCGGTCACTCCACTAATTTCGCAATGTGTTGTAGCACCACCCAGCGTTTCGTTATCAATGCTTTCGCCTATTGCGGCTTTGACCAAATAACTTCCGGCAAGAAAAATGCTTCCGGTTTTATCTACAATCATCGCCTCATCACTCATAATGGGCAGATAAGCCCCGCCGGCCACACAACTCCCCATCACCGCGCTAATCTGGGTGATTCCCATACTGCTCATCACGGCATTGTTTCTAAAAATGCGGCCAAAGTGTTCCTTGTCCGGGAAAATCTCATCCTGCATTGGCAGATAAACGCCTGCACTGTCAACCAAATAAATAATGGGCAGACGGTTTTCAATGCTTATTTCCTGAGCGCGCAGGTTCTTTTTTGCAGTAATCGGAAACCAGGCTCCGGCCTTAACCGTGGCATCATTTGCCACGACAATACATTGTTTACCGCTCACATGACCTATTTTGACCACTACGCCTGCACTGGGACAACCCCCGTGTTCTTCATACATACCCTCACCGGCAAAAGCACCGATCTCCAGAGCTTCTTCAGGATCATCCAGCAAAAAATCAATACGTTCACGTGCGGTAAGTTTACCATTAGCGTGCTGTTTAGTAATACGCTTCTCGCCTCCTCCCAGTTTTACCTGAGCAAACCGTCTTTTAAGGTCTGAAACCAACAATTTGTTGTGGTCTTCATTTTTATTGAATTTGATGTCCATACGTGTGTTTTGGGCGTTACCCGCACATGAAGTGCGGGTCGGGCTCGCAGCACTACGCGCCTAAGGGCGGGTAATTTGCTTTGATCCCTAACGCGGGATTATAGGATTGGCGAAAATACGAAAACGTTACCGTTATAACGAGTGCTATTTTGGTTAAGAAGACTTTAAAATTGACGCATTACTGTGGGCTTTAAGTTGCTTTTACTTAAATTACTCAAATAAATATTTAAATAACATGTAATTATATAAGCTTTAAAAACAGCAGCTTTTTTTGTGCGTAAGGGATAGTAGCGGCATCCTTTTTTAAGAGGCAGTTTGCGTTTCTTTAAAGTTTGTTATATTGAGCCTTTTAAAAAAAATACAGCGTATAGCCCGGTTACCCGCGCTTAACGCAGGGTAATACGCCCCTAAATTATTATAGATAATGATGAATAAAAATACGGTATTAGGCTGGGCCACTTTTATTATGATTGTGGTTGGGCTTGGGCTTATCGCTTTAGGAGCATTTAGGTACAACGAGGTCGCCGGTTGGGGTTTTGCCTCGGTAGGATTGGGTTTTTTCGCAATTGCCTGGGTGTTTAATGCTTTAAAAGGAAGAGTTTAATGCAGGCTGAACTTATAAAGGCTCAATTGCTAAAACACCTTAAAGGAGGTGAAGCTTTTATGCCGGTAGAAGATTTGCTTGAAAAAGTAAAATACAAACGTATAGGCGAGCGACCTGTAGGTTTGCCTTATTCTTTTTACGAGGTTTTTTACCATATGTTTTATGCCCAGCGCGACCTGCTTGATTTTTGCACTGCAGATAGTTATAAGGCTCCTTCCTGGCCAAAAGATTACTGGCCATCCGAAAAAACGGCTGAGACTAAAGAAGATTGGCAGGCTCTAAAGCAGAACTTTTTCAGAGACCGTGAAGTGCTTATTTCTTTTGTAGAAAACCCGGAAACCGATTTGCTCAGAATTGCCAAACATGGCGAAAACCAACAGGTTTTACGCGAATTGATGTTAGCTATTGAACACAATGCCTACCACCTGGGACAACTTGTTATTATCGCCCGCTTGCTGGGCTTACATTAATTTTAAAAAATACTACCTATAAAAAAATCCTTTGAATGAACTTCAAAGGATTTTTTAGGTTTTGTTTTATGTAAAGCTAAGCGGTTACTGGAGTGGTAACTACTTTTTGTGGGGTGATGGGAAGATCGCGCACGCGTTTACCTGTGGCATTAAAGACCGCGTTGGCAATAGCTGCAGCAATACTGGTGATCCCGAGTTCGCCAATGCCTTTGACTCCCATTGGGTTTGCGATATAATCTTCTTCGGGTACAAAAACCACATCGATCTTTCCTAAATCCAGATTTACAGGTACGTGATAATCTGCAAACGAGCGCGTAATAAAGTTTCCGTAGTTGGGTTCGACTTCGGTATGCTCAGTAAGCGCCTGGCCTAAACCCCATGTGATCCCACCTATGATTTGCCCATAGGCTGTTTTAGGGTTGAGGATCTTTCCTGCCGAGGCTACATTTACAAAATGCTCCAGACGAACCATACCCGTGTCTTTATCAACCCAAACTTCACAGAAGTTGGCTCCAAAAGAGTATACTGAGTAATCGTCAAATTCTTCGGTAGGGGCAGCGGTACCTTTGGCGTTATGCTCGGTAAGATCTGCCTGTTGCATCAGTTCAACAATAGACAAATTTTCATCGGTGCTGGCTAGTGTTTTAAGGTTGTTGATTGCGTTAATGCAAGCCTCCCGCGCACCGTTAGCAAAAGATGCAGCTCCCCAGGAACCACCAGAACCCGGACTCACCGGAAATTTGGAATCTCCCAGTTCTACCTGAACATCTTCAATATCCAGATTCAAGGTTTCTGCGACGGTTTGTCCCAGAATAGTATAAGTTCCGGTACCAATATCTGTAGCATCAGTTTTCAAAACAGCCGTGACCGTCTCGCCATCGCGTTTTAAGGTAACTTCTGCCGAACTCTTTAAATATGGTGCAGCTCGCGAAGAGGCACTCATTCCGTAACCTACCATCCAATTCTCTTTTTGAGTGTGCCCGGGTTTTGGATTCCATTTGTTTTTCCAGTCAAATTTCTTGGCGCCTATGCGTATGCATTCTACCAGCTGACGGGAAGAAAAAGGCTTATCGTTACTGGGGTCTTTTTGTGTATCGTTTTGAATGCGCAATTCCGCAGGGTCCATCCTGAGTTCGTGCGCCAGTTCGTCCATTGCCGACTCGAGGGCAAAACTTCCAGGTGCTTCTCCCGGTGCGCGCATCCATCGGGGAGAGGGCAGATTTAATTTCATCAATCGGTGTGTTACCAGCGAATTAGGTGTTTTATAAAGCATACGAGTCATCAAACCACAGGTTTCTTGAAACTCTTCAGTAAAAGAAGTATGTGAAGTGGTGTCATGACCTACTGCAATAAGATTTCCATCTTTATCTGCGCCCAGACGCATACGCTGCTGGTTGTGTTGTCTAAAACCAATGGCCGTAAACATTTCGTGACGGGTAACTGTAAATTGAACCGGTCGGTCCACCATTTTTGCAGCCATAATTCCCAGAGTGGCGTGCTCGCGTAATTGTAATTTTGAGCCAAATCCACCTCCTACATACGGCGTTATGACGCGTACATTCTCCTTAGGCATCTGAAAGGTTTCAGCAATGGTGATCACGGCATTTTCAACCATCTGGGTTGAGGCATATGCGGTTACTTTATCGCCCTCCCAAACCGCAATAATATTGTGCAGTTCCATAGGGTGATGGTGCTCTATAGGGGTGTTGTAAGTCACATCGATTTTGGCGGCGGCCTCTTGAAGCCCAGCCTCCAGATCGCCCCAGCTGGTATCTGCCGGTTGTCCGTTTGCTTTATCCGGTTTGTAAACAGAATCCAGATTTTCTTCAAAGTTGATTTTGTGTTTGTTTTCGGCATACGTCACTTTGATGAGGTTTGCCGCATAGCGTGCCTGTTCAAAAGTTTCGGCAACGACGACACCAATATATTCCCCATAAAAATGAACTTCCGGAGTTTGTAGACTGGGCGAAATACCTTTGGTGCTGGGAGACTCAACCCTGCCGTTGTAACCTTTGAGTTCCAGTGCATTTTGATAGGTGATAATTTTTAATACCCCTTCCTGTTTTTCGGCTTCAGAAGTATCAATCGCAGTAATCGTTCCTGAGGCAATGGTGCTTTGAATTCCCTGAGCAAAAGCCAGATTTTCAAAAGCGAATTCTGATGAATATTTGGCTTTGCCCATCACTTTGAGCTTACCTTCTAGTCTGCTTAAAGGATTCCCGATGCCACTTGTTGTTTTCGTTTTCATAACTATACGTTTAACTACGTGCGGCTGCACGTACCAGTGCCTGCACCAATGTTTTTTTACCTAATTCTATTTTATACGCGTTTTTTGAAAGGGGCTGTGCATCTTCAAAAGCAAGGTCTGCTGCCGCTTCAAAATTCTCGAGTGTCGCTTCTTTTCCGGCTAAAAATTTCTCAACCTTTTCGAGTTTCCAAGGTTTGTGCGCTACTTTGCCAATTGCCAAACCGGCTTTGGTAATGGTGTTTCCGCTTAGTTTCAAACCCACTGCCGCAGATACCAGTGCAAATGCATAACTGCTACGCTCGCGTACTTTGTAATAGTAGTAATGATCTGGAAATTGGGATTCTGGTAATTCGATACCTGTGATGAGTTCGCCGATTTCAAGCGTAGTATCTTTTTCAGGTTGGTCGCCCGGCAGTCGGTGAAATTCCGAAAATGGAATTACGCGCGAGCTGCCATCTTCTTTCTCTACGTGAACTTTGGCATTTAAAGCCGCCAGAGCAACACACATATCTGAAGGATGCGTAGCAACACAGGATTCGCTCCACCCAAAAATGGCGCTCTTTCCGTTAGCACCGTTTAAAGCGCCGCATCCCGAACCCGGCTCGCGCTTGTTGCACGGCATAGATGTTTCAAAATAGTAGGGGCAACGGGTGCGCTGCAGAATGTTACCGCCATTGGTAGCCATATTGCGAATCTGTTCGGTAGCTGCGGAAAGCATTGCCATAGTAAGCAAGGGATAATTTTTGCGAACATCAGTGTGATTTGCCGTGTCGGTATTATTCAGCGTGGCACCCAGCATCAAACCGCCGTTAGCTGTTTTTGAAATTTCTTTAAATGGAAGATCTGCGACTTCAACTAAATGGTCTGGTCGCTCTACATCTTCCTTCATCAGGTCAATAAGATTGGTGCCGCCACCCAGATAGTGGGTTTTTTGGTCTTTTGTATGTTTTTGGAGGGCTTCAGCAGCGTTTGACGGACTGTGAAATTGAAAAGGTCTCATAATTTGATTTTTTGATTATTCAGCAGGCCTGCTGGCTTCTAGTTGTTCTTCGGTAGCAAATTCCCAACGCGGCATTTCGGCTTTGCCCGAATGTACTTCCTGAATGGCCTGCACAATATTGTTATAGGCACCACAACGACAGATGTTGCCGCTCATACGTTCACGGATTTCTTCATCTGAGAGTTGGGTTACTTCGTCTTTTACATTTTTGGTTACATAACTCACCTCGCCGCGCTTGGCTTCATCCAGTAAGGAAACTGCCGAGCAAATTTGACCAGGTGTACAATAACCGCATTGAAAACCATCGTGTTTAAGAAACGCGGCCTGCACGGGATGTAGGTCTGTTCCCTGAGTAAGCCCTTCAACAGTTGTAACCTCTTTGTCTTTGCAGGTTGCCGAAAGCGTAAGGCACGATAACTTGCGTTTGCCGTCAATGAGAACCGTACATGCACCACATTGGCCGTGATCACAACCTTTTTTGGAGCCTGTAAGATTTAAGCGTTCGCGCAAAGCGTCTAATAAAGTCATACGAGAATCCACCTGCAACGGATAGGTTTTGCCATTGATTTTTAAATTTACTTCAAGGGCGTTGAGTAAACTTTCAGGATCCAGATCAGGAGCTTTAGATGCCTGCGCAAACATGTCTGAAGTAAAATAGGGTACGGCCATAAGGCTGATTCCTGCTGCAGACATTTGGTTTAGAAAGGTGCGCCGGGACTGGCCAAAAATGCCCAGATCGTCAAGCAGTTGTTCTTCGTCTTTACCGAGTTTACGATCTGAAGAAGCGGATTGGTTAGATGGTTTCATAGCTTTTGTAAGATTTATATAAAAGCAATTCAGCTACTGATGAATCGCGTTCGGTTTTTTAGAAATTATCAAATAATTTCTCCTTTATTTGGAAAATAATTAGAAAATTAATTGCAATCATTGGGTTTCTTTAAAGATCAACTAAATACAAGCGTGTTTCAAGTATCTGGTTGTTATAATTATATTAAAGTTGGGCAATTAAGCGGGCTGTTAATTTTGATGAGACTTTACGCTGAAGGATTCTGGTTGCAGTCATTTTCAATACCACAATATTATAATACCTTTACAGCCTGTTTTTTGAAGCAGAAGCATAACATTATAACTACATATTATGGCAGACGATAAAAAGATTATTTTTTCAATGACGGGAGTCAGCAAGACGTATCCCGGGGCGAATACGCCGGTGTTGAAAAATATTTACCTGAGTTTTTTCTACGGGGCAAAAATTGGTATTCTGGGTCTTAATGGTTCGGGTAAGTCTACTTTGCTTAAGATTATCGCCGGGGTTGAAAAGAACTATCAGGGAGACGTGACTTCAGATAAAGAGTTTTCAGTAGGGTATCTGGAGCAGGAGCCTCAGCTTGATGATGACAAAACGGTATTAGAAGTAGTTCGGGAAGGAGCAGCAGAGACTGTGGCTATTCTTGACGAGTACAACAGCATCAACGATCAGTTTGGTCTTGAAGAGGTGTACAGCGATCCTGATAAAATGGAAAAACTGATGAACCGTCAGGCCGTATTGCAGGATGAGATTGATGCACGTAATGCCTGGGAACTTGATAACAAACTGGAGGTTGCGATGGATGCACTGCGTACGCCGCCGGCAGATCAAAAAATCGGAGTACTTTCCGGTGGGGAGCGTCGTCGTGTTGCTTTATGCCGTTTACTTTTACAGGAGCCAGATGTATTACTGCTTGATGAACCTACCAACCACCTGGATGCCGAGAGTGTACACTGGCTAGAGCATCATTTGGCACAATATAAGGGAACCGTAATCGCAGTAACGCACGACCGGTATTTCCTGGATAATGTTGCGGGATGGATTTTAGAATTAGACCGTGGAGAAGGAATCCCCTGGAAAGGGAACTACTCTTCCTGGTTGGACCAAAAGTCTAAGCGTATGGCTCAGGAGCAAAAGCAAGCCAGCAAGCGTCAAAAGACTTTAGAACGGGAGCTTGAATGGGTGCATATGGCACCTAAAGGACGTCAGGCGAAGCAAAAAGCACGTTTGAACAACTACGACAAACTGATGTCGCAAGACCAGAAGCAAACCGACGAAAAGCTGGAAATCTACATTCCAAATGGGCCACGTTTGGGAACTAATGTGATTGACGCAATTGGAGTAAGTAAGGCGTTTGGAGATAAGTTATTGTATGAAGATTTAAACTTTGTATTGCCTCAAGCGGGGATTGTGGGCGTTATTGGTCCTAACGGCGCGGGTAAAACCACGATTTTCAAAATGATTATGGGCGAAATAGAGCCTGATAAAGGTGAATTTACCGTAGGAGACACGGCCAAAATTGCTTACGTAGACCAATCACACAGTAATATTGATCCCGAGAAAACCATCTGGGAAAACTTCAGCGATAAGCAGGAGCTTATTATGATGGGCGGTCGTCAGGTAAACAGCCGTGCGTATCTGAGCCGCTTTAACTTTAGCGGAAGCGAGCAAAATAAAAAAGTAAGTATGCTATCGGGTGGGGAGCGTAACCGTCTGCACCTGGCCATGACACTTAAAGAAGAGGGTAACGTGTTACTGCTTGATGAGCCTACAAACGACCTGGATGTTAATACACTTCGGGCACTTGAAGAAGGTTTGGAAAACTTTGCGGGTTGTGCCGTGGTAATTTCACACGACCGGTGGTTCTTGGATCGTATTTGTACGCATATTCTTGCGTTTGAAGGCGATAGTCAGGTCTATTTCTTTGAAGGTGGATTCTCGGATTATGAAGAAAACAAGAAAAAGCGCTTAGGTGGTGATTTAATGCCGAAACGTATCAAATACAAGAAATTGGTACGCTAGAATAAGCGAAACAGATTGTAGAAAACCCGGTTCATTGAATCGGGTTTTTTTATACATCAGGCTGAGTTTTATTTTAATTAAGTCTAAATAGTTTTAATTCTGATGAAATTTTATATTTGTACCTGGTACAGTTAAACGTAAACCTAATTTGGGTGTCAAAGGTTAGAATCCCATTCTTTAAGAGCAGATATGAAGAAAAAGAAATCTTTTAGTTTTCGAAAATTAATCAACGATGTGCATTTATGGCTCGGTCTCGCCAGTGGAATTATTCTTTTTCTGGTTTGTCTCAGCGGAAGTATTCTGGCATTTGAACACGAGATCAAAGCACTTTTTGAAGCAGATTTAAAAGTTGAGCCGAAAGGGGAGAAGCTCAGTCTCAATACCCTTGAAAAAAAAGTAGGACAGCAACACGCCGGTACACTGACAGCGGTAAGTATACCTGCTGATGAAACGGCTCCTTATACCTTTACGATCAAGGAAAACCCCGAAGAACGTCGAGGCACCAACCTTCAGGTAAACCCGTACACAGCCGAAACTCTGGTTGCAGGGCCTAATCCAGCAGATGCTTTTTGTTTTTTCTTTTTTAAAATGCATCGCTGGTTACTTTTTGATTCGTCTATTGGCCGGCCCATTGTGGGGATCGCGACTATCTTTTTTATGATACTATCCATTACCGGTTTAGTGCTTTGGTTTCCTAAAAAAATCAAACGCAAAAATTTTAAAGCCGGTTTTAGGATTAAAACCAAAGCAAACTGGAAACGGGTTAATCACGATTTACACAACACGCTGGGTTTTTACGCGCTTATTTTTATTGTTATTATGGGAATTACCGGTCTTTGCTGGTCTTTTAAAGGCTATCGGGAAGGGCTGGGTAATTTAATAGGCACTCCGATTTTTAATCGCTCGTCTCCGGAATTTGAAATACCCGAGACGACAACTACACTTGATCTTGATGCGATCGAGGAAGTAGCGGCAAGTGTTTTTCCTTTCGATGGGGATTTGAGTATCAGTTTGCCGAGTGAACGGGCTGATTATTTTAGCCTTCGTAAGAGGCACGCGGCAGGATGGTCACCGGTAGCTTCAGATCGTGCCTACATTGCAAAAAATGGCGAAGTACTTGCCGTAGATATTTTTTCTGATAAACCACTTAATGTACAGTTTACCTCGCTTATAAAACCTCTACATACCGGGGAGGTTTTTGGGATGTTTTCTAAAATCATTTACTTTTTGGCCTGTCTGATTGCAACCAGTCTCCCTATCACAGGTACGTTGATTTGGTTAAATAAGATGAAAAAGAAAAAGTGACCGGAAGCGCCACAGAAAAAAAGCATCGTGGTAATTAGCCGCGATGCTTTTTAACTGCCTAATGGCCGCTTAATTAAGGGATTCAATCTTTTTTAGAATACGATCGGCTTCAGCATATTTATCATCACTGGCCGAGCGGTTGCTCTTAGAAAGTTCAAAAGCTTCTTTCATCAGTTTTTTGTATTCGATTTGTAATTTTTCTTTTTCGGTCTTCTTTTTAAATAGTCCAAACATCGTTTTCTTTTTAGCAATTTTCGTTCAAGTTAAGAAACAATTTGATCTCAAAACTCCGTTTACGGCTATTGTTGCAGACTTTCAGACAAGTTTTGGCTCTTTAACCTCACTTCAAATGGAGTTACGTATTTTTACGGTTCATCAAAAACTTCTTGCTTTTGGATTTAAGCAGCATAAAAGTCATCGCTTTTGACGCCGATGATACCCTTTGGGTTAACGAAACCTTTTTTAGAAATGCCGAACTCGCCTTTGCCAAACACCTTCGCGAATATGGTGATGAGGATGATATCGTAGAGAAACTTCTGGATACCGAGATTCGTAATCTGGATACCTACGGCTACGGAATCAAAGGTTTTACACTCTCTATGTTAGAAACCGCACACCGCCTAATGGGCGATAAGCTAAGTGCAGAGACTATTGAGTTTATTTTAAAGAAAGGAAAGGAAATGCTCGCCGAACCGGTTGAGGTTCTTCCGCACATTGAGGAGGTTTTGGGAAAACTATCTAAAACCCACAAGCTGGTGGTTGCTACTAAGGGAGATTTACTCGATCAGGAACGCAAGTTGATTAAAAGTGGCCTAATCGACTATTTTCATCATGTGGAGATTGTTTCAGACAAGAAAGAAACGCAGTACAAAAAACTGGTTAAACACCTGGATATTGAGCCTAATGAATTTTTAATGGTTGGCAATTCGCTAAAATCTGATGTAATACCGGTTTTAGCTATGGGAGGATATGCCATTCATATTCCATTTCACACCACGTGGAGTCATGAGCAGGTAGAAGAAGAAATCGCGCACTCCAAATTTAAATCACTTGCAAATGCCAAAGATTTACTAAAGCTATTCTAACGCCTTCTGGGAAGAAAGCTGCGTAAAGTATAGACCAGGATCGCAATCCCTACACCCAGTAATAAACCTTTACCAAAACTGGCGTGAAAAAGCCAGATTACCAGAGCAATGACTGCGAGTATTCCAAATAAGATTGCGGCACGTTTGTGTTCGTTATTCATCTGGTAAAGATAAAAATATCCAGCAGATTCGCATAGTGTATTGTTAATTCCGCATTAATATGATTAATATTTGGAGGTTTCCGCAGCTTTTAAATGAGATAAAAAGGAATTACTAGCCGGTCTAACAGGTAAAATTCCATCATAAATGCTTATAAAAATCGATTGCGAGCGTATTTCGTTAAAAACTGCAAATTTCTAAGGAAGATTTAAAAGATTTGTACACTTTTGATACATAATTAACGTTACTAAAAAAATTGGGTTACAACCCCTAACTAATCAAATTCTATTAATATGGAGAATGAAAATAAAAATACCGGAATGAAAGTAATTACGGGTATACTTGCCGTTTTACTGGTAGTTGCCGGCGCTTTTGCAATAAAGCTTTATAATCAGGAGAAGAATACCAAGGCAGAGCTTACCGAAGAAAAGGAATTGGTGTTGAATGACCTTAAACAGATGGTAAGCAAGTATGATGCGGTGATCGAAGAGAATAATCTTAAAGACACAGAGCTCAATCAGGCACGTGACCGCATAAATACCTTAATTGATTCAGTGCAAAAAATGGAGGCTTCTATTTCTGTATTGCGTCGTTACCGTGACGAGGTTTATAAACTGAAGAAAGAGCGTGAGTACTTATTTGCTCAAAACGACAGTTTAAAAGGTATGAACAAGATGCTTGCAATGCGCGTAGACAGTACAACTTATGAGCTTGAAGTAAGCCGTATGAAACGTGATAGTCTTGCAACCATTAAAGATGAACTTGCTGAAAAAGTAGCATTAGGTTCAAGTCTTGCGGCTAATAAACTGGTAGGTACTGGTGTGATTGTGCGCAACAGCGGTAAGCTGGTAGAAAATGATCGCGCGCGTCGTGTTGATCGTATTAGAGCTTGTTATACCGTTCCTCAAAACCGTATTGCTCAGGCTGGAGATAAAGAATTGTATGTGCAGGTGCTAGACCCTCAAAACAATATTATGGGTGCAAATAAGACCGTACAAATAGATAGTATTACAACGGTGACCTACAGCGCTGTCTCAAAATTCTACTACGAGAATACTGCCCTTGATATCTGCGAAAACATTGCTCCACGCGGAGAAGATTTTTCTAAAGGATTGTATAAGATCAATATTTTTGATGGCGGAAAAATGATCGCTACTACCAGTCTTGTATTGGATTAAGAAGTTGATTAAAACCAATAAAAAAAGCTTCCGGTTTTGCCGGAAGCTTTTTGTTTTATAAGGTTTAAAATTATTTTCCGCCGTTCGCGCGAAGGTCTTCCAAACAGAACTCTCCAAACGTAGGCAAGCCTGTCATTGCAGAACTAGTGGCGTCGGCTACGGTTTGAAAATACATCAGGCAATTTTCCTGATTGCAGTGTTTGTTTAAAGCATCTACGCCATCATCGTTAGGCTGCTCATCTTCGTGATCGCGTACCATTTCTGTCCCCAGGTTTACCAGACCAAACAAATGCCCAAACTCGTGCTCAGTAGTAACGGTCTCCAGTTGGGTGAGGCTCGCTCCACCAATTCGGGTACTGAAATCTTTTAGGGTCTTTTCAAAAATAATACATGAAGTATTGCGGTAGGCGGTACCTAATATTCGGCTGGTGTCGGTGTCTTTTTCAGAGCTTTGGTCAGCAAAAAAGATCCAAACTGCAAGCTCATCTCCCACATTAAAAGCCGTACGATTGTCAGCTTCAATTTTTACATATTCATCGCGCTCCAGAGAACCCTTGTTAGTAGCGGGTACTACTGTTTCTACAAAAGTGATCCCATCGGGCTTATTCAGCCTTGCCTGAAAAAAACTACGCAGGTTATTAAGTGTGGTAGTCGAAGGTTTAAATCCTGAAACATAAGCAATTTCTACACGCAGGCTGGTAAACTCTTCTGCACTTAGAAAATCACGGGCAGAGGTCCCAAGCGATTGCTTGTTAGCGATTGTTATATCTGCCGGTGTAGGCTCATCTTTAGAACATGAGGTAAGTAGTAAAACACTTAAAAAGAATGTAAAGTAGGGGGGGATTTTTAATAGTTTCATCAGAATTTTATTTGCAAGGGGTAAAAATACTTAAACGTGGACCCACCTGCACTTGTTGTTTTTATAAATTGTTTTTAAAACTTACGACTTTGAAGGCTTTGCGGTTTTGTCAATCTACTTTAACTAGTCGTGCCAGGTATTCATAGTGCGGGCCATCCAGAATTTTTTCACAGAAAAATCCGGCTTTTTCTGCTTCAGCTTTTAAAGTTTTAAAATCAAGGTACAACCAGTCAAAGGCATTTGAGATTTTTCCTTTGTACTGAATTTGAAAGGTTACTTCTCCATAATAATTACTGTTCACATCGCGCCAGTAACTCCCGTCTTCTTCCTCATACATAAACGCAATGTCTGAAGAATCAACCAAAATTTGTCCGTTTGTGTTCAAGAGGCTTGCCAGATGCTTTAGCGCAGGTTGGGTATTCTTTAGCGTTTTAAAAATACCCGTGCCATTCATCAGTAGGAGGAGTGTGTCGTAAGATGCTTCCGAAAGCTCAAAAACATCTGCCTGGAGGGCTTTTTCAATTCCGCGTAAGCGACAAACTTCAATCGCCCCGGCCGATACATCAAGAGCCGATACATCAAGCCCCTGTTGTTGCAGGTATAAACTATGACTTCCGGCGCAGGCACCCACATCGAGAATTTTTCCGGTAGCAAGCTGTAATGCTTTTTGTTCTATCTCGGGCATTTTAGCATAATCCCTAAACAGATACGGTACCGGGATTTCATCATCTTCGGTCAAAGAAGAAATAACCGTAATATCTTCGCTGTACTTTCCATTATAAAAATCGAGGAGGGCTGCACCGAAAACATCGGGATTTACAGAATCTTTTTTCGCCATAAAATCAAGGCTGCTTTAATTGCGTATTTTTGCGCTATGGATGAATTTATTGAGCAGCTGCCCAATCTGGCCAAAGATAAGCATAAAGAGACTGCCGCCTATTTTAAAAAGCTAAAGCGCAAACCACCTAAGGACCTGGATTACCAGATGCAGGAACTGCACGACGAGGAGTTTGCACAGACTGACTGCCTGGAGTGTGCTAATTGCTGTAAAACCACCGGACCCTTATTTACAGACCGGGACATCAGTCGTATTGCCAAGCATTTCAGGATGAAAGACGCTCAGTTTATTGACACCTATTTGCGTGTTGATGAAGACAACGATTATGTACTTCAGGAGGTACCGTGTACCTTTTTGGGCGCCGATAATTACTGTATGATTTATGATGTGCGGCCCAAGGCTTGTGCAGAGTTTCCGCATACAGACCGCAAGAAATTTCAGCAAATTACCAACATCACACTCAAAAATGTAGCGATTTGCCCGGCGGCCTATAACATTGTAGAAAAAATGAAAGAACGTATAAAACTGAAATAAGTATGAAAAAATTTCTAACCGTATTACTGATCGCTACAAGTGCAACTTGTTTTGCCCAAAACATAAACGCAGATAAAAGCGCCTTTGCGCACACCTTTTCAATCGTAGCCCGCGATGCAAAAACCGGCGATATGGCCGTTGCCGTGCAGAGCCATTGGTTTAGCGTGGGTTCTCTGGTCTCCTGGGGTAAAAGCGGAGTAGGAGTTGTGGCTACCCAATCTTTTGTGAATCCGGCGTATGGGCCGAAAGGTCTTGCGTTGATGCAGGACGGTAAGTCAGCCAAAGCGGCGTTAGAAGAGCTTATTGCCGAAGATGAAGGTAAAGCGTACAGGCAGGTTGCTTTTCTGGACGTAAACGGAAATGCAGCAGCTTACACGGGTGAGAAATGTGTGGTTTATGCGAGTCAGATTACCGGCGATAACTTTTCGGTACAAGCTAACATGATGCTGACTGATCAAACTGTGCCTGCGATGGCTGAAGCTTTTGAAGCCAACAGTGATTTACCACTTGCCGAGCGTATGGTTGAAGTTTTAAAAGCAGCTCAAAATGCCGGTGGTGATATACGCGGAAAGCAAAGCGCAGCATTGATTGTGGTAGGTCCTGAACAGGCTGAAAATCCATGGGAGGAATATAAAATCAATCTGCGGGTCGACGATCACGAAAACCCCATCGAAGAATTAGACCGTTTACTGAAGGTTGCGCGTGCTTACGAATATATGAATCGCGGTGATCTGGCGGTCGAGGCTGGCGATATGCCCGAAGCTTTAAAGCAATATGGTGCCGCAGAAACGATGTTTCCAAATAATCTGGAAATGAAATTCTGGGCAGCTGTGGCCATGGCTAATGATGGTCAGCTTGAAGAAGCGAAGCCTATTTTTAAAGGTATTTTTGAACAGGACGAAAACTGGCGCGAGATGATAAGTCGTCTGGTAAAACCGGGATTGCTTACTGTAACTGAAGATGAGTTAGAGGAGATACAATCTCTAGATTAGTTTTAAATTTTAGATATTTTCGGAGGATTTAATTTATTTATTAAATTTTTGGTTGGAATTATCTTGGCGTAATCTACCATTGAGCCTATTTTAATTTTCACTATATCAATTCCGTCCGTCAGAAAAATAAATCGAAATTCATTTTCACAAGAATATTTTTCCATTTTGTGAAATAGTGTCAGGCTTGATTGATCTTCAGAAAGTTTATAGTAATGCACTTTAGAAGTAAAAAACGGCAGGTTGATTTCTTGGCAAGCTTCCATAATTTTTCGATAGAATTTTGCTGGGTCGGTGATCAGTAATGCATAATTCCCAAAGTCCTTCATTCTATCGGAAATAATCAAAGAGCCTTTTTTAGTATTCTCTTTATCTATGGTGTACAGACATAAAATATTATTAGATATTTCTCGAAATCTTTTAAAATGTAAAGCTTTATTGATTCCTTCTAGTTCTACGTATTCCTGTAACTCTTTGTTATAAAATGAAATTTTTTTATCAGAAATATTTTGAAGCGAGGTTATTCCTTCAAATTTATCTCCCCAAGTTTCACTTTCATTTTTAATAAGTGATGAAACCGTATTGCAATATAGCTCTCCCTCATAGAGCATTTTTTCAAGATGTGCTAATTTGGAAAATTTGATTAGACTGTAAATCATTTCTTTAACATTGAGAAGACCTGAGCAATTGCCCAGGTCTTTTCTCTTTTTTAAAAGATTAATATCCGGTATCTAATTAGTCTTCCAGACCACCACGACGATTACCATCACGCGGTTCCGGCCAGGTTATTTGTTCGCCGGTTCTTCTGCTTACCGGTAACACAATTTGATCACGAGAGGTTTTATCTTCATCTTCGCTTGCCATATAGGCTAAAACTGCAGTCAGAATCACATTGTTTTGTACATCGTCCCAAACAATTTTATCATAAGTGTCGCGGTTGGTATGCCAGGTGTAGTTCCAGTAATTCCAGCTTAGCGAACTCAAATTAAACGCGGGTGCACCGGCAGCTACAAACGAGGCGTAGTCAGAACCGCCTCTTCCCGGAGTTCCCGGAAAATTGGTTTCTATGGCTGCAACTTCTTCAGGAACCGCATTTAGCCAGCTTCCCAGATAGTCATAAGCATTCAAAAAACCGTTACCTGAAATGGTAGCCACACGACCGGTACCATTATCCTGATTGAATACGGCCTGTACCCCGGCAACAATTTCCGGATGATCTTTTACAAAGGAACGCGAGCCATTTAAGCCTTGCTCTTCACTTCCCCAGTGTCCAACGAGAATAGTACGTTTTGGGTTGGGATATACCTTTTTTAGAATACGCATCGCTTCCATCATAACCAGCGTCCCGGTGCCATTGTCAGTAGCGCCCTGAGCCCCGTCCCACGAATCAAAATGCGCAGAAAGAATCACATACTCGTCCGGTTTTTCGGTTCCTTTAATCTGAGCAATGGTATTGAAGGTAGGTGCTTCGCCCAAATCTTTTGATTGAGCTACCACTTTGATTTCAGGCTTATCACCGTATTCTGCCAGACGGTATAACAAACCATAATCTTCTAAAGCGATATCTACCATTGGAATTTTATCGGTATACGCTGAGAATACTTTGTTTACACCAAATCCTCTTGACCAGTTGCTGGTAATGACCCCAACGGCTCCGGCTTTTTCAAGAATTTTTGGCAATTCACGAGACGAATATCCGGTAGCTTTGATGCGGGCATTCCAGGCGTCATTCAGCGCGTCACGTTCGGTTTTTATTTTTTCAAAAGATTCAGGCGTGGCCCATTCTTCCCAGTTATCATCAGGTCTTCCGGTAGGTTGGGGCATAGAAATCAATACAAATTTCCCCTTTACCTGATTCAGCATATTTTGAAAAGCCAGTGAATCTTTAGCTTCGGGTAGAATCACGACTTCGGCCTCTACACCTTTTGCAGAGGTTGAAGGGCTCCAGGCGAGTTGCATACCTTCCAGACTTACACTACGCGGACTTACCAAATCAATATGCGTAATCCCGCGATCCCAGGCTTTCCAAACGCCCCATTGCTGATTTTCGGCAGGTATTCCCCAATCGGTATAGGTTTTTACAGCCCAGTCGTGGGCTTCCTTCATTTCAGGAGTTCCTACAAGACGCGGTCCTATCACATCGAGTAATTGGTGAGCGAGTACTTTAAGCTGAGAGTTTTCGGTAGCTTCGGTAACCAAAGCTGATACGGTTTCTTCCTGAGTTTGGGCAAATAACCCGGCGCTGAATAGTGTGCTCAACGCGTATGCAAAAAGCTGTTTTTTCATGGATTTGAATTTAGTTTTCCGGTTAAAGTTAGCGTACAGATTGGATTTAAATGAAAAGAATCGAACAAAACTGTTCGATTCTTTATACTATTAGAAACACCTTATTTTTTCGGTTTAAAAATTCTTCATTCTGCAACAGACGAAAAAACAATGTTGCGAAATTTCCAGGCTGTCGGGTCATTATTGGCTCCCAGGGTTTGTTTCATAATAATACCAATGAGTTTTTGCTGGGGATCTGCGAAATACTGCGTATTGAAATATCCGCCCCATTCAAAAGTGCCGGGGCTTCCCTGGCCACCTTTATCTGAAGCACCTTCTCCTACAACTTTAAAGGCAAGGCCGTGACCGGCACCCTGATCTGCCCAGATGTCGCCAATTTGATTGCTTAAAATAAAATCTACCGTGGTAGGGCTTAAGATGCGTTTACCGTTGAGCTCCCCGCCGTTGATGTACATCTGCAGAAACTGCGCATAATCTAGAGCGGTACTTGAGAGACCTGCGCCGCCCGAAAAGAACGTTTGTGCGCCGGTAATGGGATAGTTGGGCTCGTAAAACGGATTAGCAGAAGAATCTACCCAGTTACCGTTTTCAAGGGTTTGTACCGCAACCAAACGCTCATGCTTTTCCTTTGGAATGTAGAAATAGGTATCTGTCATCGCCAGAGGCTCGAAGATTTCTTCGCGCATAAATACATCAAGCTTTTTGCCTGATAGCAGCTCGACCAGATATCCCACTACATCAATGCCTTCACTATAGGTAAAGCGTTCGCCCGGACTGTGGTGTAAAGGGAGTTTTGCAAGCTTAGGCTCATTCTCGGCCAGCGTGATTTTTTTGGTAGTAAAACCATCGATGATTCCGGCTTCTTCAAAGATTTTTTTAAAACGCGCATCGCCGTCTATCGCACCATAACCAATACCTGAAGTATGCGTTAACAAATGCCGAATGGTTATAGGCTTGTCTGCTTTGTGGGTGGTGTAGCTTCCGTCAGGTAAAAGCGAATCGAGTACCTGTGCGTCTTTAAACTCAGGGATATATTTTGCAATGGGATCGTCCAGCTGAAATTTACCGCGCTCCCATAGAATCATTGCAGCGGTTGAGGTTATAGCTTTAGTTTGAGAAGCAATGCGAAAAATGGAATTGGTTTCCAACGTTTTACCCGAAGGATCTGCCTGCCCAAAGGCTTTGTTGTAAACCACTTTGCCGTCACGTACGACGAGGGCAACGATGCCCGGTACCTGTTTTTGAGCTAGAGCTTCCTGAGCCAGGGAGTCGATGTAGGTGAGGTGATGCGTGCGCATTCCTGCCTCTGCAGGGGTTGCTTGCGGTAATTCATAGGTGTTTTGCTGGGCGAAAGCGGTAAAACCGCACAGGCATAAGCCCAAAACGAAATGCTTCAGGTGTGTATTTTTCATGCTATACTTTTTAAGCTATTTGCTGTTTCCGTCGCTGATTGTGATGATCCTGACGGATTTTTCAGAACGCAGGTTTGAAAGGTTTTCTTCGTGAAGACTCACCTTTTTCTCGAGTTTTTGAAATTGATCTAAGGTTAATTTTAGCGTTCGGTAACCCACCATATTAAACAAAAGTGTGTCTTTTGGCTGTAAACCGTTTGCCTGCTCAAAGTAGAAAACCCCGTCTTTCTTTGTGGTTACTCCTTTTTTGATCGATTTAATAAATACATTGACGCCGGTAATAGGTTCCTGGGTTTTGGCATCGGTCACCGTACCTAGCAGTCGCTGGGCTTGTGTAGTGCCGCAAAAAAGTAAAAGCGTCAACGTGATAAGGAGTTTCATAAATCTTTGCGTTTTTCTATGAAAGATTGATATTTAAGAAATTAGGGGCTTAAATATAGGAAATACGCAGATACTAGTAGTTAATTTTCAACAAATTTAGGGTAATCTACTGCTGATTTTTAAAATCATGGGTACATCAGGTATTTGGAACGCTTGGCTTTAAACCGGTCGATGCCGGGTTTCCAAGAGGCATAAATAGCATCAAGACCCAGACCTTGCTCAATCTGTTTTTGTAAGATGGGCGTGCCCGCGTGGGCCGTAAAATTAGACGTATTAAAAAACGAAGTTTTATCGGTATAGTCCTGATACGCATTATAGATAAAACTCAAATCCACCCGATTGAGTTTATTGATATCCCGGAGATCTAACCCATGGCAAACTTCACCTTTAAACTTTGGGTTTTTAGAGCCAAAATTAGGTTGAGGTGTGTAGGTGAATTTGTAATCGGTTGCGGGTAAAAACGGACTTCCTATAATCTGAAACTGCATTTCGGTCCCGCGACCTGCGTTGAGCGCGGTGCCCTCGCAAAGTCCCAGGCTGGGATACAACATTACCGATTGGGCGTTGGGCAAATTGGGTGATGGCCGTACCGTTAGTGAATATTCTAAATTATGAGTATAGCTGGTCATTGGGATTATAGTAAGATCAACTTCCTTTTGACTTTTTAGCCAGCCTTCTTTGGCGATCATCTGAGCATATTCGCCAATGGTCATCCCGTGAACCAGCGGTACACCGGCGTGCATTCCTAAGAAACTGGTGTGTTCAGCTTCCATGACAGGGCCGTCCACGTAGCTTCCATTGGGATTGGGGCGGTCTAAAACAATCACCGGGATTCCGGCATCTGCAGCAGCTTCCATGACATAGTGCAAGGTGGCGATATAGGTATAAAACCGTACTCCAACATCCTGAATGTCAAAAACGATCACGTCAAGACCTTTTAGTTGCTCCGGTTTTGGTTTTTTATTATTGCCGTAAAGCGAGATCACCGGTAAGCCGGTTTTAGGATCTTTGCCATCTTTTACAGCTTCGCCGGCATCTGCGGTTCCTCTAAAACCGTGTTCAGGAGAAAAGACCTTGACCAGATTTACGTTTAGGCTTAATAGCGAATCAACCAGGTGCGTGTAATTCGCTTCACCGGTTGCTTGTTGAGCTTTGAGAATAAGCGAACTGGGGTTGCCCACGACGGCTACACGCTTGTCTTGAAGTAAAGGTAGGTAAGCTTCGGTGCGGTTTGCACCCAAAACCAAACCCGTTTCCTGATCAAGTTCAACAGGATTCGAGGCTTCGATTGAGGTCTCCTGTTTTTGTTTTCCGGGATGGTTTCCGCAGGAAAGAGCAATTACAACAACTAAAAAAAAGGTACTTTTGAGCAAACGAAACGCCATAGGACGATTGAATTTTGAATATTTTACAGCTAAACGCATAATTGGTGCCAAACAGTATAAAAGTACTGCTTCGACCCCTATTATTAAAATCGCGATTATCGCAATCGTGCTGGGCATGGTGATGATGATGATCACCATCGCTACAGGCATAGGCCTTCAGCAAAAAATAAAAGAAAAAGTATCGGCCTTTAACGGCGATGTTATCGTCTCTCAATTTGATGGTAACAATAGCGACATAACGCTAAATCCCATTCCCAAAAATCAGGATTTTTACCCCGATTTTGATAGTGTCCCTGAGGTTAGTCACGTACAGGTAACGGCCACTAAAGCCGGTGTGATTCGCACACCGACGGATTTTGAGGGGATTATTGTAAAGGGAGTTGGTGCAGATTATCGCTGGGATTATATAAAAGAATTTCTAGTAGAAGGGAGGTTGCCCGATTTCAGCGGCAAGCTCAATACCGAAATTTTAATCAGCACCTACCTGGCTAACCGACTTGGTTTTAAAAATGGGGATAAGGTCATCGTATTTTTTCTAAAAGAAGATGGCGGTTTTTTAAACAGACGCTTTGATATCGTGGGTATTTATGATAGCGGCTTTCAGGAATTTGATGAAACCTATCTGTTTGCAGACATTAGGCACATTCAAAAACTCAATAAGTGGGAAGATGATCAAGTTGGGGCTTTTGAAGTTTTTGTAGATGATTTTGATAAGATTGATGAGATTGGGGTTGAAATTTACAAGAATACCGATTCGTTTCTCAATACCATGACTATAAAGCAGAAGTATTACTCCATTTTTGAGTGGTTATCGCTGTTTGATTTTAATATCGCACTCATTATAGCGGTGATGATCATCGTTGCCGGAATTAATATGATTGTAGCCCTGCTGGTGCTAATTCTGGAGCGAACGCCAATGGTGGGCATACTCAAAGCTTTAGGCGCCAGTGACTGGAGCATACGTAAAATTTTTATGTATAATGCACTTTACCTGGTAGGCGTGGGGCTGTTTTGGGGGAATGTTATCGGTATTGGCTTGTTGCTGATTCAAAAGTATTTTGGTTTGATTACGCTTAATCCCGAGACGTATTATGTAAGCGAAGCTCCGGTTTATATTGACTGGTATTATATTGTTTTGCTTAACGTGGGGACTTTTCTGCTTTGTGCGCTGATGCTGCTCATTCCATCCTACGTAATCACCCGCATATCTCCGGTAAAGACTATTAAATTCGACTAATTGGCTCGGCCAAAGGGTAAAATGTTTTAATAATGCCTTTAAATCAATATTTCTTTTCATTTTTTCAGGGAGTTGCCCCAGGGAGTTTACTCTTTCGCAAAGCGAAAACTTAACAGGTGCATTTACAACTGAGAACTCAAATCCTACAGTTGAGTAAAGGCTTTTTCTGATCGCGCAAGTTAATATCCATTTTTGAAGGGTAATTAAAAAACCTTTACGATGGAAACCGCAATCAAAATCGCCATTTACATTCACGCTTTTTTTGGAGCCATAGGTCTGCTTTCGGGAAGCCTGAGTTTTATTGTCAAAAAAGGGAGCAAGGTCCATAAAAAATCAGGAAAGTGGTTCACTATTGGGATGCTGGTGAGTTCGGCGCTTTCTGTGCCTATTGCAAGTATGCCGGGTCACGAAAATCCGTTTCTGGTGATGATAGGTTTGTTTACGATTTATATGGTGCTGGTGGGTAATCGGGCTTTACGTTTTAAAAAGCGTAAAACGGTTGCCAATAAAACAGATTGGGGAATTTCGGGGACGATGGCTTTAATTTCTCTGCTGATGCTTGGTTCAGGTATTTTTGGTTCTGGTGAGATAGCCGTGTTGTTTCTGTTTTTTGGCGGAATTGGTCTCGTGCTGTGTTTGATGGACTTCAACTTTTTACGAAATCCGCACAAATCTAAAAGCGGTTGGCTGGTGCAACATATTGGCAAAATTGTGGGAGCTTATATTGCTTCGGTCACGGCTTTTTTAGTTGCAGGAACACATCTGTCAGGTCTTGCCGTTTGGATTCTTCCGGCAGTTGTGGGCAATACGGCAATTATTTACTGGATATTAAAAGTAAAAGGGGTGAAGTTAAAACTCAGACTTCAAAAAGCCTCTTAACTGTCAAAGCTTTTTAGGATTTGTATTGGCGTTAATTCTTGTTAATTAGGCATAAAAATTCGTGTTAAGTCTTAGATTTCTTAAAATTGAAAGTATATTCCGCTTTAATTTTGAGATAGTTTAAAAATCACTTTATGCAGTATGCCGAAAACATCCTGGAAACCATAGGCAACACGCCAATGGTAAAAATTAACCGACTTACCGCAGATTTACCCTGCCTGGTGCTGGCTAAATACGAGACTTTCAATCCGGGAAATTCGGTAAAAGACCGGATGGCTTTAAAAATGGTTGAAGATGCCGAAGCTGCCGGAATTTTAAAACCGGGAGGAACCATTATTGAAGGAACCTCTGGGAATACCGGAATGGGCCTTGCGCTGGCTGCAATTGTAAAAGGCTACAAGATGGTCTGTGTGATATCAGACAAACAAAGCAAGGAGAAGATTGATATTTTAAAAGCGGTAGGTTGTGAAGTGGTGGTTTGCCCTACTGACGTAGCTCCTGACGATCCGCAATCGTATTATAGCACGTCGCGTCGTCTGGCCGAAGAAACTCCAAACTCATGGTATGTAAACCAGTATGACAATCCAAGTAATTGTAAAGCCCATTTTGAGTCAACAGGGCCGGAAATCTGGGAACAAACTGATGGTAAAGTCACGCATTTTGTAGTAGGCGTAGGGACCGGCGGAACCATTTCCGGGGTAGGAGCTTATCTAAAAATGAAAAACCCAAACGTAAAGGTTTGGGGTGTTGATACCTACGGATCGGTGTTTAAAAAATACCACGAAACCGGTATTTTTGACGAAAATGAAATCTATCCCTACATAACTGAGGGAATAGGCGAAGACATTCTTCCACTTAACGTAAATTTTGATCTGATCGATGGTTTTACCAAAGTAACCGATAAGGATGCCGCAGTTTACACACGCAGACTCGCTAAGGAAGAAGGTTTTTTTCTGGGCAATTCGGCTGGTGCCGCAATAAAAGGCTTGCTTCAGCTAAAAGATCAGTTTACCAAAGATGATGTGATAGTGGTACTTTTTCACGACCATGGCAGTCGTTATGTAGGTAAAATGTATAACGACGCCTGGATGCGTGAAAAAGGATTTTTAGATTAGATTTTAAATTTAGGTGTCTTCACGATTAACATTCATTGCAGTAATTTGATAGCTATCGTCTTCACCAGTTCCCTTAACCACAACTGCAGAGCCTGTGTAAGTCATCGTGTTGTTGTTTTTTGTTTTAACTGTGTAGCGAATAGGAAGCGTTACTTCTGAACCGTTTGCACCATCACTTACGGTAGCATCTTGAGTAAAATTGACGGTTACCGTTTCGATCTCAGCATTCTTTTCAGCGAACTCAGAAGATGTTCCTCGTTCACTGTTACGGGACATCTGTTCGTATGCTTCGGTAAAATCACCTCTGTTTAGCGCCTCAAAGTACTTATTTACGATACGCTTTGCAGTCACAATTGACCCCTGATCATTAGCAGTATCAGTATTGTCTTCTTCAATCATATCCTGACCTTTTACTGCCGGATCTTCACGTTCCTCAAGCTGAATATCATTTTCTTTGTCTGTTTTTCGATCTCCACAGGAAACACTGGCCATGCAAATCGTAAGAAGTAGAAATAAAATGGATTTTTTCATAATTTTTAGTTTTGTCTAAAGGTATTGGTACTCTGGTTTCAAGGCTATTAATGTTGTGCTAAAATTGCTTTAACTTTATGCTAATGAATGAGGATTTTTTACACTATCTCTGGAAGTTTTTAAAATTTGAGGGGGCAACATCAGAGTCGTCTTTATACACTACGATGGGAGAAATCGTACAAATCATAAAGCCTGGGATGCATAATCAGCTTGCGGGCCCCGATTTTTTTAATGCACAATTGCGGATAGACGGTCAACTTTGGGCTGGCAATGTAGAAATTCACCTTAAAAGTTCAGACTGGTATGTTCACAATCACGAGAACGATGAGGCCTATTCCAATGTGATTTTACACGTGGTTTGGGAAGATGATTGCGCGGTTTTTGACAAAGCCAATCAGCCAATCCCTACAATAACTTTGAAAGATCGCGTAGGGAGTAGACTCTTACAGTCTTATCAAAATTTACTAAAGCGTGGACATAAGCGTTTCATTAATTGCGAAACAGATTTTGCTCAAATTGCGGAATCTGTTTTAGAGCCCTGGCTTGAACGGGTCTATTTTGAACGGCTGGAGCGTAAAGTTGTTGAGGTTGAAGTGCAACTTAAAGAGCTTCAGGGAGATTGGGAGTCGGTTTTGTTTGTGAGACTGGCACGAAGTTTTGGAACTTTGGTAAATGCCGAAGCTTTTGAAGAACTTGCCCGAAACATCCCATTTACCATCATTCGCAAACTGAGTACTAAGCCCGGATTGCTGGAACCTGTACTTTTGGGTCTTGCCGGTTTGCTGCCGCAGGAAACTCAGGAAGCAGCGGTTATCCAATGGAAGCAGGATTTTGAGTTTGCAAGAACAAAATTCAGTCTACCCCAGGAATTAAATCACCGGATGCATTTTTTTAAACTGAGACCGCTCAATTTTCCCACAATACGCATCTCTCAACTGGCCTCGCTTTATGAGAAATCTCCAAATCTGTTTGAAGCCTGTATGCATATCTCAGAACGTCAGGAATTACATGATCTTTTTACAGTAAGGGCCTCTGACTACTGGAATACGCATTATACCTTTGGCAAAGTGCATACTTCAAAAGTCAAAAAATTATCTCCTGGTTTTATAGATGTCTTGCTCATCAATTCGCTGATTCCTGTAAGGTTTGCATACGCTCGTCACCGCGGTCTGGAAATTGAAGAACAATTACTGAACGTATTGACTCAGATTCCTGCGGAAAAGAATACTATTGTGCAAGGCTTCGAAGCTTTGAGAACTATTGACAAAGACGCGATGCATAGTCAGGCTCTGATTCAGCTTAAGAAACACTATTGTGACCTAAACCGGTGCCTGCATTGCAGTGTAGGTAATTCTCTGCTAAGTGCACGGCACAATTGACACTGCCCGATAAAATTTAGTAATTTGCACACAAACAGGATTACATGAATTTGATTTCCAGAATACGGAATTTTTTTGAGCGTAATGGTTTTTACGTTTCTTCCCGACTTGCTGATCGTATGGGAATTCGCGCTAAAAATGTACGCCTGTTTTTTATATACCTCTCTTTTGCCACAGCAGGCCTCGGGTTTGCCGTCTATCTGGTGCTCGCATTTTGGTTAAAGCTAAAGGACCTGGTCTATACAAAACGAAGCTCCGTATTTGATTTATAATTATGCTACAACTCTTTAGGAACCGCTTTTATGTTGCATTAGGTCTTATACTCGCCATGCTTGTTTTTGGAGTGCTGGGATTTAAATTTTTTGCTCAATACGATTGGACAGATGCAATTTATATGACGGTGATTACCATTAGTACCGTGGGATTTGGGGAGGTACAGCCGTTGAATGATGTGGCTAAAATTTTTACGGTTGTTTTGATTTTGGTCAGCGTAACTGTCGTGGGTTACGCGATTTCTGTTATTACAGAGTTTGTTTTGAGCCGAAGTAATTTTGAACTTTTAAAAGAAAAGCGCGTGTTGAAAAAAATTGAAGAACTTCAGAATCACGTGATCGTAGTGGGTTATGGTCGTAATGGAAAGCAAGCTGTGCAAAAACTAACTACGTACGGGAAACCGTTTGTAATCATCGAACGTGATGAGGAAGTGGTAACTAAATTTCAAACGGAAGACATTATTTTTGTAACCGGCAATGCTAATGAAGATGAAATTCTGGTAAAGGCAGGTGTTGACCGGGCTTCTACATTAATTTCTGCATTGCCCAACGATTCTGACAATTTATTTGTGGTGCTCTCAGCGCGGCAGATGAATAAGAAGATGAAAATAATAAGCCGAGCATCTGAGGAAACCACCTATCAAAAACTCAAGTTCGCTGGTGCGGATAACGTAATAATGCCAGACAAAATAGGAGGTGATCATATGGCATCATTAGTTGTAGTTCCTGATTTGGTTGAATTTTTAGATAATCTACAAGTCACTACGGGAGGCCGTGTAAACGTTCAGGAGATTACCTATGAAGCAGTTTGCCCCGATCATGAAACCCGAACCATACGTGATATTGATCTCAGGGCTAAAACCGGCTGTTCAATAATCGGTTACAAATCGCCAGAAGGAGATTATGTAATAAACCCGGAAGCCTCATTGCTTTTAGAGCGAGGCTCAAAATTAATTGTGATTGGAAGGCCTGAGCAGATTGAAAATTTACACAAAGAATTTGCGATTTAGTAGTATGTTTACGGTGGTTGAAAGTAACGTACGGACTGTATATAGCGAATTTTGAAAAGCTATCTCGATGCCATCAAATAGAAAGAAAGCTTTTAGTTTAAATGTCGCTAATTAAATATTTATGGCAGCTAATAACTGAATAAGCTGTAAGTTTTGGATGAAGCAGATTGTCAATTAAAAATTGCTTTTAGATTAGTTTTGAGAATAATTAAAATATTCATCGGTAAACGGGCATTTTGATCGTTTTTTAAAAGCGTTTACCTTTGAAAAAGCCTAATTTTTTAGCATATTGCGTCTTTCCACGAAAAAAAGTGTTAAATCAAAAAAATCTTATGAAGAAAATTATTTTTCTTGTGTCTGTTCTTTTGCCTTTGTCGGTATTGGCTCAGGACTTAAAAGTAACTGCAGACGTTTCAAACCCTACAACTCAAATTAATGACGGTGTTGCAGAATTACAGGTGACCGGGGGAACTCCACCCTACAGCTACAAATGGAGTAATCAAAACACGCCACTTTCTTCAAATTCTGCAAGCGGTCTTACCGAAGGAATCGAGCATTACGTTGTGGTTTCTGACGCGGCCGGTAATGAGGTGACTGAAGAGTTCAAGATAGAGACTGAGTCGATTGTAGAAATATTTAATGGTACAATGACTCCCGCCGTAGCCGGTTTGGGATCTGTGCTTTTTTGGGATCCTTTTGCTGCAGTAGGTCTCTATGACCCTGTGATCTATGCAGATTTGAAAATGATTTCAGTTCCAGGATGGGAAACTGGTACGCCATTGAAATATACCCTTAAGGAGTGGTTGGTTCAAGAAGGAGGAAAGGTTAAGAAAGGCGAGCCAATTGCGGTAGTAGATCTGAGCAATGGGACTTCAATAACCGTAAATGCTGAAGCAAACGGAACTCTAAAGCATATAAATGAAGCCGGAAGTGTTATTTATAACCCGGATAACACGCAACACGTAATACAAACCAATGCCGATGTTTTCGGCGAAATCGTCTACGACGATCCCGTACCCTTATTACATCCTAATGGCGATAAGCAGACCACACAAATTCCATTTATCGTAGTGTGGCTTATTTTTGGAGCGGCATTCTTCACTGTGCGTATGGGCTTTATCAACCTTAGAGGCTTTAAGCACAGTCTGGAACTGGCAAAAGGTAAATACGATGATCCTAATGCACCGGGAAGTATAACCCACTTTCAGGCTTTGGCTACGGCTGTTTCAGCTACAGTAGGTTTGGGTAACATTGCAGGGGTTGCGGTTGCGGTATCCCTGGGTGGAGCCGGAGCAACCTTCTGGATGATTGTGGCCGGACTTCTGGGTATGTCTTCAAAATTTGTGGAGTGTACTTTAGGGGTGAAATACCGTGATATTCTTCCTGATGGTCGTGTATTTGGTGGTCCTATGAATTACCTAAGATACGGTCTTCAAAAACGAAATATGGGTGGCTTAGGTAAAGTGCTTGCAACGTTTTTTGCAATTCTGGCCATCGGTGCTTCTTTTGGAGGTGGAAACATGTTCCAGGCAAACCAGTCTTTTGAAATTTTGAGTGGTCAGTTTAGCTGGCTTGAAGGCAATGGGTTTTGGTTTGGTCTTACTGTAGCAGTACTGGTAGGTGTTGTTATAATTGGAGGTATTAACAGTATCGCTAAAGTAACCGGAAAGATTGTGCCTATTATGGCAGGTGTTTACGTACTGGGTGCGTTAACGGTTATATTTATCAATATCGAAAATATAGGCCCTGCGTTTTCTGCAATTATTGACGGGGCATTTAGCCCAAGTGCTCTTAAAGGGGGTATTCTGGGTGTGCTTATTGTAGGATTCCAGCGCGCGGCATTCTCTAACGAGGCCGGTGTAGGTTCTGCAGCTATCGCACACAGTGTGGCTAAAACAAACCACCCACCATCTGAAGGTTTTGTGGCGTTGCTCGAGCCTTTTATTGATACGGTTGTGGTATGTACTTTGACAGCTTTAGTACTTATTTTTACAGGTATGCACGAAGTAACCGGTGTTGCCGGAGCAGACCTTACCTCTGATGCATTTGGTAGTGTAATTAGCTGGTTCCCGTATGTTCTTGCTGCAGCGGTATTCTTATTTGCATTTTCAACAATGATCTCCTGGTCGTACTACGGTATGCGTGCCTGGACGTATTTATTTGGAAAAAGCAAAAAATCAGAGTTACTTTATAAGATCTTATTCTTGTTCTTTGTAGTGGTAGGAGCATCGGTAAGTCTGGGAGCTGTATTGGATTTTTCAGATATGATGATTCTGGCGATGTCATTCCCTAATATTATAGGTCTGTATATTATGAGCGGTGAAGTTCGTGCAGATTTAAGGGAGTACTTTAGAAAGTTAAAAGCCGGCGAATTGTTTAAAAAACAAAAAGTGGCTAAGAATGCATAAATAGCTTTAAAATATGAAAAAGTTAAAATCCCATTTCGAACTGGATAACCGTCAGAGAAGTGGGATTTTGCTTTTGGTACTATTGGTAATGGGTTGCTGGGCGTTATATTTTTTCATTAATCCGGCTTATAATGATTCCTATTCTAAAGCGCTGACTAACGATCAGCTCAAAATCTTTGAAGCCCGTATCGATTCAATTCAAAAGCGGCGCGACAGCCTTAATAAGCCTAAGATTTTTCCTTTTAATCCCAATTTTTTAACCGATTATAAAGGGTATACGTTGGGAATGGAAGTTGAAGAAATTGACCGTCTACTGCGCTTTCGCGAAAGCGGGAAATGGATTAATTCTGCAGCCGATTTTCAACAAGTTACCGGAGTTTCAGATTCGTTACTGGAAGTCATTTCACCGTACTTTAAATTTCCCGATTGGGTGAACAAGCCTAAAGTTGCTTCTGTTTATAAAACGTATACTAAGGCGACCAGAAACCCACAATTTGATCTCAATACTGCGACGTATGAATCTTTGATTGAGTTGGAGTCTATAGATGAAAATACTGCTCGAAGCGTATTGGATTACCGCCGCAGACTTGGTGGATTTCTAGATGATAAACAGCTTTATGACATTTATGGGATATCCAAGAATCAGGTGCGTAGCATACTTGAAGATTACACGGTAATGACCAAACCTGCGGTGACACTTTTAGATGTAAACCAAGCTAATGCTTCAGATTTATCAACCGTACCTTTTATTACTTTCGATATAGCGCGTGAAATTATAGATTACCGTGTGCTACACGATGGTATTTCAGATCTGGATGAGCTTCTCAAAATAGAAGGAATTACTACCTATAAATTAGATCGAATTAAATTATATTTGTCGTCCAACCAAAATTAAGTAGGTGTATTAACGAATATTGAAGTTTATACTTACAGACTTCCTTTCCAATTACCTAATTAATAACATTCCCATAATTATGGGAGCGATTATTTAAGTTCTAATAATCCGGAAGCCAATTTTACAAAGGGCTTTATTCCGGTAGGTGAAAAAAGCAATTACATGAACAACGCGTTTTTTTCAGAAGAGCATCAGCTTTTCAGAGAAAGTTTGAGAGATTTTTTACAAAAGGAGGTAGTTCCTCATTTGGATAAATGGGAAGAGAGTGGAACCATTGAACGCTTCATCTGGTCTAAGATGGGTGAGATGGGCTATTTTGGTCTTACCTATCCCGAGAAATATGGAGGGCTAGAGCTCGATACTTTTTACACAGTTATTTTTTTAGAAGAATTGCAGCGCATTAACAGCGGAGGTTTTGCTGCCGCAATGTGGGCACACGCCTACCTGGCAATGACCCACCTAAATGCCGAAGGTTCTGACGAGATTAAAGAAAAATACCTTGCCCCGAGTATTACTGGCGACAAAATAGGTTGTCTGTGCATCACAGAACCTTTTGGAGGTTCTGATGTGGCCGGTATGCGCAGCACGGCAGTTTTAGAAGGAGGCCATTATATACTTAATGGGTCAAAGACGTTTATTACAAACGGAGTTTATTCCGATTATCTGATTGTTGCTGCAAAGACAGATCCTGAAAAAGGTAATAAAGGAATGAGCATTTTTGTAGTAGATCGTAATACCGAAGGTATTTCTGCAACAAAATTGAACAAGCTCGGATGGCGGGCCTCAGATACCGGCGAAATTGCCTTTAGCGATGTGAAAATTCCGGTTTCTAACTTAATGGGTGAGGAGAATAAAGGCTTTCAGTACATTATGCAGCATTTTGCTCTGGAGCGTCTTATTATGGGGGTTAATGCACACGCCCGTGCCGAGTATGCATTAGAATATACATTGAATTATATGTCAGAGCGAAAAGCTTTTGGCAAAACATTAGATCGTTTTCAGGCTTTGCGTCACGATGTGGCTGAGATGTCCAGTGAAGTGGAAGTGATAAAGACCTTTAATTATAACGTGGCCAGAAGTCTGGACCAGGGAGAGTATGTAGTTAAAGAAGCCAGCATGTCAAAATTAATGGCAACTAAAATAGCCGATGAAGTCATCTATAAGTGTTTGCAAATGCTGGGAGGCTATGGTTATATGGAAGATTACCCTTTGGCACGTATGTTTAGAGACAGTAGGTTAGGCCCTATAGGCGGAGGAACTTCAGAAATTTTAAAGGAGATTATCGCTAAAATGGTAATCGATAAAAAAGAGTATAAACCGGCTGCTAAATAAAAACTGAAAAGATATTGTCAGTTTTAAAGATTAAATTATCTTTGCGGCCTGTAAATAGATAAGAATTTTAAAGAAAGGAGGTACCACTATGTTAATTATACCAGTAAAAGACGGAGAAAATATCGATAGAGCGCTGAAGCGTTTCAAGAGAAAATTTGATAGAACGGGAACAATGCGTAAGCTGCGTGATCGTCAGGCATTCACAAAACCTTCTGTAGAACGTAGAAGAGAAATTCAGAAAGCCTCATATATTCAGAGTCTTCGCGATCAAGAGAATATTTAATATTCCGTCAGTAAGGTTTACACTTTACTTGGCATTATTAACAGAAAGACTTATCCTCTTTCCATTAATATAGAATTAAAACCGTCAGTTTTCTGGCGGTTTTTTTATTTACAAAGATTTGGGTTATGGTAAATTCAGAATGAATGCCTATCTTTTTATTCAACCTTATAATAGCTTAAATTGGCACTTTCTTCATTTATAGATTATTTGAGCCTCGAGCGCAAATACAGTAAGCATACGGTGACGGCCTACAGCCGTGATATTCAATCTTTTTTTGATTTTCTGGAAACCCAATATGGAGAAATGCCGGTAAGTGAAATTTCGTATCCTCTGATCCGTTCCTGGATTGTAAAGCTTACTGATGAAGGTGTGGGTAATCGTTCTGTTAATCGAAAAGTTTCATCACTAAAGGCTTATTTCAAATTTCTACAGAGAATAAGTGTCTTAGAGCAATCTCCATTGGCTAAGCACAAATCTTTAAAAGTTAAGAAAGAGATTCAGGTTCCTTTTTCCGGAGATGAAATGAATACTGTTCTTGATAGGTTGGGTGCTGTTAAAGATTTTTCCTCTAGTCGTGATTTAGCAATGGTTGCTTTGTTTTATGCTACCGGTATGCGCAGAAGTGAACTGATCAACTTGCAGGTTGGGGATGTGAATCTGATTCAAAAGACCCTAAAGGTTTTGGGTAAGCGCAACAAAGAGCGCATAATTCCGTTAATAGATTGGTTGGTTGATGTGTTAAAGCAATATATCGATCACCGTAATCAGAATTTTGGGTCTGATGCAGGAGGAAGCCTTTTGCTAACTAATAAAGGTGAAAATCTGTATGATACGTTTGTTTACCGAACAATAAATCGCTATTTTAGTGAGGTGTCCCAAAAAGCTAAGACCAGTCCGCATATGTTGCGGCACACCTTTGCAACTCATTTGCTCAACAACGGAGCAGACTTAAACGGGGTCAAAGAATTATTGGGGCACGCCAGTTTAGCATCTACACAAGTGTATACACATACGAGTATGGCTGAGCTAAGTAAGGTATATCAAAATGCACACCCGCGTAATCGCAGAGACGACTAAAACGTTAGCGTTTAATGATGCGTGCTTGATCGAATTGTCAGATTTAAAAACTGATGATAAGGACTCCTTCAACCGGAGTATGTCTAACCAAATAGTAACCTTAAAATGTGAACCTATGAAAGTAAGCGTGCAAACCCCACACTTTGTAGCAGACCAAAAGCTTATTAATTTTATTCAGAAAAAAATGGATAAGCTTGAACAGTTTTATGATCACATTATTTATGCTGATGTTTTTTTAAGATTGGAGAATACCAGTGATCGCCAGAACAAAGTGGTCGAAATTTTACTGAGTGTTCCGGGTAACGAATTGATTGTCAAAAAACAAGCGAAATCATTTGAAGAAGGAGCTGATAGTTGTGCGCAATCTTTAGAGCGGCTTCTGGTTAAGCGGAAGCAAAAAATTAGGGCTAGTGCCTAAAAAAAGTTGAAAATATTTTTGTCAATTGTAAATTTATTCTACATTTGCAGTCCGTTAGAAATAGCGGACTTTTTTATGCCTGAAATGGCTGAAAAAAGCCGATGTAGCTCAGCTGGCTAGAGCACGTGATTTGTAATCTCGGGGTCGGGGGTTCGAGTCCCTTCATCGGCTCATAATTTTAAAGTTTTAAAATCTTCTAGAGATTTTAAGCTTGCGCAAAACGCCGACGGTAGTGCGTTTTTTGAAATACTGAATATACCAATATTGGGGAGATACTCAAGCGGCCAACGAGGACAGACTGTAACTCTGTTGTCATTAGACTTCGCAGGTTCGAATCCTGCTCTCCCCACTAAATATTTTAGAAGGATTTTCCTTCGTTAGATTTACATTTTAAATCTATTTTATTGTTACCATTAATTCTATATGAA
>PAPI01000023.1 GCA_002708845.1 Leeuwenhoekiella sp.
CGTGATTTCTTGTTTACGTGTGGAGAACGCAATACAGTAAAGATTTTTTTGTGCGTAGGAAGTGGGATTGGTCCCGTAACTACAGCACCGGTACTTTTTACCGTTTTTACGATTTTCTCAGCAGACTTATCTACTAAGTTATGATCGTAAGATTTAAGTTTTATTCTGATTTTCTGACTCATTTCCTAGTAAATTAAGCGTTAGCAGTTCCTTTTGCTGCAGCAATAACTTCTTCAGATACGTTAGAAGGAGTTTCTGCATAGTGTGAAAATTCCATTGTAGAAGTTGCACGACCAGAAGAAAGTGTACGTAATGTGGTTACATAACCAAACATTTCAGAAAGTGGCACAGTTGCCTTAACAACCTTTGCACCGGCACGGTCACCCATGCTACTCATCTGACCACGGCGACGGTTAAGGTCACCTACAATATCACCCATATTTTCTTCAGGAGTAATTACTTCAACCTTCATAATAGGCTCCATAACTACAGCTCCAGCAGCTTTTGCAGCAGCTTTAAAACCAAGCTTAGCAGCAAGTTCAAAAGACAATGCATCAGAATCTACAGGGTGGAAAGAACCATCCTTAAGTGTAACTTTCATCGCATCAACTTCGAAACCAGCCAAAGGACCATTAACCATTGCAGCTTTAAATCCTTTTTCTACAGCAGGTATATATTCTTTAGGCACGTTACCCCCCTTTACAGAGTTCACAAATTCTAAACCTACTTTACCTTCCTCTGCAGGCTCAAGCGTAAACACGATATCGGCAAACTTACCACGACCACCTGATTGTTTTTTGTAAACCTCTCTGTGATCTGCACTTCTTGTGATTGCTTCTTTATATTCTACCTGAGGCTGACCCTGACTTACTTCTACCTTAAACTCACGCTTAAGACGATCTACAATAATATCAAGGTGAAGCTCACCCATACCAGATATAATTGTTTGACCAGAAGCCTCATCAGTTCTCACCTGGAATGTAGGATCTTCTTCAGCCAACTTAGCCAAAGCCATACCTAACTTATCTACATCTGCTTTAGTTTTAGGCTCAACCGCGATACCAATTACGGGATCAGGGAAGTCCATACTTTCTAAAACAATAGGGTGCTTCTCATCAGAAAGTGTATCACCCGTTTTAATATCTTTAAATCCGACAGCTGCACCAATATCTCCTGCTTCGATAAAATCAATCGCATTTTGCTTATTAGCGTGCATTTGATAGATACGAGAAATACGCTCTTTGTTTCCTGAACGATTGTTCAAAACATAAGAACCCGCTTCAAGACGACCTGAATAAGAACGGAAGAACGCTAAACGCCCTACAAAAGGATCTGTTGCAATCTTAAATGCCAATGCTGCAAAAGGAGCAGTCACATCAGGCTTACGAATTTCCTCTTTTTCCGTATCTGGGTTAATACCTTTAATACCTTCTTTATCTACTGGAGATGGAAGGTAACGACATACAGCATCTAAAAGAAACTGCACCCCTTTGTTTTTAAAGGCAGAACCACAAATCATTGGAATGATAGACATATCCATCACAGCAGCACGAAGCGCAGCGTGCACCTCATCTTCAGTAATAGAATCTTCATCTTCCATATATTTCTCAAGTAAATTCTCATCGTAAGCGGCAACCTCTTCGATTAGCATACCACGATATTTCTTTACTTCAGCTTTTAATTCTTCTGGGATATCAACAACATCAAAGGTAGCCCCTTGAGTTTCATCGTGCCATACAACTGCACGATTCTTAACCAGATCAATTATTCCTCTAAAGTCAGCTTCATCACCAATAGGCAAAACGATAGGCACTGCATTAGAACCTAGCATTTCTTTAACCTGCTTACAAACCTCAAGGAAATTAGATCCCTGACGGTCCATTTTATTCACAAAGCCCATACGAGGCACTTTGTAGTTATCGGCAAGTCTCCAGTTAGTTTCAGACTGAGGCTCAACACCATCAACCGCACTAAACAAGAACACCAATCCATCAAGAACACGCAAAGAACGGTTTACCTCTACAGTAAAATCAACGTGTCCCGGAGTGTCTATAATGTTGAAGTTATAATCTTTTGTTTCAGGTAGAGGCTGGGCGTTCTCCATTGGGAACTTCCAGGTACAAGTAGTAGCAGCCGAGGTAATGGTAATACCACGCTCCTGCTCCTGCTCCATCCAGTCCATTGTAGCTGCACCATCGTGCACCTCTCCAATTTTATGGCTCACACCTGTATAATAAAGTATACGCTCTGTTGTCGTGGTTTTACCCGCGTCAATATGAGCCGCAATACCTATATTTCTTGTAAATTTTAAATCTCTTTGTGCCATTTTTTTAGAATCTAAAGTGAGAGAATGCTTTATTAGCTTCCGCCATCTTATGAGTATCTGTACGCTTCTTAACAGCTGCACCTTCTTCTTTTGCAGCAGCTAACACTTCTGCAGCAAGTTTAGAAGCCATTGATTTCTCATTGCGTTTACGCGCAAAGCTAATCAACCATTTCATCGCAGTAGAAATCTTACGATCTGGTCTGATTTGCATTGGGATTTGAAAAGTTGCACCACCTACTCTACGGCTGCGTACTTCTACGTGCGGCATAACATTAGAAAGGGCATCTTTCCAAACTTCAAGAGCTGTTTTCTCGTCGTTGTTTTTCTTTTCATCTACGATATCCATTGCATCGTAAAAAATCTTAAAGGCTACCGATTTTTTACCGTCCCACATCATCATGTTTACAAAACGCGTAACCAACTGATCGTTAAAACGTGGATCTGGTAAAAGTGGTCTCTTTTTGGCCTGTCTTTTTCTCATTTCTGTGTTTGTTAAATGTTAATCGTTAATCGTTATTCGTCAAAAGTTTTACCTTAAGCGGTTAACAGTTAACAGTTTACTTTTTAGGGCGTTTTGCACCATACTTAGAACGACGCTGTAGTCTTCCCTGAACACCTGCGGTATCCAAAGCTCCACGTACAATGTGATATCTAACACCTGGCAAATCTTTTACCCTTCCGCCTCTTACCAATACTATCGAGTGCTCTTGCAGATTGTGACCTTCACCACCAATGTATGCGTTCACCTCTTTACCATTAGTCAATCTAACACGGGCAACTTTACGCATAGCCGAGTTAGGTTTCTTAGGTGTAGTGGTGTACACACGGGTACAAACCCCGCGGCGTTGTGGGCACGAATCTAAAGCAGCCGATTTACTCTTCTTGGTCATCTTGGCTCTTCCTTTTCGTACTAATTGTGAAATTGTTGGCATAATTTCCTTTACCTAAATTATAGTTATTATAAAAGCCCCTTTTCTAAGGGCTTGCAAAGGTATAAAATAAATTGAGTAATTCAAGCTATAAATCATTAATTTTCAAAGGTATTTTAAACAGAAGTTATTTATCCATTTTCATAAAAATCACCAACAACATCCTGACCCAGCTATAATGACTCACAGACTTCTAGTTTTTTTACTACTAATCTTTTTCTTGTTTACAGGAAAAATTGAAGCTCAGCATATTCAGCTTGAGATTCAATCTGACGACAAAAAATCAGACAGTATTGCAGCTACTTATATCCCAACCCGAATTTTCCCTGATCAAAAGAATCTGGAACAATACCTCTCAGCCATCAAAGACAGTCTGCTGAATAATGGATTTTTCAAACACCAAATCATCAAACTCAACAAACCAGCTGATACCGTATATGCAATTAAATTTATTAGCGGCAGAAAGACTGAGATTTTCAAATTACAATACGAGCAACCTTCAATTCTTTCATATGCCAATAGATTAGAACTCAAAGCAGATTCGTCCTATATATATATAAGACCTAGAAGACTCAAATCTGCTTTAGAAGATTTTGTGATACTAGACTCAAAAAACGGAAGACCTCTGGCAAGCTACTCTATCAAAAACATAAGCCTGTCAAAAGACACTGCATTTGCTCAATTATTTGTAGCAACTAATCAAAATCTTAAATTAAACGAAGTGGTTATCAAAGGCTATGACAAATTTCCAAAAAGCTTTCTAAAACATTTTGCCAAGCTTCAAAACAACAGCCCTTACAACGAAGAAAGCATCAATAAAAAAATTAACTACTTAAAACAACTCGACTTCATTACACAAATCAAAGAGCCTGATATTCTGTTCAAAAAAGACACAACAACCTTGTATTTGTATTTGGGAAAAGAAAACTCCAATCAGCTTGAAGGCTTTCTAGGTTTTGCATCTCAAGAGAACTCAAACAATGTTCGATTAAATGGCTACTTAGACCTAAATCTTGTAAACACGCTTAATTATGGAGAACAACTGAAATTTAAATTTCAGGGTAATGGGGATAACCAGCAACAACTTGAAGCCTCACTTCGAATGCCCTATCTTTTTAGAAGCCCTTTGAGCCTCACACCCGGTCTAAGATTATTCAGACAGGATAGTATTTTTTCAAACAGTCAGACGAAGCTTAAAATTGACTACACCTGGTCGCCAAAATTTAAAACTAACGCTCAGGTAGAGCAAATTAGCTCAACCAAACTTGAGGTCGGGCCATCAGCCACTATTGAAGATTTCCGTAAAACGTTACTAACTACAGGTTTTGAAATAAGCAGGAATAAAAGTTCATCAGATCCATTTGACACCAACTATCTCAATTTTGAGATCGGCTACTCCTCTCGCAATACAGATAATCAGGAAACAAAACTAAATCAGTTAATTTTTAACCTTGATGCCGCCTATTTGTTTGATTTCAGCAAGAAACATAAATTCTACATTAAAAATACGACCGCTTACATAAGCCCCAAAGACATTTTTGAAAACGAAATGTATCGATTTGGAGGAATGCATACATTAAGAGGCTACAAAGAGAATGATTTTTACGCCTCCTTTTTCAGCGCTTTTCAATCAGAATACGTATTCAAACCAGTCGAAGGATTAATTCTTAATACGGTAGTTGACGCTGCTTACTACAAAAATCACGTTATCCAAAAATCTGAAATACTTTATGGCACAGGCATAGGAGCAAGTATTCCAACAAATGCTGGATGGCTCAGTTTAAATATGACCACTCCATTTAGTAATGATTCTAATTTAAGACTATCTAACACAATACTTCATTTAAAACTCATTTCAAGGTTTTGAATAAAGCCTCAAGATTTAGTTGAATTTAACAGATAATTTATCGCATTCTTAAAATAATTAATAATAATTCCATTGAACAATAATCAAAACACCACAGCTAAGCCCACAACTCAATGAGATATAACTAATGATTCATCAAAAAGCTTAATATTAATTTAAAAGAAAGAAGAAAATTTATCCATATTAAATTGTCTGTTTAGTTTAATTTTCACATATTCGCAACCGGCTAATTCAAATAAATAACAAACATGAAAACTAAATTTAGTGGATTGCTAACGCTGCTATTAGCGTTAGTCGTGCAAGTTGCAATTGCACAAACAAAAACAGTTACCGGGACAGTAACTGATGGAAGCGGAGTTCCGCTACCGGGTGTTAATGTAGTAGTTCAAGGAACTACCACTGGTACACAAACTGACTTTGATGGTATGTATACCATAAACGCATCTGAAGGACAAACACTAGTTTTTTCCTATGTAGGTTTTGGTGAAAAAAGTCAGATCATCGGAGAATCCAATAGCTATAATATTAGCTTGGAAGCAGGTGAAGCTCTAGAAGAAGTTGTTATTACGGCTTTAGGTATAAAGCGTAAAAAGGACGAGATTACTACTGCAAATCAAGTAGTTGAAACAGAAGAACTTGTAAAAGCCAATAACCCAGATGTTGTTCAGGGTCTAAGTGGTAAAGTAACTGGTTTGAATATCAAAACCACTAGTAATGGTGTGAATGGTGATAAAATAATTCAGTTAAGAGGGTCAAGATCTATCTCTGGAAATAACGAAGCTTTGATAGTTATTGATGGAGCTATATCAACTGCAAACTTTTTAGCTACAATTGACCCTAATTCGATTGAGTCTATCAACGTAATCAAAGGTGCGAACGGTGCTGCCTTATACGGTTCACAAGGTATTAACGGGGCACTTATCGTAACCACTAAAAAAGGTAATAACACAGAAGGCGTGGTTGTTCAAGTTCGCTCAAGTACTGAATTTGAAAGTGTTGCTTATGTGCCAGAAGTTCAAACACGATATGGTCAAGGATGGTCCTTAGGAGACGGCTTTGAAAATGTGATCTACGAAAATGGCTCTTGGGGGCCAGCCTTTGATGGACGAATGACTGCTGTAGGTTTACCACAAGCAGATGGAACTTTTATAATGGCTCCATACTCCTCGAGAGGAAAAGACAACATAAGAGATTTCTTTCAAACAGGAAGAACTTTTCAAAATTCAGTAAGCCTTTCTTCAGGAGGCTCTGATGGATATGTGTATTTTTCTGCACAAAATCAGGACACTGAATTTATCATCGAAGATGATGTGTTATCTAAATCAACTTTCAATTTTAAAGGCGGTAAGAATTTAGGAAATTGGAATATTCAGGGAAATGCAACGTATTCTTACCAAGCTTTTGAACAAACTCAACCGGGCTCAGGTATTTTCGGTGATTTACTACAAACACCTACCAATGTGCCAATTAAAAGATTTGAGAATTCTGGCAATGAGGGTCACTGGAATGGATATTATCAAAACCCGTATTTCTTAAGAGATAATTATAGAAATGAGCAAGATACAAACCGATTTAACCTTTTAGCTGATGTTAGCTACACTGTAAATGATAATATCAACGTTACTTTAAGAACTAATGGTTTATTTTTTATAGGTAATAACTTGAATTATAACGGAGAATATGTAGAGCCTCAGTCAGTTATAGACAGAACTGGATTCAACAGATCTTATGCTTCTGCCTTTAACGAGTCACAAAGCTTTTCATCTCAGTACTACACAGATCTTATAGCAAACTTCGACTACATGCTCACAGATCTTATCTCTTTAAAAGCAAATGTTGGAGTTAACAATCAGTATTTCAAAACTAATTTTTCTCAAGTAGGAGGTACTGGACTTACTGTACCCGGACTGTATAATGGCAGCAACTTGTCTGGAGGATATGATGATAACAACACAGGAAATAGCAGGTCTTCGAGAAGACGTTTAGGTGTTTTCGGTCAAGTTGATTTAGGCTACAACGACTTCCTATTCTTAAATGCTACTGGTCGTTTAGATAAGACTTCTGTACTTCCTAAAGACAATAATTCTTATTTCTATCCCAGTGTAGGTTTATCATTTATTCCTACCGCAGCAATAGAAGGACTTAAAGGAGACATCTTAAACTACGCTAAATTAACCGCAAGTTATGTACGTGTAGGTAAAGATGATGGTGTTGGAGCTTACGGCATTAACCAAATTTATGTCACTGCACCTGGATTTCCGTTCGGCGGGCAAAATTCATTTGTTACGCCTAATAACATAACAGATCCAAACATAGAGCCTGAGTTCAATACATCATACGAATTTGGATTAAATTTAGGATTCTTAAAAAATAGAATTACGTTTGATGCTGCGTATGCTAACTTTAGCACAGAAAATTTGATAACAAGTGTTGCCGCTGCTCCATCTTCTGGACTTACACGTTCAACGATCAACGTAGGTGAACTTAAAGGGTATTCTGTTGAACTAGACCTTGGTCTTACACCTATAAAAACTCAAGATTTCCAGTGGGATTTAAGAGCTGGTTTCTCTAAGAACTACACTGAAATCGTAAAAGTTTCAGACCAAACAAATGAAGTAAGCTTAGGTGGTTTCACAGGCCTTGCAGAAGTTTTTGCAATCGAAGGCGAACAATTTCCTAGTGTAAAGGTTAGCTCCTATGAAAGAGATCCTCAGGGTCGTATTTTAGTTGACCCTGCTAATGGTAACCCGTTAGAATCAACCGAGTTAATAATTGGAGGTACAGCTACTCCAGATTATATTTTGAACTTTAACACTTCATTTAGATACAAAGACTTTACGTTAGCTGCTACAGCTGATTACAGAACAGGTCATGTGTTTTGGTCTCAAGCTCGCAATTCAAACATCTTTAGTGGGTATCTTATAGAATCTGCACAAGGAGGAAGAGGTTCATTTATCTTCCCTAATTCTGCAATAAATACAGGCACAGATGAAAATCCTGTTTACGAAGCCAATACATCTGTACCATCTGCCGGAGGTGGTTCTGGAGCATATATTAACTTCTGGACTAGAAGTTCTAATGTTGGAGAAAATTCACTTTTAGATGCAACTGCATTTAAATTACGTGAAGTTTCTTTGACATATAATATAAATAGAAAACTATTGGAGAATACATTTTTTGCAGGAATTCAAGTAAGTGCCTACGCAAGAAACATTCTAACCATTTTACCTGCCGAAAACAGAGGATATAACGATCCTGAATCAAACTTTACAACAGGTAATGCTCAAGGTGTAACAACAACCGGACAGTACCCTCCAACTCAAACTATGGGAATGAGTGTTAACTTAACATTTTAAAATAAAATTGATATGAAATTATATAAACATTTACTTGTTGCATTGGGAGTTTCCCTGGCAACTGTTTCGTGTGATGATTATCTGGATGTAAACGATACTCCTAATAGTCCCACTCAAAATCTTGTGCAACCAGACCTTTTACTTGCCGGTGCATTAGAAGATCCTTATAGAACACCACTCTCTGTTCAAATGAATACAACAGGTAATGCCTTAGTTAATCACTGGGCTGGTGATATCAACAACTTTGCTGGTGGTTTTCAAGATGAGTTTACACTGAACTTTACAACTACATACCAAAACGGTATTTGGAATGAACTTTACAGATCTTGTAATACCTTTCAAGCTATAATTAATGATCCTACAGAGGATTATGACAATCATAAGGCTATCGCTAAAGTCATGAAAGCCTATTACTTTCAGTATATAGTAGACTTATATGGTGATGTTCCGTACTTTGAAGCGCTTCAAGGTGGCGACAACTTAACACCAGTATACGATGATGCTGAAACCATTTACAGAGATTTAGTAGTTCAATGTAATGAAGCGATTGCTTTAATAAATAATTCAAATAGTGAAGATGCTGTTGTTGGAATTGAAGATATAATCTTTGATGGTGATATGTCTCAATGGATTGCTTTTGCTAATACTGTTAAGCTTAAATTATATGTGAGACAGATGGAACTTGCAGAAACAAATTCTGAGACCAAATCATATTTACAATCTCAGTTTTCTGATCTTGATAAAAACTTCATTGCGACAGACGCACTTATCAATCCAGGCTACACCAATGTTGTTGGTAAGCAAAATCCATACTATGCAAGCTACGGTTTTGATGTAGAAGGAAACCCTACCAGTAACTACGAGTTTATAGTTCCTAGTGACTATTCAGCTCAATTTATGAAAGGACAACCTACTGAGGACGGAGTAAATACAAATATTTTTGACATACGTGTTCAACGTTATTACAGAGTTCTTCCTTCTGCTGGAGAAGTAGTTGGTGTTGTACAAGGAGCCGACAATGTTAGTTCACCACCTGCACTATCAGAATTAGGCCCTGGACTTATTATTAGTTCATCTCAAGACGGTTATATTATGTTAGCTGCAGAAAGTTATTTACTACAAGCAGAAGCTGTACAGAGAGGTTATATGTCTGGAAATGCAAGAGATTTATTTCAACAGGCGATTCGCGAATCTTATCGCTCACTAGGCTTAACCCTAGCTCAAGCTGATGAATACATTACAAATTCAAATAGTGTTAATCTAATTGGTTATGACGGATCTTCAAACAAGATTGAGGCCATCATTACTCAAAAGTGGATTGCTCTTTGTGGACGTTTTGGAATGGAAGCTTACATAGAGTACAATAGAACAGGATATCCAGATATCCCTCTTCCTATCATTGCTCAAGAAGACAGAAGACCTGTACGATTCTTATACCCAGCATCTGAAATTTCTACTAATGCTGCAAACGTACCCACACAAGCAGGTACTGCGGTATTTAACGATCCGATATTCTGGGATGTAAACTAAATAGAGACAATTTAAAGAACATATATTATGAAAAATATAAAATTAATATTAACAGCCGTCTTTGTTGCCTCTATGGTTACAGGATGTCTCGTTGACGATGAGGAAAACACATCGTTTGCAGAAAGTCCCTATGTTATAGGATTTGAAACATCATTTGCTAACGAAAGCTACTTTGAAGACTTAGGGGTTGTCGAGGCAAATTATCCATTAAACGTTTTAGGAGGTGGAGATGGCACCCCCATTGAAAATGACATCGTAGTAAATTATGAGATTGCATCTAGCTCTACTGCGGTTGAAGGTCAGGAATTTGATTTTGTGGACAACTCAGGAACACTTACTATACCTGCGGGATCTACTTTTGTAAATTTCCCTTTAAATATCAACACTGGTAATTTTGACCCTAACACACCTACGAGCCTGATATTGAAACTAACAGGAACTAATGGTGACTCAAGTGTTATATCTGAATTGAATGATGAATTGGCAATTACTTTTGTAGGTTGTCAATCTCAACTGAATCAATATACGTATCAGGTAACCACCACTAGAGATGCCGATGGAGGAGTCGAAAATAGTCAGTTAGAAACAATTTCTCTCTTGAGTGTAAATACTTTTAGGACAGCAACTGTTGGACCATTCGGTCCTGGCGCCCGCAGAGGAGATATAGGAGGTACTAACGGATTTACGTTTGAAGATGTTTGTGGAACAATAACAATATCTAGTCAAAATCTTGTGAGTCTTTATTCTAATCAAGTTTATGGTACTGGTGAAGTTGATCCCGAAACAGGGAATATTACATTTAAATATGCAATAACCTTTAGTGGAGCACCTACATTTTACACGTCTGTTTTTGTTAGACAATAATTTTAAAACATAAAATCATGAATAAAAAAATAAATTTTTCATTCAATCTTGCATTAGTCGCAAGTCTCCTATTCATTTTAGGAGCTTGTGGACCCAATAGCGATGATTATGACTATCCACAAGATTTAAAAGCAGAACTTACTGCTGCTTCTACATCACTGACAGTAAAACAAGGAGAAACTATTTCCATCCCCGTAACACTTGATTTTGCGTTAAGCGAGCCTGCAAACTTTATGCTCGAAGTACGAAATGGAGAAGCTGGTGATAGAGATAAATCAATTGAAGAATTAGGATTTACAGCTGGAGAAGGCTTTATTCCTGGAGACTGGGGCTCAGACTACCCAGCATTTGAAGTTGTTATTCCTGCGTACACCACTCAATTTGATATTCAATTAACTGCCTTAGAGGATATTACCAGTATTGGCACTAAAACGTTAAATCTGAAACTCATTGAGGCTGGTTTGAGAACTGCTATTACTAAAAAAGGTGGTATTGATATGACATTAGACATTGTACCAGGCGATAACTTTATTGCTCAACTACAATGGAATGCTATCTATACCGATGCTGATGGAGATACCCATGAGTTTTGTTCTTGGGATATGGATTTAGAACTTTATGACGGTGCTGGTGCCTCGGTATTAGATGCAAGTTACAGTAGCTGTCCTGAACAACTTTCATATGCTCCAGGTGATGTTCCAAACGGAAATTATCTTATAGTACCTGAGTACTATAGTAACAATGGAGAGCCTTTACCTGTAGACTTTGATGCTGTACCCGCTTCAATCACATTTTCTAAACCTGGACTAGCTACAACTACTGTAGACTTATCACCTTTTTGGAATGACCTTGAGAATGGAGGTATTGCGGAAGGTAATGCAGACGGAGATGCTTATCAAATATTTGAATTAAGTGTCACCAATAATGTCTTTACAGTATCGCGCAACGGAAATGTCATTTTTGAGCAATAATAGCTACTAACTCTAGATATAAAACCACCCCTAACCGGGTGGTTTTTTTATTTCTACATCCCCAAAACAACACTACCTTTGCGCTATGTCAAAAAACACCCACATTTACGGAACCCGGGCGATTATTGAAGCCATCAATGCCGGAAAAGAGATCGGCAAGATTTATCTTCAAAAAGGCCTTAGCAATCCACTGTTTAAAGAGCTCGAGATACTTATTCGAGATCGTGGAATTTCAGTTTCTTACGTGCCTCAGGAAAAGCTTTACAAACTTTCAGATCAAAATCATCAGGGAGCAATCGCTACCATCTCCCCTATTCAGTTCGCAGATTTTGAAGCAACCGCAGAAGCTATTTTAACTGCAGACAAACCGGCTCTATTTTTACTTTTAGATCAATTGACCGATGTACGAAACTTTGGAGCAATAATACGCACAGCTGTATGCACAGGCGTTGATGCCATAATAGTGCCTAAGTCAGGAGGAGCACCTGTTACTGAAGATACCGTTAAAACTTCAGCTGGAGCAATTTTTAATATACCTATTTGCAAAGTTGATCATATTAAAGACGCCTTATTTTATTTACAGGGTTCAGGAGTACAGGTGGTAGCAGCAACTGAAAAAACTGAAGATTCTATTTATGATCTTGATTACACAAAACCTACCGCGCTAGTTATGGGAAGTGAAGGTAAAGGCGTGACTGCCGGGGTTCTGAAACTAGTTGATCATAAGGCAAAACTACCTATGACTGGAAGCATAAGTTCACTTAATGTTTCTGTTGCGTGTGGAGCATTTTTATATGAAGTAGTTCGGCAGCGTCGCTAAAGTAAACTTTCATCCTCATCGTCATCCGTATCAGGAATGGGATCAATGAAATTACCTTCTGCATCAAATTGACGAAGAAAGGGATCTTCCTCAGCTTTGTAGTCTTCAGCCTCCCAGGCATACTTTGTGGGTTTTGCGATTTTTGATCGAATAGCAAAAGCTAAAACAGTTCCGGTTATAAAGCCGCTCAAATGGCCTTCCCAGCTCATTATCTCCTGTAAAGGCAAGGTTCCCCAAATTAGACTTCCGTAAAGAAAAACTACAATTAAGGAGAAAGCGGTTAGTCGAAAATTCTTTGACCAAATACCTTTAAAAAATAGGAAAGAAGCTAAGCCGTAAATCACACCACTAGCCCCAATGTGATAGGCCTCTCTTCCAATAATCCAGGTGCCTATTCCGGCTCCCAAAATAAGAATACCCAAAACCCTCCATGCTACTCGCCGATAGAAATAAAACAAACCTCCCGTTAAAACCACTATCGGTACGGTATTATGCCATAAATGACTGAGTGAAGAATGTATAAACGGAGAGAATAAAACGCCCCTTAAACCGCTAAAGGAATGCGGCAATACGCCGTAGGGGGTAAAATTATACCCAAACCGAAGTTCAAACCAAAATACCAGCCAGATCAATAAACCAAAAGCAAGCGGTACCCACACCACTTCTGGTGTAAATACCAATGTACTTTTTGAGGTTCTTTGATTCATTTTAGTTGTTTTTCAGCTTCAGATTTATACAAATATTCAGTTTTGTACCAGTTTACCATCCTATTGGTGCTATTAAAAGGTTTAGCAATACTTTAGCCAAAATCATAAAGTAAGCAATACTGTCAGTTTATCCCGCATATTTAAATAATTTTGAATTATGAATGCACCACTTGCAGAACGTTTACGTCCAAAGAATTTAGATGACTACCTGAGTCAGGAACACCTCGTTGGTAACAAAGGCTCGCTCACTTCTTCTATTAAGTCAGGAATCATCCCTTCTCTAATCCTTTGGGGTCCTCCTGGGGTGGGTAAAACTACCCTGGCTTCCATAATCGCAGAAGAGTGTAAGCGCCCTTTTTATACGCTGAGTGCCATAAATAGCGGTGTTAAAGATGTACGTGAGGTCATAGAAAAGGCTAAACAAGCCGGTGGCCTTTTTACACAAAAGAATCCCATTCTTTTTATTGATGAAATTCATCGCTTTAGCAAATCTCAGCAAGATTCCCTATTAGCTGCGGTTGAAAAGGGATGGGTTACTTTAATAGGTGCTACGACCGAAAATCCTTCTTTTGAAGTCATACCTGCATTGCTGTCTCGCTGTCAGGTTTATGTGCTCAATCCATTCTCAGCAGATGACCTGCGTGCTCTTTTAAAGCGTGCAATGACACAAGACCCGGTGTTAGCTCAAAAAAAAATAAAACTTAAGGAAACTGAAGCCTTGCTTCGTATAAGTGGTGGTGACGCTCGTAAGTTGCTTAATATCTTTGAACTGCTTGTAACTACCGAATCCTCAGAGGAAGTGGTTATAACGAATGAAATGGTTCAGCAGAAGGTTCAACAAAATACGGTGATGTATGACAAAACCGGAGAGCAACATTACGATATCATTTCCGCTTTTATCAAATCCATACGCGGAAGCGATCCCAATGCTGCCGTTTACTATTTGGCTCGAATGATTGAAGGAGGTGAAGATCTTAAATTTATTGCGCGCAGACTTATTATTCTGGCGTCAGAAGACATTGGCAACGCTAACCCCACCGCGCTTGTGATTGCCACTAACTCGTTTACCGCGGTAAACACAATTGGCTACCCCGAAGCGCGTATTATTTTAAGTCAATGTGTGACGTATCTCGCGACATCTCCCAAAAGTAATGCTTCTTATATGGCCATAAACAAGGCACAACAGCTGGTTAAACAAACCGGTGATTTACCTATTCCTCTCGCATTGCGTAATGCTCCCACAAAACTGATGAAAGAACTGGGTTATGGCGAGGAGTACAAATATTCTCACGACGGTGCCGGAAATTTTATCGCACAGGAATTTATGCCAAAAGACATCAGCAATCATAAATTATACGATCCCGGTGACAATGCTCGCGAAGAGGGAATACGTAAGTTTCTAAAAAACCGTTGGGGAAGTAAATACGATTATTAGCGATTGCTTTTTCCTGATAATTAAAAAAAAAGACCCCACATTCAATGCTGAACAAAGGGTCTTAATATTAAAAAAGAATACTTTTTCTTATCGGGTAAATACCATTTTTACCAGGCCGGAAACGCCTTTGATCTCCCGTTCAACGGTAAATTCGCTACCATTGTAATAGCCAATACCTGTGAATTCTGAAGTGCTTACGAGATACGAACCATTTGAAGTTTTAGTAGCTGTTCCTATTTTAGTTTCCCCTTCATAAACATCAAAACCATTACTAACAGGTTGCAAGCTGTAACTACCATCCTCGCTCACCAGATTGCTTTCTACATCTTGCTCAATCAGCCCTTCATTTTCATCAGGCTTCTGTTGAGGTGTATTTTGTTCAACCACCTCCAAAACTTCTTTAACCTCAGTGTTACCATCTTTTGGCACAGCCGAAACTTTTACTGTTTTTGTTTCTGCTTTCTGTGGCATTGTTTTACGAGCTTCAGGAATTAGCGTTTCCGTTTCCTCTGAAACCTCAGCACGCTCAACGATCTCATCAGAATAGGTATAACCCAACTCTTCTAAACCCTCAAAAGCTCTTCTAAAAGCCTCCTGATGTCCTTCTTTAAATTCCTTGATTTTACTCTTACCCTCAGGGAGTTTAAAAACTTCCTGCCCTTTACAATTAACTAAAGTAATAGTTGCTTTCGTAGTTAAAAAACCACCTACATCTGCGCGTGTATAGAGCGTATTACATCCAGAAGCATTTAAATCAGCCGGCATTTCTTCATTTTCAAGATAGGCATCAAATCCCCATTTTATAAATAAAAAGCGGGTCAATGCATTAAGGTCGTATTCACCAGCCTCATCCTGAAAGTCAAATTTTTGAGGAACTACAATGTATTTATAATCTTTGAGGTCCTGGGCATTTAGACCGTTTATTCCAATTAGTACTAGTATTACGAGACTGAATATTCTTTTCATTTGACTTATTTTAAATTGAGCTCTGAAATTAGTTTGAGAAGATAAAAAACAAATTATATACTTTATATTTTATAAATAGATTTTAACAGCATCTATCCTGTTTACAACGCGCTCTCCGGGATTTAATTTTTCATTATGATAATTATAGAATATGGTTTGCATACCTATATTTTGAGCACCTACAATATCGGCCTCATACGTATCACCAACCATAACGCTTTCTTCAACCTTTGCTCCTGCAATTTTTAACGCATGATTAAAGATTTTGGGATCTGGCTTTTTAACCCCAACAGCTTCACTACTCGTTACCGTTTTAAAGTAATGATCAATTTTAGAATTCTTCAGCTTTAAATGCTGAACTTCTTCAAACCCGTTGGTTATAATATGCAGATCGTAATCTCGCTCCAGTTCTTCAAGCAGCTGTAGCGCACCTTCAAAAAGATGATTGTGTCTGGGCAAATAATCAACATAATCTACAGACAGCCTGTTTATCAGAAAATCGTCAATATATACCTGCAATGCATCAAAACTCTTTTTAAGCCTGCCATAGCGCAACTGCTCTTTCGTCACACGAGCTTCTCTGTAGTATTTCCAGTATTCAAAATTAATGGGTTTGTAGACTTCTAAAAAGCGATTAACCGGTAAATCAATACGATTCTTCTCAAAAATTGCCTGAAAAGCCAGTTCAGAATTTCGATCAAAGTCCCACAGGGTATGGTCCAGATCAAAAAAAACGTGTTTTATTCCTTCAAGTTTATGCATTGACCAGTTCTCTAAAAAATTGTTTCCACTGCCCCTGGTCCTGTCCTTTACCGGTTACCGATTTATTGCTAAAACTAAAAACAAAGGTTCCGTTTACCTGCTCAACTTCCTTTTTAATATCAAAAAACACGTCCAGCCTCTGGTTTAATTCTTGTACATCAAGACTCTGGGCTTCAAAAGCATCTGGCTGAGTACAAATGGGATGAAGCTTTAAGGGTGTTATACTTTCATAATCCAGATCATAAAAGAAAAAGGGCGTGCACGTACCGGCTCTAAATCCTAAGACATTGGGGTAGCCCATTGAGTAATCATTTTTTGCTTCAAGTTGTATCATCTCCCGATATTGAACCGGCAGACTTCCCATATTACTTGAGCAACGCACCGCGTTAAGCGGCTTATTAATGATACTTTCCAAACGCTTTTTTTCAATCTTCATTTGCTTTTTTGACTCGAGGGCTTCTTTAGAAAACAGCAGACCTATCTCGCTGTAGTCACCTACCATTTTAATGAGTTCGCGAAAACTGCGTTTGTTAAACCGAATATTTTTAGTGTAGGTTGAATAGTCTCCCAGCTGAAAGAAAAATAGGAATTTGAATTTGGCGTTTTTCTGAACGTTTATAAGCCAGCTGAATGTATCGTAGGGATCTTTACGTAAGTGTAAACTCACTTGAAACCGAAGCCAAACCTGCTGGAACCGAAGTCTGAACAGGTCACTAAATAAACCGCTCACCCAGCGCATAATCCCCATACTATTCATCTGATAAGCCTGCTCAACATCTACCAGCGCCTGAAATGAAAATTTGCGTTCCGGAAAATTATAATTGGGATAGTGTTCCTTAAGCACCTCTTTAAAATAGCCTGCCCAAATATCAACCACCGGCTGATTCAAAAAATCCTGCTGATAGGCCAAACTTTCGGTGGCAGGGAAACGCCCCATATCATCCTTAACGTGTGGTAAAAATTCTTCATACCTGCTGAGGAGAATAAATGAGGCTGCAAAAATATCAAAGGGAAGTATACTCTTAGGCCCTGTCACAAAAAAGCATTTTGTATCCCGCCAGGACTGTACTTTGATTTCCATATCGGTAATACCCTGTTCAAATAACACTTCCTGGCTTTTAATAAAGAGCTCTTTCCCCAAAGGTTTATTTGTATAGGAAAGCTTAAGGCTGTCGTGCACAATAAACTCATCAACCGCGCTCGTGAATTTTACAGGTATACCTAAAATGTAGGTGCAAATATGCTTAAACGTATAACGCAGGCGTGGTGTAATCTTATGTGTGTATACTAAAAGCATAATGTGGAATTACCGGCAAGTTCTTAATAATTATTTGAAATGGGAAGTAATCATAGTAATCCCTCGTCGGCAAAGCTAAAGTAGGCTATTTCAGTAATGATTAAGTGATCGAGAACTTTAATATCAAGTGCCGCAGCCGCCGATTTGAGTTTTGAGGTAATGTCTTTATCGGCCTGACTGGGCTTAAGCGTTCCGCTCGGGTGATTATGTGCCAAAATAATTGACACAGCTCCCGTCTCAAGAGCTTTCTTTAAAACCAGCCGCACATCAACCAGCGTACCGGTCATTCCTCCTTTGCTGAGTTGGTGTTTATTTAAAATAACATTAGAATTGTTAAGGTATAATATCCAGAACTCTTCGTGGCCCAATTCACCCAGAATGGGTCTGAGTACTTCATACACCGTATGGCTTCCGGTGATTTTTGAAGGTTCTTCTGCACCGCTTGCCCTTCTCCTGCGCCCCAGCTCCATAGCTGCTGCAATGGTAACCGCTTTAGCCTCTCCTACCCCTTTAAATTCCATCAATTGTGCAATACTTAGCTTTCCCAGCTTATTGAGATCGTGATCAGCTGCTGCAAGAATACGCTGACTTAAACTTACTGCAGTTTCATTACGACTGCCCGAACCTATCAAAATAGCTATAAGTTCTGCATCAGTAAGCACATCTTTTCCTTTCTGTAACAATTTTTCACGCGGTCGGTCGTCAAGTGACCAGTTCTTAATTGTAAAATTTGATTTAGCCTCGCTCATACCACAACGCCCTAAAAGTTTTAAACTGAATCGCTTCCGCTTTGCGGAAAAACGAAGCTAAATTTAAATCATGTAACTTTAGTTCAATGATTTAAAATCAAATTTTATGCAATCGCTATTTGATCAAAAAACCTTTCAGGAGATACAGCAACGCCTCGCCAATCTCAAACCGGAAACCACACCGTTGTGGGGTAAAATGAATGCGGGACAAATGCTGAAACATTGCCAAAGACCGCTTGAAATTGCAGTTTATGATAAAGACTTTGGTCTAAAATCAAATTTTCTCATACGTACATTTTTTAAGAAAAGCATGTATGATGACCGCCCCTTTATGAAGAATATGCCCACACCCAAGGCTTTTAAAGTAACAGAGGCGGTTGACTTTAATCTTGAACACGATAACCTGCTCAAACTGATTGAAAAATTTTACGGGTTACGGGATAAACTAGACTGGAAGCCACATCCTGTTTTTGGTAAACTAAGCCAGGAACAATGGGGCAAAATACAATACAAGCATCTTGATCATCACCTTAACCAATTCAAAGTCTGAATCTAAAGCATATTTTGAACCTCATCAAAATTGAGTCCGCCATAATTACCACTGCTCATTAGGAGTAACACACTGTCATCAAACTTTTGACTTTCTAAATAAGCTTTAAAAGCTTCCGGATTTGTATAAATAATCAAATCATCGCGCTCAAAGGCTTTTGCAATTTGTTCTTTACTTATAGATTCGAGCTTTTTGATGGCAACTGCATCAGGCGAATAAAAAACCACGGCCTCATCGGCAGCATCCAAAGCTCCTTTGTAGCCTTTAATAAATTCGGCATTAAGGCTGCTATACGTGTGCAATTCTAAACAGGCTATTAGTTTACGATCAGGGAACTGGTTTTTAACTGCTTCTGTTGTTGCCTTAACTTTAGAAGGTGAATGTGCAAAATCTTTAAAGGCGATATTAGTAGCAGTCTCTCCTATTTTTTCAAGCCGTTTTGCAGCGCCCTTAAAACTGGAAATAGCCTCATAAAAATCATCTTCATCAACACCCATATGCTGACAAATCCATTTTGCTCCTGCCAGATTACTTAGGTTGTGCTTTCCAAAAACCGAAATAGGCATAGGTCCTTCAGGAGTCTCGAGCAAGGTTTCCCCATCTTCAATACTATATTCAGGTGTTGTGTAGGCGTGTTTACGTGTTGGTGCTGTAGCCTCCTCTGCAATTCGCTTTACCTCAGGATCTTCTTCATTATAAACTAAAATTCCACCGTGTGCAATGCTGTCTGCAAAAATGGAAAATTGCTCAACGTAGTTTTCATAAGTTGAAAATACATTTACGTGATCCCAGGCAATACCGCTAATGAGTGCAATATTAGGATGGTATAAATGGAATTTTGGTCTGCGGTCTATGGGTGAAGAAAGGTATTCATCTCCTTCTAGCAAGATAAAATCGTTTTCTTCGGTTAGGTGCACCATTGTTTTAAAACCGGGTAATTGTGCGCCTACCATAAAATCAACCTCGCGATCGTGATATTGAAGCACGTGCAAAATCATTGAAGTGATCGTTGTTTTACCGTGCGACCCTCCAATCACCACACGAGTCTTCTCTTTAGACTGCTCGTATAAAAATTCAGGATAGCTGTAAATTTTTAAACCAAGTTGTTGTGCTTTTACCAATTCGGGATTATCTGGCTTGGCATGCATTCCCAGAATTACCGCATCTAGCTCTTCATTCAATTTTTCAGGGAACCAACCTAGTTCTTCAGGCAATAAGCCATACTCCTTTAAGCGAGAACGTGAAGGCTCAAAAATAGCATCATCACTACCGCTTATTTGATATCCTTTATGATGAAGAGCCAAAGCTAAATTATGCATGGCACTACCGCCAATAGCTATAAAATGTACGCGCATTTTTTCGGGGAATTTCCAAATGATTAAGTGTAGCGCAAGTTACTAAAAGCGACACCTAACTAAAACTGAAGAAACAGAAATTAATTTTGATTATTACTTTTTGAGAAAGATCTGGTAATTCTGAAATACCGGAGACTTTGAGTCAAACAACCGGAAAATCACAAAGTCTACATAGCATCTATTCGCTCCTTTTCTTCAAGAGCCTGATCAAAGTCGGGCAAATCTGCCAGAGACAAATTAATGTGATAATTCGCACTGCTTTTGTTACCCAAATTGCGATAAATCTGAGCTATGCGGAAATGTGCCCAACTTACAGGCACACCATCTTTTATGGAGTGGTTTGCAATGTATTGTTTGAGGCTGGCCAGTCCTAATTCTGGTTTAATATTAAATTCTGCACAAATTTTACCTATCTGATAATTGGTCTGGTTACGATTATGGATTTTAAAGCTTTTTTGAGCAGCACTAAGGGCTTTCCCGGGTGCGTTGTCTTTCTCATAAAGGTCTATCAATTTTTGATAAGTAGTAGGAGAACCACCCACATCAATAGCTTTGATGTATAATTTTTCGGCAGCTTTCATATCATTCTGCTTTTCGGCGACATATCCTCGCGAAAGATATCCGTCAACTGGTGAAATTTTTTGCAACTCCATCGCATAGCTTTCCGCTTTGCTAAAACTTCCTCCCAGTATTCCGGGAAGCTGAATGTACAATTCTACCAGAGCCCAACGCGCCTCTATGTGCTTGGGATCTAGCTCTGCAGCGGTATTAAAATGTTCTTTAATATCATCAATATAGGTAAGTGCACGAATTTTGCTAATGCTTAATGCTTTCATTCCCAAAGCTCCGCCATATTTGAAATGGTAGTTGGCACTGGAGGGTTTTTCTTCAACCAATTTAGAATAATAGTCTAAGGCAGCATCCCATTTTTTTTGATGAGCAGCGATGTCCCCCAGATACTCGCGCGTTAACGCGTCAGAAGGGTTAGTCTTTAAGTAGGACTCAAAAAACGGTTTGGATTTAGTATACTGCCCGGCCTGAAAATACTTTAAAGCTTTATCAAAATCTGAGTTTTGGGCAAATGCTGAAAAGCTTAGAAGAAAAAGAATTATAAACCGCATAATTGAATGTTTGAATCAAAACTAAACAAAAAACAGACCACAAATTTTGAGTGGGATAGTAATTTGAAAAATTAAAAGTTAATCCTGTTCCGGCGGAAAACCTTCAAATACTTGCTGTGCTAATTTGGTATAATAACTCACCCGATCCTGCGGATTGGTATTGAGCGCTATGTTACTGTCACTAATAGCCTGCCAGACCAAGACATCACGGGCCCCTTCTACGAGATCAAAAGTGATGGTCTGATGTTCTTTAGACCCGCCTAATGGAATTCCTGCTCCAACACTTACTCCGGTACCATAAGTACCACCACCTACTCCGATACCCACAGAATTCTGGGGTTCTTCACGATACTGAGATGCGATAATATTAATAAGAAGATCTGGCTTTTCTGCTTTTTGAAATCCTTTTTCCTGCATAATCATATCGACTGCATCTATAAGCCGGTTGAGATCAAGCTGGCTTAAACCCGATTGCATATCGGGCATATAATTATAGGTTTTATAGGAGTTGAAATTAACCTGCTCATCGTAGTCATAGTCAACGCGTGTGCTACCGCAGGAAATTAAACCTAACGCCATTAGCAGAATAAAAAAATGCTTCATAATGTCTTTTCTTTAAAAATAGACATTAGGAAGCATCTCTTTAGTCAATAAAATCCTAAAACTACTCGCTTACCGCCGGGCGGTTGAGCATTGCCCACAAGCGATCTTTCAATTCAGTTAAACCTTGTTGGGCTACTGAAGAAATAAAAAGATATTCAACAGGGAGGCTTTTATCGAGCTCTTTTTTGAGTTCAGCCTTCAATTCTGCATCAAGCATATCGCATTTGGTAATGGCAATGAGTCGGTCTTTATCCAGCAATTCCGGATTGTATTTTTCAAGCTCGTTAAGCAAAATATGATATTGCTCAGCCACGTCAGGAGCATCTGCCGGTATCATAAACAATAAGGTAGAATTACGTTCAATATGCCTAAGAAAGCGATACCCTAGGCCTTTGCCTTCTGCCGCTCCCTCAATGATTCCGGGGATATCTGCAATTACAAAGGTTTGAAAATCGCGATATTGCACAATACCCAAATTGGGCTTTAGTGTAGTAAATTCGTAGTTGGCAATTTTCGGCTTTGCCGCCGTAATAACCGAGAGCAAAGTTGATTTTCCGGCATTTGGAAAGCCTACCAGACCTACATCGGCTAATACCTTTAATTCAAGTGTAATATCTGCTTCTACACCATCCATACCGGGTTGAGCATAGCGCGGAGTCTGGTTGGTTGCAGTTTTAAAATGGTTGTTCCCAAGTCCTCCCATTCCGCCCTGAGCTACGATAAAATCCTGACCTTCTTCGGTAATTTCCTTTAAAACCTCCTGAGTTTCTGTATCGCGAATAACAGTCCCCAAGGGAACCTCAATAAATACATCTTCCCCGTCTGCACCGGTACTCGTTTGTTTACTTCCATTCTCTCCGTGACCGGCTCTAATATGACGCTTAAACTTGAGATGGAGCAAAGTCCATAAATTGGGATTTGCCGTAATGATAATATGACCTCCACGACCACCATCACCGCCGTCGGGACCTCCTTTGGCCACATACTTTTCACGACGCAGGTGCGCAGAGCCCGCTCCTCCTTTTCCGGAAGAAACGTGCATTTTTACATAATCAACAAAATTGCCTTCAGTCATATTAAAATTTGAATTTAGAAATACAAAATTAAAAGTTGCAACACTGCACTAATTCTGCTTCCTAGAGTGAATCAATCACGTTACTTAGTCTTTCCGTGATTTCGTCTATAGCTCCTACTCCGTCAACACCGTGGTATTTATCCTGCTTTTGGTAATAGTTCTTTAAGATTGCCGTCTCGTCATAATACACTTTGATTCGGTTACGAATAACATTCTCATCTGCGTCATCCTTTCTTCCACTGGTTTTACCACGTTCTAATAATCGCCCAACCAAAATTTCATCATCTACCTCAAGAGCAATCATTGCAGATACTGCAGTTCCATTTTTCTCAAGCAATTCATCTAAAGCCTCTGCCTGAGCCGTCGTTCTGGGAAAGCCATCAAAAATAAAACCTTTGGCATCCGGAGTTTTGTCAACTTCGGCGCTCAACATATCAATCGTTACGCTGTCTGGAACAAGCTGACCTTTGTCTATAAAGGACTTAGCAAGAGTACCTAGCTCTGTTGCATTTTTAATATTGTATCTAAATACATCCCCTGTAGAAATATGCACAAGGTTGTACTTTTCCTTTAAAAAAGAGGCTTGTGTTCCTTTTCCCGCTCCGGGAGGACCAAACAATACCAGATTTGTCATTTTGGTGGTTTTAAGTTTATAAATAGCATTGAGGTTACGCCCCAAACCGTTATAATCAAGGCCGTAGCCTACAATAAAATCATTAGGAATCTCAAGCCCTACATAATGTATTTTATACTCTTTAGTATACGAGCCCGGTTTAAAAAACAGGCTAGCAATGCGAAATTTACCCACGCCTCCACTTACCAGCATATCGGTAATTTTCTCCAGTGTATTACCACTATCCACGATATCTTCAACAACAATCACATCACGATCTTCCAGATCTACATCAAGTGGAATGTGCGTTATGACTTCGCCGGTGCTGGCTGTACCATCGTACGAACTCAATTTAAGGAATTCAATCTCGCAATCGCCCTCAAAACGGCTCAATAACTCGGTTGCAAATTTGTAGGCTCCATTGAGCACCACGATAAACAAAGGTTCTTTACCTGCAAAATCAGCATTGATTTGTTGTGCAACACTGTCAATTGCATCTTGCAATTTTTGCTGAGAAATGTATTCTTCAAAACTGAGACCGCGTAAGTGTATCATGGGTTCTTACCGTGTTTGAGCTAAGCCGCAAAGATACATATTACAGGCGAATATACCGGCGCCTCCATTTGTTTAGAAATCCATTATCTTTCTGTGTTTTTAAGAAAGTATTTAGTCTGCTCTTTAGCCAATCTCTGGCTAAAAAGTTACTTTTGTAACCTTAATTTTTTAGCCTTTAACATACGTATTTCATGACTTCTTATTTTTCTTCAGATTTTAAACTCGCCGTGGTAGGGGGTGGTCAACTGGGCAAAATGCTGCTTTATGAAACCCGTAAATTTGATATTCAAACCCGGGTTTTAGACCCAAGTCCCGAAGCACCGGCACGGCTTGCCGCAAACTATTTTGAGCAAGGCGATCTGATGGATTTTGATACGGTTTACAATTTTGGGAAAGAAGCCGATGTGATCACTTTTGAGATCGAAGCTGTAAATGTAGAAGCCCTGGAGCGTTTGCAGGCCGAAGGTAAAAGCGTATTTCCGGCTCCCGAAACCCTCAGAAAAATTCAAAATAAAGGCGACCAAAAGGATTTTTATTCTGAAAAAAATATACCAACCGCACCCTATACCCGCTTTGAGAATCTGGAAGCCTTAAAACTTTCGCTCACCGCAAACCAGATCAGTTTTCCGTTTGTATGGAAGAGTACCACAGGAGGTTATGATGGTAAAGGTGTGCAGGTCGTGCGTAAGCAGGAAGACCTGGATAAGCTCGCAGATGTGCCGTGTATTGCTGAAGCGATGATTCCGTTTAAAAATGAATTAGCAGTCATTGTGGTTCGCAACCCAAATGGCGAGGTAAAAACCTATCCGGTTGTGGAAATGGAGTTTCATCCGGAAGCCAACCAGGTAGAATATGTAATTTGCCCGGCTCGTATTGACGATGCCGTCGCTCAAAAAGCTCGGGAGGTTGCCGTAAAGGTTTCAGAAGCGTTTATGCACGTTGGATTACTGGCTGTTGAGCTTTTTCAAACCGAAGATGATGAAATTTTGGTTAACGAAGTGGCTCCACGCCCGCACAATAGTGGTCATTACAGCATAGAAGGCAGTTATACCAATCAATTTGAGCAGCATTTACGTGCGGTATTAAATCTTCCTTTGGGTGAGACCGCTAGTAAAACAGGTGCCGTCATGGTAAATCTGGTAGGTGAAGAAGGCTATCAGGGCGATGTGTACTATGAAAAGATTCAGGATATTTTAGCTCTTGAAGGAGTAACGCCACATATTTACGGAAAACGGGAAACCCGCCCTTTTAGAAAGATGGGCCACGTGACGATTGCAAACAGCGATCTCAGTAAAGCCCGGGCAATCGCCGAAAAGGTAAAACAAACAATACGCGTAATCACAAAATAAAAAACATGGTAGGAATTATAATGGGAAGCACCAGCGATATGCCGGTGATGCAAAGTGCAATAGACGTATTAAAGCAACTGGGCATTGAGACCGAAGTGGATATTGTTTCTGCTCACCGCACGCCAGACAAGCTATTTGATTATGGAAAACATGCACATGAGCGCGGTATTCAGGTCATTATTGCAGGTGCAGGCGGCGCGGCGCATTTACCCGGAATGATCGCCTCCCTGTCTCCCTTACCGGTTATAGGTGTACCCGTAAAATCCCGAAATTCCATTGACGGATGGGATTCTGTGCTTTCCATATTACAAATGCCCGGTGGAGTGCCGGTTGCCACCGTTGCTTTGGATGGGGCTCAAAACGCCGGTATTCTTGCCGCTCAAATCTTAGGGGCTTCAGACGTAGCGGTACGCGATCGCATTTTAACGTATAAAGATGGACTTAAAGAAAATGTGATTGCCGGTGCTGCATCCCTTAAAAAATAAAAAGAGCCGTGTAAAACACGGCTCTAAATAGACTGTCTGGGTGAAATTATATGTATTTATTAACCATTCTAAATATTATTAATCAAACCTTCTACAACAGATCTATGCTAATATTTTTGTTGGGTACTGCAAAGTTAAAGTAAAATTTTCGCAGCATTCGTTAAAAGAATCATATTTCTAGCCTAAATACATAATGTTTATAAAAAAGACTGAAAAATTGAAAAATTCAGAAAATATATTACTTAAAGATTTCAATCTCGTACCATTTGGCTCATTTTCAGACGCGGATTACAAGGAAGCTATTCTCGACGGTATTGATAAAGCCCGAAAGGAGATCGATGAAATCACTCAAAATACGGAAACGCCGACTTTTGAAAACACCATCGCTACCCTCGACTTTGCCGGCCTGCATTTAGACCGAGTTACCAGTGCATTTTTCAACATCAATAGTGCTGAGACTAACGAAACGATTCAGAAAATTGCACAGGAGGTTTCACCTCTTTTATCTGAGTTCTCTAACGACATCACCCTCAACGAGGCCTTGTTTAAACGGGTAAAAGCTGTTTATGAGTCGCGAGAAACCTTAGATCTAAATCGCGAACAACAGGTTCTTTTAGAAAAGAAATACAAGGGATTTGCCCGTAATGGCGCTAATTTACCTGAAGAGAAAAAAGCCCGCTTACGCGAAATAGACACCGAGCTTTCCAAACTTGCGCTTACGTTTGGGGAAAATATTTTAGCAGAGACTAATAAGTTTGAGTTGCAAATTACCGATGAGCAGGATCTTGCAGGTTTACCGGAAAGCACTATTGAGTCTGCGGCGCAAACCGCTGAAGAAAAAAACAAGGAAGGCTGGATTTTCACACTTGAATACCCCAGCTACATCCCCTTTATGAAATATGCCGAAAACCGCGAACTACGCAAAAAAATGGCGATTGCTTTTGGCGCTAAAGGCTTTCACGGAGATGAGCTCGACAATCAGGAAAATGTTCTTCAGATCGTAAACTTGCGTCAGGAAAGAGCTAATCTTTTAGGCTATAAAACACACGCTCATTTTGTTCTGGAAGAGCGTATGGCCAAAAACCCGGAAAACGTAAACCGTTTTCTGGAAGATTTATTGGAGAAAGCAAAACCGGCAGCAGAGTTAGAATTTAAGCAATTAGAGAATTTTGCTAAAGAACGTGACGGTATTGAGCAATTGGAAAAATGGGACAGCGCATTTTATTCTGAAAAATTAAAACAACAGCTTTTTGAACTGGATGATGAACTTCTCAAGCCCTATTTTAAACTGGAAAATGTTATTGACGGCGTTTTTACAGTAGCTCAAAAGCTGTATGGCCTGCGCTTCGTTGAAGTTTTTGATGTGCCCAAATACCACAAGGATGTTAAGACCTATCAGGTTTTTGATGACATTGACAATTTTATGGCTATTTTTTATGCCGACTTCCACCCGCGTGCCGGTAAACGTGGTGGCGCCTGGATGACGCAGTTTAAAGGTCAATACAAAAAAGACGGCATCAATGAAAGACCGCACGTTTCTAACGTGTGTAATTTCACCAAGCCCACGCCATCTAAACCTTCGTTATTGACTTTCAATGAAGTAACGACGTTATTCCATGAGTTTGGTCACGGCTTACACGGAATGCTGGCCAATACCACCTACCCCAGCTTATCAGGGCCTTCGGTGTATTGGGACTTTGTAGAGTTGCCCAGTCAGATTTTAGAAAACTGGTGCTATGAACCGGAAGCACTTGAGCTTTTCGCAAAGCATTACGAAACCGCCGAGACCATCCCGATGCTGCTGATTGACAAAATCAAAAAAGCAGCGAACTTTCAGGAAGGGATGCAAACCTTGCGCCAGTTGAGTTTTGGCTTGTTAGATATGTCTTGGCACGCTGCAGATCCCCGTGGAATCAAAGATGTAAAAGCACACGAGTCGGCGGCTTTTGAAGGCACAAAGCTGTATCCTGATGTGGCTGAAAATTCTATGAGTGTAGCATTTTCTCATATTTTTCAAGGCGGATACTCCAGCGGATACTACTCCTACAAATGGGCCGAAGTTCTGGATGCAGATGCCTTTGCCTATTTTAAGGAAAACGGTATTTTTAATGCAGAAGTGGCTAAGAAATTCAGAGATCACATTCTGTCTCAAGGCGGAACAGAAGATCCCATGGTATTATATAAACGCTTCCGTGGAAAAGAACCCAATCCCGAGGCTTTGCTGAAAAGAGCCGGACTGGTTAAGTAGAAAGTTAATGGTTGATGGTTATTGGTTGTTGTTAATCTTTGACTACATCAGTTATGAATTCTGAAAAATGAGATTTAGACTCCTTAACTTGTTGTTTATCATTTTGATTTCCTGTCAAAATGATCGTATTAAAGGCAACTGGGGAAAATGCAATCCAGACGGCAGCTATTGGAACTATACATTAACTGATAGTCTTTTAGTACTTGCTGTAGAAAAACCTAACCCCTTCATTGAAGTTTATAATGTCAAATACATCAATGAGGGGATTATCATTTCAGATGCTAAGCAAACGGCAATACATCTAATGACAAATCCCGATACATTAAAAATCCTTTCCATTTTATCAGACTCCTTAAAACTGCAAAGCACGCAAACCGGAGATCAATTTGAGTTATCTGAAGCCGATTTCAAGCTTGAACCAATTGATTTCAACTACTACAAATCCTGGAAAAAGAAATCTCTTTTACGGTTCAATGAGTATGCTACACGGGTTGATTGCGCAACCCTAGAAGATAACGTACCTTCGCTCAGCTTGGATGAATTTGAAGAAGAAATAGAGATGTATTTGCACAACATTCAATAATTTAAACTTTTAACCATTAACATCTAACCTCTTACTTATTCTTAAGTTCAATCCACTTACTCATAAATTTTGAGGCTTGTAAAGATTGATGCCAAAGCATCGCTCCGGTAAAATTGTGAAGTCGGTAATCAGCAAGATTTTCTTTAAGGTGGTTTAGCCTTTCGGCGAAAACAGGCTGCCAGAAATCGGCTTGAAAACGGGTGTTGATGATTTCTACCCCATTATTTTGAGCTTCTTGCCAACTTTCAGAATTAGAATATAAATCTATCGCTGCCTGAGCAAAAGCTTCAGGTGTATCAGCAATGCTTCCGTTAAAAGGCAATTTGCCATGCATACCTTCCGCTCCTACTGAAGTGGTTACTGCCGGAGTACCGCATTGCATCGCATCCAGTAATTTCCCTTTTAGTCCAGCCCCTGTGAGTAAGGGCGCCAATAATACTCTTGAATCTTCAATCACTTCGTGCGCGCTTTCGGCTCTGCCCAAAACTTGAAATTTTTCTCTGGGATTATGAAGTTGGGAATGTTTTTCTGCAGGGTACGAACCGTAAACATGCATTTCGGCATCAGGAAGTTGTTTGCGGATATGCGGCCAGATTTCGGTTTTTAAATACCGTACCGAAAGCCAATTGGGCTCGTGCCGAAAATTTCCTATCGTCACAAAATGCTTTCGGTCCTTCAACGATTTCCAACGTTTAACCTCATCTTTGGTAATAGCTTCGACCATAAACGGAAGGTAGAGCAATTGACTGGCGGGAACCTTAAAAAAATCCTGAAGCAATGCCATCTCAAATTCCGAAATAACCAGAGTAAGGTCACACCGGTAGATGCTGGCGATCTCGCGTTTGGCAAAATCATTATGCAGGTATTTTTTAGAAAAATCTGCACCTTCTTTTAAAGCTGCTTCCCGACCCTTTCGCAAACCGTGCAGGTCTATTGTCTCAAGTACACGAAGCGCATCAGGACAATGTTCTTTTACACGCCAACCGAATTGCTCTTCGATCACAAACTTGTCAAAAAGCACCAAATCAGGCTGCAGATTCTTAATGTAAGCGTCAAACGAAGCATCGTTGAGTTTGATTTCCTGACTGCACACCTCAAGTGCTTCTAAATTTTCGGCATAAGGTGTTTTGCCGGCTGCGCATGCAAAATGCACCTTACATCCTACTTGTTGCAACGCATCGAGCAGTTGCATAATACGCGTTCCCGCTGCTGAAGAAACCGGTTCAGGCCAGACATTACCTATAATTAATGCTTTCATAGCGCAAATATAAGTTTCCGTTTTGAAAATAAACTTTCACATATTACTGAAACTTTAAAATAGTTTACTATCTTTGAAGTATGGAATTTAAAGAAGCCAAAGAACAATTTCTACAAACCTGGGGAGCACTGGGTTCACAGTGGGGTATCAATAAGACGATGGCGCAGATTCACGCCTTGCTTATGATTTCTCCGGACTCACTTTCTATGGAAGAAATTATGGAAGAGCTTCAAATTTCAAGAGGTAATGCCAGTATGAACCTGCGCGGACTCATAGATTGGGGCATTGTTTACAAGGAATATAAACCAGGAGAACGTCGCGAGTATTTTAAAGCCGATCAGGATGTGGACTCGCTGGCACGAAAAATTGCTGTTGAACGCAGTAAGCGGGAAATTCAACCTACCCTGCGTGTTCTAGAAGACGTACGCAATTTTGATGAAAACGACAGCAATGAAGCTCGAAAGTTTAAGCAAAAAACACAGGAGCTCTATGACTTTGTAAGCCGAGCCGATACTATGCTTGAAAAAATTACCAATCAAAAGGAAAACTGGGTAACCAAAACGATCATGAAATTAATGACCTAATATTTTTTTATTACTTAATTTCAATATTTTCTGAAAGTTTAAAATTTTAAGTATTATTATGAACCTTATCACCTACATCTTATATGTATTTTTTACATCAAGTGTAATCATTTGGGTAGGAAAAACTTGTTCCGCCAAAGGAGAAGTCTTTATCCTGCAAGCATTGAATGATGCTTCTCTTACAGCACGGGTAAATCGCTCGCTTCTCATAGGTTATTATTTGGTCAATCTTGGTTATGTTTTAATATCTATCCAAACCTGGCCAGGTCTAAATTCTTTGGAAGAAGTACTCCTCGAATTGAGTCAAAGAACAGGACTTTTAATATTTCTATTAGGAGGTCTGCATTATTTCAACATCTACTTCATCACTGTGCATCTCAAGAAAATTTCTAATCCTTAATACTTTAAACTATGGAAACCTCAAAAATTCTAATCGGATACTTCATTTATTTACCCATTACCATTTTGCTAACTCTCTATGTTTCCCGAATACTTTTTAAAAACGGCAAACTCTTTATGATTGATATTTTTAAGGGCAAAGAAGAAATCGCTTTGGCTACCAATCAATTATTCAAAGTAGGTTTTTATTTACTCAACATTGGCTTTGCCCTGATGATTATGGAAATACATTCATACGGATTTAACGACACCTATCAAAGTTTAGTTGAAATACTGAGTTCTAAAATAGGAGGTTTCACCATCTATCTGGGCATTATGTTGTTTTTTAATTTGTTTTTGTTCTTCAGAGGAAGAAAGAAATCAAGACAAAGCCGAAATGCCCAGTTATCATGAAAGTTGATAAAAAAGCAATAAATGGAGGCATTCTGCTTGCAACATTCGGACTGGTATCATTCTTAGCAATAATTCACTTTGTATTTGACGGACTTGAAGTTCCCTTCCAAAAAGATTTAATTCCATTTTTTCTAATGGCCTGTATGATAAATTATAGTGTAAGTATTCTTGTAAGTCAATTCTGTTTAAAAGCAATTCAGTTTGGCAATAATCCTAAATTGATGGGGTTGGCCTACACATTACTTTCGTTGCTAGTGATTTCAATTTTGTACAATATGCCATATATAATTTATCGGGCTTTTTTGGATGATACAGTACAGATAAAGGATTTATTATCTTTTTTACTGATTTCTGCTTTATACTTTTTCGTTTTGGGATTTATACCTGCAATTGCAATAGGTATTCCCTATGGACTTTATCTGAATGATGATTATCTTTAATACAAAACCCCGCAAATTGCGGGGTTTTTATTTTGACTGACCAGTTGGTCTTACATATACTCCTCAATTGGGGCACAGGTACAAATCAGGTTACGATCCCCAAACGCATCGTCTACGCGGCGAACGCTTGGCCAGAATTTATTATCTGAAACATACTCCAACGGGTAAGCCGCCTGCTCACGCGTATAGGGTAGATCCCAGGTATCAGCGGTAAGCATACTCAGCGTATGTGGTGCATTTTTCAATACATTATTTGGTTCGTCTGCAGAAACTGCATTGATCTCCTTACGGATGTTGATCATCGCATCACAAAAACGATCCAATTCGGCTTTGCTTTCACTTTCTGTAGGTTCAATCATCATGGTACCCGCAACCGGGAAAGAAACCGTTGGCGCGTGGAAACCGTAATCGATCAAACGCTTGGCGATATCCACCACTTCGATTCCGTTTTCTTTAAAAGGTCTGCAATCAATAATCATCTCATGCGCTGCACGACCCATTTCACCAGAATACAGAACTTCAAACGATCCTTTAAGTCGTTCTTTAATGTAGTTGGCGTTCAAAATAGCTGCTTCGGTAGATTCTTTTAAGCCGGTGGCACCCAGCATTTTGATATATGCATAACTGATCAAACACACCAACGACGAACCCCAGGGCGCGGCAGAAATAGCGGTAATAGCCTCCTCACCTCCGGTCTTGATCACCGGGTTTCCGGGTAAGAAAGGCACCAGTTGCTCTGCAACACAAATAGGTCCTACACCCGGTCCGCCACCACCGTGTGGGATGGCAAAAGTCTTATGTAAGTTTAGATGACATACGTCTGCGCCAATTTTTCCGGGATTGGTCAATCCCACCTGCGCGTTCATGTTGGCACCATCCATATAAACCTGACCGCCATACTCGTGAATGATACTAGTGATTTCCTGAATAGCACTTTCGTATACTCCGTGAGTTGAAGGATAGGTAACCATCAACGCGGCTAAATTATCTTTATACTGTTCTGCTTTTTCACGTAAATCATCAACATCTATATTTCCGGCATCGGTAGCTTTGGTAACTACCACTTGCATCCCGGCCATAACGGCACTTGCCGGGTTGGTACCATGAGCTGAAGAAGGAATCAAACAAATATTTCGGTGAGATTCACCACGACTTTCGTGATAGGCTCTGATTACCATAAGACCGGCATACTCACCCTGAGCTCCGGAGTTAGGCTGTAAAGAGGTCGCTGCAAAACCGGTAATTTCGGTAAGTTGTTCTTCCAGTTTTTTTAATACAAACTGATAGCCTTCCGCCTGATTAACGGGCACAAAAGGATGTATTCCGCCCCAACGCGCATCACTAAGGGGTAGCATTTCTGCTGCTGCATTCAGTTTCATCGTACAAGAACCCAACGAAATCATACTGTGATTAAGAGACAAATCTTTTCGCTCCAGCTTTTTGATATAACGCATCAACTCGGTCTCAGAATGATAGCTGTTAAACACTTCATTCGTCATAAACTCTGTCTCTCTTTGCAATAAATCAGGAACTGCATTGAGTTCTTTTAAACCATCAAGATGCGTAAATTCTTTACCTAAAGCTTCAGCAAAAACTGAAATTATTTTATTAAGATCTGCCAGACTCGTAGCTTCATTAACTGCGACTGAAACGGTTTCCTCATCCGGATAGTAAAAGTTGATTTCGCTTGCTTCGGCATAGTTACGAACCGTTTTAGCATCGGTCTTCACTCGAATCGTATCAAAATAACCGGAATTTAACTGGTACAAACCTAAGTTTTCTAAAGCATCAGTAAGGGTAGCCGCCGTACGGTGAATTTTAGTCGCGATATACTGCAAACCTTTTGGCCCGTGATAAACCCCGTACATCCCTGCCATAACAGCAAGAAGAACCTGTGCGGTACAAATGTTTGAAGTAGCTTTATCGCGCTTGATGTGCTGCTCACGGGTTTGAAGCGCCATACGCAGTGCGCGGTCACCGTTCATATCTTTACTTACCCCAATAATACGCCCGGGGATGTTACGCTTATATTCTTCACGGGTAGCGAAATAGGCCGCGTGCGGTCCTCCATAACCCAGCGGAATCCCAAAACGTTGCGTGGTCCCTACCACTACATCTGCGCCAAGTTTACCGGGAGCTTCAAGCAACACCAGACTCATCAAATCTGCTGCGACAGCAACTTTGATGTCCAGATCGTGCGCTTTTTTTATAAAGCCGGTATAATCGTGCACCTCACCGGTAGCTGACGGATACTGAATTAAAGCACCGAAAAACTCATCGCTAAAATCAAATTCCTGCGCGTGACCTATAACAAGCTCAACGCCTACTGGAATTGCCCGCGTTTGCAATACGGAAAGGGTCTGTGGGAAAATATCTTTATCTACAAAAAACTTGGAGGTTCTGTTTTTCTTTTGATCACGGGTACGAACGCCGGCAAGTAAGGTCATCGCTTCGGCAGCTGCTGTAGCTTCATCAAGAAGTGAAGCGTTGGCTAGTTCCATCCCGGTAAGATCTGCCACCATCGTCTGAAAATTAAGCAAAGCTTCTAATCGCCCCTGAGCGATTTCGGCCTGATAAGGCGTATACGCCGTGTACCAACCCGGATTTTCAAGAATATTGCGCTGAATAACTGCAGGAGTTTTTGACTCGTGATACCCCAGACCTATGTAAGTCTTAAACAATTTGTTTTTGTTTGCAAGCGCGTTAATATGCGTAGCATATTCATACTCGCTCAGAGCAGGTTCCAGATTAAGGGGCTTCTGAAGCTTTATACCATCGGGCAGCGTCTCATAAATTAACTGATCAATACTATCTGCACCAATTGCTTCAAGCATTTGCTCCTTTTCCTCTGGTCGTGGCCCAATATGCCGCAAAGCAAAAACATCTGTTCTCATATACAATTTTGTGTTTTTTTAATGCGGCAAAATTACAATTTCACATTCGATTATTTGAATAAGCAGATATTAGTTTTTAACCACCAGAATCAGTTATCAACACATGATTTAACTTTAGCCCGTGAAGCACCTTAAAGCCCTTTTTAATTTCTACATCAACAGCAGTTTGCATGTGGCTCTGGCCGTACTGTGTTTGGTATGGATTACTGAGATACAACTGGCATTAGCCCCACAACCATTGCTGTATGGGTTTGTATTTTTTGGTAGTGTTACCGGGTATAATTTTGTGAAATATGCCGCCCTTACAGGTTTACACCACAGACAACTCACTCAGAGTCTAAGGACCATCCAGAACTTGTCGCTACTTTGCTTTTTTGCGTTTTGTTATTTTGCTTTTCAGTTTGACTGGGTTTTCTGGCTGTACTGTTTGCCATTGGGCCTTTTAACCCTGTTATACGCCATCCCATTATTTCCGCAGCGCAAAAATTTACGACACATCCCAAGTCTAAAGGTCTTTATCATCGCGGTAGTTTGGGCAGGAGTTACAGCTTATTTGCCAGCTTTATGCGCTGTAAGATTTGATATGGCAACCGTGCTCGTAATTCTGCAACGCGTACTGCTTATTCTCGCTTTGATGATTCCATTTGAAATAAGAGATCTCAAGTACGATGCTTTAACACTGAATACACTGCCTCAGGTTTTAGGCATAAAAAAAACCAAACTTCTGGGTTTGGCATTGCTAATGGGCTTTGTTGTTCTGGAGCTTTTTCTACCTGAAAATGAAAATGGAGCAATTTTAATAAGTTGTTTTCTGGCACTTATTACCGCTTTCTCAATCTTAAAAGCATCTACCCGACAATCGAAGTATTACGCGTCTTTTTTTGTAGAAGGTATTCCGGTCTTGTGGTGGTTACTGTTGCTCACCTTTAGCCAACTCGCGCTCTAATTCCTCGCGTATACGCTTTTTACAATCCTCAGGCATTTGCTTGCACTTGGGATCTTTCATCAGCCTGGTAAGTTTTGCATTGCGCTCTGAATAATCTGCACAGTGTTTACAAACCAAATTGTGAAAGCGCACTTTCAACTTATCAAAAAAGGAGGCATCATCATACTGCCCTTTATCACAAAGGTGCCCGGCTTTTTTACAATCTACAAATAGTTTCATCGTTTATAACCAGTTTTCTTCTAAGCAACTTGCCAGTGCTGTACGGGCTCGGTGAATGATTACCCACAGATTAGACGGCGTGATATTAAATTCTTTACAAATAGTTTCGGTATCCTGACCTTCTATGGTTTTTTTCTTGAAAATTGCAGCCTGCTTTTCGGGCAATTTGTCAATACACGCATAGATCGCCACACCCAGTTCAGTGTTTTCTAAATCATCTTCTGCGGTACGATCAAAAGGATCTGCGACACGCTCTTCAAGCCAGTCTCCAGAATCCTCATCACTATTGTAATTAACCCGTACTTCAGCCTTTCCTTTTTTAGAGTTGATTTTACGGTAGTAATCTATAATTTTTCGCTTTAAAATCGAAATCAGCCAGGTACGCTCACTGGCCTCCCCTTTAAAGTTCTTCATCGACTTTAAGCCCGCCAGAAAGGTTTCTGAAATGATATCTTCAGCCACCTCTTTATCGTTTACCTTCACAATCGTGTAGTTGTAGAGGTAATCTGAATATTTATCCACCCATTTTGTGGGATCGAGTTGGTGGTCTGCCATAATAGAATAATAGATCGTGCTATCGCGATGCAAATTTAAACAAATAAGATCGAGTTAAACCTCATAACCCGTATTTTCAAAAACCAAAAATATAGCCCTACCATTGGGGTACAACTCTTACTTTTGCCATTACAAATTTGTAACCTGCATACTGTGTACGAAAAAACCTTTCCTAGTAAACGCTTTGCCATCACGGCAGCTTTTTTAAAAGAAGTGCTACCATCCGGCAGCACCGTATTGGACCTCGGGGTTGAAAATCCATTTTCTGAAATCATGAAAAAAGAAGGTTATCAGGTGACTAACACAAGCGGTGAAGACCTTGATCTGAATACAGATGCTGTACAGAATACCAATGCCGATGCAGTTACCGCTTTTGAAATTTTCGAACATTTACTCGCTCCACTTAATGTGCTGAAGGATATTAAAACCGATAAACTCGTGGCCAGTATTCCGCTTAAACTGTGGTTTGCTCCCGCCTATCGCAGCAAAACCGATAAATGGGACCGGCATTATCACGAGTTTGAAGATTGGCAGTTTGACTGGCTGTTGGAAAAATCTGGCTGGGAAATAAAAAGACGCAAACAATTTACCCATCCTGTGAAGAAATTGGGTTTTCGCCCACTTTTGCGACTGTTTACACCGCGCTACTATTTAATTTACGCAGAGCGGAAATGAAAATAGCAATCATCATACCGGCGTATAACGAGGCCGATTTAATACATAAAACACTCGACTCCCTTTTGGCTCAAACGTTCAAAGCCGAAAAAATTATTGTGGTTGATGATGGAAGCACTGATGAAACTCCTCAAATCATAGCTTCATATGCTGAAAAGCATCCCGAAGTAGAATTGGTCGAAAAGAATTCTGAAGCTGCTCACCTTCCCGGAAGCAAAGTCGTGCAGGCATTTAACTACGGTCTTAACCAACTAAATACTGACTATGATCTACTGTGTAAATTTGACGCAGATCTTATTTTTCCTGAAAATTATTTGGAAACCATCAAAGACGCTTTTTCCCAAAATCCCAAACTTGGAATGTACGGCGGCTTCTGCTATGTAGAACGCAACGGAAATTGGGAATTAGAAAACCTCACCAATAAAGATCATATACGCGGTGCTCTCAAATGCTATCGTAAAGCCTGTTTTGAAGCCATTGGCGGACTCAAAACGGCTATGGGCTGGGATACCTTAGACGAATTGCTAGCGCAATACCACGGTTGGGAAGTGGGCACAAATCCCGATTTACAGGTAAAACACCTCAAACCTACCGGGCATACCTATTCGACTAAAGCTAAATACAAACAAGGCGAGGCATTTTACGGAATGCGTTACGGCTTTTTGCTTACACTTATCGCTTCGGCAAAACTGGCGTTGCGCAAAAAGAGCCCCAAGCTTTTTAAAAATTATCTAAGTGGTTACTTGAGAGCCAAACAAAAACACCTTCCTTTTCTGGTTAATGAAAAAGAAGGTGCCTTTATACGTAAACTCCGGTGGAATAAGATCCGGGAGAAATTATTCTAAAACTTCAGTAATTATAGTACCTGTGGTTCCGTTTGGGAATTCAATACCTAACAAAGCTGCAATGGTCGGCGCGATATCCGGGATTTCGGTGAGCTTATAAGTTTTGCCTTTTTTAATTCCTGCTCCGTAAAACAAGAGCGGCGCGTGTGTATCGTAAGAAAATGCCGAGCCGTGCGTAGAGCCGGTACGCGAATAACTGATAACTCCGGGGTCAAGCACTAAAAATACATCGCCACTACGCTTTTGATTAAAGCCTTTTTGAATTAAAGCTGCTACACCGCTTGTATAATTTGCCTGATTGAGTTCGGCGCGTGTGTACACCTTGTCCATTAGATCGTATTGCAAGGCAAAATGTGCAATTTTCTTTTGTAGTTCTTCCGGATTTACACCCGCTTCCTGCAGATTTTCATAATTAAAAAACACCTGATAATTTGAAATATCTTCAATCAAATCTTCTTTTCCATACTCAGAAACTATAAACTCATTGAGCGCAGTTGCAAAGGCGCGGTTATCAAAATAGCCTGACGGAATCCTGTTTGCACTTAAATACGCCGGTACATTTACTGCCCCATGGTCTGCGGTAAGAAATACGGTATAATTGCCCTCGCCCACTTTTTTATCTAAGGCATCAAGCAAACGTTCCAGATCAAGATCGAGTCGTACGTACATATCCTCAACCTCCTTAGAGTTAACACCAAAATTGTGACCCACATAATCGGTCGCACTATAGCTCACCACCAGAAAATCAGTATCTGAGTCCTGTCCTAACGCTTCAGCATCCAAGGCTTCAAGCGCAAAATCGGTAGTCAAATTATTTCCGTAGGGTGTTGATTTTAAAAGGGTGTAACCTCCATTTTCTGGAGCTAATTTCTCCAAATCATAAGGAAAAACAGCATCTTCCTTACCTCTGAATCCACCTTCATAAGTATTAAGATCTGCCCCGCTTTCTACGTAAGTTTCAATTGGCTTGAGGGTATTCCATTCTTTCAGGTAATTTTTCGCTTTCGCGGAAGCGTTAAACTCCTGCACCCATTTTGGCAATTGATCCATATAAAAAGTACTGGTAATCCACTTGCCTTCATCTCCACCTTCAAACCAATACGCCGCATTGGCGGTATGCCCCGCCGGAAGAATTGCACCACGATCTTTTAATGAAACACCAATGGTTTTACCACGCATTTGGGTATGCAAACGGTTTTGATCTGTAATCGTTGTTGTGAGCATACGATGCGGAGACATCTGCCCTGCCGGGCCGTCTACACCTACCGAAGCTACTGTGGTGTCGCCCGCGCAATACACTTGCTGCTTTTCAAATTTATTATACCAATTGTTTGAAATAATACCATGATTGGCCGGAGTTGTACCGGTATAAATAGAAGCGTGACCGGGCCCGGTGTAGGTAGGCACGTAGTTAAAATGATTGTTGCGACACTCAAACCCGTCTGACATCAAACGTTTAAAACCCCTGTCACCGAATTGCGCTTCAAAACGGGTGAGGTAATCGAATCGCATCTGATCAACAACAATACCCACAACTAGTTTAGGCTTCTGGGAAGCTGTCTGTGCATCTGCAGGCTTAAAGCTAAGTGCAGCAAGACCAAAAAGAAGCATTTTAATACTCGTAAATTTCATAATCTGCAGTTTTACCCTGCAAAACTAAGGCTTTATACCAATAATAAGATTAAGTTAATCTTAAATAGCCTTCCCGTCTATTTTTGCTATTTTTAAACCTGAAAAATACACTATGGGATACCTGAAAGAGATCGGTGCTTATTTTATGATGATTAAGGGTGTTTTTATAAAACCTACCAAAACCTCTGTACTTAGAAATCTTATTTTAAAAGAAATTGACGATCTGATCATCGGCTCGCTAGGAATTGTTTGCTTTATCTCATTTTTTGTGGGTGGTGTAGTTGCGATTCAAACCGCGTTGAATATGGACAATCCTATTCTACCAAAATCACTCATTGGTTTTGCGTCAAGACAATCGATTATACTCGAGTTTGCTCCTACTTTTATCTCGATTATTATGGCCGGAAAGGTGGGGTCTTTCATTACCTCAAGCATCGGCACTATGCGGGTTACTGAGCAGATAGACGCACTGGAGGTAATGGGCATCAACTCGCTAAACTATTTGGTTTTTCCTAAGATTATTGCGATGCTCTTCTACCCTTTTGTCATAGCTATAGCCATGTTTCTGGGTATTGTGGGTGGTTATGCAGCCTCGGTTTTAGGAGGGTTTGCTACAGGAGATCAATTTATTCAAGGGCTTCAGGAAGATTTTGTTCCTTTCCAACTGGTTTATGCATTTATAAAGACCTTTATTTTTGCCTTATTACTGGCGACCATTCCGTCCTATTTTGGATACTATATGAAGGGCGGAGCACTTGAGGTTGGTAAAGCCAGTACGACTTCGTTTGTATGGACGAGTGTATTTATCATTCTCTCAAACTATCTAATCACCCAATTACTTTTAAGCTAATGATTGAAGTTAAGGATTTAAAAAAAGGATTTGGTGGCGATGAACTCGTTCTAAAGGGAATTTCGACCAAATTTGAAAAAGGAAAAACCAATTTGATCATTGGCCAGTCTGGCTCGGGCAAAACCGTGTTTTTAAAATGCTTACTAGGCCTTTTTAGACCTACGGAGGGCAGAATTGTTTACGACGGGGAAGCGTACTCCGATTTATCTTCTGAGAAGCAGCGTACCCTGCGTGAACAGATGGGAATGGTATTTCAAGGCAGTGCTCTTTTTGACTCCATGACAGTAGAAGAAAATATTATGTTCCCACTTAAAATGTTTACTAAACAACGCAAAGCAGAACGTCGCGAGCGCGCTAATGAGGTAATCAAACGGGTAAACCTCATCAATGCTAATAATAAATTACCTTCTGAAATCTCTGGCGGTATGCAGAAACGGGTTGCAATCGCACGTGCCATTGTAAATAACCCAAAGTACTTATTTTGCGATGAGCCTAACTCAGGCCTTGATCCGCGTACAGCAACCCTGATTGATAATTTGGTGCAGGAAATCACCCACGAGTATGATATCACCACGATTATCAACACGCACGATATGAACTCAGTTATGGAGATTGGTGAAAAAATAGTCTTTCTTCAAAAAGGGCATTTAGCCTGGGAAGGTTCTAAAGACACCATTTTCAGAACCGATAACGAGGATGTTACCAACTTTGTGTATTCTTCAGATCTATTCAAAAAAGTACGGGAGGCCGTTATTAAAGAGCATCAATAACGAGAGATTGCAAGTGTATCTAATTTATATTTTAGCTTCAACCAGGCTTTTAATTTCTGTTCTTCTTTTCGCTTTTGAACTTCAGACAAAGATGGCTTCCACTCAATCATAAAAGTGGGGATCGTATCGGCTTTTTCAAAATTGGTATTAATGGTATTTGAAAATCCAAAGCGCTCAATATCTTCATAGTTTACGTGCACTTCTTCACTTAGGCTCTGAAAAGGTAAAGCAGCCGACTTGAGCCGGTTTAACTCATTTTCCAAAAGTAAAATCTGTTGATTTTTATCTGCAATAGCCTGCTGGTTATTGGCGTACAAATCTTCTAAGATTCCGGTTTTAACCTGATTGCTTAACTCCTCTGCCATGGCTGTGCTTTGGTCAGCCCCCTGGTTGATGCGAAGCTCGGCAACAGCAAGTTTCGGATTTTCAGAAAATTCTTTTTCCCATTTGGCGATTGTACTTTTAGACACCAGATTACCAATAAGAAACAATTCTACCTTCTTATCCTTGTAGTCGATATTAGGGCTTAGAATCGAAGTCCCATCGTGCTGTATGTTTTCTTCAACAAAGTTTGTAGCTTCGTTTTTAAACACCTGTTCCTTATACAGGTTGTAGAACAGAAACATACTGGGCACCATTACAATAATTCCGATAGCAGAAGCCATTTGACTGATGAAGCGTCTTCTTCGCGAGTTGGCATATTTCACCATTGGGAAGCCCAATAGCTTGGAAACAACAAAAGTAGAGAGCGCTATAAAAACCGCATTGATTGAAAATAGATACAAGGCTCCTGTAGCATAGGCACCATTACCAATAGCCAATCCATATCCTACAGTACACAATGGTGGCATCAAAGCCGTAGCAATGGCCACCCCAAAAATCACGCTGGCAATAGTCCCTTTTTTAGTTTTAGCCACAATAAGCGCCAGACCACCAAAAATCGCTACCAGAACATCAAGAATGGTAGGATAGGTTCTTCCTAAAAGTTCTGAATTGTCTGCTTTAAGCGGAATGAGTAAAAAGTAAATAAACGCCGTAAGCACACTCAAAGAAACCATCACCGCAAGGTTGATCATAGATCTCCGCAGCATTTCGACATCATTAATCGCCAGCGATAGTCCGGCACCCACAATTGGCCCCATAAGTGGTGAGATTAACATCGCACCGATGATAACTGCTGTACTGCCCACATTAAGACCAATACTAGCTACAAAAATGGCAAAAATGAGAATCCAGGCATTATGTCCTTTAAACGAGATATCTTTTTTAACCGCTTCAATGGTAGAATCGCGGTCGGTATCCTGACGTATGTCTAAAAGTTCTGACAAAAAAACACGGCTATTTTGCCACAAACTTTTAGCATCACGCTTTACAGCCTCATTGGAAACTGTCTCAGAATCTGTTGAATTTGAGTTTTCCCGTTTTGATTGATCTTCCATGAATTGATTTAAACTAAATCTTCACCAAATTTTTCAGCCACAGCGGCACGCATCAATTTTACGTCCTGCTCTTTGGATTTAGGCATGATAACCAAAACATCTTTACTGTCAACGATGATATAATCCTCAAGACCCTCGACAACCACAACCTTTCCTTTATCAGAACGAATGAGGTTACCGCGAACATCTTTTTTAATGCATCGGGCATTGACCACTACATTTTCAGATTCATCTTTTTCCAGATTGTCGTAAAGGGCACCCCAGGCACCCAGATCACTCCAGTCAAAAGTCGCCGGAATTACCCCAACATTTTTACTTTTTTCGAGGATCCCGTAGTCAATGCTGATGTTTTCAGCCTTTCCATAGTTTTCAGCAATAAATGCCGCCTCAGCATCCGTATTCAAAGCGTCATAACCTGAATTGAAAAGGGCATACATCTCAGGAAGGTATTTTTCAAATGCTTCAATAATCGCTCTGGCACTCCAAATAAAAATACCTGCATTCCAGGAATAATTACCTTCGGCCAGAAACTGCTTGGCAGTCTCATAATCGGGTTTCTCTTTAAACGCCTTAACCTGTTTTACTGCAGAATCGCCAGCGGTGTATTGAATATAACCGTAACCCGTATGTGGAAATGTAGGTTCAATACCTAAAGTCACCAGTAATTTTTCTTCGGAAACATCCTGTTCACAAGCTTTAAATCCGGTTTCCAAATCATTGAGAAAGGATTTTTCATCCTCGATCCAGTGGTCACTTGGAGCAACGATCATTACTGCATCCGGATTATTTTTATAAATCTTAAGCGCAGCAAGTAATATACACGGTGCAGTGTTGCGCATTGCGGGCTCCAAAACGATATTTTGATCCTTAACCTTAGGTAATTGCTCGTTAACAAGGGCTTTATACTTCTCATTGGTAAGCACCAAAACATTGTCTGCAGGTACGGTTTGTGATAATCTGCCAAACGTACGCTCAATGAGAGTTTCGCCTGCGCCTAAAATATCATGAAATTGCTTGGGATAATTGGCCTTACTTAAAGGCCAAAATCGGGAACCAACTCCCCCGGCCATAATTATTGCGTAATAATTGTCGTTTTTAGTCATGTGCTTATTTTAAAAGTTCGACCTCTGCATTAGGCTGAAATAAGTAGATTTTTCCGGTTGTAGTCTCTTTGCATTCATAGCGTTTTACAACCCTATTTCCCTTTTCAAAAACCTTTCCGTTGTAAATTTTAAACAGACTGCCTTTTGGTAGTTCAAATATATAGTTTTTATCACTAGGCGGATCAAATTCTTTAAGTGCCAAAGACAAACGGGCGTCTGTATCGCTGCTTGCTTTCGGGTTTTTAAAGTGATTGGCAATAAGTGGCAAAAGCTGTTTGGGAAAGATTTCAGGTCGTATAAACGGAAGCATTAATTGCTGAAAGCTGTATTTCCATTCGGTGCCATGTGGCTTGATGCAACTCCCAAATTTTTTAAACGCTACCAAATGTGCAATTTCATGAATGAGCGTTATGAGAAATCGATACTTATTGAGATTGGCATTAACAGTAATCTGATGCCCACCATCGGGCATTTTACGGTAATCCCCGTGACGGGTAACTCGTTCATTTACAATTTTAAGATGTACCCCAAAGCTTTTGATCAGTTCAAAAACCGGATCAACTGCCTGTTCAGGTATGTATCGAGTCAAAATTGTTTTCATCAGGGTGTGGAGGCTGAAACCTGTAAAACCTTGCCGTTATAGAATTTGTGTGCCGTTAGGGCAAAATTTGCAATATACGCCGCCATCTCATCAGGCTGAAGTGGCGCCTGATAACCAGGAAATGCTTCTTCAAGCATTTCGGTTTGTACAGCCCCAAGTGCTAATACATTAAAAGCTATACCCTGTTCTTTATATTCTTCAGCCAGTAATTCACTTAGTGTAATTACCGCCCCTTTGCTAGAACTGTAAGCTGCCAGCCCGGGAAACTTGGCACTACCCTGTACACCGCCCATACTGCTTATAGTTAACACATGTGAACCGGCATGCATATACGGTAAAACCGCCTGAGTTAAATGAGCTACGCCAAACACATTAACCTCATATACCTTTTGAAAATCTGTCGCAGTGAGCTCATTAAAAGGCTTATTTACTAAAGCGCCGGCATTGTGAATGAGAACATCTACAGTTTTCCATTCCGTTTTCACCCAATCCTGAACCTTTTTCAAATCAGTCTCAGAAGCAATATCAAAAGAAAAAGCGGTCACCTGCTCCAAACCAAGTTCCGTACAGGGTTTTTCATTTCGCGAAAGCGCTAAAACCTGATGCCCCTGCTCTACAAGTTGCTTCACTAACTCGAGGCCAATGCCCCGGCTGGTTCCTGTAACTATAATTTTTTTACTCATTCCAGCTTATTTCTTCGGTGGGTGTTGTTAAAATTCCCTCGAGACCGGGAATTAATTGATTGGCAACATTGGCCATATGCTGATAATCCATTAAAGAAGCTTCATCCCCCACTTTGTGATAGTGATCAAAATTGGTGAAGTCAAAAGTTGAAACTGTTTGTGCAGGGATTTTAAAAGCCTGGTAAAAAGCATAGTTATCGCTACGCTTAAATAAATTGTATTGTTTAGCCTGCGGCAAAAAGCCTAAAACATTTGCACCTGCGTAGCTATTGAATTTTTTAGCCAGGTTACTGTTCTCATATCCGGTAAGATACAGCGTATAGTCTTTATCTTTCATCGGCAAGCCTACCATTTCAATATTAAACATCACATAGGGTGTAATTGAAGTACTTTTCAAACGCTCTGCAAGATGAGCTGAACCCAGTAGACCCATTTCTTCAGCAGAAAAGAGCGTAAATAAAATACTGCGCTTGTTTGTTTTCGCCTTGGCGAAATAATGAGCTAAAGCCATCACCGTTGCAGTACCTGAAGCATTATCATTGGCACCGTTGGCGATAACATCTCCATTTTCAGCCTCAGCAGTACCAATGTGATCGTAATGTGCTCCAATAATTACGTACTCATCCTTAAGCTCCGGATCTGTACCCTCTAAAACACCTACCACATTGTAGCCTGCTTTTCCTTTGGCATCAAACTTATCACGGTATGAAGTAAAATAGGGTTGAATCCCTGCATCCTGAAATGCCTTTATGATATATGTGGCTGCCTCGTCGATTTCCGTAGTTCCGGTTTCACGACCCTTTAAGGCATCAGAAGCTAAAAACTCAACATCTTTACGCAAAGCATCAGCATTCACATACTGCTTAAAATCTTTAGATGTTGGTAATTTTTCGGTTGGTTTAAAAAGGACTTCCTCAGTTCCGTTGTTAGTCGGAACTTTATACCCATTTGAGGCATTCTGAGCTGCACCATCATCAACGGGCTTTACCGGACTTGTGCTCCCGCAGGCAATTAAAAGAGCGCCACAAGCGCTTAAAACTAATTTTCTCATAAGTTTCAATATAAAAAATCCCGCCATAATAGACAGGATTTTAAAGTTATAATTATTCCAGATTTGAATTAAGTTAACATCAAAACAGGATTCTCTATGTAGGTTTTCAACGTTTGTAAAAACTGTGCTCCCGTCGCACCATCAACCGTACGGTGATCACAAGCCATAGACAACGTCATCGTATTGCCCACCACAATCTGGCCGTTTTTAACCACAGGCTTTTCAATAATCGCACCTACAGACAAGATCGCTGAGTTAGGTTGGTTGATAATTGAAGTAAAGTTTGTGATTCCAAACATACCCAGGTTAGAAATGGTAAAGGTACTACCTTGCATTTCTTCAGGCTTAAGTTTTTTGTTACGGGCTTTACCTGCAAGCTCTTTAACCTCAGCATTGATTTGCTGTAATGATTTTTCATTTGCAAACTCTACCACAGGCACTACAAGTCCATCAGGTACAGCTACAGCAACACCAATGTGTACGTGGTGATTCAGACGCATTTTATCATCAAACCACTGTGAGTTTACCTGTGGATGCTGTTTTAAAGAAATCGCTACTGCCTTGATGATCATATCATTATAGGAAACCTTCGTGTCAGGAAGTTGATTGAATTGGCTACGGAACGCAATCATATTTTCCATATCAAACTCGACGTTCAGGTAATAATGCGGAGCGGTAAACTTAGATTTACCTAAAGACTTCGCAATCGCCTTACGCATTTGTGAGTTGTTCACGTCTTCGTAGCTCTCCTCACCGGTAGCAACAAATTGTTGTACACCACCGCCTGAAGCTGCAGGAGTATAGTTTTCTATATCCTTACGAACCACACGGCCGTTCTCACCACTACCCGAAACTTTACCAAGGTCAATGCCTTTTTCCTCGGCTAATTTCTTAGCTAATGGCGAAGCAAAAATACGCCCGTCACTTGAAGATGTATTTTTAGAAGCAGATTTTGATTCCTCTTTCTTAGGTGCCTCTTTTTGCTTAGGCTCCTCTTTCTTAGCTTCTTGTTTTTTGGGCTCCTCTTTTTGTTTCGGCTTTTCTTCTTTTTTAGAAGACTCCTTTTTAGAGCTACCAGATTTGGCTCCACTGATTACACCGGAAACATCTGTTCCCTCAGGACCAATGATAGCTAAAAGCGAATCTACTTTTGCAGTTTCCCCTTCCTGAATACCGATATGAAGCAAAGTTCCTTTATAGAAAGATTCAAACTCCATAGTCGCCTTATCGGTTTCTATTTCTGCAAGAATATCACCTTCCTCGACTTTATCTCCTTCTTTTTTCAACCAGGATGCAACAGTACCTTCTTCCATAGTATCGCTCAAACGTGGCATCGTTACCACCTCAACACCTTCAGGCACTTCTGAGCTACTGCTGTCTTCATCTGCAGAGTCGTCATCTGAATCTTCCGAAGCTTCATCAGATTCTTCTTCGTTCTCATCAGCATCTTCAGAATCTTCCGTGTCTTCTGATTTTTCATCATCAGAACCTGAGTCTGAACTTCCGTCTAATAATCCGGAAATATCTTCTCCTTCCTCACCAATAATAGCGAGCAAAGCATCAACCTTTGCAGTCTCTCCTTCCTGTATACCTATATGTAAAAGTGTTCCTTCGTAGAAAGACTCAAATTCCATCGTGGCTTTGTCCGTCTCAATCTCAGCAAGGATATCACCTTCTTCTACTTTATCTCCCTTTTTCTTAAGCCATGATGCAACGGTTCCTTCTTCCATTGTATCACTAAGGCGGGGCATATTAATTACTTCTGCCATGATTTATTCAGGTTTATGTGCTAAAAATGGATAGTCTTCCTGCTCGTAAACTACATCATACATAATGTTAGTTTCGGGGAATTCGCTCTCATCAGCAAATTTTTCACACTCGGCAACGCGCTTTTTAACACGCTTGTCAATTGTTTTTAATTCTTCTTCGGTAGCATATTTTTTCTCTAACAAAATATCTTTAACCTGAGTAATCGGGTCAATTTTCTGATATTCTGCCACCTCATCTTTCGTTCTGTATTTTTGAGCATCACTCATCGAGTGACCTCTGTATCGATAGGTTTTCAATTCTAAGAATGTAGGACCATCACCTCGACGTGCACGCGCTATAGCTTCGTCAAAAGCTTCAGCCACAGCAACCGGATTCATCGCATCAACAGGACCGCAAGGCATCTCGTAACCTAAGCCCAGTTTCCAAATATCTTCATGGTTTGCAGTTCGTTTTACGGAAGTTCCCATCGCATACCCGTTATTTTCAACACAGAAAACCACAGGTAATTTCCAGTTCATCGCCATATTAAAGGTCTCGTGAAGCGAACCCTGACGAGCAGCGCCATCACCAAAAAAGGTAAGGGTTACCGCATCTCTCTTGAAATATTTATCTCCGAATGCAAGACCGGCACCCAGTGGAATCTGACCTCCCACGATACCATGACCTCCATAGAAACGGTGTTCTTTAGAAAATATGTGCATAGAACCACCCAATCCCATTGAAGTTCCGGTTTTTTTACCATAGAGCTCAGCCATTACACGCTTGGGATCTTCTCCCATCCCTATAGGTTGCACGTGATTACGGTAAGCTGTGATCATTTTATCTTTGGTAAGGTCCATCGCGTGCAGTGCTCCTGCTAGTATTGCTTCCTGCCCGTTATACAGGTGCAGGAATCCGCGAACTTTCTGCTGAATATAAACTTGTGCTAACTTATCTTCAAACTTGCGCCAGAAGGACATCTCCTCATACCAGTTCAGGTATACTTCTTTTGTGATTTCTTTCATTAATAATGGGTTTATCTATACCACTGCTGTTTAAAACAACGAACCACAAAAATAGTATTTTCAAAAGGAAGTGAGAAAGGCTTTGGGCGAAAAAATAACCTAAACTAATGCCCGGCAGGACATTGAAACAAATCAAGCTAAAGCAGAATTTTATTGTGAAATTAGAGGAATTTCTGCGTAAATAATAAAGGAAGTAAATTTTCCACCGAAGAACTCTTTAAAATAGGTCCGCTGCCACCTCTGAAATAAACTTCAATAGGCTTAGCCTGCTTCACTTCATACTCAGCAAGCGCCTGTCTGCAGGCTCCGCATGGCGGAATTGGAACATCAGTTTCTTTATCTTTAGCTTTCGCTGAAATAGCCATCATTACAATCTCCACCTCGGGATAGTTTGCACCGGCGTAATAAACCGCAGTACGCTCGGCACACAAACCTGAAGGGTAAGCTGCATTCTCCTGATTATTCCCTTTGATGATTTCACCATTAGCAAGCAAAAGCGCAGCACCTACGTGAAAATTAGAATACGGTGCATAGGCAGCTTCACGGGCTTCGACAGCAACGCGAAATAAATCCCGCACCTGGTCAGGAAGCTCTTCAAGTTGCTCAAAGCGCTCCAGATTAAGTTCTATTTTTAATGATTTCCCCAACTATTAATATTCAGAATATTCATCTCCAAAACTGAACGTCAAACCAATTCGCAACGTATTTTCCAAAGGATTACGTACTTGAGAAGTTGAGAACAAATAGGATACGTCAACATCTATGGATGTATATTTAAACCCAAGACCTAATGTTCCGAATTTGCGAGCACCTTTCAAATCGCTTTCGTTAAAATAACCCATTCGAAAAGCAAAAACATCTGCATACTTGTATTCTGCTCCCAGCGACCAGGTTACTTCTTTTAATTCTTCGCTAAATCCATTTGGCGCATCACCAAAGGATTGAAACATTCCCTCCAGAAAACCAATAGATTGATATTCTTCCGCATCTGTACCATCAATGACTCCATCGTTATTAAAGTCCTGCGGAGAAGGCACCAGTAACTTATTAAACTCAAGACCAACCCCAATCACGTTATAGGGATCCAGAATAAAATCAAAACCTCCTCCCAGCCTGAGATTTGTAGGCAAAAAGTTTTCCTGACCTGCTTCGTCATACTTTATTTTTGGACCAATGTTTGAAATATTAAATCCTCCGCGCCAGCGCCCGTCAAAGTCATTATAGGTAATCTCTTCAGATTGGTAAAATCCGGCAATATCTACACCTATCGAACCCGCAGCACTCGCATCTTCATCACTTACCTGAAGTTTTAAATCGCTACGTAAATACCGGCCAGTAACAGACATAGCAAAACGATCGCCTAACCGCAAAGCATAAGATACATCCAAAGTAAATTCATTAGGACTTAACAATAGAGGGTTTTCTAGCTCTTCCTGTGATGGATTACTATTCTGAATAGACTCAATATCACCCAACCCAAAATATCTAAAACTACCCGCAAATGCACTGCGATCATTAATACGATTGTAATAGGTTATTTGCCCTAAAAAAATGTCGTCTACAATTTGATTTAGATAAGGCGTATAACTAAATCCCACCCCCTGTTGCTGTTCTATAAAAGCATACTTAGCCGGATTCCATTGTTGTGAATAGGCATCAGCTTTTGTTGCGACACCCTGATCACCCAGACCTGCGGCACGAGCATCTGCTGCAATAGCCAAAAACGGAACACCCGTAGTAATGGGTCTACCTTCTACCTCCTGAGCAAATACTGATACCTGTAGTGTTGAAAAAAAACCTAGCGCGAGTAAAAATTTATTCATTAAATAAGGCGTATGTTGACAAATATATATTTTAAAGCTTACAGAACAACTAACTTCTCAAACTTTTCAACTTTCTTATTCGTTAACGTAGATTTAACGGTAATCTTATATACGTAGACGCCTTTTCCTATTTTTTGCCCAAAATCATCCAGGCCGTCCCAGGTTATTTCCCGCGATAAAAAGCCGGTCGTCGTTACCATTTGATTAATGGTTTTCACCACCTTACCCGTAACCGTAAAGATTTGCACCTGCACATCAAGCGGCTCAAAGGGGCGGTTATGATTAAACCAAAACTCGGTATAATTCACAAAAGGGTTGGGGTAATTTAATACATTTTCAAGCTTCAATTCTGTATCACCCGCAACTACAAACTGAAGGTCAGCGGTTGACGAATTATTATATGTATCCCAGGCGATCACCGTCACTATATGCAAACCCGGCTCTAAATCACGCAGCGTGCGCAGCGCTTTACCAATATTAAAGTTATCGGTGTCACTTTCGTAGAAATCATTGAGAATGATCGGGTTTTCCTCATCACCATCAAGTATCGCAACCAGGTCGTGACCTATGCCTCCGGCCGTATTTATTCCATTTTCATCTTCAAGCTTTACCAAAAGGGTAGGTGATGAATTGGTAATCCCTCCATTTACAAAACTCTCATCATTCATGTAGAGTTCAATTAGCGGACCCTGATTGTCTTCAGGAGCATTTTCATTTAAACCACCAACCAAAATACGCTCATTTGCCCCTGCCTGATCTTCAAAAATACCATCACGCTTACTGTAAAAATTAACCCTTCCATTGCCTAGCGGAATTGCGGCATCCTTAGGCACCACAAACTCGAGATCAAAATTACCATCTGAAACCCTGGCCTGACCTCGGTATAAAATAGGGCCAAGCTCTTTAAAATCGAGAATTAACAATTCTCCATTTGCACCCTGCGTACCATCATTGCCAAGGGTCTGGCGATCAACATACTTATCATAAACCGTAGCCGAAAGATCCCCTTCATAACCCGCAATGCGTTGCCCCGAAGCATCTACAACTTCTCCACTCAACTTGATTCGGCTAAGTGCTTTTAGGGTATCAACAGGTTGACTCAGCGGGACATCATTAATTGCAGTAAGTCTTACACTGGGTTTTGCAAAGCCCAGTTTCATAGCCGGGTCGCCGATAAAGAAAATCACCCGACGGTTGTCATCATTGATTTGATTTTTAGTCTCTCGTAGATTTTCAGCCACACTTTTAACGGTGTTTGTACCAAAAGAAAATAAATTGGACGCCAGTTTTTCATTGAAGGTAACCCCCAGCCTAACCGAAATTTCACGTGTAGTCGCCACCAAACCCACAGCTCCACCTTCGGGATTCCAGAATAGTGCCTCTCCCGCGGCTTCCCGATTGGGATTATCAAAACGTGTAAACTCACAGGTTACCGTCACTATTACCGGTAAACGCTCCCGGTTCTTTAAGTTTTCGGCATTTTGCCGGGTAAAAATAAATTCGGAGGCCAGTGTATTTTCGCCACCGTGGCCCAAATATGTCATCACCAAAGCTCCCACTTCAAGCGCATCGGCTATGGCTTTATTAACCTCCGGATAACGGTCACCCCCGGCAGAAGCTTCCTGTCTGAAACTGTCGCTGTGTATTTTCTTTACGTTTATAAAAGGCTTCTCCTGCTGAATCTGGTCTCCCAAAGCATCAATTGTAGATTCAAGCTCCCGGAATTCCCAAGCTAAATCCACATCATCGGAGATAAGCACAAAATTATTTCGCCACCTCCCTAATGACGAAGGCTGGTCATAGCTAATTATTTTATCAACTACCTCATTTGCAAGTTGCGGGGAGTCTGCCAAAATACGCCCTACAGCCAGGTCGAGTCTATCAAAACCTCCGTTACCGGCAGGACTATTATCTTCTATCACACCTTCATCAGGGTCTAAAGAGCCGTAAAAATCATCACTCATATAGGATTGCGCCGGAGAAAAACTTTGATAGGTATTAAAAGTGGGTACGATATTATTGTTGTTTGCAATTCGATCTTTATAATCAAATGAAGTGTCACCAAACAGGCAAAGATACTGCAGCCGGTTTTCACCAGCGTTTTGGTTTTCATAGACATAGCGCGCCAGATTACGTATTGCGCCAATGTCTTGTTTACCGGAGCTGAATTCGTTGTATATTTCATCCAGAGTTGCCACTGCCACATTTAAGCTTCTGAAATTTCGGTTGTGTGCAGCGAGTTTTTCGGCCTGTGGGCGTAAAGCTTCAGAAGTAATCATTAGATATTCTACTCCTCCATTGGCCAAAATGGTTCCTTTTAAATTTTGATTTGAAATCAGCGCATTGCCGTTTTCGCGAAGCGGGACAAAAAAATCATTTTCATAAACCGCCAGATAGTTTCGTTCCTGACCTAACTCGGCTTTAAAAGAAAATTGATTTGAGTTTTCGGCATTTGAAACCGAGGTAATCGCTCTGCGATCTGTAACATCCCAAATTTCAGTATATCCCGAAGCATTACTCAGGGTATAAAGACCTACACCCTGCGAAAGCTGGGCATCTTTGCTGCTGAATTTAAACTGCCCACGGGTGCCCTCAAGGCGCCGGGTTGCCTCAACGGCAATAAAATCAAGATAGCCTTCACTAGAAGGGTTTCCATTATTGGAATAAGTTAATTGCACGTTAAGTTCATCTCCAATTGCTGTCAAAGCCGGATTTGACGAACTCAAGAAACTATCATAGTCAGCCCCTCGGGCTAATTGCGATTCGTTAATCGGCAAAAGATTGAGCGTTCGCACCGGATTACCGTTCAAATTGACCGAAAATGAAGTTTGTGATTCGGATATCGCGACTACATAAACGCGAAGTTCGACCGGCTCGGTCACTACTCTATTAGGAAAAGAAAATGAAAATGCCTGCTCAGCTTCAATATCGAAACGTTCTCCAAACCAGCGTCGCCCTAGATTCAGGAGATTTTCTAAGTCACGCTCATGGAATTGATAATCCTGAAACGTGTTTATCGTCACATCTGGAGTAGCTTCCGGCTGCGGCATGCTACCAATTCGACTGCCGGGACCTCCTTCAGCCGTAATGAAATAATACGATTTATCGTCGTAAAGATTAATATGCGTAAGACTTTCAGCATTAAACTGCCGCGTGCTTTCGCCATAAAACAACAAATAATCTTCAGCATCAAAGCTTCCATCTTCTTCGCCCACCACTTTAATGGCGTTTTCCACAGGATCAAAAATGGTGTTATCACGATTACGAAGCGGCAACATAGCACCCCCGTTACCATAAATTTTTAAGTTTCTGGGATTAATGTTGTTGACATCCATACCCAAATCCCTTAGAAAATCACGTGTTATCTTAAAGACACCTGTAGTATCTACATAAAACTTGTAAAAGTTCCCGGAAGCCAAAACAGAATTCTCAATTCGTGAGGTTTTGATAGAACCTCGATTTGCGGGAGCCTCAGAAAAAGTCAGTTCAAAAGAACGTACACGTTTAAGAACTCCATTTTGATTTACAATTGTTGAAAGACTGAATTCTAAACTATTCTTACCTCGAATAACTGAGTTTTGGTAATAAAAATCAGGCTCAGATTTTAACGCACTCATATCAAGATCGAATACTTGAGAACGGCTTATTACTTCATACGTTACGTCCTTCAACCGAAGGCTCGTTGTCGAATTACGCGTAGTTAACCTGCGTTTGTACTGTATACCAGAAACCGGATTATAATTAAAATAGGCGGCTTCAAAACCCGGCACACGCACAGACTGTGAAGCGCTACCTACCTGCACAGGCTCACTCCAATTGATTACGTAGCGGTCTTGTTGAGCCAGAAGCCATTGACCGAGTAGTAAAAGAAAAAGCGAAATTTTTATTTTCAAATTCTCAAAGGATTTTAGGATTGCAAATCTAATACAACCTATATGAACGCCTTTTATACTAAACCGTATTAAACTGCGTTTTAGTATCCTAACTAAAAGTAACACATCACATTGTTATGCGTTGCATAAGTGATTATTTTATTGCAATTTGGGCCCTTTAATAGTATATTGCAGTCCCAAATTTTCTTAAAGGTTTTAGAATATGAACAGAAATCTTGCGTTTAGAACGATAGTTTTAAGCTTTTCAACCCTACTTCTGATTGGCTGTAGCAACAATGGCAGGAACTACAAGAATAGTTCTCGAGCCACTGGCTGGAGCATCAATGACAAAAACGGTGGCTTTCAGGCCAATACCGATTACAAAGAACAGGAAGCTGCTCCCGGTTTGATTTTTATCGAAGGAGGTACGTTTACCATGGGACGTGTACAGGACGATGTGATGCACGATTGGAACAATACTCCAACTCAGCAACACGTACAATCGTTTTATATGGATGAAACCGAGGTAACCAATCTTATGTATTTGGAGTACCTCGATTACCTAAAAAAGGTTTTCCCTCCTGAGCAGGCCAACTACCGCAACATTTATTACGGTGCTTTGCCAGACACTCTAGTTTGGAGAAACAGACTTGGTTTTAACGAAACTATGACTGAAAACTACCTGCGTCACCCAGCCTATGCCCGCTATCCGGTTGTAGGTGTGAGTTGGATTCAGGCTGTTGAATTTGGAAACTGGAGAACAAACCGTTATAACGAATATGTTCTTGAACAAGAGGGGTATACCCAAAAAGGCGCAAAATACAATGTTGATGCAGAATCTACATTTGATACTTATACGTATTTACAAGCACCTAGTTTAACTTATGGTGGCCAGGATGACGTAATACGTGGAGGTAAAGCTTCTGAGCGTCGCGAAAAAGCGAATACTCCAAAAGCTTCTGCAGATAACCCTGGTGGCTCTGAAGCTAAAGATATCTATGTTCAAATGAAAGATGGTATCATTTCGACCACAAAATATCGTCTTCCTACCGAAGCAGAATGGGAATATGCTGCATTGGGTCTCGTAGGCCTTAGAGAATACAATGTATACCGGGGTAGAAAGAAATATCCTTGGGATGGTGCGTATACCCGATCAGGCAATCGTAAAACCCGTGGTGATCAATTAGCAAACTTCAAACAAGGTGATGGTGATTACGGTGGTATTGCAGGCTGGTCTGACGACAACGCAGATATTACCGCAGAAATTAAATCATACGAGCCTAACGATTATGGTCTTTATGATATGGCCGGAAACGTTTCTGAATGGGTTGCTGACGTATATAGACCTATCGTAGACGATGAGTTTAACGACTTCAACTATTTCAGGGGTAACGTGTATACCAAAAACGCCATCAATGACGACGGCACGGTTAAGGTACTTACCACCGAAGATATTGTTTATGACACCCTTGAAAACGGAAAAATAGTAGCACGTAACCTTCCGGGCGAAATCCTTCAGGTTCCTGTTGATGATAATGAAACCTATTTAAGAACCCAATTCTCCGAAAGTGACAACCGCAACTTTAGAGATGGTGATAAACAATCAACTCGTTACTACCAGAGTTTTTCAGATTCTGATAGCCCTAACGATCGTATGTATGATTCTCCTATCAATAAAATCTCTGCAGGTGAAGATGGCTTAACTAAAGAGTATGATAAGGCCAACGACCGTACCACGCTCATAGATGACGAAGTACGGGTTTATAAAGGAGGTTCCTGGAGAGATCGTGAGTACTGGCTAGACCCTGCTCAACGTAGATATTTGCCTCAGACCATGGCTACTGATGACATTGGATTTAGAAACGCTATGTCACGTGTAGGTTCAAAATCTACTAGTAATAAAACTCCACGTAACTAAATTTGATTCAAGTATTAATTCAACGCCCTCTGCCTTCTAAGCATAGGGCGTTTTTTATGCATAGCTATGAACATTCAGCAAATTCATAATCATTTTATACAAAGCAGCGGCGTAAGCACAGATACCCGAAAAATCAAAAAAAAATCTCTGTTTTTTGCACTTAAAGGTGAAAACTTCAACGGTAACAGCTTTGCTCAGGAAGCCCTAAATAAAGGTGCTAAACTGGCTATTGTAGACGAAAGTGAATATGCCGTAACAGACCAAATCATTTTGGTTGAAGATGTACTTAAAACACTTCAGGAACTCGCTCACACGCATAGAAAACATCTGGATATTCCCATTGTAGCCCTTACCGGAAGCAATGGAAAAACCACTACTAAAGAACTTATAAACGCTGTACTTTCTAAGAAATTTAAAACGGTAGCCACCCAGGGTAACCTCAACAATCATATAGGTGTACCCCTTACCCTGTTGTCCATGTCATCAGACACCGAATTGGGAATTGTTGAGATGGGTGCCAATCATCAGGGGGAAATACAAAATTTATGCGAAATTGCTGATCCTGATTATGGATATATCACCAATTTTGGCAAGGCACATCTGGAAGGCTTTGGCGGAGTGGAAGGTGTTATAAAGGGAAAAAGCGAATTATATCTGCATCTTATAGGTCATAAAGGTTCGCTTATTTTAAACCTCGACGATCCTATTCAGCAAAAAAAAGTGGGCAGCACACATACCTATACTTTTGGCAAGACTACCGAAGCAAATCTTGAAATAACTTACGCTCTGGCAGAACCCTTTGCACATATCAAATTTGGCGATACTACAGTAGAAAGTAATCTTATAGGCCAGTATAACGAAGTTAACCTTGCAGCTGCGGCGGCTTTTGGCAATTTATTTAAAATTGAAGCTTCTGCCATAAAAGAAGCACTCGAAAGCTACATTCCTTCAAACAATCGCTCTCAACTTATAAATGAAAAGCAACAGACGATTATCCTGGATGCCTACAATGCCAATCCCAGCAGTATGGAAGCTGCCCTACGAAATCTTGCCACAACACATGCAGACTATAAACTGGCCATTTTAGGTGATATGTTTGAATTAGGGGATGCAGCGGCTATTGAACATCAGTATATTGCAGACCTCGCAAAGCAATTCAATATTAATCAGGTTGTTTTGGTTGGAGCTAATTTTAGCCAAACCGAAAATGAAGCATTATCCTTTATCTCTACAGAAGAACTGTTGGAACAAGGACTGCCCGAAGTTATACAGTCAAAGCTTGGTAATGCCACTATATTAGTTAAAGGCTCACGCGGAATGGCTCTTGAGCGCATACTGAATCTACTGCAAATAAAATGAGCCTATAAGGCCCCTATTCCCTATAGACTCATTGTAAACAGTCAAATAATACTATTTGACCATATCGTCATTATTTCACCCATGACTTTGTTCACTGGTGTAAATGTACAAGCAAAATCCACTGATGTAAATACCCGATGTCGGGTATTTTGGGTGTAAAAATCGTTAATTCCTTGTTAATACGCTTAAAATCAAAAAGCGGCACTGAATTTCAGTACCGCTTTTTTGGTGGGACATATTGGATTCGAACCAATGACTTCCACGTTGTCGACGTGACACTCTGAACCAACTGAGTTAATGTCCCAAGGTGGGCAAAGCTAATCAAGTCTGACATTATTCTCAAACTTTTTAAAGCAGAAAAATCGTAAATAATCAGTTGACTAAATTCAGATTCCTGCAAAGAGGCTTTAATATAATTGACTATTTTTAAAGTCTTACTAAAATTTATTTCAAATGAACAACCCTATAAACTTAAACGCTCGTCAGTTTATGCTGACATTAATTCTAACCGCTCTTTTTTTAGTCTCCTGCGGTGAAAAGAAAAAAGACCATCAGACTGACGAAGCTGTCGCGGCTGATACGCTCAAAACAACAAACACGCAATTTGGTGGTCTCGCGCTTTACACGGTACGTGACGCTATGGGTGAAAACTCTAAAGAAACTCTTAAAACAGTCGCCGAAGACGGCTATCTTAACATTGAGGCCGCCGGTTACAACGAAGGTACATTTTACGGGATGAGTCCGGCTGATTTCGCCTCGTATCTCAAAGAAGTAAATTTAAAACCCGTTAGCACCCACCAGGGAAGCGTTACGCTTGATAATGCAGACCAAATGATCGCCGATGTAAAAGCGGCCAACTTTACCTATTTTGTCGTACCCGTACCTCCTATGGGTATGTTTACTTTTGATACAGAAACCCAGACTATGGGAATGAGCGGTACCGTTGAAGAATTAACCTCAATTTTAAATACCCTTGGCGAAAAATGTGAGGCCGCAGGTTTACAATTGCTTTACCACAACCACGACTTTGAATACAAGCCCAATGCAGATGGGATAATACCTATTGAGTATATGCTCGAAAATACCGATCCCAAGTTTGTGAATTTCCAAATGGATTTGTTTTGGGTAACCAAAGCAGGAGCGGATCCGGTTGCCTATTTTGAGAAGTATCCCGGAAGGTTTAAGCTTTGGCACGTAAAAGATATGGATGCTGAAGGTCGCTTTGCCCCGGTAGGAGAAGGTAATATAGACTTTGCTCGTATTCTAGCCGAAAAAGAAGAGTCTGGAATGCAATACTACTTTGTAGAGCAGGATATGACCTTTAACCACACCCCGCTTGAGGCTATTAAAATTAGTCACAAAGCGCTCGAGGAAATAGGATTTAACTAATTACATCAACCCCCGTTCTCAGTTTACGGGGGTTTTTATTTTAAGACATTCTCAAATATGCCCGAATTACCTGAAGTACACGGTTACAAAATATACCTAGACAGCACCAGCCTGCACAAAAAGATTACCGCAATGGAATGTCGTGATAAGCGCCTATTAAAAAAACCACTGGGTGATTTTGAAAAAGCACTTTTAGGTGAAAGTTTTACCGAAACTGTACGTATAGGAAAGTATTTATTTCTAAAGACCACAGGGTCTAAAACACTGTTGATGCACTTTGGTATGACCGGACGACCCAATTATTATAAAGACCGGGAAGATCGACCAAAATTCGGCCACATCGTACTCACTTTTGAGAACGCTTTTCATTTAGCTTTTGAAAACAAACGCAAATTTGGCTGGTGGCAGCTTGTTGATGACATTGAAGACTACCGGAAGCAACACAATCTGAGCAAAGATGCCCGCGAACTCAGTCTGGATGAATTCAAGGAGTCACTATCAACCCGAAAGACAGACATCAAAAAAGTGATTTTAGATCAAAGCGTGACTGCCGGAGTAGGAAACTGGATGGCTGATGAAATCCTCTATCAGGCGCAGGTACACCCGAAGCAGAAAGTAGAGCGTATGACCGAAACTCAAATGGACAAGGTCTACAAAGCCATGCAACACGTCATAGAAACAGCTATTGATTGCGATGCGCATTACGACGACTTCCCCAAAGAATTTTTAATGCATTTTAGGAAAGAAGGTGCAACGTGCTATCATACCGGGGGAGAAATCGAAAAAATAAAAGTAGGCGGCCGTTCGACTTACTTTTCCCCAAAATGGCAAAAATTATAAGGAAAAACACTTTAAATAAAAAAGGCTTCACAATTGTGAAGCCTTTTTTATTCTAGTAGCGGGAACTGGACTCGAACCAGTGACCTTCGGGTTATGAGCTTGACACTCATCACCATCAAAACAACACAAAAGCCTTTATAATCAATTGTTTTTAAGATAATTAATAATTTAAAAAATAAATTAAAACTATTTAAAATTAAATTATTCTGTACCTATTCTGTACCCCTTTTTTAATATTATTATATCTTTGTATCATCTCTAAAGCAGTAATTATGGCAAGCATCAAAATTGTTCGACGAAGAAATAAACAAAGAAAAGACGGTACTGCTCCACTAGCACTAAGAATAAGCGAAAATTATAAAACAAATTATAAGTTTTTGGGGCAGTACCTCCTTGAAAAGGATTGGGACAGTGCTGCTGGGAAAGCTAAAAGAACCCATCCAAATCATAAAAAGCTAAACAACTTTTTGATGAAGAAGTTGACAGAAGCCAATGATCTATATTTTGATTCTAAAGATGATAATATTACACCCCAACAGGCTAAACAAAAATTGAAAGGACCTGGAGGCTCTAAATCTTTTTTTTCAGTTGCATCAGAACGAGTTAAAAGTAAATATGACCGTGGAACTTTCTCAGTAGCCAAATCTGAGCTTTCTATATTATATAACATTGAAGAGTTTTTAACGCTTAAATCCGCATTACCCAAAAAGAAAGTGATTGAAGATATACAACAAAGAAGAAAGGACAGGGTTAGCAAGTCTCGTAAAGGCGAATATTCTTTTATGGACGGCATTAATCATTTTAAGAAAAATAAAACTTTAAAATTCCGGGATATAGATCAATCGCTTATAGAAAAATATAAAACTTTCTGTTCAGTTTATCTAAATCAGAAAACTCGCACAATTACTAATCAATTAATTTTCATAAGAACCCTTTTCAATATTGGTATAAAAAAGGGAATTGTTGCTTCTAAATTTTATCCGTTTGCAGGAGAAAAAGAAAAGATACGAATTGGTTCTGGCAACAAAATCGGTCTTACGATTAAGGAAATTGAAAAAATAGAATCGTTGGAATTTGAACCTCAATCATCAATCTGGCATACACACAATGTATGGTTAATTGCTTTTTATTTTGCCGGAATACGCATCTCTGATGTGATAAAATTAAAATGGTCAGATTTTAATGATGATAGGCTTTACTATGTTATGAATAAAAATGAAAAGCCTTTAAGTCTTAAAATACCAGATAAAGCCAATACCATTTTAAATTATTACAAAAAGAACAAAGCAGAAAATAATGGATATGTCTTTCCTTTCTTAAAAGATACCAATTCTAACAATGATGAAGATATTTTTAGAAAGACAAGAAATGCGACAAAACTATTTAATAAATACCTGAAGCGTATAGCTAATCAATGTGGTATTGACAAGAACTTATCAAACCACATTGCCCGGCATAGTTTTGGGAATATTGCTGGTGATAGAATACATCCTTTAATGCTACAAAAATTATATCGCCACAGTGACCTAAAAACCACACTAAATTATCAAGCCAACTTTATTCATAAAGATGCAGATGATGCTTTGGATAGTGTAATCAATTTTTAAATAAATTTATGGTATAAAAATGCAACCAAAATGGTTTCCGATTTTCTATGCGTTGTCCCAAGGTCAAGGAAAATCCATTACGGAACTAGCAGTTGAAATTGGACATTCTCACCCTTCAGTAAGTAACATAGTAAGTGAAATGATCAAAGCGAAGCTTGTTCTGAATAAAAAAGACCCTGCCGATAGAAGACGAAATTTGGTGCGTCTGTCTAAAAAAGGAACGAGTTATAACCAAAAAATTCAAGATCAGTATATTGATTTAGAAAGCGCAATTGGAGCTATTGAATCGCAGGCAACGTATAATTTATGGAAGGCTATAGAAGAGTGGGAATTTCTACTCGAACAAAAATCTTTACTACGGAGAGTGACCGAAGAAAAAAAACTTAGGGAAAGTAAAAATGTGAAAATTGTTAAATATAAGTCAAAATATGCAGCAGCATTTAAATCACTGAATGAAGAATGGATTTCTTCATATTTTAAGATGGAAGAAACAGACTATAAATCCTTAAGCGATCCGGAAGGTTATATTTTAAAAAAAGGCGGGGCTATTTTGGTGGCACTATACCAAAATAAACCAGTTGGTGTGTGTGCAATGATTAAAATGTATGATAGCAAATATGAATTTGAACTTGCTAAAATGGCTGTTTCACCACTTGCTCAAGGTAAGAATATAGGCTGGTTACTTGGCCAAGCAGCGCTAGATTGGGCAAGGATGCAAGGAGGAAAAAATATATACCTTGAGAGTAACACGATATTGAAACCAGCTATTAACCTTTATCAAAAACTGGGGTTTAAAAAAATTACAGGACATCCCACCCCTTATGAAAGATGCAACATTCAGATGGCTTGCAATATTAGCACAAAGAATAAATAAAAAATAATATAATATGTATAAAAATAAGATCGCCATAGTCGTATTAAACGATCTGGCTTATTGGCAGAAATTAAATGTCACCGCTTTTCTGTCAAGTTCAGTAGCAATAGCATTTCCTGAAACACACGGTGCAGCGCTCCTTAGTGCATCAGGTACACCTTACCTACCCTTTTTAAAACATCCAATACTTGTCTATGCAGCTGAAACAACTGAGCAAATGAAAAGAACTTTTAATAGGTCACAGGAAAGAGAGTTGCATATAGGTGTTTTTACTAAAGAACTCTTCTCAACTAAAAATGAGGAAGGTAATTTAAAAGAGGTTGCCAAGCATACCGATGCTGAATTGGATTTAGTTGGTATTATTATATATGGGGAGAATAAAAAAGTCGATAAAGCCATTGACAAACTGAAATTCCATTCCTAACCATTTATTATTTTATCACATTTTATAATAAGTTGATATGAAACAAACTTAAATTTAGTTATGAAACAGTCGAATAACCCATTTATTCTAGCATTGAAAGCCCGTAACCTGACCGTTGAAATTCATCATCATTCAGCGTATCAAATTGTCTTATCCAATGATACTCCTTTTAATTCTACTATTGATGGAACATTATACGAACGTATTCACGGTTTTCTGATAAAACCCCACGTTCGCCACTTTTGTGTTGCAGAAAAGGGAACATTAAATGTTTTAAATATAGAACCTTATTCCACCATTGGCTTAGAATTATCAAGCAGATTTAAAGAAGATGATAATATAGTTTTTGACTCGCCGTCAGAAACAAATAATTTCTTTGGAACTAAAAAGGATAGTTTAGACATCTACAAGATAATCGATGCCTTAATCGCCAAATTACCCTTAACCGATTATGATGACAGGATTACAAAAATTGTGGATTACATCAAAGCCAATTATTTTCAGTCTGATATCACGCCACAAACATTTGCCGATATCGTTTTTCTTTCTCCGTCCCGTCTAGCATCACTTTTTAAGCAACAAACTGGTAGTAGTCTCTCAAAATATTTATTGTGGACCCGCTTACGGCAGGCCATTTATCTCACTCTTTCAGATAAAGACAGAAGCCTCACAGACATTGCATACGATACCGGCTTTTATGACCTTCCACAATTAAATAAATATATGTACGAGATGTTTGGAATGCCACCAAAAGCCTTAAAACACAATAGCGATTTAATCGAGGTATATTAGCTGACCCTCAAATAGCTAATCCATAGGAATCCTGCCTCCCTTATAGATTCGATCTAAAGTAAAAAACCCCAGACTCAACAGTATATGTTAGTTCTGAGGTTTTTTAATAATAGTTTTGTTAGTTATCACTGTAATGATAATGAACCAACATTTTATATCCGTTAAATTAATTTAAGCCTCTTTTAAAAAAAGCGCTTATTCATTTTATCCATCACTTCTTCTATTCCGTCTTTTCTAAGCCACTTGTATTCTGTTGCTGAAAGTTCACCGGCAGTATAATGTAACTGGGTATCATTATTTAGAGTTACGTCGTAAATGACTTCGGCAATGCTTTCCGGCGTATCACGTTTAGCGGAAGCATCTGCCTTCATAGCTTTCATATAATCACCGAAAAGTTCCTGATAATCGGGATGTGAAACCAGTTGCGCCTTACTTCCAAAACTGGTTTGCATATAAGCCGGAACAATGGTCTTTATAGCAATCCCAAAGTTGTTTAACTCATAGCTCAATCCTTCTGTCCACGTTTCTAAAGCAGCTTTGGTGGCTGCATACACCGCTACAAAAGGATATGGTATATTGGCGGTTGAAGAAGTTACCGTAATAATATTCCCTTTTTTCCGTGCTCTAAAATACGGAAGAAACGATTTGGTTACCAATACGGTTCCTAAAAAATTGGTGTTGATTTGCTGCGCTATTTGTTCGTCAGTTGTCCCTTCAAAAGGCCCCATCAAGCCATAACCGGCATTATTCAATACCACATCTACTGGACTAATTTCTTCTGCTTTTGATGCAATCTCTGCTGTCTGACTAACGTCACTGATATCCAATTTCAAAAGATGAATATTAGAGAATTGGGTAAGCTCGGTTTCTTGTTCCGGCTGGCGCATTGTGGCAATGACTGTCCATCCTTTTGCAGCAAAAAGTTTTGCGCTTGCTTTTCCTAGTCCTGATGATGCTCCTGTAATAAAAATTGTCTTGTTCATTTTTTTATTTTTAAAAAATTATACAGCAAAGTTCCCCAATAAAAAGAGGAACCTGTTTACCATTTGGTAAAAAGCGATTTTAACGAATATTCTTCCGTATTCTGCTCAAGGATTGCTGGGTGATGCCCAAATAGGAAGCAATATAGGATAATGGAATACGATTGACCAGCGTTGGGTATTTCTCCATAAATTCCAGATAGCGTGTCGTTGCATCTTGTGAGATTAGCGGACTCACGCGCTCTAGTTTTTGAAAAAGTGCTTTCGTTGTGATTTTTTGAATGATACTATCCCAGGCGATGATGGTGTCAGAAATTTCAACCCAGTCTTTATTTGAAAATACGAGTAGCTTACAATCTGTAGCCGCTTGAATATATTCTGTAGAAGGCACATTTTTCAGATTGTACAGTAAATGATTTTCCTCGATGAAAATCTTGGTGATTTCTTCGCCTTTATTATTGTAATAACAAATACGAAGCACTCCTTCAATAATGAATCCCACCTGCTTGAGCACCTTTCCCGCTTCAGCAAAATAGTCGTCTTTCTGAAGTTCTACAACCTTTGCTTTGCTTCTAATCAAGTCTATTTGCCGAGAGTTCAGGTCTCCAAACTGTAAAATATACTCTATAAATTCTTCCATTAATACAAAAGTATTAATACCAATCTCAAATCATTTACCATTTGGTAAAAAGTAGTGGACTTAAACGTTTTTTTTCCGAGATGTCGGTGATATTAAAAAAATCAACAGCTATGCACTACAGTGATTTGATACAAGTTAAAAAATCTTAAGCATTATAATTTTGCTACTAATCGAAATTGAATTCTTCAAAATCTATCAATAACTCACTGGTCACAAAGAGAAATTTGATTTTATAAACTTTAATAAAATGGCATCAAATTTAATAAATAATGATTCTTCAAAAGCTTTTGATGGCATCGTGCTTATTCCAGACATTAGCGGATTTACAAAATTCGTGAGTAGTACCGAATTCGAAATCGGAAAAAAAATAACCAGAGAATTATTATCAACAATCCTTGATTATAATATATATAATTTTCAAATTTCAGAAATTGAAGGAGATGCGGTGCTTTTTTATTCAAAAAATCCAATCACCCCACTTCAAATTAGAAAACAATTTGAAATAATGTTAGACAAGTTTAACAATAAACTAAAGCAACTTAAAAATGATACTGGTATTCAAATTGACCTCACTCTTAAAATGATTGTGCATTATGGGAGAATCGCCACTTACAAGTTGAATAAATTCACAAAACTGTATGGTAAAACTGTGATAGAAGCGCATAGGTTACTTAAAAATTCTGTTAAAAGTAATTCTTATTTATTATTCACAGAAAGTTATTTAAAAGCTAGTAATCAAAATCATCTAACTCCTTGCTATTATTTTGGTAGCCAACTCTATGAAATATACGGAGATTTAATTAAGTTAGAGTACACATTTTTTGATTACGAATCCAATTTTGAGCAGTATAATATTCATTCTCACGAATATTCCAAAATATTATAAAAGTAGTTTAAAGCTATTATAGATTTTTAGCAACATATATAGTCGAACCTTACGAACACAATTTTTTACACAGATAATTTGTCCTGAAAATAGCATTTAAAATTAAGGTCAATAAATTTCCATAGTTTTCTTTCAACTGTTTCATCATTTTCTTTAA
>PAPI01000024.1 GCA_002708845.1 Leeuwenhoekiella sp.
AGTTAAAGACTACATCCAGATGGCCTAAATGCTATATAAATCTACGATAATTTGCACACCTTATTGCACACCGAATTGCACACATTTGCCTTGATTTTAGATGATATCAGATGGTATCATAAAAAATGAAAAGCCTGCTAATCCATTGATTAACAGGCTTTTTGATATAAACCGTGATTTGGTTCGTCGGGATGAGAGGATTCGAACCTCCGCTCTCGCGCCCCCCAGACGCGCACTTTAACCGGACTAAGCTACATCCCGTAAATTTTTCAGGCTGCAAATATACTTATTTAAGACATACTGCAAAGCGTTTTAAAACTTTACAACGGAACTCAGAATATGATATTCACTGCAAAAAACAGTTTAATCCCATTAATAATTACAAAATCAGTTTTTGCATTGAAATATTATTTAACTACAACGTTTTCATTTGTTGATATTATATTTTTTGTAACTTAAGAATGTAAATAAAAATTAATCAATAGTCTTAATTATGAAACCTAAATATTACATCCTCGCCTTATTGGCCGTGATTCTGTTGAGCAGCCTTAAAACTACGAATGAAACACATCCTGATCATCTTATTAAAGGAACCTGGGAGTTGGAAAGTTTTTACTATTATGATAACAATGAGATTTCAGACACATTGCCAACGACCGATGGTTACAGACAAATTAAGATGTATACCACAGATAAAGTAATGTGGACGCGGTATGTGCCGAAAGACTCAGTAGAGTGGTTTGGCTATGGAAACTACAAGGTAACAGATGACATGCTCATTGAGACATTGGAATACGGATCAGAAAGTATGATGAAGGCGATTGACACCTTACGTATTTTCACATTTGAACTGCAAATTTCTGAAAACGCATACAGTCAAATAAGTATTGATGAGGAGGGCAATCGCATTTCCTCAGAAAATTATAGACGTATTGAGTAATTCTGCTATTCTTGAATAGCTTTGACTTCAGCTTCTGTAACCATTTTTGGGCTTGTATTCCCCCAGGAGTGTAAAATGTAATTCATAACGTCTGCCACTTCATCGTCATAGAGACCGGGAGCGGTCATAACGCTATTATATGTATTTCCGTTTACGGTAATTTCTCCTTTAAGGCCGTACTTAACAGCGTGAATAGCTGCTTTACGCTTTTTAAGCAAGTAATCAGCTTTTGCGAGAGGTGGGTAAACACCGGCTACTCCTTCGCCTGTAGGTAAGTGACACTGCATACAGAAATCTTCATAAACGGTTTCTCCGCGCTCGATACTTTCCTTTAATGCATCTTGAGGATCAGAATTTTCAGAAATAGTATAGTAAACTTCTGCATTAGAATTCAAATAAGTGAATCCGGTTAGTATTAGAGCAGTAATGATTGTTATAGTTATTTTCATTTTTTGATCAGTTTTACAATTCCTACACCTTCAACCCCAACATAAATCATACCATCTGGCCCTTGAACCACATTACGCACACGTCCTATACCGTCTAAAAGTTTTTCGCGTTTTATAACTTCATCGTTTGAATTCAGATAAAGAGCTTCTAAATACACAAATTTTAAAGATCCTACTAAAAGATTTCCTTTGAGTTCAGGATAGGCGTCACTGGTAACTAATGCGAAGCCACTAGGCGCTATGGAGGGAACCCAATAATAGAGTGGTTGCTCCATACCTTCTTTTTGTGTTTCATCAGTTATAGGAGTTCCTGAATAGTTAATCCCATAAGTTATTACCGGCCAACCGTAATTTGCGCCTTTTTTAATCACATTTATTTCATCACCGCCTCTGGGACCGTGTTCATGTACCCAAATTTCCTGTGTTTCTGGGTTGATAATCATACCCTGAGGATTACGGTGACCATAAGACCAAATAGCTTCTTTAGCATTTTCAACGCCTACAAACGGATTATCCTGTGGAATGCTTCCATCAAGATTAAGACGGTATACTTTACCGTTATCACGTGTTATGTCCTGAGGATTTACATCCCGTTCTCCACGTTCTCCTGCAGTAAAAAAAACGTGACCTGCATCATCAAAAACGATTCTACTTCCAAAATGCTGTCCCTTAGTTGTATTCGGGCTTGCTTTGTAAAGAATTTGTTGATCGGTTAATTGAGTACCGCTTAACTTTGCTCGCATCAAAGCTGTATTAGCTCCTTTTTCTTCACCCTGGGTAGAGGAATAAGTTATATAGATCCATCCGCTTTCCGCGTAATCTGGTGCAATCTGGATGTCCAAAAGTCCGCCCTGACCTCTGTTTGAAAGCTCGGGAAGTCCTGAGATTTCTGTTTTTTCGTCATTTTTATAATGGATGAGTTTACCTTCTTTTTCAGTTATAAGTAGGCTCCCATCAGGCAGAAAAGTCATTCCCCAGGGATTGGTGAGGTCTGGCACTACCGTTTCATAGGTGTAGGCCTCAGAAACCGTAATGGGGACATCATTTTCTTTTACTTCCTGCTGATCCTGACCGCAGGATGAAAGGCTTATTAAAAGGAAGCTCAAAACGCTTAAGTATGTTTTCATCGCAATAATTTTCCCTAAAAATAGAAAATAAAGCAGAATTACTACTTCATAATTTTTTCTGAACGTAAATAGTTGTTGTTAATAACGACTTATAATTGACTTTAGGTAATTTTTAGAATGCATTTTTATTGATGTACTTTTGTGTTTTATTTAAAACAATTTAAACCCTAAAGGATTAAATTAAAATTTATGGCAGTAGAACGAATTAAATGTTTGATTATTGGATCTGGACCTGCTGGGTACACCGCAGCAATATATGCTTCTAGAGCTGATTTGAATCCAATTATGTATACTGGATTAGAACCCGGAGGACAATTGACAACAACTACAGAGGTAGATAACTTTCCCGGCTATCCTGACGGAATAGATGGGCCAACTATGATGGTTCAATTACAGAAGCAGGCAGAGCGGTTTGGTACCGAAGTTCGAATTGGTATGGTGACTTCAGTGGAATTTGCATCCGAAGAAGGCGGAATTCATAAAGTGATTGTTGACAACAAAACGGAATTAGAAGCTGAAACGGTAATTATTTCCACAGGAGCAACTGCTAAATACTTAGGATTACCCAGTGAGCAGAAGCTAAGAGGTGGAGGGGTTTCTGCCTGTGCTGTTTGCGATGGATTCTTCTACAAAAATCAGCGTGTAGCTATTGTAGGTGGTGGAGATACAGCGGCTGAAGAAGCAACTTATCTTGCAAATATTTGTGAGCACGTTACGATGCTGGTTCGTAAAGATGAAATGCGTGCCTCAAAAGCGATGCAACACCGTGTAAATTCCAGAAAAAACATCACGGTTCTCTATAATACCGAAGTAGAAGAGGTAGTTGGTGAACAGGTAGTTGAAGGTCTGAAAATGATTAACAACGAGACTAAAGAATCCAGTCAAATTGATATTACTGGTTTGTTTATAGCCATAGGGCATAAACCCAATACAGATATTTTCAAGGGTCAGATTGAAATGGATGAAACCGGCTATATTATTACTGAACCAAAAAGTACTAAAACCAATAAGCCTGGTGTTTTTGCCAGTGGAGATGTTCAGGATAAAGAATACCGCCAGGCTATCACCGCTGCCGGTACCGGATGTATGGCTGCTTTAGATGCTGAGCGCTATTTGGCCTCGATTGAACAGGAAGTAGAAGCATAAAATGGCTTTACACTATAATAGATAAAAAAAGCTCTCCATTTTGGAGAGCTTTTTTTTATCGTATTGGAATTAATCTTCGTCTTCTTCTTCTTCGGTAGGTTCATCAATCAGGTCATCATCATCATCTTCTGGCAATTTGCTTGGCATTTCGCTGATTGGTTCATTCAAATCTTCATCTTCATAATCGTCAACATCATAATTCTCCATCGTATTCTCAAGCTTCTTACTCACTTTTACGAGATAGATGGTATCTGCAGTACGAACTTCAACACATTCTATGAGTTCATTTTTTGCATTTTTAAAAGATATGATATGATCATCATCATATCCGTAGGGGTACTTATCAACAAGAAGTGCGAGTATTTCTGGAGTAAGCTTTTTAAAATCGACAATAACGCGACGCATAAGTATAATTTAGTTTAAGTGCTATGAGTGGTTAAATGTAAAAAAAAACGTTTTGCTAATGCAAGGCATTTTACTTATTTCTTCCTTAAATTTTTATAGTAATCAAAGGCTTTAAAAATCAATTCATTTGAAACCTCTTGATTTAACACGGGAGTGCCTATTTCGCTTAGCAGAACAAAATATACAGTACCATGACTGTTTTTCTTATCATATTTCAATAATTGAATGATGTCATCTATATCCTTATCAGTAAAACTAACAGGCTGGTAATAGTCTAAAATAGCTCGTGATGCTTTATCACATATAGTTTTATTGAGGCCTGTGATTTCGCTGGACAGATAATTTGCTAAAATCATACCTACGGCAATGGCCTCCCCATGAAGGAGTCGGTTTTTAGATGCATCTTCCATAAACAAAGACTCTATCGCGTGACCTAGTGTATGACCGTAATTCAGGCTTTTTCGCAGGTCTTTCTCATAAGGGTCTTTTAGAACCACTTCATTTTTAATTTCAACAGATTGTCTTATCAATGCTCCCAGATCTTCAAACTTCGAAAAATCAGCATTTTTTACGGCATCCCAATACGATTGAGAATGAATGAGCCCGTGTTTCAACATTTCGGCATAGCCGCTGCGTAGCTCTTCAACAGGCAAAGTTCCCAGAAAGTAAGGATCGACCAATACAAGATCAGGATTGCTAATGACACCTATTTGATTCTTCAGAGAACCAAGGTCTACACCGGTTTTTCCACCTACAGAAGCATCTACCATGGACAGCAGGGTAGTGGGGATGTTAATGAAATCAATTCCTCTCTTAAAACAACAGGCTACAAAACCTCCTAAATCTGTTACAACACCACCTCCCAGATTAATCAACAGGCTTTTTCGATCGGCATTCAGTTCTGACAACACATTCCAGACACCGGTACAGGTTTCTAGATTTTTATATTCTTCACCGGGATCAATTTCTATAATTTCAATGGTTTGATCGGTCTCCAGATTTTGAAGAAAATGAGACAGGCAATATTCGTGAGTATTGCTATCAACCAGTATAAAAAGAATACTGTGATTTTTTTCTTTTAGTATTTTATTTAAGGTGTTATAACCTGAATTTCCAAATACAACCTGATAGTCTTTAGCCTGTACTGCCTGCATGTTAAAACTTCTTTAAGACAGCGAAATTAGTACCTTTTTGTTAAACTCCCGTTGCGATTCTAATTATATTTGGCGCCTAAATTTACTTTATGTTAGAGCAAAAGATATTTGATGATACCCAATGTGCATTTTCCTTAAAATCAGATAGTGAGTTAGAAAGAGCTTATTTCTTATTTAAGATGATTTCTGTACAACCACTTGTAAAAATAGGAACTGCTGTGACACGTTTTGCTCTTAACGCAAGTTTACCGGTTGAAGGTTTGATTCGGGCAACTGTTTTTGATCATTTTTGTGGAGGCGTTAGCGAAAAGGATTGCGAGCCTACAATAAAAGCAATGTACAGTAAAGGGGTTCATTCGGTACTTGATTTTTCAGTAGAAGGAAAGGAAACCGAAGCGCTTTTTGACGAAGCATTAAATAGGGTTTTAAGTATCATAGAATTTTCTAAAGACAAGCCAGGCATGCCTTTTTCAGTATTTAAACCTACCGGCTTCGGAAGGTTTGAAGTCTTGAGGAAAGTAACAGAAAATGAAGCGCTTAGCGACGTTGAACAAAAAGAATGGGAGCGCATACAGGAGCGATTTGATAAAGCCTGTAAAAAAGCAAAAGAGTGTGACATTCGTTTGCTTATAGATGCTGAAGAAAGTTGGATGCAGGGAGCAGTTGATGATTTGGTGCTTCGAATGATGCAAAAATACAATACGGAATACCCGGTGGTATACACAACTTTACAGTGCTACCGATGGGACCGTCTCAATTACCTGAAAGAAATGCACGAGCGTGCCTTGGAGAAAGGATATAAACTGGGAGTAAAAATTGTTCGCGGAGCCTATATGGAAAAGGAGCGTGAACGTGCTCGGGAAAAAGGATACAATTCACCGATTTGTAAAGATAAAGCTGAAACGGATGCTCATTTTAACGCCATGTTGGTCTATATTTTAGACAATTTAGATTCTGTCTGGGCATTCATCGGTACCCATAATGAAGAAAGTAATTACCTTGCTATTGAAATTATGGCGCAGAAAGAAATTGAGGCGAAGGATGAGCGCATCTGGTTTGGACAGTTATACGGCATGAGTGATCACATCAGTTTTAACCTTGCAGATCATGGGTATAACGTGGCGAAATACCTTCCCTTTGGGCCAGTGAAAGATGTGATGCCCTACTTGATTCGCAGAGCAGAAGAAAATACATCGGTAGCCGGGCAGACCAACAGGGAGCTTACGTTAATCAAACAAGAACGAAAACGAAGAAATCTCTAAAACCTGTAATCTTTGGGAGAAGCTATTTTTTAGCTACGCTTAGCACCTCAAAGGTTTCGTCGCAACGTTTTACTTCTGCAACTAGAGGAGTAGGCATCGTTTCTTGAGATTTTATGATGTAAGTGCCACATGGTTCTTTCCGCGGTTCACTATTTTTAAAATCTACGTCACCTTCCAGAAAAACCGTGTTTAGGTCTGAAGTATCAAGGGCGAGTTCTTGTAATTGTTTTTCCGCCTGAGGTGAAAGTGCATACCCGTTATTACGTATGGTTTTCAAAAGTCGGGCATTTGGTAAATAATCACACGAAGGTAGCTCAACACCACTTCCCTTTATAAAAAAAGCAAGTAAAATGAGACCTATAGAGAAGCCACCAAGATAAAAGCCAAGGCGATATAAAATTTTCATGAAATGTGTTTATGCTTAAAAAAAGAGCAGATTAATATCTCTAAATGGAAGATCAAACCAATCTGCTACAGATTTACTGGTTAAAATTCCGCGGTAAAAATACAATCCGTTTTTTAAACCCTTATCTATTCGAAGGCTATTTTCAAGTCCACCATGTTCACCAATTTCAATCAGGTAGGGAGTAAATATATTACTAATCGAGATTGAAGAAGTACGTGCATATCTGGATGGAATGTTTGGTACACAATAATGGACGACCCCATGTTTTACAAATGTGGGTTTATCGTGAGAGGTAACCTCGCTGGTTTCAAAACATCCACCCATGTCAATACTTACATCTATAATAATCGAGCCGGGCTTCATATATTCAAGCATTGTTTCTGAAACAATTACCGGTGAGCGCTCCTTACCACGCACAGCACCAATCGCAACATCGCATCTTCTCAGTGCTTTTAATAAATTTTTAGGCTGAATTGTTGAAGTATATAGGGGTTGTCCAACATTGACCTGAAGGCACCTTAGTTTTGTTAATGAATTATCGAAAACTTTTACATTTGCACCAAGACCTAGAGCAGAACGGGTGGCGAACTCACCAACGGTACCAGCACCAATAATTACAACCTCAATAGGAGGAACCCCACTTATGTTGCCAAACATCAGACCGTTGCCCTCATCCTGTCTGGACATAATTTCGGAAGCGATAAGAACCGAAGCTGTGCCGGCAATTTCACTCAAGGCCCGTACAGCAGGATACGTACCATCGGCATCTTTAATAAACTCGAATGCGAGAGCAGTAATTCGTTTAGATGCAAGAACTTTGAAATACTCCTTTTTTTGAGTTTTGAGTTGAATCGCAGAAATGATCACAGTTTGAGGATTAATCATTTCTAATTCTTCTAAAGAAGGTGGTTCTACCTTCAAAACCATTGGACAGCCAAAAACTCGTGCCCGGTCCGAGGTAATTTCAGCACCTGCTTCCGAATAGTCATGATCTGTAAAACGTGCATCACCTCCGGCATTAGATTCAATAAGAACTCTGTGCCCGTGAGCTGTAAGCGCCCCTACAGCATCTGGTGTTAAACAAACCCTTTTTTCCTGAAAATGGTTTTCCTTTGGGATTCCTATAAATAAAGAACCCTTTTGCTGTTTAATTTCAAGTTTTTCTTCTTGAGGAAGGAGTTCTTCGCGTGAAAACGGACTATTTGAAATCATATACTAGGTTTCAAGTACTAAACTTCAAAGTACGTATAAATTGTAGAAGGAAAAAAGTAAGTCAACAACATAATTGTTTAGCCCATAAACAAAGGCTCGTCGTCATCTTCGTCAAACGAATTGCTATATATATTTTGGTTTTCTTCTTCCTCTTTAAGTTCTCCCTTTATGGTTACCCGTTCCAATTCTGAAAGATCAATATTATGGATGCGATCAAAGATTTTCATTCTAATACCGTAACTGAAAATCAGCATTACTAAAATTAGAGGTGCTAAAATGAAAATTTCATTACTATCCACAAATGATAAATCGTCATTTAATGTGTAATATATTTGCAGCCCAAGCATTACTATAGGTATAAGTATTGCATGATACCACCAATGTTTACAAGTAAAGAACCAAATAAGTAACAATACTAAAGGAATGACTTTACCGGTCAAGGTCCATGCTACTACATAAATACTTTGATAATGTTGGCTATCATAACGAATATTTAGTCCAAAAAAAGAGGTTTCCCAAACTTTTACGTCTGGAAAACCTTCATATAAATAAAAAAAGTAAGGTGATGCAGCAAGTATTGCCGCTATCAGACTACCCGTGAGTAGGGACAATGATTCTACTTTTTTCGATCTTCTTTTCTGCATAATCTGCATTATCATCTTGAGTAGATGTGTAAGTAACTGCTGTTGCACCTGCAATTAAAAGGCCTAGGAGTAAAGCTTTGATTTTCATAATGATAAATGTTTTTGAGTATTATTAATGATTTGTTGAAACAAAGATCAAAAACATTAAACAAAAAACACTAAATCATAAAATTTCTACATTTGCATTCCTCTTTAATTCCTTAACGCATTTTACCGACATCTAATTAGGCTGTCAATTTAAGAATAATTAACTTACTCGTATAATTTAAAGCTATAACTTTTTTTCTGATTGTAATTCGTAGGATTTTTCCTCAAATCCAATAAATTATTTTAACACAATATTAACAGAATTAACTGAATTCCAAAAGTCGAATATTCTCTTTAGTCGATATAATTTTCGCCGAATGGTATTCTGAACCTATCAAATTGTTAATTTTATCTGGCCACTCAATAAATTTCCAAAAATCATTTTCCAGAATCTCATCCAAACCTAGATCGAAAGCTTCGTGTTCATTTTTCAAACGGTATAAATCCATATGATAAATGGGTTCTCCGTTTGCGGTTTGATACTCATTAAGTATAGAGAATGTGGGACTCGATACATATTCAGTTGAACCCAGAGCTTTCACGAGCGATTTAATTAGGGTTGTTTTTCCTGCTCCCAGATTTCCTTCAAACAATACGATTTTATATCTGGATTCTTCGATTATTTTTTGAGCAACTTTGTCGACTTCGTTTAAGCCATATTCTATATTCATTGGTATAGGTTTAAAACTAGCGGGGATTTAATACCACAAAGGGGATAATCATTTCTTCAAGAGAAACACCGCCATGCTGGTACGTGTTTCTGAAGTAGCTTACATAATGATTGTAATTGTTAGGATACGCGAAAAATAAATCACCTTTCGCAAAAATAAATGAGCTGCTCATATTTATAGTAGGCAGGTGAATACTTTTCGGGTCTTTTGCAGCTAAAACATCCTTATCCTCATAGGTGAGACTCCTTCCGGTCTTATAACGTAAATTAAGGCTCGTGTTTTTGTCTCCAATAACTTTAGATGGGTTTTTCACATTGATGGTACCGTGGTCGGTTGTAAGAATGATTTTAAAGCCCAGTTGTTGTGATTTTTGAATCATTTCTAAAAGAGGTGAGTTCTTAAACCAGCTTTCAGTTAGGGAGCGATACGATTTATCATTAGAGGCCAACTCTTTTATCACTTCCATTTCTGTTTTGGAATGACTTAACATATCTACAAAGTTGTATACCAAAACGGTAAGATCATTGTTTTTGAGTGAATTGAAGTTTTCAACCAATTTTTTACCACTCTTTAAGTTTGTGATTTTATGGTATTCCCATTGCAGGTCTAATCCAAGTCTCTTAAGCTGAGCTTCCAAAAATTTATCTTCATTCAGGTTTTTTCCACCCTCATCAGTATCATTCAGCCATAAGTTGGGGTGTTTTTTCTCCATATCGCTTGGCATTAAGCCGGAGAAAATCGCATTACGCGCATATTGAGTGGCTGTGGGGAGAATACTGTAATATGGATTTTCACTTTCCTTTTTATAGTAATTACTGATAATTGGCTCAAATGATTTCCACTGATCGTATCGTAAATTGTCAATAACAATCAATAGAACCGGAGCTTCTTTTCCTAAATGCGGTACAACCTTATCTCTGAAAAGCGTATGAGACATAACCGGTTTTTCATCATCAGAAAACCAATCTTCATAATTACGCTCGATGAATTTGAAAAACTGATTGTTCGCCTCAGTTTTTTGAGATTCCAGTATTTCCTGCATACTCTGGTCTTCAATATTTTCCAGTTCAAGCTCCCAATAAATCAATTTTTGATACAATTCGGCCCATTCTTCAAATGAATTCACCTGAGCCATATCCATCGCAATTTTCCGAAACTCCTGTTGGTAATTGAGTGTCGTTTTTTCTGAAATCAATCTGCTCGTATCCAGATTTTTCTTTAAACTCAGAAGTATTTGGTTGGGGTTTACAGGTTTAATCAGGTAGTCTGCGATTTTTGAGCCTATCGCTTCTTCCATAATATATTCTTCCTCGCTTTTGGTGATCATTATTACCGGTAAGGTATCGCGTTTCGCTTTAATTTCACTCAAGGTATCCAGGCCGGTTAATCCGGGCATATTTTCGTCAAGAAAAACAACATCAAAGTTTTCCTGTTCAACCAACTCAATTGCTTCAGTACCACTCTTACAGGTAGACACTTCGTAGTTTTTCTTTTCTAAAAAGAGGATATGGGGTTTTAATAAATCGATTTCATCGTCAACCCAAAGTATTTTAATAGCACTCATATATAGTATATTTGTTTATCAGCAAGCACAATGCTTGTGACTATGCCTTACGCATATTTTAATTCAAAAGATTTCTTGTTTGAAGACTCCTCACAAACTTACGATAATTAACGACCCTATTTATGGCTTTATTACCATCCCGAAAGGTCTCATATTTGATTTAATACAACATAACTACTTTCAGCGATTACGTCGTATTTCACAAATGGGAATGTCTTATTTGGTTTATCCCGGTGCACATCACACTCGTTTTCATCATGCAATAGGATGTCTTCATATTATGCAAAAAGCTTTAGAAAAGCTTGAGCAAAAAGGAGTTATTGTGAATGCTGATGAAAAGGAAGCGGCAATGGCCGCTATATTATTACATGATATAGGTCACGGACCTTTTTCACATGCGATGGAAAATAGCATCGTAGAAAATATAAATCACGAGCAAATAGGTCTGCTTTTTATCGAAAAGCTGAATGAGGAGTTTAACGGAAGTTTAACCCTGGCTATTAAAATTTTTAAGGGAAGTTATCACCGACCATTTTTACATCAATTGGTATCCGGTCAATTAGATATGGACAGAACTGATTACCTCAAGCGTGATAGTTTTTATACCGGAATGGCTGAAGGCAATATCAACACAGATCGTATCCTGGCTATGCTGAATGTAAAGGACGACCATCTTATGGTCGAGGAAAAAGGGATTTATACCATCGAGAAATTTCTCGTAGCACGCAGGCTTATGTACTGGCAGGTTTACCTCCATAAAACCAGTCTGGTTGCAGAGCAGGTTTTGGTGCGTGTTCTGAAGAGAGCTAAAGAGCTAACGCATAAGGGAATTGACCTGCCCGCCAGCAGACCTCTGTCATTTTTCCTTAAAAAAACCAATGCCGAAGGGAACTTTGACGATCACGCTCTTGAAGTATTTGCACAGCTCGATGATTATGATGTAATTTCTGCAATGAAATCCTGGTGTGATCACGATGATTTTGTGCTGAGAAAACTTTCTCAAATTATAATTAACCGCAAACTCCCGCGTATAAAAATTAAGAAAAAACCATTTGCCACAGAGTTTATAACTGAACAAAAAGAGGCGGTTAAAAGCCAGATGAATCTTACAGATGAAGAAGTAGAATATTTTGTTTTTACCGGTACGATAACAAATCAGGCTTATACCTTAAAAAAGGAAGCGATCAATATTCTTACTAAAAAAGGAAAAGTTGTTGATGTGATATCGGCTAGTGATCAATTGAGTCTCAAGGCTTTATCTAAGGTTATCACGAAAAACTATATCTGTTATCCAAAGCATTTGTTTTAAGGCTTTTTTGCTATTTTTGCCAAGATGAAATTTACAGCTGAACAGATTGCTGGGATTTTAGATGGTACTGTTGATGGTAATCCTGAAGCAGAAGTGTCTAAACTTTCAAAAATTGAAGAAGGAACCGAAGGATCCCTAACCTTTCTTTCTAATCCTAAGTATACCCCTTACATCTACAAAACGAATGCTTCCATAGCAATCGTAGATAAAGACTTTAAACCTGAAAGGAATTTAAGTGTTACACTTATTCGTGTGGACGACGCTTATAAATCATTTTCTAAACTTCTGGAATATTACAATCAGGTTAAACTCAATAAAGCCGGTATTGAAAGTCCGGTTTTTATTTCAGAGTCTGCTTCTTATGGAGAGAATGTATATATAGGAGCATTTTCTTATCTGGGGAACAATGTGAAAATTGGTGCTAATGTCAAAATATACCCTAATGTTTATATTGGGGATAACAGCAGCATTGGTGATGGTTCAGTTATTTTTCAGGGAGCGAAGATATATTCTGATTCTGTCATAGGTAAAACTGTTTATGTGCACAGTGGAGCGATTATAGGAGCTGACGGTTTCGGTTTTGCACCTGATGAGAAAGGAGAATATACTCGTATTCCTCAAACAGGAAATGTGGTAATTGAAGATAATGTAGACATTGGTGCCGGGACGACCATAGACCGAGCTACTTTGGGATCAACCATTATCAGAAAAGGAGTTAAATTAGATAATCAAATACAGATTGCTCATAATGTTGAGATTGGTGAGCATACAGCAATAGCAGCACAAACCGGTATTGCAGGTTCAACCAAAATAGGAAAGAATTGCCTTATAGGAGGTCAGGTTGGCATTGTGGGGCATCTGACCATTGGTGATCGCGTGCGTATTCAGGCACAATCTGGTATTGGTCGTAATCTTAAAGATGATGAGGCCGTACAGGGATCGCCAGCTATCTCATATAGCGACTACAATAAGTCTTATGTACATTTTAAAAATCTGCCAGATTTAGTCAAACAAATAAACAATTTGGAAAAACAAAAATCCAATGATAAGTAAAGCTGAAGGAAAGCAATATACAATCGCCGGTGAGGTTTCCTTGACCGGCGTTGGTTTACATACAGGTAAGAATGTTACTCTTACTTTTAAGCCTGCAGAAGAAAATTCAGGTCTCTTTTTTAAGCGTGTTGACCTTGAAGGTCAGCCTGTAATTGAGGCTAATGCTGATTATGTGGAAAACACACAGCGAGGGACTAACCTTGAAAAAATGGGTGTTCACATCCAAACCAGTGAGCACGTTCTTGCAGCCTGCGTAGGTCTGGGAATTGATAATATTTGTATTGAACTCAATGCTTCGGAGCCACCTATAATGGATGGTTCTTCTAAGTTTTTTGTAGAAGCGCTTGAAAAAGCCGGACTCCATGAGCAGGAAGCTCAGCGGGAGGAATACGTGGTAACTGAGGTTATTAGCTACCTCGATGAAAAAACCGGAAGCGAGATCATGCTTATGCCGGCAGACAACTATCAGCTGACTACAATGGTTGATTTTGGAACTAAAATCCTAGGTACCCAAAATGCCAGTATTAAGGATATTTCACAGTTTAAGGAAGAAATTTCTGATTCAAGAACGTTTAGCTTTCTTCATGAGATTGAAATGTTGCTTGAAAACGGATTGATTAAAGGGGGTGACCTCAATAACGCCATTGTCTATGTTGATAAGGAATTATCTCCGGAGACTATGGAGAAATTACGTTCAGCATTTAATAAAGACAGTATTTCGGTTAAACCAAACGGCATACTTGATAATCTTACTTTGCATCATCCTAATGAGGCAGCAAGACATAAATTACTTGATGTCATAGGAGATTTAGCTCTTGTGGGAATGCCCATCCGTGGAAAAGTAATTGCTAATAAGCCCGGACATTATGTAAATACACAGTTTGCTAAAAAGTTAAAAAAGATTATCAAGCTCGAGAAGCGTAATAACGTTCCCGTATTTGATTTATCGAAACCACCGGTTAAAGATATACATCAGATTATGGCGATGTTGCCCCATCGCCCTCCATTTTTGCTTGTAGATAAAATTCTTGAAATCACAGATACGGGTGTTATAGGCTTAAAAAACGTAACTATGAATGAGCCCTTTTTTGTGGGGCACTTTCCGGGAGCGCCTGTTATGCCTGGTGTTCTTCAGGTTGAAGCTATGGCCCAGACCGGTGGGATTCTAGTTTTGAGTACTGTTCCTGACCCCGAAAATTACCTGACCTATTTCATGAAAATTGATAACGTCCGTTTTAAACAACAGGTTTTACCGGGAGACACACTTATTTTTAAACTAGATTTGTTGTCCCCTATACGTCGGGGAATTTGCCATATGCAAGGAAGTGCTTATGTAAACGGTAAGCTGGTCTCCGAGGCAGAACTTATGGCCCAAATCGTAAAAGTTAAGAAAGACTAGATTATGAATCAACCTTTAGCATACGTACATCCCGGAGCAAAAATTGCCAAAAATGTTGTGATTGAGCCCTTTACAACCATTAATAATAATGTTGTAATTGGCGAAGGTAGCTGGATTGGTTCTAATGTAACCATTATGGAGGGTGCTCGCATTGGTAAAAATGTGAATATTTTTCCAGGAGCGGTTATTTCAGCAATTCCACAGGATAAGAAATTTGATGATGAAGATACGGTTACAATAATAGGAGATAACACCACTATTAGAGAGTGTGTCACAATAAACAGGGGGACTTCAGACCGTATGAAAACCCAAATCGGTAATGATTGTTGGATTATGGCTTATAGCCATATTGCTCACGATTGTATTGTAGGGGATCACTGTATCTTTTCAAATAACAGTACACTTGCCGGTCACATTGTAGTAGGAGATTATGTTGTTTTAGCAGGAATGGCTGCAGTACAACAATTTTGTACGATAGGTAGTCATGCTTTTGTTACCGGTGGATCACTCGTACGTAAAGATGTACCTCCTTACGTAAAAGCAGGCCGAGAACCCTTATCTTATGTAGGGATTAATTCGATAGGATTGCGTCGTCGTGGTTTTACTACCGAAAAAATAAGAGAGATACAGGATATTTATCGCATTTTGTATCAAAAGAACTACAATAATACACAAGCGGTTAATATAATTGAAGCAGAGATGGAAGCAACCCCGGAACGCGATGAGATTCTTCAATTTATTCGCAATTCACAGCGAGGTATTATGAAAGGATATTTCACAACCAATTAAAACAAATTTTTAAAGATTACAACTATAAATTATGGCAACTACATCAGACATCCGCAATGGGATGTGTATTCATTACAATCACGATATTTATAAGATCATTGAATTTTTACACGTGAAGCCGGGTAAGGGTCCTGCTTTTGTAAGAACTAAATTAAAAAGTGTTACAAACGGAAAAGTTTTAGATAACACGTTTTCTGCGGGACATAAGATTGAGGAGGTACGTGTAGAAACTAAAGGATATCAGTTTTTATATCACGATGGTGAATGGTATCATTTTATGAATACAGAAGACTACACCCAGATACGCCTTTTAGAATCAGCGCTTGACCAACCGGGTCTTCTTAAAGAAGGAGAAGTCGTTTCCATTGCAATAAACACCGAAGATAATATGCCGCTTTCAGTAGATATGCCGGCCCACGTTATCTTGACTGTAACGGCTACTGAGCCGGGTGTAAAAGGTAACACAGCAACTAATGCAACCAAGCCAGCTACTGTAGAAACCGGTGCAGAAGTAAACGTACCTTTATTTATTAATGAAGGAGATAAAATCAAGGTAGAGACCGAAAAAGGAACTTATAAAGAGCGTATTAAAGAGTAAATTTTGAAATTTCCACAAAAACATACCCTGGCACAGATTGCAGCATTACTCAATGATATTGAGTTTGTTGGTGATGCTGATTTTCCGGTAACGGGAATGAATGAAATTCACGTTGTTGAGCCCGGGGATATCGTTTTTGTTGATCATCCAAAATATTATGATAAGGCTCTGGAGTCTGCAGCAACTGTAGTTTTGATCAATAAAAAAGTAGACTGCCCAGATGGTAAGGCGCTTTTGATTTCAGATGATCCATTTCGCGATTTCAATAAACTTACCCGTTTCTTTAAACCTTTTGAGAAAGCACAGGCTTCAATTGCTTCTTCAGCAACTATAGGAAGCAATACAATAATTCAGCCCAATGCATTTATAGGAAATAATGTGGTTATTGGTAATCATTGTATAATCCACCCCAATGTCACAATTTATGACGACACGGTAATAGGTGATCACGTTATTATACACTCAGGTACGGTGTTGGGAGCCGATGCATTCTATTATAAAAAAAGGGAGACCGGCTTTGACCGTCTGCTCTCGGGAGGAAGAGTTGTAATTGAAGATCACGTTGAATTAGGTGCCTCTTGCACCATTGATCGCGGGGTGACTGCAGATACTGTTGTTGGCTGGGGTTCAAAACTTGATAATCAGGTTCACATAGGTCACGATACCATTCTTGGTAAGCGTGTGCTTATTGCTGCTCAATCAGGTATTTCAGGTTGTGTGGTTATTGAAGATGATGTGGTGATCTGGGGTCAGGTGGGTATTGCCAGCGGTATAACTATTAAAGAAAAAGCAGTCATTTTTGCTCAAAGCGGAGTAGGGCGCACGCTTGAAGGTGGTAAATCGTATTTAGGTAGCCCTGCTGAAGATAGCAAGAAGAAATTCAGGGAAATGGCATCAATCAGACAGATTCCTTATATTTTAGAACAAATAAAAAAATGAAATGAGTAAATCAGCTAAAGAACTTTTAAAAGGCTTATACGAATCCGATTTTTTTAATGACCCCACTGTTCTCAAAAAATACCTGCATAAAGATGCAGAATTATACTGGAATGCTTCAACCGGCTTTTCAAAGATGACTTATGATGATTTGTCAGTTATGTCTAAAGAGATGGGGAAATCATTTATATCTCTTAGATCTTCAATCAGTCATCTCATTGAGGAAGGCGATACGGGCAGTATACGTTTAACCTATTATATTAAGACCGTCGAAAATCCGGAAGAGGAAGTAGGTATTATTCACTTTATGGCGATGTGGGAACTTAAAGATGGTCTGCTTTATCGCGGTTACCAAATAAGCCAGCCCAGCGATGAAGATCCACTCAACATTGATGCACACATTCGTATAAAATCCTAATATTTCTTGAGGTTTCGTCTTTAAAAAATTACTTTTGCCACATACTTTCAGCCAAGCGTCCGAAGCTTTTAAATATAGTTTTAAGAATCCCGGAAGGAGTTGGTAAAGAGTTTAAATGTCATAATCGACTTTCACAAAAATCAAATAAAACATGAGCGTTTTAGTTAATAAAGATTCCAAAATAATTGTACAAGGTTTTACCGGTAGCGAAGGTACTTTCCACGCTGGTCAAATGATTGAATATGGTACTAATGTTGTAGGTGGAGTTACTCCCGGAAAAGGAGGTCAAAAACATCTTGACAAACCTGTTTTTAATACTGTAGAAGATGCAGTTAAAGAAACCGGGGCAGACGTATCTATCATTTTTGTACCGCCGGCATTTGCTGCAGATGCAATTATGGAATCGGCTGACGCAGGCATTAAAGTAATTATTGCTATTACTGAAGGAATTCCTGTTGCAGATATGATTAAAGCTGCAGATTATATTAAAAATAAAGATTGCCGTTTGATAGGCCCTAACTGTCCCGGAGTGATTACTCCAGGTGAGGCTAAAGTTGGTATCATGCCCGGCTTTGTATTTAAAAAAGGGAAAGTAGGTATTGTATCAAAATCTGGGACACTTACTTACGAGGCAGCTGATCAGGTTGTAAAACAAGGTTTAGGGATTACCACAGCTATTGGAATTGGTGGTGACCCAATCATTGGTACTACGACTAAAGAAGCAGTAGAATTGCTTATTAACGATCCCGAGACCGAGGCTGTGGTTATGATTGGGGAGATTGGAGGTCAGCTTGAAGCTGATGCTGCAAAATGGATTAAAGCAAGCGGAACTAAAAAACCGGTTATCGGTTTTATCGCTGGAGAAACAGCTCCTGCAGGTAGAACTATGGGACACGCCGGTGCAATCGTATCAGGTGAAGGTGAGTCTGCTGCTGATAAAAAGAAAATTCTTAGAGAAAACGGAGTACACGTTGTAGATTCTCCAGCTGAGATTGGTAAAAAAGTTGCAGAGCTTCTAGCTTAAGATTTTATAGATATATTTAAAAAAAACCGACATTTTAAAGTGTCGGTTTTTTTATGCCCAAACACCTCAAGTTTCCTATATTTACCCCTCTTCAAACTAACTAATTTTAGATATCCGATTAGAATGAAACTTTTAGAAGGAAAAAATACAATCATCACCGGAGCCAGTCGTGGTATTGGTCATGGCATCGCAAAAGTATTTGCAGAAAACGGAGCAAACGTGGCATTTACGTATAGCTCTTCAGCAGGACCGGCTGAAGAATTGGAAAAAGAACTCACTGCAATGGGTGTTAAAGCCAAAGCTTATAAGTCTAACGCTGCTTCTTTTGAAGACTGTCAGGAACTTATAAAGCAAATAAGCGAAGATTTTGAGTCTATTGATGTCTTGGTAAATAATGCCGGAATCACAAAAGATAATCTCCTTATGCGTATGAGCGAAGAGGACTTTGATCAGGTGATTGACGTGAATTTAAAGTCAATATTTAATATGACTAAAGCGGTTCAACGCACAATGCTCAAGCAACGCTACGGTAGTATAATTAACATGAGCTCTGTTGTTGGCGTTAAAGGTAATGCGGGACAGGCCAATTATGCGGCTTCAAAAGCAGGTATTATAGGTTTTTCAAAATCTATGGCTTTAGAGTTGGGCTCGCGTAATATACGTACCAATGTCGTAGCTCCCGGCTTTATTGAAACCGAAATGACCGCAAAACTTGATGAAAAAGTAGTTGCTGGTTGGAGAGACGCGATCCCTCTAAAGCGAGGTGGTACTCCAGAAGATATTGCGAATGCCTGTGTATTTTTAGGCAGCGATATGAGCGCCTACATTACCGGGCAGGTTGTGCAGGTTGATGGTGGTATGTTAACCTAATATTTTACAAGTAACAGCATTTATGGCAGCATCCACACTATTTTATATTATCCTCTTTTGGGTAATAGCTTTGGGTGCTGCTGTATTTTTTTATTTCTACAAGCCGCAGGGTTCACTACGTCTACGTATAATTCTCACAACGCTTCGGTTTTTAGCTCTTTTTGCACTTTTACTTCTCCTACTCAATCCTACTTTTAAAAAAGCTACCTACACAACCTTAAAGCCTAAACTGGCTTTAGCATTCGACAACTCTGCTTCCATCGCTCATTTGGGATATGCTGATTCGGTTAGAGATATTCTGAAAAAAATTCAAAATTCAAATGAACTGAACGCTCGTTTTGAAATTGATTATTATTCATTTGGAAATTCTCTTAAAAGTTTAGATTCCCTCGCATTTCAGGAAAACCAAACGGATATTTCAAAGGCATTGACTGGTCTCTATGCTATTTATAAAAAGGAGGATTTTACTCCTGTTCTGATTACCGACGGACATGCCAATCTGGGATCGAACTACACCTATACAGTTCAGGAAAAGAAGCAGTCGCCGCATTATTTTGTTGCTGTAGGAGATACAACCAATCACGAAGATCTGAGCATAGATCGTGTCAATGTGAATAAATACGGCTATCTGAAAAATAGATTTCCGGTCGAGATTTCGGTGTCGTATGCCGGGGAAGATGCTGTAAACACAACAGTTTCTATTCGTAAAAATGGGACAACGCTTTTTAAAGAAGCTATTTCTTTAAGCAGCGATCAGCCGGCCAGACGTCTAAATACCCTTATACAGGCATCGTCCATCGGCACGGAGACCTATGATGTGGTAATTGGTGAATTACCTGATGAAAAAAACACAGCTAATAATTCCAAACGTTTTGGAATTGAGATTATAGATCAACGCAGTAAAGTCTTAATTGTTTACAGTATACTACACCCCGACTTAGGTACTCTTAAAAAAGCTTTTGAAAGTAATCAATTGCGTACAGTAACACTTAAAAAGAGTACTGAAGCTACACCGGAAGAACTTGGTGAATATAACCTGATTGTTCTTTTTGAACCCCAAAGATCTTTTACCAATCTCTACACAGCTCTAAAGGACCTTAATAAAAATCGAATTACTATCGCGGGATCTTCAGCAGACCGAAGATTTTTAAATCAGGTGCAGGATGTTTTCAAACTCCCCTTGAATAATCAGACCGAGGCTGTTCAACCCATTTATAATCTATCTTTTTCAAGCTTTCAGCTTGAAAATACCGATTTTTCAAATTATCCACCGTTGCAGGCGCCTTTTGGTGAAATAGATATCACTACTTCAGCAGATGTGATTCTCAATCAGCGTATTACGGGGATCGAGACCGACAATCCGCTACTTGCGGCTATAGAAACCGATGGTAGGAGAGAAGCAGTGCTTTTTGGTACAGGAATTTTTCAATGGCGTAGTCAGTCTTTTTTAGATACACGAAGTTTTGAAAGCTTTGATGGCTTTATTGAAAAACTAGCTCAATTTTCAGCTTCAGATACGCGAAGAGATCGATTACAGGCAGAATATGAGCGTTTTTATTACGGCGGCAGTGGCATTGTCATTCGAGCTCAGTTCTTTGACAAGAATTATATCTTTGACTCTGGTGCGAAGTTGCAATTTGAGCTTAGTACAACTTCAGATGGGGTGGTCTATCAAAGTCCAATGGTTTTATCTCGTACTAATTATACGCTTACATTACCTACGTTAGAGCCGGGGAGCTACAGCTTTCAGATTCGGGAAATGGCTTCAAATCTGAGTACTTCGGGTGCTTTTACGGTGATTGATTATAATATGGAGAACCAGGTGATCCAGGCCGATTTTACTAAAATGAAATCTGCATCGCAAGCGACAGAAGGAATGGCTGTAACAATTAGTCAGATAGACCTACTAATAAATCAATTGCTTTCAGATATGAAATATACCCCTGTTCAGCGCGAAACAATTGAGAATGTACCTCTTATTCAGTTTTGGTGGCTATTGCTTGTAATTGCATTAGCAGCAGGTGCAGAGTGGTTTATTCGTAAATATAATGGATTGATCTGATCTGTAATTTTGAGTTAGCAGTAGAAATGATTAGCTTATCAAACAATTGATTCTGAATATTTCAGAATACCTTAAACTTAAATTTTTCTTTAAAATGGATAGACTTCCCAAAATTGGAATTCCCATAATTATCGGTTTAATAATCGTGATTATTCTTTTATTTAAATCTGCCGTAACCATAGATTCTGGAGAGGCGGGTGTTTTGTACCGCCCATTTGGAGGTGGTGTGGTTACTGATGAGCCTCCATTGGGTGAGGGTTTTCATATTATAGCGCCTTGGAACAAAGTGTATATTTATGAAGTGCGCCGGCAGGAACTCAAGGAAATCATGAATGTGTTGTCTTCTAATGGTTTGGATATAAAGCTGGAGGCATCGGTTTGGTACAAACCGGAAGCTGCTAATTTGGGTAAATTGCATCAGGAAATTGGCGAGGATTATCTGAGTCGCATTTTACTTCCTACCATTCGTTCTGCCGCACGATCTGTAGTAGGTCGCTATACACCCGAGCAATTGTACTCTTCAAAGCGGGATGCTATACAAGCCGAAATTTTTGACGAAACCCGTAAAATCATCAAAGATCAGTATATCGAATTGGACGAGGTTTTAGTGCGTGATGTAACTTTACCAGCTACAATTAAAGAGGCAATAGAGCGTAAACTAAAGCAGGAGCAAGAATCATTAGAATATGAGTTCCGTCTGATTTCTGCACAGAAAGAAGCAGAACGACAGGTGATTGAAGCTCAGGGTAAATCTGATGCTAACCGCATTCTGAGTCAGTCTTTAAATGATCAAATTTTAAAAGATAAAGGTATCGAAGCCACATTGCAGTTGGCTAAATCCAATAATTCTAAAATTATTGTAGTAGGTTCGGGAGATTCAGGCTTACCTATTATACTTGGCAACAATTAATTAACTCCTATATGAGAGTTAAAAAAAGCCGGTCTAATATTTGACCGGCTTTTTGATTTAAGCTTTTTTCATTCGTGGACCTTCGCGTCTTAACTGCGATCGTCTTTTGGATTCGAGTAGCATTTTAGCCTTACTTACCCAATGATCATTTTTAATACGATCCGGGAAAAACTGAATTAATTCTGTTACAAGTTCTATATCAGAATCATTAAATCGGCTTATTTGTTCAAAAGTATAAATACCTATGGTGTTGAGTTTTTCTTCAGTATAAGGACCAATACCTATAATTTTTTGAAGATCATCTGCTTCTCCTGCTTCTGCATAGCCTAATCGTTCAAAATCAAGAACACCAGACTTTTGTTTGTTCTTGGATTGAGTAGATTCTTCAGTAGTTTGAATGGCGACAAGTTCTTCCAATTCTTCATCCTCTTCTTCATCAGGAAAATAACTTTCCTCCTGATCGGGTAATTCACCACGCTTTCTGAGTAGCGTTATTTTCTTTAGATATTTTGATTTTTGGGAGAAAAATGCAAAGAAATAACCTATCACAAATGAAGTAAGCATCAATATAAAAATCTCGATGTATATAAGCGGCACAGCTATAGTGTCGTCTCCGCTTTGTAATATTAGGCTAAATGCAGTCATTCAAAATAAATTTCTATTCGGTGATTGAGCTCCCTATTTGCAGAATCCCGATCATAAATAGGTTCTGTCTCACCACTCGAGTATGCAGAAACCTGATTATCAGGTAATTTAAGGCTTTTTATTAGAAACTCCCTAACTTTTTTAGCTTCGTCCAGAGCGAGTAAATAATTATCCTCTTTATCCCCTATATAATCGGTATGTCCCACTACCTTAATATGTAAATTGGGATCAGCAGATAACTTTTGCTTTACAAAAATTAAAAAACTCGTCGCCTTTTGTTCAGCTACAAAACGTGCATGTTTGAATTCGGGATAAAATAAAGCATCAAAAGTACGAGGTGCAACGGAAGTTGCATTTGTTCTCTTTTTAGCATTTCGCAATTTCTCCTCATATTCCGCCAGTTCACGCTTGTTATCCTGTATGTTTTTGTTGAGCTCTTGTATGAGTTGGTCATTACTTGAATTAAGATTAGCTGCGGTAATCGTATCAGACATTTTGATTATTGAATCTTGATTTTCCTCTTCTTCTTCTTCTTCAGAATCCAGATTTACAAATGGAACCAATTCGGGCTTAATTACGTTTGGAGTACTATCTATATCGCGTTTTGTTGACACCTCAGAAGCAAAAATACTTTTACGATCCAAAGCTCCTGAGGTATTTATAAACAAAATACCCAGAAGAAACCAGCAGAAAAAAACTCCGAATGCAATTAAAAATCGTTTCATGACTTCGTTAAGTCATCAAAAATAACACTTTAACTCAAAATAGTTGTATTACATCGAAAAAAACATTTTGAATATTTTAAGCCAAAATGTAATTTTTTGGTTAAATTCGCATACGCATTATGAAAGCAAAACAATTACATCATCATCATTTTTATTCACGCACTCAAGCGAGGTAAAGATGTTGTGTATGTAACTTACGTATAATATAACAATAACCCGTTTGAGTCATTCAAACGGGTTTTCTGTTTGCATGGCTCAAGCTCAACAAACCAAACGATGACAAAAAAAATTAGAATTGCTATTCAAAAAGCAGGTAGGCTTAATGAAGACTCACTACAAATTCTTAAAGATTGCGGCGTATCTATTGACAACGGTCGTGATCAACTAAAAGCAAGTGCTGCAAATTTCCCACTTGAAGTTTTTTATCTGCGAAATGGTGATATCCCGCAATATCTGCGAGATGGAGTAGTAGATATCGCAATTATTGGTGAAAATGTACTTATTGAAAAAGGCGACGACATAGCCGTATCTCAGAAACTGGGCTTTTCAAGATGTAAAGTTTCGCTTGCGGTGCCTAAAGGAATTAAATACGAATCAGTAAAAGATTTTGAGGGTAAAAAAATTGCTACATCCTATCCAAATACCGTTTTATCCTATTTAGATAAGCACGGTGTAAATGCCGACTTACACATCATCAACGGTTCTGTAGAAATTGCCCCAAACATAGGCCTTGCAGATGCCATTTGTGATATTGTTTCTAGTGGGAGTACACTTTTTAAAAACGGACTTAAAGAAGTAGAGGTAATGCTAAAATCTGAGGCTGTTCTTGCGGTTTCGCCAAAAATAGATGCGGAGCGTCAGGAGATCCTTGATAAACTAATATTTAGAATTAAGGCGGTTTTAAAAGGGCGCGATTATAAATATGTGCTTTTAAATGCTCCTAATGACAGGTTGGACGCAATTATCGCGATGTTGCCGGGTATGAAAAGCCCTACAGTACTTCCGTTAGCCGAAAAAGGCTGGAGTAGTGTGCACTCGGTTATCGATAAAAATGAATTCTGGGATGTGATAGACAAGCTAAAAGATTCTGGAGCTCAGGGTATTTTAGTTAGTGATATTGAAAAAATGGTACTCTAATTTCGCAAAGCGGAAAAATTCAAACGATGATAAAGTTAGAAAACCCCGAAAAAGTAACCTGGCAGGAAGTTTTAAAACGTCCCACGCAGACCTATGAACAGATTGAAGATACCGTTCTTGACGTTTTTAATGCCATTCGGAATGAAGGGGATGCTGCTGTAGCAAGATATACTGAAAAATTTGATGGATTAATTCCGGAGAATATTTTGGTTTCTGCAAGCGAGATTGAACAAGCGGTTGCACAGCTACCTGAAGATTTAAAAGCTGCCATTACACTGGCAAAATCAAATATCACAGCTTTTCACGAAGCACAACGTACAGTTCCCGTATGTGTGGAGACAGCTCCTGGTGTTACCTGTTGGCAAGAGAAAAGACCTATACAAAAAGTAGGTCTGTACATTCCCGGAGGAACCGCCCCCTTATTTTCTACCATCCTGATGCTGGCTATACCGGCTAAAATAGCTGGATGTAAGGAAGTTGTTTTATGTACACCACCTGATAAACAGGGCAACATCAATCCCGCAATATTATTCACCGCACAGCTTTGCGGTATTGATAAAATCTACAAAGTAGGAGGCATTCAAGCCATTGGTTCAATGACTTTTGGTACGGAAACCATCTCTAAGGTCTATAAGATTTTTGGCCCTGGTAATCAGTTTGTCACTGTTGCAAAACAGATGGCAACAAAATACAATGTGAGCATCGATATGCCTGCCGGTCCATCAGAATTACTGGTGGTGGCAGATGATAGTGCAGATGCTGCATTTGTAGCTTCAGATCTGTTGAGTCAGGCCGAACATGGTGCGGACAGCCAGGTGATATTGGTTTCTACTTCTAAAGCCCTTATTGCCGCTGTAGAGAAAGAGATAAAAAGTCAGTTAGAAGTTCTTCCCCGTAAAGCAATTGCAGAGAAAGCTATTGCAAATAGTAAGCTGATTTATGTAGGTTCTCACGAGACAGCGCTAGAGCTAATCGATGAATATGGCCCGGAACATTTTATAGTTGCCACCAATGACAATGATTATTACGTAGACAATATCGCAAACGCCGGTTCGGTATTTATAGGCAATTACACACCCGAAAGTGCGGGTGATTACGCCTCCGGAACCAACCATACCTTACCAACAAATGGCTATGCCAAGCAATACAGCGGGGTCAATCTGGATAGTTTTATGAAGAATATGACCTTTCAGGAGCTATCTCCAGAAGGCATTCAAAACATTGGTATGGCAATCGAATTGATGGCTGCCGCTGAAGGCCTTCAAGCTCACAAAAATGCAGTAACGCTTCGTCTTAATAAACTCGCAAAACAGAACTAATGCCTACAACATTTCACTTAGAAAAATTGGTGCGTGATAATGTAGCGCGGTTAAAGCCCTATTCATCAGCTCGTGATGAGTTTAAAGATTTTCACGAGGATATGGTGTTCTTAGATGCCAATGAAAACCCGTATAACAATGGTGTAAATCGCTATCCCGATCCTCAGCAAATCACCTTAAAACAGCATTTGTCTACTGTAAAACGGGTGCCGGTTGATCAGATTTTATTGGGCAATGGCAGCGACGAAGTTCTTGATCTATTATTCAGGGCTTTCTGTGAACCCAAAGTTGATAATGTGATCACATTGCCACCTACTTATGGGATGTACGGCGTACTGGCTGCAACTAACGATATTGCCAATAGGGAAGTAGTGCTGACCAAAGATTTTCAGCCTGATGTTTCTGCTATTTTAGGGCAGATTGACCACCAGACAAAAATGATTTTCTTGTGTTCACCAAACAATCCTACAGCAAATAGCTTTGAGGCGGAATCTATCAAAACCCTGCTCGAATCATTTCGGGGCCTTGTCATTGTTGATGAAGCGTATATCGATTTTGCCGAGGGCGAAAGTTGGTCTACAAAACTTCAGGAGTATCCCAACCTTGTGATCATTCAAACCCTTTCTAAAGCCTATGGTTTGGCCGGAATCAGACTGGGTATTTGTTATGCTTCCCCAGAAATTATTGCGGTGCTTAACAAGATCAAACCCCCGTATAACGTAAACGAACTTACGCAGAAACGTGCTTTAGAGCGTATACTGGATAATGATAAAATCGAAAGTGAAATCACCTCTATTTTAAGTCAAAGAGGCGATTTACTTAAAGTATTACTTGAGGTGAACTTCGTGAAACATATTTTTCCTTCTGAAGCTAATTTTATCCTGGCTCGGGTTGACAATGCAAACAAACGTTACGATCAATTGATTCAAAAAGGAATTGTAGTACGCAACCGCAGTACACAGGCATTGTGTGAAAATACCCTAAGGTTTACGGTAGGAACACCCGATGAAAACAAAAAATTAATAGCCGCTTTAAAAGAAATAGCCTAACTGAAATTATGAATACTGAAGCTACATCCAAAAAACAAAAAGTCCTTTTCATAGACCGCGACGGAACCATTATTCAGGAGCCACCGGGCTATCAGGTTGATGCTTTCGAGAAAGTTACTTTTTATCCAAAGGTTTTTACTTATCTAAGCAAAATTGCCAAAGAACTCGACTACAAACTGGTTATGATTACGAATCAGGATGGTTTGGGAACCGATTCGTTTCCTGAAGATACCTTCTGGCCGGTGCACAATTTTATTCTTAAAGCCTTTGAAAACGAAGGAGTGGTGTTTGATCGCGTTTTTATAGACAAAACACTTCCGGAAGAAAATGCAAATACCCGCAAACCCGGCACCGGAATGCTAACCGAATTCTTTTCGGAAGAATATGATCTCGAAAACAGTTTTGTGCTGGGCGATCGTATTACCGATATCGAATTGGCTAAAAACTTAGGTGCACAGGGTATTTTCATCAGTGATCATAAAGATCTTGGTGCGGATGAAATCACCACAAAGCGTGAAGATCTCGATGCGTATATAGCGCTTGAAACGACAGACTGGCAACAAATCTATGAGTTTTTAAAGTTGAAAGCCCGCACGGCTTCTATCTCCCGCAAAACCAACGAGACCGATATTGAAATCGAACTCAATCTCGACGGAACCGGTAAAAGTGATATCAAAACAGGTCTGGCCTTTTTTGATCATATGCTCGATCAGTTGGCTCGTCATGGTTCGATGGATTTAAAAATTCAGGTAGACGGTGATCTCGAAGTTGATGAGCACCATACGATTGAAGATACAGCGATTGCTTTGGGTGAAGTCTTTGCAAAGGCTTTAGGCAATAAGCTGGGCATTGAGCGCTACGGGTTCTGTTTACCTATGGATGATTGCCTGGCGCAGGTTGCTATTGATTTTGGTGGCCGCAACTGGCTGGTTTGGGAAGCCGATTTCAACCGTGAGAAAATAGGTGAGATGCCCACCGAAATGTTTTACCATTTCTTCAAATCCTTTACAGATGGTGCGCGTGCCAACCTCAATATTAAAGCAGAAGGAACTAATGAGCACCACAAGATTGAGGCGATTTTTAAAGCTTTTGCCAAAGCCATTAAAGTTGCGGTAAAACGGGATCCGGATAAAATGGTATTGCCCAGTACAAAAGGAATGCTATAAAGTTGAGAAAATGAAATTAGTAATTATAAACTATGGTGCCGGTAACATTCAGAGCATCAAATTCGCATTTCAGCGTCTGGGAATAAATGCGGTGCTATCTGACGATGCTGAAGTAATACAGGCTGCCGATAAAGTAATTTTCCCGGGAGTAGGAGAGGCGAGTAGTGCAATGGCCAAATTGAAAGCCACAGGTCTCGATAAAATCATTCCCACCTTGAAACAGCCTGTTTTAGGTATTTGTCTGGGAATGCAATTGATGTGCAAACATTCTACCGAAGGAGACACTTCGGGATTAGGAATTTTTGATGTCAAGGTCGTTAAATTCTCAAAACTCGTAAAGGTACCTCAGATAGGTTGGAATGAGATTTCAGATTTGAAAGGTCCGTTGTTTAAAAACATTTCTGAAAATTCGCATATGTATTTGGTTCATAGTTTTTATGCGCCTCAATGTGACGAAATGATCGCAAGCACGCATTATGAGCTTGATTACGCCTCTGCACTTCAAAAAAATAATTTTTACGGAGTACAATTTCACCCGGAAAAATCAGGAGTGGTGGGAGAGCAAATTTTGAAAAACTTTTTGACCATATAAAGTAGAAAAACGAAATCAAAAATCAGAAAATGGAAGATCTGAAAACAAGAACAAAACGATTCACAATTGATTGTTGGAAACTTTGTTCTACGCTTCCTAAATCTAGAGAATATAATAATCTTGTTTTTCAATTATTGAAAAGCTCAAGTTCGGTAGGTGCAAATTGGAGAGCATCTCAAAGACCTAAGTCAGATGCTGATTTTATTAATAAATTAAAAATTGTTGAAGAAGAAGCTGATGAGTCTTGCTTTTGGCTGGAAATCCTGATAGCGATCTCTGAAACCGAGAATCCTGAGGCTGAAAGACTTTTAAATGAGAGTTCAGAGATTTTAGTCATAACAGTTGCATCCATAAATACAATGAGAAAAAAGATAAATACTAAGAAGAACGATTGATTTTCGTTTTTCTAATTTCTAATTTTTAAGAATGAGAATAATCCCAGCCATAGACATTATAGACGGTAAGTGCGTACGCCTTTCGAAAGGAGATTACGACACTAAGAAAATATACAACGAGCATCCGCTTGAAGTGGCTAAAGAGTTTGAAGCTCACGGCATTGAATACCTTCATTTGGTAGATTTGGATGGTGCCAAAAGCAAGCATATCGTAAATCATAAGGTTTTGGAGGAAATTGCTTCTCAAACCAGCCTGAAAATTGATTTTGGAGGCGGACTCAAAACTGACGAAGACTTGCGTATTGCTTTTGAAAGTGGAGCAAAACAGATCACCGGAGGAAGTATTGCTGTGAAAGACCGCGAAACTTTTAAAAGTTGGCTGGCTAAATTTGGTGCTGATAAGATTATTCTGGGAGCAGATGCCAAGGATGAAAAAGTAGCCGTAAGCGGTTGGCTTGAGGAGTCTAAGGAAGAATTAATTCCCTTTATACAGGAATATCAGAAAGAAGGTGTATCGTATGTAATCTGTACAGACATCAGCAAAGATGGAATGTTGGAAGGCCCTTCCTTTGATTTGTATCAAAAGATACTTGAAGAATGTCACCCTGAGCGTGTCGAAGGGCCAGTCAAGAAACTTAAACTCATCGCTTCCGGTGGAATCTCCCATTTTGATGAATTACCCAAACTGGCCGAAATAGGTTGCGAAGGAACCATCATCGGGAAAGCGATTTATGAAGGTAGAATCTCTATGAAGCAGCTGGAGGGATTTATACTCAAACAGTAGCCTTTCACTCGAAACGAAATAAAAATAATAATAGTAATAAAAATGCTAACAAAACGAATCATTCCCTGTCTCGACATCAAAAATGGCAGAACCGTAAAAGGAGTCAATTTTGTTGACCTGCGCGATGCCGGGGATCCGGTGGAACTGGCAGCCAAATATGCAGAGACCGGCGCAGACGAACTCGTGTTTCTCGATATTTCGGCTACCGAAGAACGTCGAAAAACCCTTGCTGATTTGGTGTTGCGCGTAGCGGAAAAAATCAATATTCCGTTTACTGTGGGTGGAGGAATATCTTCGGTGGAAGATGTAGATATTTTATTGCAGAACGGAGCTGATAAGGTTTCGATCAATTCTTCGGCAGTTAAAAATCCGCAATTGATAAACGACCTGGCGGCTAAATTTGGTTCGCAGTGCGTGGTTGTAGCCATCGATGCCAAGCAAATCAACGGGAAGTGGACCGTTCATTTAGTAGGTGGTAAAGTACCTACAGAACTGGACCTTTTTGAATGGGCGCAGGAAGTAGAACAGCGCGGTGCCGGGGAGATTTTATTTACCTCTATGGATCACGACGGAACCAAAAATGGTTTTGCTGATGAAGCACTGGCAAAACTGAGTAAACTACTCAACATACCCATTATCGCTTCAGGTGGAGCGGGGAATATGCAACACTTTACCGATACCTTCAAAAATGGAAAAGCTGATGCGGCACTGGCAGCCAGTGTATTTCACTTTCACGAGATTGATATTCCTGAATTGAAACACGAATTAAAAAATCAAAATATTCCGGTACGGATATAATACTTTCGCAACAGCGAAATAAAAAGAGCATTATGCAAATTAAATACGACGCAAACGGACTCGTTCCGGCAATTATACAGGATGCTAAAACCAAAACGGTTTTGATGTTAGGCTATATGAATGAAGAGGCGTATCTCAAAACCAACGAAACCAAAAAAGTTACGTTTTACAGCCGTAGTAAGCAACGCTTATGGACCAAAGGTGAAGAAAGTGGGAATTTTTTAAACCTGGTTTCCATTAAAAATGATTGCGATAATGATACGCTTTTAGTGAGTGTAAATCCACAGGGGCCAACCTGTCATAAAGGAACAGATAATTGTTGGGGTGAGGATAACGAGCAGTCGTTCGGTTTCCTAACTGAATTGGAAAAGACCATTGCAGACCGAAAAGCCAATCAGGAAAACGAAAAAAGTTATGTAGCAGATTTATTCCGTAAAGGCATCAATAAGATTGCACAGAAAGTTGGGGAAGAGGCTGTGGAAGTCGTAATTGAAGCTAAAGATGATAACGACGATCTCTTTTTGAACGAAAGTGCAGACCTCTTATTTCACTATCTTATTTTGCTTAAAGCTAAAGGTTACGGATTAAAAGATATTGAACAGGTTTTGATCGACCGCAAGAAGTAAAACCTAGTTATAGTTGCTAAAACGCAATTCTAAAATGCCGTTTTTCTTGTCCAGATAAATATAGCTGTATCCCTCTTTGAGAAAGGCGGCAGAAAGTTCACTAAAGGTACGCACCTTATCTAAAGATTCCAGATACGATTCTTTATCAATTTGAGCGTAATTAGTGTCAGCGCTATCTTTAGTTTCTATTAAGCCGGAAGGGGTAATCACAAATTGAATCTGTTCTTCAGCATCATAATACGGAACATTTTCAACGGGAGCCGGCCCAAAACCTGTAGGAACAGATTTCATCATCTGGTTTAAATTATTTTGCATCATTTGTTGTTGCCACATCATTTGGTTATGAAACATCCAATGATGAAACCACCAGTTGTACTGATAACTCTTTTTATCAACATAACTTAAACTGACAAGAACAGATCCATCTGTAGTAGCATTGGTAGTAACTGTCGAAGCATTTCGAGATCGTGATGCTTCTTTTAAAAACTCGTTGAAGTTCGCCCCAATATTAGATTGAGCCAATTGCGCATTGTTGTAAACCGTGGGTTGCTCTTCAGGATTATCAATGGGTAAAGCACTTAATTTCAGTTCTTCTTTACTTAACGAAAGCGCAAGAAGCTTTTCAGCGTTTAAAAACGAATTGTAATCTTTTATTTTTTGGATAGCATCCTGATTAAATACTTGCACTTCAGATATCGGGCTGGTCTCTTCCAGATTTACGGCCACGAGAGCAGTCGAAGAAGCCTTTGGGTCATCTTTAGTTAAAGAGATAATGTTGTTATATAAATAGGCTTTTGAAGTGGAAATTGAACCACGATCTACAAAATCCATAGTCTCAATAGCCTGTAGATTATCTTTAAACAATTCTTCCAATAAACCTGCTGTTCTGCCAATTACGGGGCGATCACGGGTGGTAATAGCCTTAGAATTTTTAATACTAGCTATATGTATGGTGTCATCTTCATAATTTAGCAAATGCGTAACGCCATCGCTACGTAATTTCAATTTATAGTCTTCAAATCTTTTATCAAGTGCTGTTTTAGTACTTGACGAACCGTCTAAAGCAAAATCAAGAACTTCCTGTCCCGCTTTAGTGTTTACAAGGATTGTAACTAAATCTTCTGAAAAATGCAATGATTCAATTTGTGGTTCTTCTGTAAGGGATATAACAGAAAGTTCTTTTGGATTATGAGACTTATCAAGTAGAAAAGGCAAAACCTCATACATTTTTGTATCCTTATTCCTTAGCACAGCAATATGAATAGCCTGCTCCTGTTTCCAGTCTGCAGAAAAGGTCTGAACTAATTTTTGATTATCCTGAAGTTTAATACTTAAAGGATCTGTATTTGCAGATAAAATATGTGTAAAAAGTAGAAGTAGGGAAACAAAATAAAAGCGGCGGGTCATAAATTAGATTTGCCGGCAATATAATAATTATAATAAAAAAACCTGTTGAGTTATACAATTCAACAGGCTTGGATTATTAAATCAAAAATAAAAATTAATTCCCACCTCGCGCAGGATAATCTTCTTTCTGTATAAAATCGATTCCTTTTAAAAGTTCGTCAAGGTCGGGGCGGGCAAAAGGCATTGTCTGAATAATTGAACTGTAAAGCGTTCCGTCTGGTTTTATTAAGAAAAGTCCCGGTTCTGAAAATACATCAGGTTCACCATCTTTGATAGCATGGGATATATACAATCCCCATTCACGCGCTTTCTCTTCAGTTAATTCATAACCTATAGGTAAATTACCCGTCTCCCATTTTTCAGCTGACAATTTAGCACGCTTTTCAGTATCCATACTTACAGCGACAAGATGAACTCCACGCTCTTCAAAGTCACTAAGTTTGGAGGTGAATTCTTTAAGTTGTTTTTTACAAATAGGACAGTGCAATCCTCTGTAGAAAAGTACCAGAGTAAAGCTTTGTGGTTTTTGCTTGTTTAATTCCCAGCGCGTCCCATTTATAAGGTTTAGGTCCAATTGTGGGACCTGATCATTTGGTTTCATAATTTTTATTTTCAAGATAACTTTAACTGATGCGAATCGGACACAAAGGACTTGTAAAAAAGGTTAAGGAATTCTTAAATAGATTGTACTTGTATATATCTGTACACAAATCTCAGACATAACATTTTTACAAGTATGAGTTTACTAATCCACTGAAAAGCAATGTAATTAAACGTTATTTCTGGTTTATTTAACGACGATTATCTATTTTAATATTACCAATTGTGTAAAATTTTTCCTATGCGTAGGTCAATACTTCTTCTATTCCTGATTACTCAATATTCTGTTTTTCCACAGGTAGGAATAGGGACTACCGACCCTCATCCAGATGTTATGGTTGATATTAATGGGGCACTTCGTGTGCGTGGGTATGTAGAAGGAAGTGAAAATGCTGCCCGGGATTCTATTGCTGTTTTTGACGGAAGAGGGGTGCTTGAGAGTATTCCTACACGTATGCTATTGGCGAATATGGATAAGTCACTAGTTAAGGCTAAACTCAATTCAAATTTTACAATAGCCTTATTGTCTAATGTAACTATCAAGTTTGACTCTGAAGATTTTGATATCAAGGATGAGTTTGATCCTTCTACCGGGTATTTTACAGCTGAATACGCTGGAATTTATAGGGTAAGCGCACAAATAAAATCTTCTTCACTAAGTGCAGGTGATCTTGGGCTTTCAATTTACAAGACCAACGCTGCCGGTACTATTGATACCAAGATAGCGGAAGAAAAGTTTATCAATGTATCTGTTTTGGGCATTAATGTATCTCCCCCGGTACGTTCGGTTTCAACACTTGTTCAGCTGCAGGCCGGAGAAAAAATCAGTTTTAAAGTCTATTCAGCGGTTGGTCTAAGCTTGTCTGGAACCTCAAGTGGTTACGATTCATTTTGTACTATTGAGCAGGTGCGCTAATCCGCTTTCTCTAACTCTAAGAGTGTAAGTGCTAACCGTATTTTGTAGTACGGTATTTTCTCTTCAAAATATTCAAAATAGGGCTTTAACGTATCGGGATTGCCTAGTTCTTTTGCAGCTTCCTTTATCTGCGAAACCTCTTCTTTACTTACAAACTCATATAAGTCAATAGCTTCACCATCTAACGCCAGTTTCGCCAAATGAGAATATACGGTGGTATCTTTTAAATCGCGCTTTCGCGAAATTTCTTCAATACTTAACCCCTCTTTAAGCAGTTGAAAGGTTACCTGATGTGTAGTTGTCTTACTTCCCTTTTTTTTAATTTTTTTAGCCTGAAAATCTAAAATGGCATCAATAAACGCGTCTCCATATACCTCAAGTTTGCGCTGGCCTACACCACTTATTTCCAGCAATTCCATCTCACTCATAGGACGTACCCGTTCCATTTCTTTTAGGGTAGCATCACTAAAAACCAAATATGCTGGAATTTCTTCCTCTTTAGCAATTTCTGCACGCAGCTTTCTGAGTTTTTCAAACAGGTCATTGCCTTTCTTAATTTTTGGTTCATTTGCTACGACTGGTTCAGGCTGAATCGCTTCGGTAGGATGCGTGAGCAAAACCTTTTTTCCATTAAATAACACTTCCTTGCTTGACGGAGTTAAGTGTAAGGCATTGTTCAGGTGAAAGGCAATTTCGCAATACCCCTGATTAATCAGTTGCAAGACATAATGCTGCCAGTCTTTCCAGGACGTATCTTTACCTATCCCGAAGGTTTTAACTTCTTGGAGACCTTTATCAATAATCATCGCGTTTTTCGCACCGCGCAGAATATCGATAATGACACCTATAGGCTCGCTGTTTTTCACCCTTGCAATAGTAGATAATGCTTTTTGGGCAAGAATAGTTCCGTCAAAGAACTGAGGGGGATTTTTACAAACATCACAGTTTCCGCAGTCTTCCTCTAAAAATTCACCAAAATAACTCAGTAGAATTTTACGGCGGCAGGTAAGGGCTTCAGTATACTGCTTCATGCGATCTAACTTGGCATTTTGTACTTCTTCGTTTGCCGCTCCCTGAGTAAAACGCCTCAATTGAATCACATCTGCGTAGGTATGAAAAAGCAAAGCATGGGCATCAAGGCCATCGCGTCCGGCCCTACCAATTTCCTGATAATAGCCTTCCAGATTTTTGGGCATATTGTAATGAATCACCCAGCGCACGTTTGATTTATCGATCCCCATACCAAAAGCTACAGTAGCGCAAACCACCTGAGTTTTATCGTAAATAAAATCTTCCTGTACGCGGGTACGCTCTTCAAAACTCAAACCAGCATGATAAGATTCGGCTTTGAAACCCTTGTTTTTAAGGGATTGGGCAACAGTTTCGGTTGTTTTGCGGCTTAAACAATAAACGATACCGCTGGTATTGGGACGTTTGGCAAGAAATTTTTTGATCTGGTCCAGGCGTTTATCTGCGGCACGTACCTCGAGGGTAATATTTTTTCGGTCAAAAGAGCTGATAAACTGCTTGGCGTGCGTGATATTAAGCTGCTCGGCGATATCCTGTCGCGTGGCTTTATCAGCGGTTGCGGTAAGGGCAATAACCGGAACTTTAGGTAATGTCTTTTTTAAAAAACCCAATTGCTGATAGGAGGGTCTGAAGTCGTGCCCCCAGGAAGAAATGCAATGCGCCTCATCTATGGCGATGCAGCTTATGTAGTTTTCGGAAAGCAGTGGCGATAATCCCGAAAGGCTTTCCGGAGCTACATAGAGAAGCTTTAATTCTCCATTTGCAGCTTTAGACAGAATTTCCTGTTGGTCTTCGGCCTGCTGGCTGCTGTTGTAAAAATCGGCCTTGATCCCGTTTGCATTCAGTCCGTCTACCTGATCTTTCATCAGCGCAATCAAAGGAGAGATCACCAGCGTCAGGCCTTTAAAATGCATAGCGGGTAGCTGGTAGCAAATAGATTTTCCGCCACCCGTGGGCATAATGACGATGGCATCCTTTCCGGAAAGTACCGTTTCTATAATTTCTTGCTGATTGCTTCTAAAACTGTCGTACCCAAAATAGGTCTTCAAAGAAGTGAGCAGCTCGGTTTGATCAACGATAGTAGACATAGTAGAAACTTTTTTGCAAAAAACGGCATTTTTAAGCAGATAGCTCAGGACCTGCAGCGTTTTAAGATTTCTAGGTTAGAAGTTCAGGATTTAACATTATATATTTTACAAAAACAGGTTTTGCTTTTTAAACATTATGCATTTTTACAAACTCAAAATGAATATTAAATAATTCTTGATAATAAATGAAACAAAGCCTTGATAATAAAAGGTTTTGCTTAGAATTTATCTGTAAAATTGTCTCGTATGAAAGCTAGAAAATACACCATCGCAGTACTGCAACTCAACCTTAACAATACACCGGAAAATAATCTGGAGAAGTGTAAAAAGTGGGTGCGAGAAGCCGCCGCTCAAGGAGCGGAAGTGATCTCCCTGCCCGAACTCTATAGCAGTCATTACTTTTGTCAGGATGAGGATGTAGACAATTTTAAGTATGCAGAGCCGCTATACGATATTTCGTTTACCGCTTTTAGCGCATTGGCAAAAGAGTTAGGCGTTGTGATTATTGTTCCGTTTTTTGAGAAGCGGATGAGCGGTATTTATCATAATAGTGCTTACATCATCGATACAGACGGAAGCGAAGCCGGTTTATACCGAAAAATGCACATTCCAGATGATCCCCATTTTTATGAGAAATTTTACTTTACTCCGGGAGATTTAGGTTTTAAAACCATAAAAACCAAAAAGTCCAATCTGGGTACGCTTATCTGCTGGGATCAATGGTATCCTGAAGCCGCACGTTTAACGGCCTTACAGGGTGCTGAAGTCTTATTTTATCCAACAGCAATAGGCTGGCATCCGCAGGAAAAAGCGCAATACGGAGTAAATCAACACGGTGCGTGGATGAATGTAATGAAAGGTCACGCTGTGGCAAATGGTGTTTATGTGGCAGCCGCAAATCGTATTGGTTTAGAGAAATATGTGCCGGATACTAACGGAATTGAATTCTGGGGGCAGTCTTTTATTTGTGGTCCGCAAGGCGAAATCCTGGCTCAGGCATCTGTAGATCAGGAAGAAATTTTGATGGCAGAAATTGACCTCGACCTGCAAGAAAATGTACGTCAAAACTGGCCCTTTTTCAGAGATCGCCGAATTGATTTTTACGGAGAAATAACCAAACGTGCACTCGATTAATACATGAGAAAAGAACGACGTCTACCTGCAGAATGGGAAAAACAGCAAGGAATTTTGCTCTGTTTTCCCGGAAATGGCAACGATTGGCCGGGGAAATACCAGACTATTCAGTTTGCCTTTGCCGAGTTTATCAAAAAAATTGCAGATACTGAAACCGTTTTTGTTCTCGTGGGAAGCGAAGGCATACGTGACAAAGCTTTAAGCCTGCTTGAAGCGGCTCATGTAAATCTTAGTAAAGTCACATTCATTATTCAAAAAACCAACCGCAGCTGGATGCGCGATGCCGGCCCTATCATTGTAAAAAACGATTCGGGCCGCGAAGCGCTTAATTTTAATTTTAACGGCTGGGCAAAATACGGCAACTTCAGGCTAGACAAACAGGTGCCCAAGCGTATGGGGGATTTTTTAGGAATTCCGGTAAAGCAGGTTATGCACAAAGGGGAACCTGTTATTCTGGAAGGTGGTGCAATAGATGTTAACGGTAACGGAACCTTGCTTACAACCGAAGAATGCCTTCTCGATCCCGAGGTTCAGGTACGAAATCCGAATTATACAAAAGCAGATTACGAACTCATTTTTAAAAAATACCTGGGTGTTACGAATACCATTTGGCTTGGAAATGGTATTGCCGGGGATGATACACACGGTCATGTGGACGATTTGTGTCGTTTTGTAAATGCCAAAACCATCGTGACGGTAGTAGAAGAAGATGAGAAGGATGCTAATTATAAACCCCTGCAAGACAATTTAAAACGCCTGCAACAAGCAAAGCTTGAAGATGGCAGCAGTCCTGCGATTGTTACACTGCCTATGCCGAAAGCCATTAACTACGAGGACCTGCGCGTACCTGCCAGCTATGCCAATTTCCTTATTCTGAATAAAACAGTGCTGGTTCCTACATTTAATGACGCCAATGACCGGATTGCCTTAAATACTCTGGCCGATCTTTTCCCCGATCGCGAAGTAATTGGGATCGGTGCTATAGACCTGATCTGGGGTCTTGGAACCCTACATTGTCTAAGTATGCAGTTACCGGAGTAGATTTTTTAGATTCTAGACTTCAGATTTTAGACTAGAGAATTTTACTTAAGGTAATAGACGAGATAAATACGTGGATATTCTAATTAGCTGAAAAGGTTTAATTTTTCTGAACTAAATTATCCGAACATTGAACCCTAAACCCGGAACGACAAACCGCAACTGCCAACTGAATTAAAAACGTACCTTTGCCGCAAATACGCACACATGGCATCTTTTGAAGATTTTAAAATAAATAAACAATTGCGTTATGCGATTGAAGACCTGGGTTTTACTGAAGCTACACCCATACAGGAACAGGCTTTTTCAGTTATTAGATCGGGAAGGGATGTAGTAGGTATTGCACAGACTGGTACCGGTAAGACCTTTGCTTATACCTTGCCGTTATTAGAAGGTCTTAAATTTTCAAAACAGGTAAATCCGCGTATTCTTATCTTGGTGCCTACTCGTGAGCTCGTATTGCAGGTTGTAGATCAGATTAAAGAGTATGGTAAATACAGTTCTATTCGTGTTCTGGGAGTTTACGGAGGGACAAATATAAATACTCAGCGGCAGGAAGTCGCGCAGGGCTGTGACATCATTGTAGGTACACCTGGTCGTCTTTACGATTTGGCCGTAAGCCGTACGCTTCAGCTTAAATCGATCAAGCATTTGGTGATTGATGAAGTAGATGTGATGCTCGATTTGGGCTTCCGGTTTCAACTGGTTAATATTTTTGATCTGTTGCCACAACGACGTCAAAACATTATGTTTTCGGCAACGATGACTGATGAAGTAGATGAACTTATGGATACGTTTTTTACCGCCCCTGAGCGCATTCAGGTGGCTTTAAGCGGAACTCCACTGGATTCTATTGAGCAAAGCTATTACCAGCTTCCCAATTTCTATACTAAGGTAAATTTGGTGACTCAGTTACTCAAAGACAAAGACACTTATCAAAAAAACCTGATTTTCGTATCCAACAAAAAACACGCAGATCGGGTATATACCGAACTTGCTGAAGTCTTTGGTGAATCGGTAGGCGTTATTCACGCAAATAAGACTCAAAATTATCGTATTCACGCTATCGAACAGTTTGACAAAGGCACCTATCGCATTTTAGTTACTACAGACGTTATGGCGCGTGGGCTCGATCTGGATCAGATCACACACGTATTTAATCTCGATGTTCCCCGTTTTCCGGAAAACTATATGCACCGCATAGGCCGTACCGGTAGGGCAGATCATAAAGGAAACAGCATTTTGATGGGTACTGCTGACGAAGTCGAGAAAAAGGAGGCTATTGAAGCCTTGATGAACCGTAGCATCGAGCAAAAGGATGTGCCACAAGACCTGGAAGTTTCTACTAAATTACTTCCTGAAGAACAGCCCGATCACGTGGAAATTAATAATCCGTCAAAACGTCCTGATGACCGTGGAGCCAGTTTTCACGAGAAAAAAGAGAAGAATAAAAAAGTCAATCTGGGCGGAAGCTACAGACGGGAAATCGCCAAGAAATACAAGAAACCTAAAACCCGCGGAGATAAAAATTACAACCGTCGCAACAAAAAGTAGGTGAAATTTGTAATGCTATTGCTATAAGGCGTACTGTTCTAGAAGGTTAAGAGTAGTATAGTTCAGTGTTTCCTGATGACAGGCTTCCAGTTTAAGTTTAGGAGCAACTCCGGCTTTTTCGGCCTCCAGCCATCTGCTTACACATAAACACCAGAAATCACCGGGTTTAAGCCCCGGAAAGTTCCACTGTGGTCGTGGAGTAATGAGATCGTTTCCGCGATTTGCTGAAAAATTTAAAAATGCTTCGGTTACCTGAGCACATACCACGTGAGTTCCTGAGTCTTGTTCGATTGTTCTGCAAAATCCGTCTCTAAAATAACCGGTTAAGGGTTCGTAACAACAAGCAATTAAAGGCTTTCCGAATACATTAAGCGAAGTATCTTCCATAATCGACATTTAGTTTTTAAAGAAATAAATAGCTAAAAATAGGTTGACGAGCATAAAAATAAAAGCTGGGGACGAGGCCAGAAAGCTGTCTCTAATTCGCAACCGCGTTATAAACCCAAGCAGCATAAGTATAGCAAGTCCTGCAGTACTTAAGACCAGTAGTATAGTGCTAAAAAAAATACCGGTAATGATACCCAGCCCGCCCAATAACTGTAAATAGCCCGTGGTTCTGCGCCATTTGCTAAGTCCAAAACGCACAAATTCGTCTTTCATTCTTTGGGTTAACAAGCAACTGATGCCATATAAAACAAAGGCAATACCGGTAAATAAGGCGAGGCTTTTTAGTAAAAGTATCAATTGAAAAATCCGTAGTGATAACCTGCGATAAATAAGCTTAGTGCCAGTAAGGTCAAAGAGGGCAGGTGTTTAACAAAAGGATTATTGACCTTAAAATGTGCAAATTGAGCACAAATCATCAGGAAGGCCATCAATAAAGCAGGGATTGCTGCCAGACCCGGATACCAGATGCTCGTAATAAGCAGGGTAGAAAGGGCAATTTTAGAAGCACCTACAAAATTGCGAATGAGGTCAGGCAAACCATACTCTTTAAATTCGTTTACAATATTGTCCCAGCGCAGTACCCAGACAATGAGTATCGAAATGGCAATAATAACTTTAGCTAGTGTAACAAGTAGTTCCATAGTTTTTAATTTCAATTTAAGCTAAGCCTTTGATTGAAAGCTATCAACGGACGATAATCTTTAGTTAAAATACTTTCAAAAATTTTGAATGTTAACTTTAAATAAGGATGCTAGCGGCTTAGATATTAATGTTTTCTAAAAGAATTTATTTCCGGTTAATCCTTTTTTTCTTTTACATATCTTGAGCAGCATAAAGAATGGCTAGAACTATGGAATCAACTAACGACAAACGCATTTTTATTGTAGGAGCAGGGGTAAGCGGTCTGGTAGCAGCTCGTGTACTTGAGAATCACGGGTATAGTCCTACAATTTTTGAAGCCGGTGATCGGGTAGGGGGTCGTGTAAAAACAGATATTGTAGAAGGTTACCAGCTGGATCATGGTTTTCAGGTAATGCTTGATGCCTATCCCATGGCTCAGGAATACCTCAATTACGATAAGCTTGATCTTCAAAAACTGATTCCGGGAGCTATACTTTTCAATAACGGAAAACGAAGAGCTCTGGGAGACCCCACCCGTGAACTTTCCATGGCAGTACCTACTATGCTGAGCAGTATAGGTTCGTTTTCAGATAAACTAAAGGTTTTAAAACTGAATTTCAAACTGCGCAAAAAATCACTCGACGCCATTTTTACTTCCGAAGAAAAAACAACTTTGCAGTATCTGCAGGATTACGGCTTTTCTCAGGGAATGATTAACGGCTTTTTCAAACCCTTTTTTACGGGCATATATTTGGAAGATCAGCTACAGACCTCGAGCCGTATGTTTGAATTCGTTTTTAAAATGTTTGGCGAGGGTTCTGCGGTAATTCCACGTGCGGGTATAGAAGCTATTCCCTTGCAACTGCAGGAACGGCTCACCCAGACGAATTTTAGCTTTAATACACGGGTAAAGCAGGTAACTCAAAATACAGTAATCTTAGAAGATGGTACTGAGCACCATAGTCTGGGAACGATTATCGCTACAGAAGCAGGCGATTTAGTTAGCAACCTGAGTCAGCAGCAACTTTCATGGAAATCGGTAGACAATCTGTATTTTGAATTTAAAGGTTCGGCGGTTTATCACAAACCCATTATCGGACTTTTTAATGCCGAAAATACACTGGTAAACAACATTCATTATGTAACCAATATCGCCAATGAGTATGAAGGGAGAAATGGCCTGCTTTCGGTATCCGTTGTTAAAGAACATCAGCTGTCTGAAGAAGATCTTATCAAACATGTACAGAACGAATTGAAGCAACACGCTAAAATCACCAATACCCGCTTTTTAAAACGTTACACTATAAAGAAAGCGCTGCCTAATCTTGATAATTTGCGCTATGAGATGGCTCCAACCGAAACCCAACTCACTACCGGAATTTTTCTGGCCGGAGATCAACAATTAAATGGTTCGCTGAATGCAGCGATGATGGCCGGAGAGAGAGCAGCTTTAGGACTTATTCAGACACTGGAAGGTGGGGTGATTAGTTGATGGATTTTTACAATTTCCCATCCCATTCCACAACCGCTCCGGGTTGTAAACTACCTAATTTGAGGTTTTCTACGCGTACCCGAACTAATCTAAGGGTAGGACAATTAATAGCCGAAGTCATTTTACGTACCTGCCGAAATTTTCCTTCGCTAATCGTAATACGCAGCCAGGTGGTAGGACCGTGGCGTGCATCTCGTATTTTTTTACCACGTTCCGGTAAATCGGGATTTTCATCAAGCCGGGCAACTGTAGCGGGCTGTGTGGTGTATTTTTTACCGTCAAAGCCAATTTCGATTCCGTTGCGTAAATGATCCAGATCAGCTTCGGTGGGATCGCCATCAACAAGGGCATAATATTCCTTTTCAATCCCGCTTCGGTTAATGTGATCGCTTAACTTTCCGTCAGTAGTAATCAAGAGTAAACCTTCAGACTTCTCGTCCAGACGGCCAATAGGCATAATCCCTGCCGGCCAATCGTAGAGTTCATCCAGAAATTTTTTCTTTCGCCTTTGGCGCAAATCATTACTGCCCAGCTGGCTGATGTAGCCGTAGGGTTTAAAAAGCAGAAAATGCCGGTGAGTATTCAAAAGTTGTAGTTTTCGCGTTGCGAAAATAAGAAAAGCAGGCCGGTCTGCTTAAGCTTTAACAGGAGCAGGTGTTTCGGTACGTGGCAAAATCCTATTTTTGGCATTCTTAAATCCCGAATAAAATCTACTTATGTCTGCAGCCACCAGGCGAAAAAAACAAGCCAAAGTCTTACGTCAATTTCGAAGTGTCCACCGGGCGATGGGAGCACTTTTATTTGTTTTCTTTTTTGTGATTTCGATTTCCGGAGTCTTGCTGGGTTTAAAGAAGAACAGTGGCGATTTGTTGTTGCCAAAAACGCAGACCGGTACCAGCAGTGATTTGACCCAATGGCTGCCTATGGACAGTCTTAAAAACAAGGCGATTGCGGTACTGCGGGATTCGGTTTCTCGGGATCTTTCAGTCACACTCGACCGTATTGATGTGCGTAACGAAAAGGGAATTGTCAAATTTATTTTTGCAGATCATTATTACGGCATTCAATTGGACGGTGTGACCGGTAAGGTACTTCATATTGGCAAACGCCGCTCTGATGTGATTGAGAACATTCACGATGGCTCTATTCTCGATGCGTATCTGGGTACTCAGGGCTATGTCAAACTGATTTATACGCTGATAATGGGTATAGCTTTGTTGCTTTTTACCATAACCGGATTTTGGTTGTGGTACGGGCCGAAACGTATGCGGAAAAATCGCGACTAACCCATTAAACGGAAGCATATGTTTAAACAATTTGGCGGCAAAATCACTCCCGAGCTAAAAAACCGCTACGCGCAATCGCCCAACTGGAAAGACGGTAAATTTGAAAATCTCGTAGAAACCGGTATGGATTTTAGCCTGAAAGATCTACCAGGAATGCTCTATAAGCTATTCTTTCAAAAAGGAAACACCACACCCAATCGCGATTTGCCCATTATGCCAATTGATTTGGAAGCCTTTTTAGCGCCTTCCGACAGTATTAAATACATTTGGTACGGGCATGGGGTTTTTCTGCTGCGCGTAAATGGAAAGACACTGCTTATTGACCCCATGTTTGGTCCTGATGCAGCACCGATATCGCCTTTCGGTTCCAAACGTTTTACAAAAAATACGCTTGAGATCATAGATACCCTGCCCAACATCGATCTGATGCTGTTGACGCACGATCACTACGATCACCTGGATCTGGCGAGTATGAAAAAATTGATTCCGAAAATCAAATCCTATTATGTCGCACTTGGCAGCGCAAGACACCTGGAAGCCTGGGGAGTAAACCCAACGTTAATCACTGAATTTGACTGGTGGGATAGTGCAAACTTTGCCGAAATAGATATCACCTTTACGCCAAGCCGGCATTTTTCGGGGCGTGGATTAAACGACCGGGCAAAGTCTCTTTGGGGCGGCTGGGTTTTTAAAACCGCAACGGAATCGCTGTACCTTACCGGTGATGGTGGATACGGTCCGCATTTCAAAGTAATCGGTGAGCGGCTGGGTCCGTTTGATTATGGATTGATAGAATGCGGTCAATATGGGGAAAAATGGCATCAGATCCATATGTTTCCGGAAGAAAGTATAACTGCGGCTTTGGATTCCAAAATTAAACAGGGAATGCCTTATCATTGGGCAGGTTTTAAACTGGCTTTACACGACTGGACCGAGCCCGCAGATGAATTTGTAAACTATGCAGCAGAAAAAGGCTTTGAATATACTTTGCCTAAACTAGGCGCTATCAATACGTTGAAAGATCCCAGAATTACACAAAAGTGGTGGTCAAACTTTTTGTAAAAATGCATATTTAAAATAAGCGATAAAGTGTTTATATTGCTGCTTTTACCCCTTATCAATTAGTTTTTATGCGTTTCTCATTTTCTCTCACGCTTCTCTTTTTTCTCACGATTACTTCCGCCTTTGCTCAAAGAGATACGTATGGCATTATTATGCCAAACAGCAATTCAACCCGCGCCAATTGCCAGCGTTGTCTGCAGTTGTTTGCCCAAAAACCTAAAGAAGTTCAGTTTTCTGTAGAAAAAGATGACAACAATATGCTTTGGTTTAACATAAGCGATAAGCGCTGGTTTGAGCAAATGTTTCAAAAATCAGGTGATGGGATTGCGCTGGATATTGTGAGTAAAAAGCGCTACGATTGCAACGATACCCCTCCGGGAACGAATCAAATTCGCGGTCTTTTACAAAAGCCGGTTTATGCAGAGGTACTGCGCCGGGGTCTAAAACCTTATGGTGATGGCTTCAGAGTGCGCGTAGGTGTATTGCCCGACGAACTTAAAGGAGAAACGCTGGAATACAATATTTTGTTCTTAAACAATAAGCACCTGTGTATGTATTATACGGTGTACAATCTGGAAGCCTACAACTGGCAATTGCTGGATATGGGGGTGTATCTGGACACCATCACGTTTAAAAAGCAGGAGCAAACAGGAGATACGTTAATTTCCAAATCCTATAAAACGCTGAATTTCAAAATTCCGTTTGAGAAAAACAAATCAGAGTATCTGGCGGAAGATATCAGGCCGGTTTACGATTCGTTACGTCTGACTGATTTTGATATTAAAGCCATTGAAATACAAGCCTACAGCAGCGTTGAAGGCAATCTGGAGCGCAATATTGAATTGCAGGAACAGCGTGCTGCGAGTATTGTAAAGGCTTTGCAAACCTTTCAGGAACCTACCATTGAAACCAAAGTAACCTCCGCAGAAAACTGGGTAGAGTTTCTAAAAGATATTCAGAATACGCCCTATGCTTCTTACAAAGAACTCAGCAAAGCGGAAGTAAAACAAAAACTGGCCGGGCCAGACGGCGATAAGCTCGAACCTATTTTAAAAAATCACCGAAAGGCTTTGATTAGCCTTTCGCTGGAAAAGAAGAGCAGCTATAAAACGATGTCTTCGGAAACTTTAATTACTGAATTCAACGCTGCCTTGCAGAATGACGAGGTGATTAAAGCTCAGGAAATTCAGAATCTGCTTTTAGGTCGGGTACGCGATAAATTGCTTGATCCCGATTCGTTAAAAGATATGCAAATCCCACGGCAGGAAAAGTACAGTGATTTTTTAAACAGCAACGCTGCTGCACGTTGTTTGGTAGATCAGGCCTATCTCGTGATTGCGTATAACGAACTGAAAAAACTGGAAGATCTGGATCCGGACAATCGCAAAATAAAATACAATCTGGCCGCGCTCAAATTCGTAATCTGGAAATTTGACGTACAACCGGTTGATCCTGCCGCCTTTTTAACCCAAATTCGAAAACTACGATCCTATGATATTGACGAAAGTCTTATTGGTAGGATGTTGACCAATTATTACATCATTCAAAGTGAAAAGTATGCCCGTGCCCGAAATTATGGTCAGAAAGATGCCGCAGTACGACAGGTATTAGCACTTATGAAAAGTGTGCCCCTTCGTGATGAAGATTACTTGAGTATTGCACAATACCTCACGTATTATTCTGACATGGCACAGGCAACTGCCCTTATTGAAAATCGCGTGAATCGTATTGATGTAGATGAAGATTTACTCTTTTATTACCTCAATCTTACGATTATAGATGAGGAGCTCACCCAGACTTCAGACTACCGCAGTATTATGCTGAATGCTTTTAATAGAAACAAATCCCGGTACTGCCGCCTTTTTAATGCTTCAAACAATGGGGGAGTGACCTTTCAACTACTTGAAGATGATTATTTAAGAGACTCGTATTGTGAGAATTGCGAAGGTTTAGAATAAAATCATCCTATCGATTTTTGGGAGCAGAAATAGCCTAACTTCGCGCCTTCTTAAAAAAGACGCTATGAAACGCATTACCGCTTACCGAAAATTATTCAATACAGATAAAGACGCCGATTTAAAACAACTTAAATCCGCTTACCGCAATTTGGTAAAAGAATGGCATCCAGATAAATTTCAGGATGGTGATGTGCGCAAAGAAGAAGCCGAATTAAAAAGTCGCGAGATTATTGATGCCTACCATTTTCTGGTAAGCATTGCGCCTGAAACACACGCTGCAAACAAAGAAGTATATACGGAAACCATCACCAACTCGGGAATTGCTGATTACCAGCATAAAGGTTTAGTACTTGAAATCACTTTTACAGATGGCAGCACATATGAATATTTTGGTATAGCAAAACCCACGTTTCTAAAATTCCATAATGCTGGAAATCAGGTGCGTTTCGCAAAGCGAAATATTTACAATTCGTTTTTATACCGAAAATCAAAACGACTCCTGCAGGAAGCCTAACCGATTGCTATGGCTAAAAAGGCGATATATGCGGTTATCCTTGCAGCTTGTATAGCCGGGCTTAATGGTATTTTGATTAAAAAAATGCCCGACTTATCAACCGGCGCAATCGCGTGGTTTAGAGCCGGGATTCCCGTTTTGTTTCTGCTTCCGGGACTTATACGCGCCAATGATTTTAAGGTTAGTGGCAATTATAAAATGCTGCTTTTAGCTTCTGGCATCAATGCGTTGCGGATGTATTTTTACCTCATCGCCTTTATCTACACTTCTATAGGTAATGCAGTTGTTCTTTTTTACATCTATCCGCTTTTTGTAACGATTATCGAGTCCCTCATTTATAAAACTCCTATTAAAAAGACTCAGATTTACTTGATGCTGCTTGCTTTTATCGGGATTGTTTTTACCTACATAAACAAGCCCTTCAGTTTTGAATCGAAAGACTTTATAGGAATGCTTGCTGCCTTGCTCGCTGCTGTAGGATATGCATTTTTTGTAAGTCTGTTTAAGAGACAGACAGGGCATTGCAACCGCAATCAGTTGTTGTTTTATCAAAATATAGCAGGAGCCGTCTTGTTTCTTCCGTTTTTGTTTGGCATTGAAAGTCCACCAGCCGAAGAATTAGGTATAGCGGTTTTTTATGCGCTTTTGATAGGGATTTTAGTTTTTAGCTTGTTCTTTTTCGGCTTAAAACACCTTAATGCTACTACAGCTGCTTCGTTAATGTATCTGGAAATCCTGAGCGCCATCATCTACAGCTATTTTTTGCTGGGCGAAAAATTAACCTGGAATACATATGTCGGTGGAAGTCTTATACTGATCAGCAGCTTCTTTATTTCAAGAATCAATAAAACTGCGACTTCTGAATCCTAGGTAGATCTTTGAATTTGTCAGCGGAAGTTAACCTGAGTGAATCACTCGCGTTAAACTTAGTTTAAAACCCAATCTGATGCTTGTTAAGGCTTACATATAGGCGTAACTTATTGCTCAAAGTAAACAAAGAATTATGAGTGAAGTAAAAGCATATGGCGCAGCAGATGCCAAAGCAGATTTAAAACAACTAAATATCGAACGTCGGGATGTAAAACCTCGCGATGTAAAAATAAAAATCACTTACTGCGGAGTGTGTCACAGTGATATTCACACCGTGCGTAATGACTGGGGAGGCTCTAAATATCCGGTAGTTCCCGGTCACGAAATTATAGGAGAAATTCTTGAAGTAGGTAGTGAAGTCACCGATTTTAAAGTAGGCCAAACCGTTGGAGTAGGCTGTATGGTAGACTCATGTCGCGAATGCGAACCCTGTAAACACGATTTGGAGCAGTTTTGTGAAGAAGGAATGGTGGGCACGTATAATGGTAAAGACAAGCATTTAGGAGGTCATACTTTTGGCGGTTATTCCGAAGAAATTATTGTTGATCACTATTATGTGCTTAGCGTACCCGATAATCTGGATACTAAAGCCGTAGCGCCACTATTATGCGCGGGTATCACTACATTCTCTCCATTAAACCATTGGAAAGTTGGAAAAGGAGATAAAGTTGGTGTAATAGGTCTTGGAGGTCTGGGACATATGGGAATCAAATTTGCTCACGCAATGGGAGCACACGTAGTGATGATTACCACCAGCCCTGGTAAAGCAGAAGATGCGAAGCGATTAGGTGCAGATGAAGTATTGATCTCTAAAGACAAAGATGCGATGAAAAAGCACAAGGGTTCTTTTGATTTCTTACTTAATACCGTTCCTGTAGGGCACGACATCAATCCGTATTTAAACTTATTGAAAATTGATGCGACCATGTGTATGGTAGGAGCTGTAGAACCGCTTGAGGCTGTACACGGTGGCAACCTGATTATGGGCCGTAAAAATGTTGCAGGTTCCTTAATTGGTGGTATTAAAGAAACTCAGGAAATGCTCGATTTTTGTGGAGAGCACGATATTGTAAGTGATATCGAGATGATCAACATCGATACGATTAATGAAGCCTATGAGCGTGTAGTTAATGGTGATGTGAAATACCGTTTTGTTATCGACATTGAATCGTTGAGAAACTAGGGTTTATAGACATTAGAATCAAAAAGCCGATACAACTGATTGTATCGGCTTTTTTTTTATGCTTAATAAGATCACTATTTACAGGAATCCAGTATTGACTGAATTCCGCGTAGCGGAACTAATGACCAGTGCGGCCGGTTATTGAGTTCATAATTAAGTTCAGTCACTGCTTTTTCAAGTATAAAGGTTTCTAACAATACTTTGAAGTCATCGGTGTCTGACGGAATCAGATTAGAATCTCCTAACGTATCGCAATAGCCTTTCAAATAAAATCGCGTCATATAATAAAACCAAAGTTCTGCCCAGTGCTCCAGGTCAGACTCCCGGTATTCATCAGCATAATTGATTTGCATAAAGGGTGTGTAAGCCGCATAATGAAGGGATCGTATCATCGAGGCCACATCACGTAAGCCAGATCGTAGAATTCGACGCTCACTAAAAGGTCGCGTAGGCTCGCCTTCAAAATTAATAATAATGTAGTCCTTACCGGTCCATAGTAATTGCTCCAGATGATAATCTCCATGGGTTCGTATTTTAACGGTATCCAGTTTGTGGTCAAAGACACGCTTAAAGCATTCTGAAACTTCATTCTTTCGCTCTAAAACTGCTTCAGCTTCCTGCTGTATTCCTTCGGGAAGACTGGGTATTGATTTTTTGAGATTTTCAAAGGTTTCCCGGCTCAGGCTTTGTAGGGATGAATAGAGCGAACGCTGATAATGTAACGAAAACGCTTCATGCTCAAAGCCTTTAAGATTTTTATGACTGGCCAGTGCCTGGTGCATTTCGGCACTACGCTGCCCTAAAAGACTTATGCGTTGGGGCAATAAACTATCTACAAGCTCCTGATCACGCTCAATAAGTTCCTCAAAAGTGAGTTTTTCCAATCGGGATTCCGTGTTGAACTTTGGGACTTCGGGTATATTAGACGTCTCTACGCGCTCTATATATCGATGCGCCGCATCTTTTGCATTTTCCCAGGCAGTACCCGTATTCGTTACCAAATCCTGCATCATTCCAAGCACAGGATCACTATTTCTCGGAGTTTTATACCGAATACTTCCCATATACTGAGGGGTGTTGTCAAACTGAACGGTTTCGGTAAGAAACTGTGAGATTTCCGCATCGGGGTTTATGGTACTATCTAATCTACGGTATAACTTCAGAAAATAGCGGTGATCATAAATGATTGAAGTATTGCTGCGACGGGTTTCAATTAAACGTGAAGAAACTTCTTCTATATCGCCGTCTGGTGCAGTTTTCCCTTTTTCAAACACCATCGCTTCCTTACCTGATTTGATGGTTTTGCCTTTCTGAAGGTTGTAAAAAAGGAACTCACGAAATTCGGGCACATGTACTGCATCCACCAGAAGTCCTTCTTCATTACCCAATGTTATTTGAGAAATTTTGCCTTTTTCGGGTAATTCTTCCAGAAGTTTCTCGTGATTCAGAGAAACAAATGCTACGGGAAACTGATAAATTTCAGGTAAGCCTTCGTTATAGGTTACTTCCGCAATCAGGTTTTTAACTGGAAAATCTGGAACATCCAGATCCAGGATATTATCTACTGAAATAGATTGTACAATACGGTTTTGGTCTGTAAACCAGTATTGACCTTTAAAATAACGGGGAAATACTTTTACTTCAAGTGCCTGAAGCGCCTTATTACTGAAAAGTTCATCCCAACCGGAAGCTTTAAGCTGTGGTAAAGGACCATCTTGAGAAGCTACATCGGCTTTTATAAGCGAGAACCAGTAATACCCGTGTGGTGCCATCGTAAAAAGATATGGTCGACTGGTAATTTTTGGAAATCTATTATGACTGAAAACTTCCACCGGAATATAATCTACATAATCATCAAGCTCAAGTTCCACAGCCTGTGAAAAGCGGGAAAGATTTGCTATCACCAGAATATTTTCGTCGCCATAACTCCGGGTAAAGGCCAGTATTTTTGAGTTGGAAGGGGAGAAGAACTTGATATCGCCGCGCCCAAAGGCTTTAAAACTTTTACGCATATTCAATATACGCTTCATCCACCAGAGCAGCGAAGACGGATTGATTTGCTGAGACTCTACATTGACTGTTTGTGAATTGTACTGTGGGTCAATAATTGTAGGCAGGTATAACTTTTGCGGATTTGCCATCGAGAACCCGGCATTTCGGTCTGCTCTCCATTGCATGGGTGTACGTACGCCATCGCGATCTCCCAGATAGAAATTATCACCCATCCCGATCTCATCCCCATAATACATGACCGGAGTTCCTGGAAGGGAGAAGAGCAATACATTCATCAGCTCAATTTTACTGCGATTATTATCAAGCAGGGGTGCAAGTCTGCGGCGAATTCCCACATTAATTTTGGCTTTATGATCCTGAGAATAGACTTTATACATATAATCTCGCTCCTCATCGGTCACCATTTCGAGGGTGAGTTCGTCGTGATTTCTTAGGAAAATCGCCCACTGGCAACTTTCAGGAATATCCGGTGTTTGGTCTATAATATCTATAATAGGATAGCGGTCTTCCATTTTTACCGACATAAACATGCGCGGCATAATAGGGAAGTGGTAATTCATATGACACTCATCACCATCACCAAAATAAGCAGCAGAATCTTCGGGCCACATGTTAGCCTCTGCGAGCAGCAATTTGTTATCGTATTTATCGTCTATGCGTTTACGGAGTTTTTTAAGGAATACGTGCGTTTCCGGCAAATTTTCGCAGTTTGTGCCATCGCGTTCAAACAGATAGGGTACGGCATCAAGCCTAAAGCCATCAACACCCAGGTCGCACCAGAAATCCATAATATTAAAGACTTCTTCCTGCACATCGGGATTATCAAAATTTAAATCGGGCTGATGGGCAAAGAAGCGGTGCCAGTAGTACTCCCCGGCAACCGGATCCCAGCTCCAGTTAGAAGGTTCGGTATCTGTAAAAATGATACGCGCATCCTTATACTTTTCAACGCTGTCACTCCACACATAATAATTTCGGTATTTAGAACCTGCAGGAGCTTTGCGCGCCCGTTGAAACCACTCGTGCTGATCTGAAGTGTGATTAATTACAAGTTCGGTAATTACTTTCAGACCGCGTTTATGAGCCTCTTCTATAAAGTGTTTAAAATCTTCAATCTCTCCATAAGAAGGATTGATGCTGTAATAGTCTGCAATATCATAACCATCGTCGCGTAAGGGCGAGGGATAGAAGGGTAGTAACCAAATCGCTGTAATACCCAGTTCTTCTAAATAATCAAGCTTCTGTAATAATCCTTCAAAATCCCCGATTCCATCTCCATTACTGTCAAAAAAAGCTTTGATGTGCAGTTCGTATATCACCGCATCTTTGTACCAGTTTTTCTGATTTTCGGAAAGTGAAGGATTTATCATAAGTATTAATAGTATTTGATTAGTTAGAATAAAACAGATAGACTTAAAAGTCATCAGCTTTAAATTTAAAAAAGTAGCCTGATATCAGGCGTTAAATAAAGAATAAAGCTTTTTTGTAAGTGAATAAAAAAAGAGCTACCATTCAGAATTTCAAGGTGTTTAAAAGATAATCAGCTATTTTGAAGCTAAGACCAATAATTAGTTTACCTTTACGCCAGTAAACGCAGAGAGTTGTTTTGCGTTATCTATAAGTTCAGTACTCTTTTTAAGTTATTACCGCTCTCGAGGCAAGTTTCCATTCTGAAACAGGTGAATTTTTTCACACTACTCTTCACAATACTACTTCTTCTTTAACTGTATTCTAAGATTCTTATCAAGTACCTGTAAAACCGGTTTCGCGGCTTTTTATGCTCGAAATCAAATAAGATAATATGAATAAGATAAAGCGTTTTTTAAATAAATTAATTAATAATAGAGTAACTACAATGAAAGAAGGAACAGTAAAATTTTTCAATAATGCAAAAGGATTTGGATTTATCAATCCTGAAGGGTCAAACGAAGATGTTTTCGTACACGCTAGCGGCTTAATTGACGAAGTACGTGAGAATGACCGCGTAGAATTTGAAACTGAAAGAGGTAAAAAAGGAATCAATGCAATCAACGTTCGCGTTATTGACTAAGTCCATATTTTATAAAATTCTTAAAGCCTTCGTTATGAAGGCTTTTTTTATGTCTAAAATTTGATATTTAATTCTGGAGAATAGTAGTAATTTCGCCCAAATTTTTTCTGCCGATGAAAACCCAAATTGAGGGAGATCAACCCATCACTCCTGAAGATTTAGCTACATGCTTAAGCGTCCTTGACACGCTAAATTCACAAACCGATTTAATTTTTGAATTATCTCAGGATGAGCGTATTGCTTTACTTAAGGCAGCAGGAAAATTGTCTCGCCCCACAAGAGATGAATTTTCACGTCGTAAAAAAGACGCAAAAAAAGCGCAGAAGCGTAAACAGGCAGCACGGGATCGGGCTGCGCGAAAAGTAACCGGAATACGCAGCGCACGGGAAGCACATATTTTTACAGCTCCAAAATTATTGGCTGAAGCAGACTTAAGCGCTATCGAAACTGGCGAACTCTCAACACCTCGTAATTGCTACGTTTGTAAGACCGAATACACCCAACTACACCATTTTTACGATACCATGTGTACCGAATGTGGTGACTTTAATTATGCTAAGCGTTTCCAAACGGCCGATTTAACCGGTCAGGTTGCGGTGATGACGGGCACCCGTCTTAAAATAGGGTATCACATCACGTTGATGTTACTTCGGGCTGGAGCAACTGTAGTGGCCACTACACGATTTCCGGTTGATTCTGCGTTGCGCTTTGCCAAAGAGGAAGATTATCACCTTTGGGCAGATCGTTTGCATATTCATGGGTTGGATTTAAGACACATTCCCAGTGTGGAAATCTTCTGCAATTATATTGAGCAGCGCTATGAGCGACTGGATATCCTTATCAATAATGCGGCGCAAACGGTTCGAAGACCTGCAGGATTTTATCAGCACCTGATGGCCAATGAAGAGCTTCCGGTAGCTGATTTACCGAAGGTCGCAACTAAACTTTTGAAAGATCATTTAGGTTTACTTGACGAGCTTAAGTCGCTCAACACCAAAACGACCAACAATCGTAATATGCCGGTAACATGGCACGCTCCAGAACCGGGAATCGGAATACGCGCTTCAGCAAAATTATCACAGATACCTTACAGTTTTGATAGCAGCTTACAGGCTTCAGAAGTTTTTCCGGAAGGTAAACTGGATGCAGATTTACAACAGGTAGATTTACGCAAGACCAACAGCTGGCGCTTAAAACTGGGTGAGATAGAAACTACTGAAATGCTTGAAGTACAACTGGTGAATTCAGTGGCTCCTTTTGTATTGTGTAACCGCCTTTCTGAATTGATGAAGAAGCATCCTACAGGCTGTAAGCACATCATCAACGTATCTGCAATGGAGGGTAAGTTTCATCGCTTTTTTAAGGAAGACCGCCATCCACATACCAATATGGCAAAGGCTGCGCTTAATATGCTTACGCACACGGCTGCAGGTAGTTTGGCAAAGGAGGGTATTTTTATCAATGCAGTTGACACCGGTTGGGTTACCGATGAAGACCCTGCAGAACTGGCAAAACGCAAGATGGAGCAACATGATTTTCAGCCGCCGTTGGATATTGTAGACGGAGCGGCACGTGTAGTTGATCCCTTATTTGACGGTATCAACACCGGTAAACACTGGAGCGGTAAGTTTCTTAAAGATTATTTTCCCATAGACTGGTAATGAGTACACAACCCAATAATCCCTTACACGGGATCACCCTTGCTGTCATTGTAGAACGTCTCGCCGATCATTACGGATGGGAGGAGCTCGCTGCACGCATTCCTATAAATTGCTTTAAAAGCAACCCTTCTATAAAATCAAGTTTAAAATTTTTACGAAGAACAGACTGGGCTCGGGAAAAAGTAGAGCGTTTGTATATTAAGACCTTCAAATAAATCTTGTTTTAGTACAAAAGACTATCATTTACGGGCGATGTGCTCGCTGAAAAAGCTAAACTCAGAAATCTGAGTGTATAATTTCCGGTATTTTTCCCATCTTAATTAAGTCAGCATGAAGCATATCTTGACCGACTTACGTATTTTAGTCCGGTTAGTGAAGAATCGCGAGATCTGATCTTTGCATACTGATCATAACACAACCCATGAAGACTTTATGAAGACGAGTTTTCGATAATCGTATTAGACCCAGAAATGTCTGAATAGTTAAAGGCGTGTGGTAAACTACTCTGGTTTAAGCAGATGCAGAAACGCCCAAATTAAAAGGAGCTGTTCAAATTGATAAAGGTGTTTTGGCAAAAACTAATGCGATTATAGGTCTACAAAACCCATTGATCTACTGAAAAAATAGTCGATAATTCACACTAGAATCGTTTTGACGTTAAGGCAGTTTCTTTTTGAAACCGCCTTATTTCGGTTAAATGAAAGAGATTATAACTATCTATCAATGCTTTTAATAGGTTAATTCCTTTTACAGGTGCATCACTTGAACAATGAATTAACCTCAATTTATGTCTCCTTTTACTTTTGATCAATTAGCAATTGCTGTTTCCGCAGAAAAAATTGGCGATACCTCACAAACGTTCTCCGGTTTAAATCACCTGGATCAGGCGACTGCCAGGCAGGTAAGTTTTATAGGTTCTTCTAAGTACACGAAAAACTATGCAACCACAAAAGCAGGGGCGGTTGTGATAAACGATTCGTTGAAGCATTTGGTAAAGGGCGAAATTCCCATATTGGTGGTTAAAAACGCAGATCTTGCGATGGCGAAGTTGCTGAGTCTTTATGAACGGGAATCACCGGTATTTGAAACTGCAATCAGTCCACTGGCCTATATTCATCCCACAGCCCGTATTGGAGCGGATTGTAAAATAGGCCCGGGATGTTATGTTGGTGCAAAGACGCTACTTTCAGATGGAGTAACGTTATATCCCAATGTCACCATTATGGATGAATACCAAATAGGAACGCAAACCATAATCTGGTCTGGAACGGTAATCCGCGAACGCTCACAGATAGGAGCCTTTTGCATCTTTCACAACAACGTTAGTATTGGCGCAGATGGTTTTGGCTATCGCCCCGCAGAAGATGGCAGGGGACTGGTCAAAATCGTACATATAGGTAATGTCGTGATTGGTAACGGCGTAGAAATAGGTGCAAATTCTTGTGTAGACCGTGGAAAATTTGATTCAACAATCGTAGGAGACGGTTGTAAAATTGATAATCTGGTACAAATAGCGCACAACTGCATTTTAGGAAAATGCTGTATTATGGCAGGGCACAGTGGCCTTGCCGGTTCGGTTACGCTGGGAGACGGAGTTATTATAGGCGGAAGCGCATCTATAAAAGTTCATATCACCATTCATAGTGGGGCGGTAGTAGCTGCCGGATCTGGTGTTATGGGCGATGTTGAAGCAGGTAAAACAGTCTTGGGCTACCCGGCAACAGAATCCCGCGCTAAACTACGCGAATGGGCAGCGGTACGTAAATTGGGTAAATCTTAGAGCGGAAAGCGATACAGCAATTCCATCTTAAATAAAGCACCTTTGGCTAGAGGCGTATTCAGCTGATTGCGATCATCACCCAAAAAGAATAGACTCAAGCCCAGATCAACCTGATCGTTTTCTTCAAAGGCTTTGTAAGTACGGGTAATGCTATAACCGGCTTTGGCTTTTAAGTAGAGATTTTTGGCCACAGGGTAGCGCAAATAGGCAAAAAACTCGGTGGTATTTTTAACGAAATAGACATTTTCAGTATTGAAAACCGGATCTCCCAGTGCATAACTGGAAGTAAGTCCATTGACATCACCACCTATATTTATTTTGTCGGTGAGCATGTAATTCATATCGCCGTTTATGGTCGTGATATAAGCTTCAAAGCGTTTGCTGGGACTTAGGTAGTAAAAACCCGCGTAAGGAACCAGAAACGGACCAAATTCTTCAGTATTCGCGTACAAACCAAACTTCCAGCTGAAGTTCTCATTTTTCTTTAAAGTAGCCAAAGCGAGTCCGCCGAGCTGAAAACCTCTTCCGGTCATTGCATCGAGTTGCGTGGCCAGTTTGGGAATCACCAGATAGGTAATGGCAAGCCGGTCTGAATACTTATGGTTAAAGCCCAAAGCGATTCCCAGAGAAGCAAAGGTATATGCTGAATTTATGCTGGGATCTATACGCAAAGTATTCGACTCCAGTAAAAGCGTACTGATAAAGGTGTTTTTTTCGTCTAAAACCTTAGGAAATGTAAATTGAAATTCCAATTCCTTTACCGCAGTAGACTGGTTGCTGTTCTCAAACTCGTTTTGGGGCGTGACGCTGTAAGAAAGATTAGCGATATCTACATAATTCTGCGCATAGCTGTTAAAGAATACTGCAACTAGCAGCACAAACGGAAGGGTTTTTCTCATCTAACGAATATAGCTAAAAATAAAAACGGACTTTTTAAAAAATCCGTTTTCAGTTAATTATCAATAAGTGTGGGTAATTTAATTAACCTGAATGGCACCAATACCGGCCTGCCAAAGGCTGGCATTGTATTGAGGAATTCGCGTGTTCAAAAGCGCATTTCCTTCAGCTTTAAGTTTTTGCCATTCGGAATTTAAACCTTTCAATTCTTCCAGATTTGAAGCATTTACACGCGGGATGCTGCTTTCCGTTTGATTGAGCAGAAACATATAGTTTGCGGTGAACTTGTTTTCAAAGTTTTCCACATCATCATAAGCTTTAGACTTACGCTGCACCATTTGTTCATCCCATTCCTGTAAATCGTTCACCAGCTTTTTACCGGTTTCGCGCAAAGCTTCGGGCAATGCATCTGATTTTTTAAGCAAAGCCGAAAGTTGGTCCTGCGCACTTTTCAATTTTGTTACCAGTTGGTGCATTTCATATACATTGGTTTCCATTTCGGTCATTACGCTGTCGTATTCAGCAAATTGTGAATCCGGAATATCGAGTTTGGGATTCTGCTGAATGATTGCAGTAGTAGTTGCTTTTTGATTTCCGTATTCTAATTCCATTTTATAGGTGCCCGGAGCTGCTTTGTGCCCGGAGTAACCCGCTTCGATATACACATCTTCCACCCCGGGAAGTCCCGTGTGTCTGCCATCCCAAACAAAGCGATTCAGTCCTTCCAGTGTAGAAAGCGTTGGTGTAGGTGATGGCCCGCCGGCATAGGATTTAAAATTTTCGTCTGCTTTTGAAGAAAAGTTGGTGATCAATTTACCCTGAGCGTCATAAACACGCAGTTTTAAGGGAATCGAATCGGTCACTTTTGACAGGTTGTAATACAACACCACACCGTTGGCAGGATTTACCCCGCCGGAATCTGAAGTACCATCAAAATCGGGATTGCTGCTATTTAAAGCGCTATACCAGCTTCCATAGGTAGAAATTTCGGGCTCATAAAGCTGAAAACCGGAAGGCTTGTTTTTATATTGTGATAACAACTTGAGATCATCAAGTATCCAGAAAGAGCGTCCTGAAGTAGCAACGATCAAATCCCCTTGATGCACTTTCAGATCGGTAATAGGCGTCACCGGAAGGTTTAATTGAAGGGATTCCCAGTTTTTGCCATCATCAAAAGAGATGTAAACACCTTGCTCAGTCCCGGCATAAAGTAACCCCTTACGATCAGCATCTTCGCGAACTACACGGGTGTAAGCACCATATGGAATACCCTTATTAATGTTTGACCAGGTTTTTCCGTAATCTGTTGTTTTATAAATCGCCGGGGTATAATCGTTAAATTTATAACGTGTTGTGGCGATATAGGCAGTTGCCGGGTCGTGGGGAGAAACTTCAATAGCATTGACAAGCGTTTCGCCCAGACCTTTTGGAGTTATATCCTGCCAGGTTTTGCCGTTGTCGCGTGTGATATGCACCATACCATCATCACTACCGGTGTAGAAAACGCCGGCTTCGTGTGGCGATTCAATGAGATAGCTGATAGTTCCATAATTTTCAGCACCTACAGCTTCTACGGTATAAGGTCCGCCACCTTTACCTTGTTTAGCATCGATATTTCGGGTGAGATCCGGGGAAAATTCGGTCCAGGTTTTCCCTTGATCATCGGTTTTTAAAACGAGTTGCGCTGCGTGATAAACAGTGCCTGGTTCGTGCTGAGACCAGATGATGGGGGCATTCCAGTTGTACAGGTATTTCATATCACGTGCGGCTTTTCCCAAATACTGAATGGGAGCTGCCATGATGTTGGTACTCATTTTGGTCTCGGTATCCAAAACCTCAATGGTTCCCAGATAGCTTCCGCCATAAACATACCGCGGATCGTCAGGATCAAAAGCCAAAAACGCACTTTCGCCTCCGGCAGAAGCAGACCAGTTTTCACGACCTATACTGCCGCTTCCCGGAGCCATACTGGCTATTTTAACCGAAGAATTGTCTTGCTGTCCGGCATAAATGTTATACGGATAGAGATTATCGGTATTGATGCGGTAAAATTGCGCGGTAGGCATATTGTCCTGCGTAGACCAGCTTTCCCCATAATTGTAAGAAATGGCAGCACCGCCGTCATTGCCAATAACCATGTTTTTAGAATTGTTAGGATTAATCCACAAATCGTGATAATCCCCGTGTGTACCGGATAAGGTTTCCCAGGTTTTTCCACCATCGGTTGATCGTAAAGCGGGAGCACTCATCACGTAAACCGTATTTTCAGCAGAAGGATCTGCAAAAACTTCGGTATAATACCAGGCCCGCTGGGTAAGTCGGTTATCACCGCTAACCATATTCCAGCTTTCTCCGGCGTCGTTGGATACAAATAATCCGCCTTTATCCTGCTGACTGTCACTTTCAATTAAGGAATACACCTTATCAGGATTAGCCCGGCTTACTGCGATGGCCATCTTTCCTTTTTCTTGAGGAAGCCCGTTATGAATCGTATCCCAGGTTTTTCCGGCATCAGTAGATTTGTACAAACCGCTACCTTTTCCGCCGCTGATCATCTTCCATGGGGTGCGCTGGTGTTCCCACATGGAGGCGTATACTACATTGGGGTTGTGAACATCTATGGAGAGTTCGTTTGCGCCGGTTTGTTCATTCACAAACAAAACCTGTTCCCAGCTTTCGCCGCCATTGGTACTTTTATAGACTCCGCGCTCGGCGGTAGGAGCCTGCATTGCACCCTGCGCAGCTACATAAACCACGTCCGGACTTTTGGGGTGTATGACAATACGCGCGATTTGCTGAGTTTTGGGAAGACCTATGTGCTTCCAGGTTTTCCCGGCATCAGTTGATTTATAAACTCCATCCCCATACGAAGTCATCACCCCGCGTATCGCGTGCTCGCCCATACCTACGTAAATAACGTTAGGATCAGACTCAGATACCGCCACGGCACCAACAGAACCGGTTTTAAAGAAACCGTCTGAAATATTATACCAATGCTGCCCGGCATCTTCTGTTTTCCACAAGCCGCCACCGGTGGTACCCATATAATAGGTGAGTGGATCACCAATGACACCACTAACTGAGTTACTGCGACCGCCTCTAAACGGACCAATACTGCGGTATTTTACGGGTTTAAAGTAATCGTTAAGTTCCTGCGCCGCTGCGCTAAATCCGAGTAGAAGGAGTAGGAAGAGATAGTAGTGAATTTTCATATGATCAACCAGTTAAGGATTAATATTTAAAAATAGAATTTTTAAAATACCTCTCGGTTATATCCATAAAAAAAGCGGCTCAATCGAGCCGCTTTTCGAAACGTCTAAAAAAATGACGTATTAATTTGCGATTTTCTCAACTTCGCGCTCTACGTCTTTCTTAAATTTTTTGGTATCATTTCCGGTAATTTTGTGCTCTACTTCATCGTAAGCTTCTTTTACCTTGATTTCAGCGTCAGTATAGGTTTCTTTTAATTTTTCGCCTAAATCATTAATTTTTCCTTTTATTTTTGCCTTTTCTTCTTCACTGGCATTTTTATATTTCCACCACGCAAAAAGTCCACCAGCCAAACCTAAAACTGCTGCTGCTATTCCTGTATTCTGTTTTCTAGTTGTCATAATCAATTGTTTTAATGTTCACTCTAAATTAGTCAAAGCTTATTCCAACCGTCTCGTTGTCAGTCAACTTTACAATAACTTTAATATAAAACGGATTTATGAAGGTATATCTCTTAAATTTTTAAGATGAAGTACATCTACGGCTGTCAGCGGGTTACTTAGTAATGTCAGCAAAAGTTGTTTTTACTGTCATTACCGTGTTTACCTGACTTAATTTCAGGAAATTTCCCCTTTCATAAGGGTTATCTTTCTGATTATCCAAATTGAGGAATGAACTATTTTTAGAGTATTCGATTATGTGCTTAGCTTACCTAACAATATTTCTTGCAAACTCAATTAATAGTAAACTTTATGAAAGCAATTTTCAAATTAGCAGTACTCGTTCTTACCACCATAACTTTACAGGCTCAAAATCAGATGTATTTGGAGATTCCGGATATCCCGGGAGAATCCCAGCGTATGAATTTTGAAGATCAGATTGTTGTAGATGCTTTTGCTTTTAGCGTCAAAAATCCGAAGACAAAAGTAGGATCGGGGCGCGTGAGCAGCCGGGTTGTATTTTCAGGAATCCAAATCCATAAAAAAACTGACATTGCTACAAACCCAATGTTGGAGGGCCTCAAACAAAGGCAGCGGTTTAATGAAGTTAAATTAACTCTTGTAAGCGAATCTGGTGGGCAGGGCAGTCAAGCTTATCTCGTATATACATTAAAAAATGTCGTTATTTCGGCCTATGAAATTGAAGGTACTACCGAAGATCTAAGACCCGCAGAGCGATGGCTTTTAGAATTTGAGTCGATAAACAGCGTGTATACACGCACAGACATCGATGGTTCTGCCGGCGATTCCAATGAATTTGAGTACAGTGTCAAATCGGGAATGTAAGCGACTTTATATTTGTAAATGAGTTCCAATTCGTTGTCAGGCCTACTGACAGTGAATTTTTTTATGCAAAGACAGGAAAGCTAACAGATCCCGACAAAGATTTAAAACCTGTAGCTTTGTATAAAACGCCTCGTATGCCTTTTAAGATCAATAATCGTTTTTCTAAGACTCTTCCCGCAGATCCCAATCCTGAAAATTCCCGGCGTCAGGTTATTCAGGGATTTTATTCCTATGTCACACCCAAAGAAACCGGTAAACCCAAACTCTTACATGTTTCTGATGAAATGGCAACAGAACTGGGTCTTGATCAGGAAGAAATCCAGTCAGATAACTTTTTAAATCTGATGACCGGCAACAGCGTGTTACCCGAAACCAAACCCTATGCGATGGTATATGGCGGACATCAGTTTGGCCATTGGGCGGGACAATTGGGTGACGGGCGTGCCATCAATTTATTTGAAGCTGAAGGAAAAACCCAACATTGGGCAGTGCAGCTTAAAGGAGCAGGGGAGACTCCGTTTTCTCGTTCGGCAGATGGGCTTGCGGTTTTGCGTTCTTCCATTAGAGAATATTTGATGAGTGAAGCGATGCATCATCTTGGCATTCCCACCACCCGGGCACTTTCTCTGGCGCTCACCGGTGATTCCGTTTTACGCGATGTGATGTATGATGGTAATCCGGCCTATGAAAAAGGAGCCGTGGTTTCACGAGTAGCCGAATCCTTCTTACGTTTTGGAAATTATCAGATTTTCACGGCCCGCAACGATGTAGCCAGTTTGCAGCAACTGGTGGATTATACCATCAAAACGCATTTTAGTCATTTGGGTGCGCCATCAAAGGAGACGTATCTGAAGTTTTTTGAAGAAGTAAGCCAACGTACGCTTACGATGATCATTCACTGGCAACGTGTGGGTTTTGTTCATGGCGTGATGAACACCGATAATATGAGCATTCTGGGGCTTACGATTGATTACGGACCTTACGGCTGGTTAGAAGGTTTTGACTGGGGCTGGACGCCTAATACCACAGACCGCCAGCACAAGCGCTACCGCTATGGCAATCAGCCCAATATAGGGTTGTGGAATTTATACCAGTTGGCTAATGCTTTATATCCGCTGGTTGAAGAATCTGAAGGTTTTGAGGAAATCCTCGACGGTTACAAGTCTGGCTATGCGGTTCAATCTCTGGAAATGATGGCCGCTAAACTGGGACTTCAGAATCCGGGCGAAGACGATTTAAAACTCATTGCAGATCTGGAGGAGTGCCTGCAACTTACCGAAACCGATATGACGATCTTCTTCCGCAAATTAGGTGATTTTAAAAAGGATGCTTCGGTAGCTGGATTTAAGCTCATTGAAGATGCCTTTTACCTTCCTAATGAATTAACTGAAGAAATTAAAAGTCAATGGACCGATTGGTTTTCCGCGTATGCGAAACGTTTACGACAGGAATCCCGTTCTGATGATGAGCGACGGATAGCGATGAACCGGATCAATCCCAAATATGCACTGCGTAATTATATGGCTCAACTTGCCATAGATGCAGCAGATAAAGGGGATTACAGTCTGATTGATGAAATGTATCAGCTGCTCAAAAAGCCTTATGACGAGCAACCGGAATACCAAAACTGGTTTGCCAAACGGCCGGAATGGGCGCGGGATAAAGTAGGTTGTTCTATGCTTTCGTGCAGTTCGTAATGGATATAAAAGCCTTTCTTCAAAAAATCCCAATTGGCTATTCTGAAGGCCTTTATAAAGACAAAAAGTACGGCATCACCCGTACGGATTTTAATGCCGGAAAAAGCTTAAAAATCTATGCGGAAGAATTGGGTGGAACCGATTTTATAAGTCTTAATTACTACGAAACCCAAACCGGTCAACTACTAAAACCCTGCGAAATGCCCAAAGCTAAGGTAATTGCATTTTTAGTTGATGTAAAAATTATCGATTTAAATACATAACTATCAGTATTACAGGTTTTTATTTTGGTTATCTTTAAGTAACTAACCAAAAACTCTCCACCATGAAACCTGTATTTTTCACCGCTTGCACACTGCTCGTACTTCTGGCGTGCGACCCAAAATCAAAGCCCGAAACAACTTCCTATACCCAAACCGATTTTAAACCTGAAACTGCAGCAGACAGCATCGAGGTACGCATCGCACCCGATCATGATTATCCGCATCCCGAAGTAATCACGGTTTACGATAAACTCAACTTTGGTAACGGGTATAACAGCACAACCGGTAAAACGTATTTTGGCGTGATGGAATTTGCAGGAAGCGAGAGCGATATCGAACTCATGGCCGGTGCAAAAGGGAATCGGGGAGAGGTGACCATGGAAATTTTAGAAAGTAAAGAAGACCTTAAAAAATCACTTAATGTTACTGCTGAAGCCGAATTGGATATGATCATTTACGGGATTACCTCAAAAAACTCATTAAAATTAAAAACCGTTCAGGATACCGAGTTTTCAGACTTTTCGCAACACGCGGTTATCAAAGCGCGCTATGTTAATGAACCTTTGGTACTCATCAATCCGCGTGTAAAGCAGGAATTGATAGACCTTGCCCAATCAGATCCCGAAACCTTTATACGCACCTGTGGCGATATGTTTGTAAGCCGTATTTATACTGGAGGTGAATTGTACTCCGTTTTTAGCCTGAGTAGTCAGGACAGCAATGAAAAAACACAAAACGAACTCTTTTTTAAGAGTGCTAACACCTATTTAACCACCAGTTTTACTGCAAGTATTGATGCAAGTACGGTAAACGAAAAAATCAAAAACACCAAAAATATAAAAACCAGTGTCATTACTGAAGGAGGCGGACGCACACCAGACGGCTTGGAACTTACCGACTACCTTAAATACGCTGCAGATTTTAAAGAGCAGGTAGGAGCAGACCAGCGTGCGGTGATTTTATATGTGGAACTCAGTCCGTACGAAAGCATCGCAGGTTTCCCAAAACTGGACTTTAGCAAAATACGGGTCGTGCAAAAACAGTTTTTAGACCTGGCTACCAATCTGGTAAGCAGTATGACCGAGGATAAAAATACTGCGGAGTTTGTGGCTGCTCATACCGAACTTTTCACGGATGAGGATAGTGCACAGAGCCAGGCGGTCATTGCAAACTATCCCGAAAACAAAAATCTGCTTGCGCGACTTATTGCCGATTGCCGTGCAGATCCTGATTACTGTGATTTTAAAGATTTACAGGTTTTTGCGGAATATGAACCCTATAATCCCCAAATTGATTTTCCCGAATGGCAGGGTGAACAAACCACACTACCCTTAAAAGAAGCTTCGGGCTGGGTAACGCTCACTGAAAATACGCAAGATGGGCGTATACTTTCAATAAATGGTGATTTTGAATTGCGTCAGAACACCACTGATTCGCCGGATTGCCGGGCGCTGGTATACCGTCAGGAAATCATTCCATTTGGGCAGCAAATGACCGAGGAAGGCGGATTCTGGTGGTGGCAAAACGCGGTTTATCGCTCTGTTTTCTTGCGGTTTTGGTATCCGTATTATGAGGTGCGCTATTTAAGCTTGGAAACGGGCGATGTAGTGAAAACGTTTAACTATTCCGGGCCGGTTCAGGTAGAACCCAATAAAAAAGTACAAATCCGTTTAAGGAATCCCGATGCTGAACTGGTTTACAAATCGGGTAGCAAATACAACCCCATTGGCGAAAAGGCCGAAAAACAGCTGAAATACAAGCGAACTCCACGCATGACTATTGTAGAAAACTGTGATCCTGCGCTTAAAGTAACTGCGGTAATCGCTGCTAAAAATGCGAAACCCAAAGCCCACGTTAATTCAAATTTAATGACTTCAGTGGCAGCTGAACCACGCAGAGCACTACCTTCCATAAAATGGCCGGAAAAAGAAGCTGACACCAATGCGGTGCCGTTAATCATTACCTATGGCCAAACGAAGTAACTACAAGATGTAAGGTTTTGGGTATTGGTAGACTTAATTCCGGAAATGGTAAAACTTGAAAAAATAGCCCTAGGTGGTGGATGTCATTGGTGTACCGAGGCCGTATTTCAATCTTTAAAAGGAGTTGAACGGGTAGAGCAGGGGTATGTGGCTGCTACAGGAGACGAAAGCTGGTTTTCAGAAGGCGTGATTGTGCATTATGATGCAGAAAAGCTACCGTTACACATTTTGCTTGAAGTGCATTTGCGAACGCATAAAAGCACTTCGGCTCATAGCTTTAGAACAAAATACCGATCGGCTGTATATACCTTCTCAGCAGCACAAAAGAGCAGGGCTGAAGAATCGATTCATAAACTTCAGAGCCATTTTGGCGAACCACTCATTACGCGGGTTTTAGATTTTTCGGCCTTTAAAGCTTCCCGTGAAGCCCTACATAACTATTATCAGTCAGATCCGAATAAACTATTCTGTATAAATTACATAACTCCCAAACTTAAAGTACTACTTGAAGAGTATAGTGCTTATTTCAATACATCGTTTCTTAAATAAATTAACCGGTCCTTTTTTGCTTTTAGGCTCAGATATTAAGAAAATCTTGGTACTCAGGCCCGATAGGAGTTTTTAACTTTAAACAAAAACCAAACTATGAGCACTGTAAAAATCAAAGAAATTCACTTCATCAATCACGATGTTTTACATATCGAAACCGAAAAACCTGAAAACTTCAGTTTTGAGCCGGGTCAGGCCACAGAAGTAGCCATTAACAAACCAGACTGGAAAGATGAAAAACGCCCTTTTACCTTTACCAATTTACCCGAAGAGGATGTACTTCAATTTACGATTAAAACCTATCCTGATCACGACGGGGTGACCGAACAGCTGGGCAAGCTCACAGCCGGTGACGAACTTATTCTGGGAGATGCCTGGGGAGCGATTAAGTATCAGGGACCGGGTGTCTTTATAGCCGGTGGCGCGGGTATCACACCTTTTTTGGCCATTTTTAAAAATCTGAATAAAGAACAAAGCCTGAGTGGAAACAAGCTCATTTTTGGGAATAAAAAGAAAGAAGATATCATTTATGCAGCAGAACTGGAAAAGATGTTGGGCGATGATTTTATCAATATTCTTTCAGACGAAAAAGATAGTCGGTTTGCAAGCGGATATATCGATAAGGATTTTATTAAAAAGCATATCAATACAACCACACTAAAAAAGTTTTATGTCTGCGGACCGCCGCCGATGATGGATGCCGTTCTCGAAGATCTCAAGAAACTGGGCATAACCGAAGAACGTATCGTCATGGAGGCGATGGAATAACTAACCCGATACGTTATATTTTAAATCTTCCAGATCAGAATAATCTGGAAGATTTTTTGTTTAAAAGATGTGTTAGAGAACCATAAGTTTCTGTTTATTAAAACACTAAACACTCGTCAAAACCTAAAATTCTTTGAATTTTAGGTTTTTTATTGCGAACACGATTTAAGCCCGCAAGTTAAATTTTGAAAAGAAGCAAGGCCTTAAAAAATGCAGCATTTGCTTTTAAAAACGAGATGTGCTTTCATCTAAAAAGCTGAGCTTTGCAGCGCTAATTTGAATACCGTGCTATCCCGTAAAAAAACCTTTATCCTGCTGTCATTTATTGCGATTTACGTGTTCTGGGGCTCAACCTATCTCTGGAATAAAATGGCTGTTACCGAGTTACCTCCGTTTATGATTGGCGGTATGCGTTTTACCACAGCCGGATTGCTTCTGTTCGCTCTAGCAAAAGCTTTAGGACATTCTCTGCACATCAGTTTGAAGCAATTGGGCAATTCCATTCTTGCGGGGATTTTGTTTCTATCTGTTGGTAACGGTGTCTTTGTCTGGGCACTAAAATACATTGACAGCGGCTTTGGTTCGCTGATCGCTTCGATGTATCCCTTGTTTACGATTTTAATAATGATGCTGGTACAAAAGCGAAAGCTGAAGAAAATGACCATTTTTGGCGTTATTTTGGGCTTATGCGGAATGATTTTGCTAGTTAGTCAGCGGGAGCTGGCGGTAGAACCCAATTTTTGGTTGGGTGTAGGTTTGGCGGTAACTGCGATTTTTAGCTGGAGTTGCGGGAGTCTTATGGTTGCTCAGGTAGACACACCTAAGAACCATTTTGTAAGCACGGCTTACCAGATGACCGCTGCCGGTCTTATTCTAATGCTCGCAAGTCTGATTATAGGTGAGGAGTGGAGCAGTCCGTTAAACTGGCAATTCCGTACGCAAATCGCGATGCTTTGTTTGGTATTCTTTGGCAGTATCGCGGCTTTTTCAGCATTTAATTATTTACTGAAAAATGTGGCTACCGAAAAAGTAACTACTTCAGCCTATGTAAATCCTGTTATTGCCTTGTTTCTGGGCTGGTATTTTTTGGATGAAAAAATTACAACACAATCTGCCGTTGCAGCAGCCATTCTCATCACCGGAGTCTACTTCATCAATACCGGAAGAAGCAAAAATAAAACGGAGAACGAGCGGCTTGAAAAGTGATTGGATATTCATTATTTCTGATTCTTGATTCGTTAATTCTGATTAAGTTCTAATTTTTTTAACCCCGAAACCCGCAAATACGTCAATTGCCCTATTGATTACAGGTGCCGGCTGGCACTACTTTTAGATCGTAAAAACCACGATCTATGAGAATTCTTATACTTTGTCTGGTCTTTAGCGCTTCGTTATGGGCACAGCAGGCCGTACCTGTTGACATAAACAGGAATCAAAATTTCCTCAAATTTACAGCTCTAAAGAAATCTGGAAACAATCGGGAAGCCTTTAAAATAGGCTATCGATTGCTCGATGTGTATTACACCAATACCGATCTATATTTAGATGTTGGCATAGCACGCGCTTCCATCCCTGAGGAAGCGGTAACCGGAGTGCAGTTTGTACAGGCTGCCTACGATCTTGAGCCTATTTACGATCGTTTAGCTCAGGCGGCCATATCGTATGCATTTTATTCTAAAGATCTGGTGCGGGCAAAGCAACTGTTATGGGAGTACAGTTTTTACCCGCGTCCTCCAGAAGATTTCAATGCCGCAATAAATTACCTTACAGGCTCACTAAATTATTATAAAAATTCCTTTACTGCTGATCAGGCTCAGACTGCTCAACAGCTACTCAATACCCATCGCAGCGAGGCTCCGGCAAATATGAAATATTTCTGGGAGCATTTTAATCCCGTCTATAGTGCTACGGCTGATGAAATGATTCAAAAAGGGCCAGCCCATTATTTAACGCTTCTTGAACCGGTAAAGAAACAAATGGATGCCGGGGCTTTCCCGGTGAGCTACTACAATCAGGTACTTGAAACGCTGGCCACCCGCACATTTTGGAATAACTGGAAACAGGCACATCTATTGATTCCGTCTTTAAAAGCGCAGTTTTCCAATCCGAAAACAGCGCCGATGATGAAATTTAAAATCTATGATATCCTTTCAAAAATCAATGAGGTAAACCGCAATTACGAAGATAATATCATCCTTGCAAGTATTATGCTTGATGAGTTGTACAAATTCACATATTCTAAATCTACCGTTATGCTGACGGTCAACAATTACCTCTTTTCATTGGTTCAGCTGGAACGTTTTAAAGAAGCTTTTACCATTGCGCAATCCTCGCAATCCAATCTGGAAGTGGTTACCAATCCCGAAGTTAAAATGAACGCGTACTATAATCTTTCGCGGGCTTTGGCTTATGGAGGGGATAAGGCAAGGGGTGTCGAACTTGCTGAGGCCGGAGTTGCCTATATGAAAAGCACCGGTAATGAGGCGCATCCGCAATTTGGGAAGACCCTTCCGGAAAACCTTCAGGCATTAAAATTCTTTCAGGATAAAGCCACAACTGTTGAAACAGACCTCAATTCAAACAAAGTGACAGAGCTTTACGATTATGGGCAACACCTGGGAATGCAAAAAAAATATGCAGAAGCGGTTCCATTTTATGACAAAGCCTTTCAACTTTATAAACCTAAAGTAAAAGCCGCAACCGATAGTGAGCGCACAGCATTGCTGAGTCTCTATACTAAGATAGGCGGAAACCTCATAGCCTGCCTTTTTGAAAGCAAGCAAACCGATAAGATTTTTCCGGTGATGGAAGAGCTTAAAGCAAACGGTTTATTAACCTCAAAAGCGGGTGTAGCTCCGGTCAGCCTGAGTAAATTACAGCAAAGCCTAAAACCCGATGAAGCCCTCATTTACTATACCGATGTTTTGCGAGGCAACACAACCGAAGGGGTGTATATGGCTGCGGTAATCACCAAAAACAACATCAACTACCGCTATGTAAATACCACAGGGGCGTTGATGCGCGTCTATGTAGAACGCAATGCAGATATTGGCGAGATAGAAGAAAAAATGGCACGCCGCGAACTGCGTCAGCCGCAATATACCGTTTACCGCAATCTTGATGAAGCCGGTTTTCAGCAGTATAAAAAGGGGGACTTTGTTTTATTGGCTGAATTGTACCGAAGTTTTCTCAATCCCAGCGAAGGCGGCGAAGTACAGCAAAAATACACTGATGCTAAGTATCGCGATTACATAGCAAATTCCTTTTATATAGACCTCATCAGCAGACTTGAACCCTGGTTTGCAGGTAAAAAGCGATTATATATAAGCGCTGACGGTGTACTTAATTTCCTGCCCTTTGAAAGTTTTAAAAACACGCAGGGCAAATACCTGATAGAAGACTATGAGATAGGCTACATACCTAGCGGTAGCCTTCTGACTGACTTGCGTAATCGTCAGGTTCCCAATTATAAAAAGAACGTATTGGCTTTTGGCGATGCCAAATATCAAAAATGGGAAAGCGCGGGGCGTGAAATAGAAAGCGCGGCAGATTTTAAACGAATAGAGCTTGATGTGGAGATGTCTTTGCAAAAAGGAGAGCCTCTTGACTACGCATTTGCAACCTTTTCGAAAGAAGCCATGAAGTATTTGAAAGGCGCTAAAGCTGAAGTATTGGCAATAAACGAGCTGGTTCCTAAATCTGACCTGCGTTTAGATACCCAAATGACCGAAAATGAATTTAAGCGTATGAGCAGGGAAGGTGCATTGCATAATTACAGAGCAATACATCTGTCTAGCCATGCTATGGTGCATCCGTATGTTTTTGACCTTAGCAGTATTGCCTTTTCGGTTTATGCAAGACCACAGGGAGGTGAAGACGGTATGCTTACCGTGAGTGAAATGGCTGACCTGGACATCAAAACAGACTTTATGTTTCTCAGTGCCTGCCAGACCGGTTTGGGTAAACTGGTTCCGGGTGAAGGCGTGCAGGGGCTCAATCAGGCGATGCTGATGGCGGGAGCCAATTCGACCCTGACGACTTTATGGTCGGTAAACGATTACGGGACTATGGTCTATACCACGCATTTGTACGACAAAATTTTTAATGAAAATAAAGACTACCTCACCGCCAGCGCCGAAGTCAAGCGGGCCTTTATCCGCGGGGATTACAGCAAACAATTTGATTTGTCGAGTCCGCAGTTTTGGGCACCTTTTATTTACACCGGTAAATAAGAATGGACGAAGTGGATTTAAGAGCTAATCCGCATTAGATGTTTAGTAACGCTCAAAATAGGGCAATTGCCCTATGGACTCAAAAACCACCAGTTTTTAGTTTTGAAATGTAAAAAACCTCAATTATGAAAACATTACTACTCAGCAGTTTATTACTGTGCTGCGCGCTCAGTTTTGCGCAAACCGATGCCTGTTCAAAAGGCGATTGTAAAAATGGCTATGGCTTTTACTACGATAAAGGAACCGGTGAGTTCTACCACGGCTTTTACAAAGATGGAGCTTACAATGGTGTGGGTTACACCCAAAATGCTAAAAACGATTACTATTGGTCAACCTTTAAAGATGGAAAGCCAAATGGTTTTACCGTATACGGTGAAGGGCAGGGACGTACCTGGGGGCATTTTGAAAACGGAGTAAAAACCGGCGACCACATACGTGAAATACGCGGCAATGAGGGTTTACAACGCGAAGTTATAACGTATAATCAGGGAACAGAAGTGTCTCGTAAAACCTATACGCAGGGCGAAATACAAGAAGGTACCTGCATAAGTGGCGATTGTGCCAACGGCTTTGGGATGTACTATCAAAACCGTACCCTCATCTTCGGAAAATTTAAAGATTACAAATTTATAGAGGGTGAAATGATGCACATCGACTCAAGGACCTCAGACTTTTTTAAGACTCCGGTAGAGACATCGTTTGAAACGCCCTACTTTAAATATTCGATTACCGGAACCGATAACGGCACAAACGAAGCCGGTTATATGTCAATAGGTCCCAAAGCAAATGGGGAATACGTGATGCTAAATCTCAAGCAAAATTTATTTGCCGCAGCACTGTTTAAAGACAATCAAATGATCGAACGGTTTTAGTTAAGGGGAAGACCATTCTTGATCAAAGCCCGTACTCGTTTAGAGTGCGGGTTTTTTGTTTTCGGCAACGGATTCCCTTATTCCTGATTTAAACGATAGGTTAGATATTGGTTAAACGTTAATTATGATTTTGCTGAAACCGTAAACCAACAGAAAATGTCAAACCAATACGAAATTATAAATCCCAAATAAGGAATAGTTGGACACATTAATAACATTTTAACCTCTTTCATTCCATCCGCTCGCAGCGAAGCCCGTAACTTTAGCAAAAACAGTAAAAAGTAAACCGAAAACTTAACTATGAAAGCAATAGGATTTAAAAAATCACTTCCCATAACCGAACCAAACAGTTTTATCGCCTTTGAGACCGAAAAACCCAAACCCGAAGGACGCGATCTTTTGGTACAAATTCAGGCGATATCGGTGAATCCGGTGGATTATAAAATACGCCAGAATGCTGCCAAGGATGAGGAGCTTGATACTCCAAAAATTATCGGTTGGGATGCCGTGGGGATTGTTGAAGAAGTAGGCGAGGAGGTAAGTCTTTTCAAAGCCGGAGATGCGGTATATTATGCCGGAGACCTAACGCGCCCCGGTACCAATGCCGAATATCAATTGGTTGACGAGCGCGTTGTAGGCCATAAACCTAAAAACCTGAGTCTGGCTGAGGCTGCTGCAATGCCTCTGACGACCTTAACCGCCTGGGAGAGTATATTTGACCGTATCAAATACAATGGAGCAACAGATAAAGGAAAAAGCATTTTATTTCTTAATGGAGCCGGAGGCGTAGGTTCTATAGCCATTCAGCTGGCTAAAAAATTAACTGGTCTTACCGTGATCGCCACGGCTTCCAGAGAGGAAACCAAAGACTGGTGTAAAAAAATGGGCGCCGATCATGTAGTAAACCACCACAACTTAAAAGAAGAATTAGAAGCAATTGGTCATGCGCAGATTGACTTCATTCTTGATTTTGTAGATCTGAAACAGTACTGGCAACAGCTGGCTGATCTGATCAAACCACAGGGTCATATACTATCTATCACCGGGAGTAGCGATCCACTCAACCTCAATCTGCTTAAAAACAAAAGCGTCACCTTTTCCTGGGAATTGATGTATACTCGTTCTATGCACCAGACGTCTGATATGCAGCGCCAGCACGATATTTTAAATCAGGTGGCCGAACTTTTTGATAAGGGTACTTTACAACACACATTGACGACCACTTTTGAGGGTTTTACCGTAGAAAATCTAAAGAAAGCCCACGAACTTCAGGAAAGCGGAACCAGTATCGGGAAGAATGTGATTGTGCTTTGAGCTAAATAACTGATTTACTGAAAGATAATTTATTTAAAATGATTACTGGGACCATAGTTGCAACATTTGTAATAATTATTAACAATTACAATTTATTATGAATAACGGAACAGTAAAATTTTTCAACGAGACCAAAGGATTTGGATTTATCACTGAGAATGGTGTTGAAAAAGACCACTTTGTGCACGTAACCGGTTTAATCGACGAAATTCGCGAAGGCGATGAAGTTGAATTTGAACTTAAAGAAGGCAACAAAGGAATGAATGCAGTAAACGTACGAGTTATCTAATACATATCTTCAAGTTTTCTAAAGCCCGTCAGATTTCTGACGGGCTTTCTATTTATCTACTTGCGACATTCACTTCAAATTATTTTATTCAAAGCTATGCCGTTGTTCTTCAGTCGCCGAAGCATTTAGCAGCTGGTTGTAGGTTCGCACCTGATTAAAATCTGTGGTAAGTTCGTTAGAAAGTAAAATTCCGGAAACGCCATTATCTATTAATTCGTTGATGTCTGCTGTAGTGATTTCACCAAAAGCGAGAATTGGGGTTTCGGTATTTAAAGCTTCAGTAATTAAGCTATAGCCATTTTGTCCTAAAACGCCTGGTGTAGGTTCATTCTTCTGAGGTAATCTAAACGGGCCCAATACGATATAGTCTACTTCCGCTTTTAATAGAGCTTCACATTCCTGAAGCGTATGCGCGGCAGCACCAAGTGATTGCCAAGTGTATAACTCTTTACGTGCTTTAGAGAAATACTGTTTTATATCATCAAAATACAAACCGTCTGCTTTGATTTCCCGGGCAAGCCTGTAATTGCAGTTAATAATCAGCCGGGTTTGGTAGTGAGCAGTTAATTTTAGGGCTTCCTTTGCTAAAGCATCTAGTTGCTTTTTCTTTACTCCGGTCGTTCCCAATTGAATCAATTCTACTCCGGCAGTACAGGCTTTTTGTATATGATCTAAATGCTGTTGTACCGATTCTCCGGTAGAACAATAATGTAGTTTGGGTATGATCATCTTGTAAAGATAAGCGTCTTATATTAGAGCGTAGTTATAAAACCAACGCATTTGGGAGGCATCTCGACTGCACTTCAACTCCCAGGCAATGGAACAGTATACCATTTCTCTTTTTAAATCTTGAGAATGAAATCTATACTACTATAAAACCATTCGCTAACTAGCCCAACAGGAGAAGGACTGGGGAATGTTGAGAAATAAACCTACTCCGTAAGCGAATCTTCTAAAGCCAATGCCTCATCCTCATCCTGATAGGAAGGAACCGATTCTTTAAGTCTGTTAAATTCCTCCACACGGGCGTCATTTTCTTCTTCTCCGGTAAAATAGGGAAACACATCCATTATCGGAGATTCGGTAATTGCCGGGACGCTGTATTCGCCCATCGTATCACGCATCGCGTGCGTTGTATTTTCAAAAGCTTCTTTGATATCGTTGGCCTGCACCAGCAGGTATTGATTCATTTTACGCTCTTTACCGCTGTTTTCATCAAAAGCGATTAGGGCAACTTTTACTTTAAACCAGCGATCGGCGTTTTCAAACGGATGAATTTCTGCAAAATTGGCCACTTTGATATTCGTGATCAACATGCCTTCACCTTCATTAAGAAAAGGGCGCATCTCTTCAGTAATGCGTTTTTCTGCTTCGGTATAGGAAACCGCATCTACCAGAAACGGCTCGGTTTTTAACTTTCTAAGTCCGGAGGCTTCATCAAATTTGGCATATTTTACTTTGCATTCGTACCAGGTTACGCTCATAATAGTTCAGATTTTAGGAGGTCAAAAATAGGATTTCACAAGTCCCAAACAAGTTTTTGTTACAGATAGATATTCACAAAACTGCAATAGGATTTGTAGGCTATTCAACTAGTGGGATTTATAGAGAAATTTTCTTTGAGTTCTTTGACCTCAAGAAAATAACAGGAATACAAACAGGTTTTTACATTTATTATAAGATTACCTCCGTTAAAATTAGGCTAATTTAACTATCAAGAGTTAATTAGTATTAATATAAATAATATAAGCATTAGAACTAAGTACCTTAGTATAAACAAAAAACCATGAAAAAAATACTCAGACTAATAACACTCGCACAGGTGGTCTATTACGGCTACGACTGGATCAAAAACAAACGCTCTTTTAAAGAAGAGTTTGTACCCAACCTAAAAAAGGTAAAACGAAGAATACTTTAAAAAAATCTAAAACACCATATTATGGAAACTACAAGAGAAAAAGCGCTTGAAAGATCGCACGAGGAAACCGTTGAAAGCCTTCAACATTTACTTGAAAAAAATTACGATGCGGAAGCTGGCTATAAAGAAGCTATGCTAAAAGCAGAAAACACCAATTTAAAACAATATCTCAAAGAACGTGCTGCCTTACGGAACCGTTTTGCTACAGAATTGAGCGACACGCTCATCAGAATGGACGAAAAACCCAAAGAGGAGGGAAGCGCCACTGGAGATTTGCACCGTACCTGGATGAATATCAAACAGGCCTTTAGTTCGGACAAAGACGAGTCTATTCTGGAAGAATGCATCCGCGGGGAAAAAGCCAGCGTTGAGGAGTACGAAGAAGTTTTAGAGAAAAAACAATTCCGTCCCGAGATCACGGAGATGATTACCCGTCAAAAACACGAAGTTTCACAGACTTTAGGAAAAATCAAGACTTTAGAAGATTTGCATTAGCCGCGCCCCATTCTCCATACTAAAGCCACCTGTGAGGTGGCTTTTTTTAGTTTAAATAATGCACAAGACCTTTTAGTTACAGGCTCCGGCAATATCTTTAGTTTCGGTAGTGGTGTTTACCAGCGTATTGATACTGGTGGTACCTCTGACTGTAATTTCAATAAATTCAGCCTGAATATCGGTGACCAGACCGGTAAACTGATTGAAGGCGAACTGGGTAAGCATCTCTTCTCCGCTCAAGGCTGCGCCATTACCTTTATCATAACGTCCTGAAATACGGAAACGCTGTACATACGGAATCTGGATGTTGTTGTATTCCTGATAAACATCTGCAACGGCAATAGCTGTTTTTGGAGGCACCGTGATTTCCCGATCCTGAAAGAGACTGCGCGTTTCTGAACTTGAAAAAGCTCCATTGGTACTGGACATGCTGGTTACGGCATTGCTGGAGGCATAAGTCCCGGAAACTTCGGCCTTAGCGGTCGCTGCATTTCCAAAAAACCGGGTTTCGACCTCCATACCCAGAGTAAGGGTTGTACTCAATGAAGTGCTGGTAGCTACTGAAAAGCTTTCTTCCCATCCGGCCACTTCTGTGGTTTCAATCGTACGCGAAGAACCTACGGTTTGAACCAAGGATCCTGTACTGCAATTGCGTAGCGTACTGTTATACGAAGTCTGAGTGCTGCTGGGCGGAAGTACCGGCTGTAAATAATTGAAGCCCACACTTTCCACATTCCATTCAATCTCAAAATCCATAAAGCGGAAATATGCCGCATCCTTACTGCTGTCTGCATACCACTGGTTATTGTTTAAGCTTAAGGTTTCATTATTAAATTCGGAAATGAGCGTATATAAACCGTTCCCTGCCTTTTTGATTTTAAAGCGGTAGTTTTTAAGGTTGGTCGCATTGGTATTTCCGCCATTGATACTGTGATTTCTTAAGGTTTGCAACAGGAGTCGCGCGGTGCTGTTATACGAAACATAGACGTAGAAAATTTTATCACCATCCCGCACGCTGATATTATAAACCCCGTCTCCAACTTCGTCAAAATAGAAGGTAGTCGCCTTTTTAGTCGCCTGTGTGGTATAATCTAAAGTACTCACGTTAAGAAAATTGAGCGCCACATCAATATTAGAAGAGTTATACGCATTGGCATTAGGAGCTCCCAGAATTTGAGTATTCTCGCTTACAGCCTGAATGTAATACAGGTGATCTGAAGCTAAGCGAATAACGGTGTATTGATCGGGTAAGGCCGCTGTGGTAATCTCGCGGGAGGCGGAATTCGATTTGAAAGAATACTTCGGAAAAGATTCGGTTTGAATTACCGTATTTGCCGCGTCAAGTACTGTAACTTTTACAGGTACACCTTCTTCGAGTTTAGACTTTAAGGCCTCACTTAAATTTACATTATCAAGCCGTACCTGGCTGATGTTGAAATAGGGGTCTATATCAAGCTCTTCCGTTTTAAGATCAGCCGTTTCTGGAAACTCCACACGCATTTTAGCAGGAGTATAGCCCAATTTTGCGATGTCCCGTGTACTGAGACTGATACCAATTTCACCGGGATCGGTCTCAAATTCAGAAGTTTGAATAGGGGAGGGAAGCACCTCCACCTTTCCATCGGATCCGGGATCTACTGGTTCATCATCACTGCTGCTGCAGCTTAAGAACCATACCGAAATCAGGAGACAGGGGAGAGATCGAAAAATAAATCGTGTATTCATAATGCGTTTTTAAAGATGGTTTAATCGGTTTTGCCTGATGCAACTTTGAGACAACAAAAGCAATTGTATACCGCGGTTTGTTAGCTTTTCAAAGCTACCGGCTTAAGGACTAAAAAAACGAATTTGTACGGTGGACAAATTGTGGACACCCTGTATTTTCAGGGGTTTACTGAAACTGGTGTAGAAAGCTTTCCAAAGAATCTGTTGTGGAAAGATTGAGTTTTTTCCGAAGGCGGTAGCGTGCTTTTTTTACGCCTTCAGGCGAAATGTGAAGAATTTGAGAGATCTGTTTGGAGGAAATATTCATTTTAAGCAAAGCGATCAGCCGGAGATCATTGGCCGTGAGGTCGGGGAAATTGCTTTGAATGGCCAGATTAAAATCTTTATGCACATTCTCATAATACCGGGTAAAATCTTCCCAATACGAATCACTCTGCAGCTCGTTTGAAATGGTACGAATCAGGTTTTTAGTTTGTCTCTGGCTGTCTTGAGTCTCCTGCACCTGTTGCGCCTGTTGCAGGATGTTTTCTAGAGCCTCGTTCTTTTTAGCCAAATGGAGCACGTGCGTGACCAGCTCTTTATCTTTAAAGGCGAGTTTCTGTGCAATAGCCTGGCTCTCGATTGTCTTTGCTCTGTTTTTCTGAATATAGCCATAGGTGATTGCTCCAAAGAGTAAAAGAAGCAGCACAACGCCGCCTATAAGCAGGGCCTGTTGCAGTTGCTGTCTTGCGGTTTTTTCTTCGAGCAGGGCAATCTCTTTTTGCTGGATACCGATTTGCTGTTCCTTTTTTTCGGTTTCATACTCGGTGCGCAGCTGGTCAAAGTTTCGCTGACTTTCCACTCCAAAAAGTGAATCATCCGATTGTTTGTAAAGTTTATAGTTCGCCAAGGCAGTGTTGTAGGCACCAAGTTCTTCATAAGCCTGCGCCAAATACAAATAAGCCCGCTGCTGATTGGCAGAAATGCGATTGCTTTTAGCCAGATTCAGACCTTCTGTCAAAGCGTCGATACTAGCCTGGTAGTTTTTGAGTTTCAGTTGAGCTTCACCCAAAATCATGAGGGCATTCACCTTATAAAAAACCGCGTTTTGCGCTTCTGCCAATTCCATGAGCTTCCGCGAATTTTCTGCAGCTTTTTGATAATCTTCCTGCTTATTGTACAAATCGCCCAGGGCATCCAGTGCTGAAAGGGTATTGTAGCTGTAGTTTCCATCTTCATTGATCTGCAGGGCTTCCCGGGTATAATACACCGCGCTATCCAGCTGTTTGAGGTTTGCCAGCGTACTTCCTATTTTTAGGAGTACAGGTGCCAGATAGTAAAAGTCATTAGCCCGGCGGTAGCTTTGAGCCACTTCCCGGTACGTTTGCAGGGCCAGACTGTATTTTCTCATAAAAGTCTGGTTATCTGCAATCTTCGTCAACGCATCCATATAGCGCAAGGTATCTCCCACCTGTAAAAACATCCGGGCAGCCTGCTGCGCGTATTCTAAAGATTCTCTGGTATTGCTCAGCTCGAGATGGATGCCCGCAGCAAAATCATAGGACGCACCCATACGCAAGGTGTCATTCAGTTTTTTAAATAAGGCTGAAGCTTTAGAATTGTAGGCAAATGCACTATCGTATTGGGTTTGTTGCTTAAAATTAATAGCGCTGTTGTAATACATAGAACCTTCCTGCTTTTGATCTCCCAGCTTTTTGTAGATCCCGGCAGCCTCCTTATAATGTTGTTGGGAAATGTCTAAATTACCCAGGTAAAATTCGCTTATGCCCAAATTCTGAAGGCCTTTAGCGATAAAAACAGAATCCTTTTGCTTGCGGGCCAGATTCAATAAATCCTCAGCGTAGGTTTTACTCAATTCGGTATTTTGAGAAAGCGCCTCTTCCCAAAGCCTGATAAGCTCATGCGCCTGTACGCTATCCACGCCGGGAGTTGTAACAGTCTCTAAAGACTTCTTTTTAGAAGCCTTCTGGGTACAGCATACCAGAACCAGCGCAACCGAAACCATGCGGATACTGAAAATAAAACGCCGTAGAACCATTTTTCCCATCAATTAAAAATAGAAAAAATTGAAATAGGCTAAAGCGCTGTTTTTTAAATTGATGCGGTCAAAAAACCTTATCTATTTTAGAGAATGCCTATTAAAACGCCAGTATCGGCATACTTTTTAGTTCCTTAGTTTTCAAGGATGTAAATATAAGCCTAGATTTTCCTGCCCGGCTGTCCAGATGGGTTTGTTTCTTTTTTGGGCGATGTAAACCGACAAAGGAGGTTCACGAACTCCAACTTGATTATTAGATAGTGAGCTAAAAAAGAAAAGGAGGCAACAATAGCAGCTGAATTACCTATAAAAACTACAATTCTAAAAATCTAAGATTTTCAGAATCTGAAAAAAGAATTCCATTAAATTCTAACTTTGCGAGCAAAAAAGTAAACCACCTCAGATGCGACCGATGAGGTATACAAAGAAACCAAAACCGGAATCCAAGGCATCCCGATAACTATCGGGAAGGGTAGTATACTCTTTGCCGTTGCCAAAAAAGTTTAAAAAGTGCTGGAAAAACGAAGCCAATTACCCCAAAAACACGATTTAGATCCTGATAAATTCATTTATTGTTTAGAAGGAGTTCCCGATGTAGATACCACTCAAATTACCGAAGTTCAAAAAAGCCTGGAAGAGCTGGCGCTTCAGTTTGGTGTGGCGAGCATTTATCAAACCTGTGATACCATTGAGGGCCTGGAAGCAAGCTTAAATACGCTGATCATGGACGATCATTATTTTAAAGAATACGAAATTATTTACCTGGTGATGACCGGAGAAGCCAATAGTATTTGTTTAAATGACTACTACTACAGTTTTCAGGAAATAGCAGAACTCTTTGAAGGGAAGTTAAGGGGGAAAATCGTTCACTTTTCAAATGCTAAAGTGCTGGATCTCGACGAGGAAGAAGCACAGTATTTTTTGGATATTACCAATGCAAGAGCACTTTCCGGTTATGGAAATGCCATTGACGGGTTAAGCAGCTCCAATCTGGATAAAGTCTTCTTTCACCTGTTTAATGAAGATGACGATCTGTTTCAGGTGGTAGAAGAGCTGCATCAAAAGCACTATACAGCATGTAAAGTCTTAGATTTTAGAATGTATTATTAAGGCGAAGGCCTATTCAAACGCCAGCGGCCTATTAGAAGGTTCTCGTTAAATTTGCGGTGAACGTAGCGTAGCAGGCGGTTCTGTTTGAGGCCAGGGGACGAGTTAAGTGCATGCAGCGTAGAGAGCAAAAAATTTAGAGAAGCTTCTGTAAGCCTAGATTTTCCTGCCCGGCTGACCAGACGGGTTTGGTTCGTTTTTTCATCGATGGAAAAAATGAACAAGAGCATAATTGGTTGTTAGTGTTTTTCAAGTATGATAAAACATCATTAGTATTTCAACTCATAAATCAAGTCTAATATCTCAAGTCTTACATCTAAAATCTAACCCCTATCTTTACTCCAAACAACCAAAAAAAAAAATGACAGAAAAAGAATTCATGAAGGAAGCCGTAAACGCGGCATTAAACGGAATGCAAAACAACGAGGGCGGACCCTTTGGCTGTGTGATCGTTAAGGACGGAAAAATCATAGGCAAAGGCAACAACAAAGTCACGTCGACCAATGATCCCACGGCGCACGCCGAAGTCACGGCTATACGCGATGCATGTAAAAATCTCGATTCGTTTCAATTAACCGGCTGTACCATTTATAGCTCCTGCGAACCCTGCCCGATGTGCCTGGGTGCGATCTATTGGGCCCGTCCCGATAAGGTCTATTACGGCAGTACGCAGACCGATGCTGCAAACATTGGTTTTGACGATGCCTTTATCTATAAAGAAATCCCGTTGCCCTATAGTGAACGCAGCATACCCTTTGAGCAACTCGCTCCCGAAATAGCCATCAAAGCCTTTAACCAATGGACGGAAAAGGAGGATAGGAGGGAGTATTAGGATATGATGATTACGTTAAAAAATGTAGCTGCGTTTTTAAAGCAATTAAATTGGACTAAAAGATTTGCTATTCTAATTTGTATTCTTTTTTTCTCCAGCTTCTTATTAGACCTAATAACAGAAGGCTTTAGATTAAACCAAAACCTAAGGTGGATTTATCAATATGGCCAGTTTTTATCGATTATTTTCTATTGCGGATCATTTGTATGGTCTTTACTAAATTCGGTTTTAATTGTTAGTGAGGAATCGAACTGGAAAAAAAAACTGCTTTGGGCGACGATCAGTTTACTCCCAATTATTTTCTTAATACTGTCGTTTGTGGCCTGGTATTTTGAAATATAGATTCAAATTATCAACAGTCATTTCGAAGGAGCTTTTTCAGCGACTGAGAAATCGCATCAGTCTGTCAAACTTTTGTTACCAATCATAAATATGTAAGTGAATGGCTAATGTGACATCTCGACTGCGCTCGATGTGACAAACTCAAATCAACTTATTTACCGTAGCATACGAAATCGCTTCATAAATCGTCGCCACGCCCAACTTTTCAAACAGTTTTTTACGGTGAAATTTTACCGTGTTGGATGAAATATAAAGCTGTTCTGCAATTTCAGTAATCGCGTAGCCTCTAATCGCGTAGTGCAGGATTTCCTGTTCGCGTTGGGTGAGTTCAAGCTTTTGGACAGCCTTCCAGCAATCTGCCGTTAAATCATAGATGAGTTTTTCAGAACTCCCTTTTTTAGTAATCGTGATATTACCCGCCTGCTGTTGGGTAGACAGGGATACAAAACAAATGGCTTTCCAGATTTTTCCGCTTTCGGTTAAAAAGAGGGGCGTGAGGTTTTGGTTGATCAACAGGGGTTTTCCGGCTTCCGTCTTTAAATGAAAATCATACGAAATGCTGTAGTCCTTGCGTTCTTCAAGCCGCTTGGTTTCGTAAAAATCAAATCCAACGGTATTTATTTTTAAGAGCAGTTCGAGATCGGCTTCAGGCACGTACTTAAAATAAAAGTCGTACCCCATTTTCAGGACTTCCGAAGCCGTATTTCCGCATAAAAACAAGGGATTATCAGATACATATTCAAATCCTTTCTGCTCATAATCAATCACATAAACACTCTTATAAGTCGTTCTGGCAAAGGCTTCTACAACTTCAAGATACTTGGAAGTTTGCTGTTTATCGGTATCCGTTAGCGTGTCGATGCTGTTTTTAAGCGAGAAAAAAGAATGAAGGTCTGCCATAATAACAAATATACCTTTTCTACACACTACTCCTAAGGGTAGTTTTATCATCTAAATGCTTCGTGTACAACCAGCTATTTTTAAAAACTACTCGTGAGGGTAGTAAAATAAGCTATTGACAATCATAACTTTACCCCATAATCGAGATTTCAATGCGGTCAGACTTGCTGAAGAATCAAAAGCGGTTTCCTTTTAATTTCTTTTTGGGATTGCCCCTTGGCAATTTTACGTTTCATTCATCAATCCAAATAACGATGGTTAAATTAATGCTCTTTATACTCAGTCTACTATTGGCCCTTCAGGGCTTTGCACAGGAAAACGGAAGTGCTACGCAGTGGCAGGAAGACCTTCGGTTTTTTCAGAATACCATTCACGAGGACTATCCTTTTCTGTTTGTAAAAACAAGCCCGGAGGCATTTGACGGGGAAGTGGAAGCCCTATACGCGGAAATCCCGAATTTACAGGAACACGAAATCATCGTGGGCATCTCCCGATTGGCTGCGTCATTCAAATACGGACATACACACCTGAGTTTTTGGCAAAAACCGGTGGAATTTGCTCAGTTCCCGTACAATTTATATGCGTTTGAAGACGGAATCTATATTGAAGGCACCCACAAAAACTATCCGGAAGCAGTAGGAGCGAAGGTACTGGCCGTAGCAGGTACACCCATTGCCGAAGCGCTACAAGCCATTGAACCCACAGTTCCGGCAGAGAACGCACAATATTTTAAAGCTTATGGAATCAACAACCTGCGCTATCCGGAAATTTTACACGCACAAAAACTAACCCAAAGCCTTCAAAATACGGTAACCCTCAAGCTGGAAAAAAACGGCAGGGTTTTTAACCAGACCTTTAAAGCCTTGCCCAAAGGAAACAGTATACCCACACATCGCGGTTTTGTCACTCCGGATGCAACCTGGTTATCGGCAAGAGATCAGGACACCACGCCCTTGTATTTACAGCAGCTGGATCAGGTATATTTTGAAGAATTTTTAGCCGATGAGCAGGCGATGTACGTAAGGCATAGTAGAATTCAGGATGAACCTGGAGAGTCTACCAGGGATTTTTACGCTCGGGTTTTAGAGGAAGTTGTAGCGAAGGATGCCGAAAAACTGATCATCGATTTGCGCTTAAACGGTGGCGGAAACAACTACCTGAATAAAGACGTCATCAAAGAACTCCTTAAAACGGAACACATTAATCAAATAGGAAAGCTGTTTGTGATCATTGGTAAGCGCACCTTTTCTGCCTGTCAAAATCTGGTTAACGAACTCGACAATTATACCAATGTTATTTTTGTGGGAGAGCCTACTGCAGAAAACCTCAATTTCTGGGGCGATAACCGTCCGCTAACCTTGCCCAATAGTGGTGTTTCGATCTCGGTATCGTATTTATGGTGGCAGGACAAACCCGCTTTAGAAAACGCCGAATGGATGGCTCCGAATCTTCCGGTTGCGATGACTTTTGAGGAGTATCGTACCAATCAGGATCCGGTATTAGAAGCCGCATTAGCCTTTGACAAACCCGATTTTAAACCCAAACCGATGGACTACGTAAAAGAACTGTATTTCTCTGGACAAACCCATAAACTGGCGGAAGAACTTCCTAGAATGATTCAGGATCCGTTGTATGCCTTTTGCGATTTTGAGACCGAACTCCTTAAACAGGGAAACCTTTTACTACAAAGTGGGCGCGAACCGCAAATTCAGGCAGCAATACAGGTGTTTTCTACGGTTTTAAACCTATTCCCAGATTCCGCAAACGCCTATAAACACCTTGGAGAATCCTATATCGCCATTGGTAATGAGAAGGAAGCCAAACAAGTACTCCTTAAAGCTGTTGCTTTAGATCCAGATGGAGTAGGGATAGCAGCTCAAGAACTTCTAGCCGAAATTTAGGAGATTTATCAGTTAGTTTAGAGTGATTGGGAATCTATACGCAATACTGGGAAAAAAGTTCAGGATATAATAAGGTTGTAATTTATTAAACTAAATATTTAGTTTAATATAGTTTAAATTAGTATCAGTCATTTCAAAAGAGCTTTTTTAGCGACTGAGAAATCGCATTAGACATTCCGATGTGATTTATAGGCGTGTGGGATTTCTCGATAGCATCTCGACTGCGCTTCGATAAAGCTCAATTTGACACGCTCGATGTGACAACCATAATGATGCGATCCTGATCCCGAGGTTCGGGACAGGATGACGAAAAACATGTAAAATCCTAATCTCTGAGAATCGCGTATTTGAAAAATTCCGGACCATTGTACAGAATACGTGATTATAAACAGTTAGTTTGAAGGAACATTTTCAGCGCCTGAGAAATCGCATAAGAAAGTCCAGAGGATTTACCAGCCTATGTGATTTATCTCTGAGGTCGAAATGAGATTTGGATGCGATCCTGAAACGAGTTCGGGATGACGACTTAATGTAAAAGCCAATCGCTGAGAATCGCGTATTTGAAAAATTCCGGACCATTGTACAGAATACGCAAATTATAAACAGGCATTTCGAGGGAGTTTTTTCAGCAAAGGGGGAAATCATATGAGTATAATTCCGCTTGTGATTTCTCGACTGCGCTCGATGTGACATTCTGATGGGATCCTGATCCCGAAGCTTCGAGACAGTGTGACGTAAAAATCCCAATCGCTGAGAATCGCGTATTTAAAAATTTCCGGGCCATTAGAATACGCGAATTATAAACAGTCAGTTTGAAAGAGTTTTTTAACGACTGAGAAATAGATTAAGCAGATATGCTTAAATGATAAGCCGTAATTTCTTTTAACATAATACCTGACGATATGAGTCTAAGGACGTCATATCTGATATTATGCTAAATAGCCTGAAAAACGGCTATTCAGAAATTACTGTTTTTGTTCTATAATTTACATTATGTAAAATAGAATAGTTGGAAGTGAACACAAACCCCTCTTTTGCTAAAATAAGTTTAAAGTGTGGTAATCTCTAAATTACTTCTGGTTTATGCTGTACTTTTCGAAAAAATGTTTGTTTATGGCATCTGGTTCTAAAATTTCGATTTACGGAGCAATTGCAGCAAACCTGCTCATAGCCGCCAGTAAATTTACCGCTTCGTTTTTTACAGGAAGCTCGGCGATGCTTGCCGAAGGCATTCATTCTACCATAGATACCGGTAACGGCTTTCTGTTGCTTTTGGGATTAAAACGCGGTAAAAAACCTGCAGATGCCCGGCATCCCTTTGGTTACGGGAAAGAAATTTACTTCTGGAGTTTTGTAGTGAGCATTCTTATTTTTTCATTAGGTGGCGGTTTTGCCATCTGGGAAGGCGTTCACAGCCTGCAGGATCCACAAATTATTGAAGACCCCACCTGGAATTACGCCGTGCTGGTCGCAGCGATTCTGTTTGAGGGAACCTCGCTGATTATCGCGCTTAAAAACTTCAATAAATCACATCCCACCGGCAACATCATCAGCAACATTCATAAAAGTAAAGATCCTGCCAGTTTTGCGGTAATCATTGAAGACAGCGCCGCGGTTACCGGTCTTATTATTGCTCTTTTAGGCGTATATCTGTCCATCGCACTTGACAATCCGTACATCGATGGCTACGCGTCTATCTCGATTGGTGTACTCCTCCTGGTCGTTGCCAGTTTTCTGGCGTATGAGACCAAAGGTTTACTGTTGGGAGAAAGTGCACGTCCCGAAGTTCTGGAAAAAATTGACGCGATCTTAAAAGAAAATCCCGAAGTCCTGCGTTGGAATCTTCCCAAGTCTGTACACTTTGGCCCCGAGAATATTTTATTGGTTATCGAGGTCGAACTCAACGATGCTTTGGGCCTAAACGACGCGGAAGCCGTGGTTAAAAAAATAGACCGGGAAATTTTAAATAAAGTACCTAAAGTCAAACAGGTTTTTATACAAACCCTGGACGATCTCGATCAGCCTATAGATTAAATCACTACTAAGGGTGTAAAATTCCTTAACACTTGGTCCTCCCAACTATTATACTATTCTTAAAATGGGAAATTAAGTATTCACCCAGCTTAAAATCCCCCATTTCTTTAGTAATTTTCTTATAGCCTAACAGGGAAAATGCTTTAAATCTGATGAGCTATTTGTTAGGTAACAACCAAATACCTATTTATTATGAAACCACGTATCAAAATTTTTACACTCACCTTTATTGCTGTAGCACTATTTGTCTTTGGCTTTTACTACCTCGATACCCACGAGATTATGAATTCCGTAAAATTGGGGGTTATAGGTGGTGTTGTAGTAGGTGCCATTGCTGCGATCTTAATTCCTTTTGTTTTAAAAGGACATAAACAGGAGCACTAATCTACTTATCTTCAGCTTCCTTAATCGCCTCTACCCTTCCGCGAAACTGAATATTGGATCGCTGTGTACTGTTGACAGACATGTTTGCATTTTGATTAGGGCTTAAATTGAGTATAAAGCTATACATTTCATTGCCCTGTGTATCTTTAGCATCAAACCGAATGACATACATTCCGCGTTTGGTTTCTACCCGGTAATCTTTCAATAATCCGTCAATAGTAATGCCAGCATCACGGGTATTGTAGCCACCGCCCATACGGCGCTCGCCAAAATAAGGTAAATTAGCCTCGATACTGTCTCCTTTAATTCTCAAGTAGTTAGGTGTCCCAATCAGGCTGATTTGGTTGCTGTTGTTTCCGGGCCCCAGGATTCCGCTATTAAGCACCGCATTTACAGCAGCAGTATTCATAGGCATCGCAAAATTAGATTCGATCTCAAAATTGCGATCTGCTATCCATTCATTGAGTTCGGCATTGGTTGTAGCATCTGCATCTTTCATACTTCCGCAGGAAATTAGTAAAGCTCCTGCAAACAGGAATACAAGTATTTTTTTCATCGTTTTTTGTTTTTTAATTCGTTATTCAATATTCCGACTTTAATTAGCAAGACCACACCGCTCAGGCACAAGCCTATTCCGGCTGTTCCTCCTAAAATCCAGTACCAGTCGGGCAATTCGCTGTGCTTCCACCAGCTGCTTTCGATAGCTAATGACAGGCCGCTACCCAACAATACAGCTCCAAAAGCCCCGTAAAACCACCATTTTTTAAGTTTGATTTCCATCTAAATTTTAATAATCACTTACATTAAATACAAACGCCCGGTATTTTAACAAGGCTACAAAAAATGCGCCACCTATTGCATTACCCAATAAAGCCAGACTTTGAAACCGCAAATAATCGGTAAATGTGACTTCGGGACCCGCTAAGAATGCCGAAAACACCTCAATATTACCAATGATACTGTGATGCAGGCCGGTAAAGGCCATAGTTGCCGTGATGATAAAAATAATCACAATACGACTGATAGTATCTTTTGAAGACGTAATCAACCAGGAAAGCAATCCCATCATCCAGCCCGCGAGAAGCGCACTCACTAAAATCACCAAACCATCGTAATCGGCAACATGAGTACCTATTGCGATGATGGTCGCATGGTCAAAAATGCCCAATTGCGGACCTATCCAAATCAGGAGCAATCCCATAAGGAAACCGCCAATCAGGTTACCCACAATTACCAGTCCCCAAAGCCGCAACAGACTCCACAAGTCGCGCTGCCGGTTGAGCACCGGTAACGTAAGTAAAGAGGTTTGTTCCGTAAACAGGATCGATTGGCCCAAAACTACCAGAATAAATCCCAGCGGATACACAAAAGCTAAAATTTTAAACAGGCCTTCTTCCGGTATTTTATCAGTATAATAGTAAAACATACTACACATCAATAAATAACTGAAGCCTATCTCGAGCCCCGCAGTAAGCGAACTCATTAAAATACTGCTGGTGCTGCGGTCGTAAATTTCCTGGCCTTCACAGATTTGCTCTTTCAGAATCTCTCCGTGACTTTTTGCCTGGGTTACTTCACTTGATTCGGCCTTCTCCAGTTCCTGATCAATATTTTCCTGTTTTTTTTCTTCTTCTTCGCTCATGTTTACGAATTCCAGACTGCTACCGCTTCATTGCGCAGCAGTTGTTTCAATTTAAATTCGGCGTGACGCTTACCGGTATGCGAATTGTAAAACAAATCACTGTAAATATACCCTGCCTCTTTAGCATCAGCTGCCGAAGCGCCATAAAACACTTGATCCAACTCTGCCCAGCGCGTGGTGCCCAGACACATCAGGCAGGGTTCACAGCTGGTATACAGCACACAGCCTTTAAGGCTTTTTGAACCCATTTTGGTACAGGCTTCCTGTATCATCGCCAGTTCGGCGTGCTGGGTACAATCGGTTTTTGCTCCTACCTGGTTATGCCCTTCGGCAATAATGCTTCCGTCTTTAACGATAAGTGCTCCAAAAGCGCCTCCGCCTTCGGTTTTACTGCCTTTAGCGGCCCAGTTAATAGCTTTTCGCATAAAGAACTCATGATCTTTCTCTGTTGTCATAATTTGTCTGTTATAGCAATTTTATAAGGTCTTAAATCAAAGACGGATACTAAAATACGCCGGGTAATTCAGTATCCGTCCCTAAATTTTGTTATCAAATGATTTTTTTGACGCTGCCAAAGGCTATCTCGCCCCGAGGTTGTTTACGCCGTGAGTTTTTCTTTAAAATCATTGATAATACCTCCTTTAAGCAATACGCGTATCTGACGATCACTTAAGGTATGTCTTGTCGGGATTGAAATTTCACCACTTTTTTTCTTGATAATTACTTCAATGGTATCCCTGTTTTCAACAAGCTGGCGTAAGTTTTTAAACTGAATGGTATCGCCCTGCTCTATTTTCTCCAGATCATTAGCTTCTTCAAATTCCAAAGGAAGAATTCCGAAATTCACCAAGTTTTGCCACGCAATACGCGCGTAACTTTTGGCTATTACAGCTACCTGTCCTAAATACTTGGGTGCCAAAGCGGCGTGCTCTCGGCTACTTCCCTGTGCATAATTCTCACCGGCAACCACAATATGGCCTCCCACCTGCTCCTTGGTTTCCATCGCCCGGTCGTAGAAGGTTTCATCTATCACCGTGTAACTGTACTTACTGATTTCGGGCAGGTTGGACCGAAATGGAAGCACTTCGGCACCGGCTTTTAAAATCTCATCGGTCGAAATATTATCGCCCATCTTCAATAAAACCGGAATTTTATAACTGTCCCGAAGCGCATCAATATGCGGTAAGGATTTGATATTCGGTCCTTTTTTGAGTTCCACTTTACTACCATCTTCTGCCGGCGGCACCAGCATATCCATATTGATGATGTGCAATTCGGGATCTTTATATTTCGGATAGCTCATATCATACAGATCGGCTAAATCCCGCGGATCAGTGATTTTACCGGTTAATGCCGAAGCCGCAGCGGTCTCGGGGCTGCATAAATGCACCTGATCGTCCTTGGTACCGGAGCGGTCAGGGAAATTACGCGGCATCGTACGCAGACTGATGGTACCGCTAGCGGGAGCCTGCCCCATCCCGATACAGCCCATACACCCACTCTGGTGAAAACGTGCTCCTGCGGTGATCAGGTTGGCAAAAGCCTTGGTATCTATCATATTTTGAATGATTTGGCGACTGGTCGGGTTGACATCAAAAGAAACATCGGGATTAACCGATTTTCCTTTTACAATGGCTCCGGCAATCCAAAAGTCGCGTAGACCGGGATTTGCAGACGAACCAATCACGACCTGAGAAATGGGTTTACCGGCCACCTCACTCACGGGAACCACGTTTCCGGGGCTTGTAGGTAAGGCAATAAGCGGCACCAGTTTATCCAATTCTATATGCTCGTGCAGATCGTAATCACAGCCTTCATCTGCCAGTAATTCAATCCAGTCTGCTTCACGATCCTGAGACTTTAAAAATCGTTTGGTTTCCTGATCACTTGGAAAAACCGTAGTAGTAGCGCCTAATTCAGCACCCATATTGGCAATCACGTGACGATCCATCGCACTGAGATGCTTTAATCCTTCTCCGTAGTATTCGATTATTTTACCAACGCCTCCTTTTACATCATGGCGACGCAACATTTCAAGAATTACATCTTTGGCACTCACCCAATCGGGTAATTTGCCGGTGAGCTTTACGCCCATCACTTTCGGCATTTTTACAAAATAAGGTTGTCCGGCAATAGCCGCCGCGACATCCAGACCACCGGTTCCTATCGCGAGCATACCCAGGGAGCCTGCAGCACAGCTGTGACTGTCACTTCCAACTAATGTCTTCCCCGGTTTGCCAAAACGCTCCATATGAACGGGATGACTTACTCCATTACCCGGGCGGCTAAACCAAAGTCCGAATTTTTGAGCCGCACTATGCAAAAAAGCGTGATCATCGGCATTTTTAAAATCGGTTTGCAACAGGTTGTGGTCTACATATTGTACAGCAACCTCGGTTTTGGCTTTTTTTAGATTCATCGCCTCCAGCTCAAGCTGTACCAGAGTTCCGGTAGCATCCTGAAGTAGAGCCTGATCTATTTTAAGACCAATCTCCTTGCCCGGTACGAGTTCGCCATCAACCAGATGATCATTAATGAGTTTTTGAGTTACGTTTAAGGGTTTCATTGATTTTTTATTTTGGTTGTTTAAAAATTAGAGAGAAACCCCTGAAAGGGCAATTATTTAACAGCAATTTAGAATCTGAGCCTGCTCAAGGCCTGTAAACTATAGTATATTTAACCCGGTGGAATTTATGTTACTTGCGAATCTAAAGCATTCCGGTTTAGCTTTTTGTGCATAAAAACCGCCTTACCCTAACCAATTTAATTGTAATTTATGCTTATTTGGGCCTTATTTATAGGATTTATACTCATTTGTCTTGCGCTTGATCTGGGCGTTTTTAATAAAGAAGATCACGTCATAAAAAGTAAAGAAGCAGGTATCTGGACTGCAGTCTGGTTTACCATCGCGATGACATTTAGTGGCATTATTTACTGGCTGTTTACTGCCGAAATGGTGAAAAATCCCACCGGTATAACAGCAAATACAGCAGTTTTAAAGTACATAACCGGTTATCTGATCGAGCTCTCACTAAGTATTGACAATGTATTTGTGATAGCCGTGATTTTTTCTTCCTTTGCGATTCCTCCAAAATTTCAACATCGCGTATTGTTTTGGGGAATTTTGGGAGCCATCATTTTCCGGGCGCTGATGATTGTTTTTGGTGTAGCGCTTATCAATAAGTTTGAATGGATCATCTATGTTTTTGGAGCCTTCCTGCTATTTACGGCATACCGAATGCTCAGCTCTGACGATAATGATTACGATCCGCAGGATTCTAAAGTATATAAGTCGGTCAAAAAACTCTTTCCGGTAACTACCCGTATCGAAGGACACGCCTTTTTTTTGGAAGAAAATGGAAAAAAAGCAGCCACTCCCCTCTTTCTGGCTTTAATAGTTATTGAACTTACCGATGTCCTGTTTGCGTTAGACAGTATTCCGGCGATTTTAGCCATTACGGCAGATCCCTTTATCGTATTTACCTCAAATATATTCGCCATTCTGGGGCTTCGATCTATGTACTTTTTGATCTCAAGAATGATTCAGAAATTTAGATTTATCAATTACAGTCTGGTAGTCATCCTGGCTTTTGTGGGACTAAAGATGATTTTCTCCCATAGCATCGAGATCCCCGAATGGTTGTCTCTTGGGGTTATCGTCGTTTCACTGGTTGGTGGAATTTTAGCATCCATGTATATTAAAAGCGATGATGAACCCGAAGATCAGACTACCGAAGCTGAAGAATTACCTTAAATTTTAAGTATTCTTAACGCCGGGATTATAAAGAAAGCCTAAAGTGCATTGAGTAGGCATTGCGAATGTGTAACTTTAAGATAAATCGAAAAATTTCTATATATGAACATCAATTTTGAATACCACGATGTAACGGCCAGCAGTGCCTTAGAAGAATTTGCAAAAGAGCAGGTTGAAAAACTCGTGCATAAATATGACTTTATTATTCGTGCAGATATTTTCTTTAAGATGGAAAATACCTCAAGCGATGAAACCGGAAAAATTGCAGGTATACGTTTAAGTGCACCCGGCCCGCGTTTGTTTGCCGAACATAGTTCTAAAGACTTTTACGAATCAGTAAAAACTGCGGCTCGTGAATTGGACAGTCAGTTGAAGAAGCGTAAAGAAAAAATGAAGTCTCATCACTAAACCCGGAATATGAAATCAATTGCAAGAGATGAAAATCAAATAACCCTGATTTATAACAGTGAAAACCACGTGGGTGAACGTACCTATGCTCATGCATCTGCGATTAAGGATAAGGAGTTGCAAGCGATTGATATCGCTAAAAAACCCCTTACCGGAACCCAATGGGCCGAACTTGCAGACGGTTTAAACACCAATGTAAAAGGCTTACTGAGTTTTGAAAATGTGGATGATGATGACGAACTCAAAACTGCAGACTTTGATGAGAATGATTACATTAAAATCATTGAAAATCGTCCGGAGTTACTTGCGCACCCGATCCTGATTCACGGCGATGCGATGAAGCAAATATCAAATCCTACCGAAGCTCAGGAATTTTTAGGTGTTGACAGTGCAGGCTTAGAAAAGAAAATGATGCACGAAGAGCCTACCATTAGCAGTACAACCAAGAAAGAACATTTTATTGAGAAGCCCGAAAAAGGCGATCACAACTAATTCTCTTAGACTTATAATTTAAAAAGCGCCGTATGTTAAAACATACGGGGCTTTTTGTTTGTGATATCCGGAATTTACTTATTCTTCTTAACCGTTTCTATCGGTTGAATACCGGGTTTTATTTTTTCGTATAATTCAAATTGATACTCGGTAAGAATTTCACTCATCGTACCGCTTTCCTCTACATAAACGCGAGCCAGCTCATCAAGTTTGGCTTTGCCATCCATTTTTTTACTGACCTCTTCCCGAAGAAGTAGATAGTCCTCGATACTGGATTTAAAAAGTAAATCCTGTTTGGGAGTCATTCCCAGCTTGGCCGAATAGATTTGAGTTAGCGAATCTGCTGCTTTCTCAATGTGTTTAGGCTTAACTTCATAATGTTGTACCTGTGCGAATGTGGTGAAACTGAAAAAACTCAGCATCAATCCAAATACTATACGTTTCATATTTTAGTCTTTAGAATTAAAGTCCCCGTTAAAGGCAAACTCTTCAATTTTCATTCTGGAGCGTTCTTTCTCAAGTTCCTGCTCCTGAAGCGATTCGGGTAGTTGCGCTACATCTCCTCCATAGCGTCCGAAGGCAACAGCAGTTGCAATGCCAAAATCTTCAGTAAAACCAAAGGTTTTATGAGCTTTTTCCTGGTCGATTCCGGCCATTTGATGCGCGGCAATACCGGTATGATTTGCCTGAATTACTACATTACCCATAAATAGGCCCAAATCATGAAGGGCGTGAAAATAATCATCCCCATCTTTATTAGTCTTTTTATAAGCTGTGATCATCAAGACCTGTGCGTTCTTGGCCCAATCCTGATTAAACGGAATCAAACATTCCATAATACGGTCGTATACCGCATCACCTTTAAGACCGTAAATGATGCGCCAGGGCTGTTGATTGTAGGAGCTTGATGCCCATCTACCGGCTTCTAAAAGCAATTTTACCTCAGATTCGGAAATAGGCTCGTCATCAAAAGCACGCGGACTCCAGCGTGTTTTGATTTCGTCCATAATATCATAATCTGTTGGTGTAGTTTTTTCGAGTTTTTGCATGGTTATTTTTCTAGGAAAGATAACCGATTTACCCCTCGAAAGCCTTGATTTTAACGACCCTTAACGCGACTCATGATAATTTTAACGAGCCTCTAACTTTTGCTCTATGAGCGCTATGGATGCCTCAACGGTATCCATTTTATTGAGTTCGTCATCCTCAATGGTAATATCAAAAGCATCTTCCACATCAAGAACGATATCTACAAGATGCGTGGAGTTGATATTGAGGTCATTAACAAGGTGGCTGGAGGGCTCAATGCTCTTCGGGTCTACATCCTCGGGAAGGTAAGGGGTTATAATTTCGGTAAGTTTAGGGTAAATTTCCTGGTTCATAGGCTTGTTTTTTTCGCAAAGCGAAATCAATTCATAAAATAATATTCAGTAAATCAAACCTTTATTAATAACACCTTCAATACGGTATGTGAAAAGCCTGCTTACTGAAATTTTTTAAAGATAAGGCAACAGTTTACATCACCAAAACCAAAACTGGCCTTCGCCAGAATATTAAGCTTTGCCGGTGTTTTAACTTTTGGGATGCGACTTTCTGCAACACGCATGGCAATAGAAGGATGCAAACGGTCGAGATTGATATTGGGAAACAAAAACTGATGCTTAAGTTGTAAGACGGAAGCCACACACTCAATACTACCACTGGCAGCCAGACAATGCCCCGTCATTCCTTTTAACGAGTTGATATACGGGAAATCTATTCCGCTTCTACCCAATGCCTCACTCCAGTTTTCAATCTCCAGATCATCTTTTGAAGTTGCGGTCAGATGCCCGTTGACGGCATCAATTGCTTCCCCACTAATCCCGGCGTCCCTCACCGCTTCAGTAATACAGTGCTTTACCGCAACAGGATTGGGCGCAGTCATAGAACCCTCCTGTCTCTGCCCGCCACTATTACTGTGACCACCAATTAGTTCCGCATAAATAGTTGCACCACGGTCCTGAGCGCTTTCTAAACTTTCTAAAACTAATGCCCCCGCCCCACTGCCGGGTACAAAACCGCTGGCATCTGCGTCCATGGGGCGTGAAGCTTTTGCAGGTTTGTCATTGTATTTTGAAGGCAAAATGCGCAAGGCGTCAAACCCGCACCACACATAAGGTCCGCCATCGCTGGTGCTACCGGCAAGCATACGTTTGGCTTTCCCGGCTTTGATACGCTCGTAAGCCAGTAAAACCGCTTCGGTTCCCGTAGTACAGGCAGATGAATTGGTCGTAACTAAATTCCCAAGTCCTAACATTCCGCCTAAGTACGCGCTTACCCCACTGCTCATCGTTTGCTGCACACTGGTACTACCTAACCTGCGGGTGTTGCCTTCATCTACTTTGTAAATACTTTCTCGGTATTTGTCTACCCCGAGAGTACCTACTCCGAATATAGTCCCGCTGTCAAAATCACAATGGTCTTCATCAATCTCAAGACCAGCATCCTGCCAGGCTTCAACACCGGCGGCCACACCATAGAGAATACCTGCAGCATTGAAGTTGCGCAATTGTAATGGCGTAAAATACTTTGATTTTACCGCTTCAGAAATCAACGGCATCCCGCCTATCTGACAGGAAAATTTGAGTTTTTCGAGTTCGCTGTAAAACCGGATGCCGCTTTTACCCGCTTCAATCGCCTCTTTAAATGCCGGAACCCCTACTCCATTAGGTGCACATACACCCAGACCTGTCACAACTACTCTAGGATTCTGCATCGCCCGGTTTTAAAATTCCTGAAAATATTCCCTGACATACCACCTCGCCATTCTGATTGAGCATCTTCACTTTTGACTTTAACTTATGAAACCTAAAGTATTCTAAATCAGATTCTATAGTAACTGTTTCGTTAGGAAAAACGGGCTTATAGAAACGGGCTTCATTCTCTACCATTGCTACTGTTGAATTAGATCGCAAATCAAAACCTTTATCACGCAACAGGTAAATTCCCAAACTAACCAGGCCGATCTGCATCATACATTCAAGCAAAAGAACTCCCGGCGTCACCGGGAAATTAACGAAATGCCCTTTGTAAAAATCACAGGAATCTTTGAATGTAAACTCTCCTTTTATGTGCGTTTGCGAAACTTCAGTGATGCGATCTACAAATAAAAACGGATCGGCGTATGGTAGTTTTGCTACAATTTCTTCTTTAGTCATTGCGATCCAGATTTAAACATTCGTAGCTACCTATAGGAGATCCATCTGGAATTTTAGGTGCGGATACCGGCTTAAACTCGTCCGGATCTTCAAGAAATTTACCTATACTCCAGGCCATATAGCGCGTGTTTGCATCTTCAGCACGCATATTTTGCTGCGCCAAGTCTGTTAGGCTTTTAAATACGGAAGCTTTAACCTGCGTAATGGCATTGGGATTAACCATCAGTTGTTTCATATGTTCTAAAACCCGATTGTTGACGCTACGCTGTACTTCAGCAAAATAGGAATCTTTAGGAATAGCTCTAAAAGTGGCATCAATTAACTCCTGAAGCACAGACTCAAATCCCGGTAAGTCCCTATCTACAGCGTGTTGCGCTACCAGACGGTTTGCCCGCTCTGCATTCAACAGGAAATCAAGCGTAAAATCTGCTGCGGTTTCTGCTGCACCTAACGGATCAAAAGTGACTCCGGTATTGCCTTTAAAGCTCTCCCGGGTGCGCCCGTAGCCAAAAGCCCTTGGCGGAAACAACCCGAGTTTATCAGCAGGTATCGCGAGATGTTCAGCCTTAAGTGTTTCTAAAACGGCTTCTAAAGCTTGTTCCTGCTCATTGGAAGCAACAGGATTTGTAATTTGTTGCTGCTCATCGTCTTTAACCGCATACGTGTATCGTACGCCGCCAATACTTTTAACAGCTCCTTCGGTTTGATACCTGTGGTAAAAATAGAGGGGCACAAATACATCTTCAAGAACGGTAAGGGGTTCACCGGTGTGTATATTATCAATACTGAAATTCTCAATGGCTTTTTCGCGAAGCGCTAAAACCGCTTTAAGTTCGTCAGCAGCATTTGCCCCATTATCCCACAAGTGCGCATCAGGATGTGCGCCGTTTGCTGCGCGGGCATCACTGTCGCTGATAAAGCGAAGGCCTTTTTCTTCAGCCTCTTCCAACACCTGATTGAGATACCATGATTCATTCATTCCTTTAGGTGCATCCCCATAACTGTAAGCCACAGTAACTTTATCCCAGGCTCCTATTCCGGTAGCATAAGCGTCGCTAAAATCTATTTCATCACCTTTGAGCTTTATTGCAGGATGCGGATAATCCATTACCGAAGCGCGTTCGTTTACGCTGGCTGCAAAATTATGAGCAAACCCCAGGGTATGCCCTACCTCGTGAGCTGAAAGCTGGCGTATACGGGCCAAAGCCATCTCGAGCATCGGCTCATAATTATCATCAGAATCTGCAAAGGGTTGATTCATCATCGCTTGGGCAATCATAAAATCCTGACGTATACGCAGGCTTCCGAGACTTACGTGCCCTTTAAGAATCTCTCCCGTACGCGGATCGGTCACGCTGGCACCATAACTCCAGCCACGCGTACTGCGGTGCACCCATTGAATAACGTTATATCGCAAGTCTAAGGGATCTGCCCCATCGGGTAGCATCTTGACTTGAAAAGCATTTTTATATCCTATGCTTTCATATGCCTGATTCCACCAGGAGGCTCCTTCAAGCAGAGCGGAACGCACAGGCTCTGGAGTACCGGGGTCCAGGTAATAAATGATGGGCTCTACAGCTTCGCTAACTTCAAGTTCCGGATTTTTCTTCTCTAGTCTGTGTCTGATGATAAGGCGTTTATCTATATGCTCCTGTACCGGAGTCGCATAGTCCTTGTATTGAATGTAGATGGCACCTGATTTGGGGTCAAAAACCCGGGGTTCATAACCGGGCTCAGGCAATTCTACAAACGAATGATGCTGCAGGGTAGAAACTACGCCCGCATCAGGAGCAACACTACGCAGCATTCTGCCTTCGGGATTTCCCTTAAAGGTGAGCAGGGCTTCAAATTCAACATTTTTAGGAAAGGCTTTAGTATTTTTCAGGGACAAGGCGCTTTTTTCTTTATCCAGCTTATAGGTCCCTTCTTTATTGGCCTTGATTCGGTCTGAAACTCCGTGAGCGTCTTCCATCAAAAACGGAGTCAGATCAATGATATAGGTTTTGTCTTTTCTTTCCTTAATCTCAAAACCATAAAGCACCGAGAAAGCAAAGGCTTCCTTGACAGATTCGCGCTCAGCCGAATTATCGGTAATGGCGCGGTAATCCTGATTGGGCTGTACCAACAGGAGTTTGTTCCCGGCTTTCATAAATTTTACAATGGCGGTACCTCCCAGCTGGCCCCGATCGAGACCTATGTCATTAGAACCTAAACCGCTTTTTAGAGCGTGTACGTAGATAAATTCAGAATCCAGCTTATCTACTTCTAGATAGATGGCATCATTTTTTTCGTCGTAATGAAAATCGAAAAAACCCTCATAGGATTTAAGGTCTTTTTTGGAATCCAGAAATTGAGCCTGAAGCAGCTGCACACAGCACAGGAGGAATACGAGTGGTAGTTTGTTCATAATCTAAAGTCAGTGGCTTTAAAAGTAACCAAAAATCCTATAAAAATGCAGAAGTTGAAGCATTCCAGAAAATTGCCAAATTAGGATTTAGAGGGATTTAGATTGCGTTTTTCAAAAAAAATACTTGTTATAAATGCGTAAAACACATGAGCTCCTTTGCTAATAAATCCTTATTTTACAGCAAACTAATCACGCTATTTACTCCATGTCACAGTCACAAACCCAATCCATTTTTTCGTCTTACGAAAAAGACCCTAAGTTTTATGATGAAATCTTTGATGAAGACGGAAACGTAAAAAAGGTTTATCAGACCTTATTTGATTTGTACAGCGGCCACAGCAGTCAGGATTATGCCCGGCTTAATGACAAGGCCAAAGCTTCCTTCTTTAATCAGGGTATAACTTTTCAGGTCTACAATGATAATGAAGCTAAAGAAAAAATCTTTCCGTTTGACCTCTTTCCCAGAATCATAGATCCCAAAGAATGGGAAGTCATAGAACGTGGGGTTTTGCAGCGGAGTAAGGCACTCAACCATTTTATCTGGGACATTTATCACAATAAAAAAATCATTAAGCAGGGCATTGTCCCCCTTGATTTAATCACCTCTTCGGCAAACTACCTGCATCAAATGATCGGTGTTGATCCTCCGGGAGGTATTTATAACCACATTTCTGGGACCGATCTTATCAAACACAGTGATGGCAAATATTATGTGCTTGAAGACAATATACGTTGCCCAAGCGGGGTGAGCTATGTGATTTGTAACCGAACGGCTTTAAAACGGGCATTGTTTGGTGTATTTAATCATTACAATGCGCATACGGTGACTGATTATGCGCAAAACCTGCTCGAAATGATGGAAACCGTTAAGCCACGAGGTGTAGACGAGCCCAATTGTGTAGTAATCACTCCGGGGGTATACAATTCGGCGTATTACGAGCATTCCTATCTGGCTAAGGCAATGGGTGTTGAACTCGTGGAAGGTCGGGATTTGTTTGTAGAAAATGATTTTGTCTATATGCAGACGATTAAGGGCCCTGAGCGTGTTGATGTGATTTACCGCCGTATTGACGATACGTTCTTAGATCCTTTAGAATTCAGACCTGATTCGGCTTTGGGCGTACCGGGGCTTTTTTCAGCTTATAAAAAAGGAAATGTATGCCTCGTAAATGCTCCCGGAACCGGTTTTGCAGACGACAAGGCCGTTTACACCTATATGCCCGAGATCATTAAATATTACCTCAATGAAGAACCCATTCTCAATAATGTACATACGTATCATTGCAGCAGACCTGATGAATTGAAATACGTGCTTGAGAACGTTGATAAGCTGGTTATTAAGCCGGTGGATGAAGCCGGCGGTTACGGTATCTCGATTGGCAACAGACTTACTAAAGAGGAAATTGAAAAAGTTAAGAAAACCATCAAAGCGAGTCCGCGTAAATATATTGCACAGCCCATTATGAGTCTTTCGGTGCACGCTACATATATTGAAGAAAGTGAGTCTTTTGAGTCGCGTCACGTTGATCTAAGAACCTTTTGCCTGCTGGGCGCCAACAAAGAATTTGTTCTTAAAGGAGGACTCACCCGGGTGGCTCTTCGAAAAGGAAATCTTATTGTAAACTCGTCTCAGGGTGGTGGCTCTAAAGACACCTGGGTTTTAAAAAACAAATCCTAACTGATCAACCACAACAACAACTTTCTTAAAACTCATTACCTATGCTTGCACGAGTCGCTAATAATTTATTCTGGATGGGACGCTATATTGAACGTTCTGAACATCTTGCGCGCTATCTAAACGTAAATTATTTCTCATCACTGGATGCTCCCAACGATAAATCCCAATCCCGGAAACATGTACTGCACAGTCTGTTATTTATGGCGAATGGCCCTGTTGAAAAAGATTATAAATTAACTGAAGAGAACGTTTTTTTCGATATAGGTTTAAACCCCGAAGCCCCCTACTCGATCATTAATGCAGTTAAGTATGCCCGCGAGAACGCAAATGGTGCGCGAGATCTAATTTCAACCGAGTTATATGAGTCGCTAAACAAATTTTATCATTTTGTCTTACGCTACGATTCAGACTTTTTTGTAAAAAAAGGACTTTATGATTTTACGACTCAGGTGACTGAAGCTACCGCAGTTTTACGTGGAAAAATACGGGGTACGCTATTACACGATGAAGTGTATGCCATAATTATGCTGGGCGTGAATATTGAGCGGGCTACTCAAGTAGTACGTATCATTCAGGCTAAATATTACGATGCGCTTAATGCTCAGGGTGGGTATGACGATAAATTCAGCAAGAGCTATGAGTGGACCACGCTGCTCAAATGCATCGAATCCTACGATATGATGCGCCGGCATTACCGTAAAACTCCCACGAGCATCACCACACTTGAATTTTTAATACTCAATGACGACTGCCCGCGTTCGGTTATGAACAGTCTTGTACAGGTGAAAAAACATATAGAGCAACTCAATCTGGATAAAAATCCGCAGAAAGATTCTGCTGCTTTTTTAATAGGAAAAACCCACGCTGAATACTGTTATAAAACGATTGATACCATTGAAGGAAATATTGAATCCTTTATTGAAAATATTCAAAATACCTTATTTGAAATCGCCAAAAAAATTGAAAAGGAATACTTTCAGATTCGGTAATTTAAGAGACTAAGACCCTTTATTTTGAATAAGTTGAAGTACTTCTGACCGAATTGTTTATAACTTCCGTCTTGGGGTAGTTGCTATTGGTCGAATTAACTTAATCCGAGCCGTTGTTTTCCGTATTTTTGTAGACTTTTAAACCCCTTAAATTGGAATACACAATAAAATATAAGGCAAAGAATAGCTATGAGACTCAGGTTACTGACGCCTTATGGCAGTTCTTAATCGCGCCACAGGATAACGAATCTCAAAAACTGCGTCTGGCTGAGTTTAAAAACTCCTTAAACGCAGCAACGGAAGAGTCTACAAATTCCCTCAACTTTCATATTTACCGCGTTATACAGCGTAAAGCGTTCAAGTCAATTGAGTTTGAGGCTAATTTTATAGTCCGTAAAGAGGAAGTAAACCCGTTTTCAGCCCTGGATAGCATTTATAATGCTGAGCATTATGAGCAGCTCAACAGTCTTGATTTTAGAATTTCCCACGAGCAATTCCTGAATGCTACTGAGCTCACCAGCTATCCTTATACGGGTGTGGATTTTGAATTTGAAGAAAACCGTTCGGTTTTTGACAATCTACAACAGTTGAACAGCTGGTTGTTTTCACATTTTAAATTTAAGCAGCAGGTTACCGATACCCGAAGCACAACTCAGGATTTTGTAACGCGTGGGGCGGGGGTTTGTCAGGATTTTACGCATTTATTTTTAGCAATAGCCCGTAAATATAAAATCCCGTCGCGTTATACATCGGGCTACTTGCATCAGGGAAATGGTTACAAGGGCGATTCTCAAATGCACGCCTGGGTAGAATGTTATATTCCTGAAAAAGGCTGGCTAGGCTTTGATCCCACTAATAACCTTATCGCTTTAGAGAACCACATAAAAGTTGCTCATGGTAAAGATTATAGTGATTGTGCGCCTATTAAAGGAGTATTATATACGTCGTCTTCAATCAATTCTACCGAATACAGTGTAGAAGTCTTTGCCCGGGAAGAAAATGCGCCAGATGTTTTCAGTCAATCTCAATCTCAGAGTTTTGGTGATCATGCAAATCAGCAACAGCTTGATTTTCAATTGCAATGGCAGCAACAGCAACAACAGCAGCAACAGCAATTACGCCAGCAGTCAAGCGACAGATTCTAAATTCATTTGCAGGTTCTGCAGAAGCTTGGCATTTTGTTAAGCCGGCTTTTGTGTGGAAAACAGTAACTTTCGCAAAAGATTAATCATTATGACAACAAGCGATCAGGTCAAAGATCTTAAGCAACGCTTAGATGAACTTCGCGTGCATTTAGCTATTGATCAGAAACGTATTGAAATACAGAACGAAGAGGAAAAAACCTTTGACCCTAATTTTTGGAATGATCCCAAAGAGGCCGAAATTTTTATGCGCAATCTGCGCGAAAAGAAAAATTGGGTGCAGGATTATGAAAAAGGGATCACCCTGACTGAAGAACTTGAGGTTTTACTGGAGTTCCACAAAGAGGGAGAAGCTTCTGAAGCCGAGGTTAACAATCAGTATGAAAAGGCCAGTAAACTTATTGAAGGTCTTGAGTTTAAAAACATGCTTTCTGAAGAAGGTGACGATTTAAGCGCCGTGCTTCAAATCACCGCGGGTGCGGGCGGAACCGAAAGCTGTGACTGGGCTTCTATGCTGATGCGGATGTATTTGATGTGGAGTGAAAAAAACGGATACAAAATAAAAGAACTCAACTATCAGGCAGGTGATGTGGCCGGGGTAAAAACCGTAACATTGGAAATTGACGGCCCTTTCGCATTTGGCTGGCTGAAAAGTGAAAATGGGGTTCACCGTTTGGTACGCATCTCTCCTTTTGACAGCAACGCCAAGCGCCATACCTCTTTTGCTTCGGTATATGTGTATCCGCTGGCAGATGACAGTATTGAGATTGATATTAACCCCGCTGATATTAGCTGGGATTTTGCGCGTTCCTCTGGTGCAGGTGGGCAAAATGTAAATAAGGTCGAAACCAAGGCTATACTTACCCACCATCCTACGGGAATCGTTATTCACAACTCAGAGACCCGCTCACAGCTTGAAAATAGAGAGAAAGCTATGCAAATGCTTAAGTCGCAATTGTATGAAATTGAACTCAAAAAACGCCAGGCGGCCCGCGATGAAATTGAAGCGGAGAAAAAGGCAATCGAATGGGGATCTCAAATACGCAATTATGTCTTGCACCCCTACAAACTGATAAAAGATGTGCGCACCGGTGAAGAAACCGGAAACACCGATACGGTTTTAGATGGTGATATTGATGCTTTTCTAAAAGCCTACCTGATGATGACCGGTCAAAAGGAAACCAGTAACGAATTGTAATTATGCTTAAAATCTATCATAACCCCAGATGTCGCAAAAGCCGCGAAGGGCTTGCTATTCTTGAAGCTTCAGGAGAAGAATTTGAAATCGTAAAGTATCTCGAAAATTCACCCTCCTATTTAGAACTCGCTGCTATTTTGGGAAAATTAAATCTTAAACCTATTGAGCTTGTTCGTAAAAATGAGAGCATATGGAAAGAAGAATTTAAAGGAAAAGAATTGTCTGATGAAGAAATCATTCAGGCTATGGTAAACAATCCCAAACTGATTGAGCGACCTATAGTTATTAAAAATAATCAGGCCGTTTTAGGCAGACCTCCCGAAAACATTAGCCAGCTGTTCAAATAATTTGAAAGTCCTTTAACAGAATTTTAACCGGATCCCGGTTAAACCTATCTTATCATTCTAGTCTAATTAGCGAAACCAAAAATTGACTATGAATAAATTGACCTTAGTACTTGCACTCTTCTTGTGCACGAGTATTTTATTTGCCCAAAAATCTCAAGATTTTACCATTTCTGGTAAAGTAGTTGACAAAGCAGCCGGAGTGCCGCTTGAATATGCTACCATTACGGTAAAAGATCGTAACAATGCCCAGGACGTTGAAGGTGGGATTACCGACCCCTCTGGAAACTTTAGCGTTTCAGTTCCTGCCGGTGATTACTCCATTAAAATTGAATACATCTCCTTCCAGCCCATAATATTGCAGCGTAGTATTTCAGAAGATTTAAATCTGGGTACTATTCAACTTGAATTTGCTGCTTCAGATCTTGAAGAAGTAACTGTGGTTGCCGAAACCACTACCGTAGATGTTCGACTGGATAAAAAGATTTACAATATTGGTAAAGATTTGACTACCGCTGGTGGTACCGTGAGTGATGCACTAAATAATGTACCATCTGTTTCGGTAGATGTTGAAGGAGGCATCAGCCTTCGTGGTAACGAGAACGTACGCATCCTGATTAACGGAAAACCTTCAGCTCTTGCGGGTTTTGGTAGTACAGACGTACTGGGCCAGCTTCCGGCAGATGCAATAGAGCGTGTAGAAGTAATAACTTCCCCTTCCGCAAGATATGATGCTGAAGGTACTGCAGGTATTCTAAATATTATATTACGTAAAGAAAAAACCTTAGGCTTTAACGGCTCTTTTCAGGCAAGCGGTGGTACACCTACAAACGCCAGCATTACCTCAAACCTGAATTACAGAACTAATAAATTTAATATTTTTAATACCCTTGGATATCGCTATCGCGAAAGCCCTGGTAACGGTTTTTTTGATACCCGATATTTCAATGAACGGCAGGATGCTTTTTTAGATAGCGTTCCTTACAACCGAAATATTGAAGATCGGGAGTATGATCGTCAGGATCGCGGATTTAACGGAAACCTGGGGCTGGAGTACTATATAACCGATATGTCATCAATTACCGGATCATTTTTCTACAGAAAAGGAATGGATGAGGATGTAACTCGAAACACCAATGATTATTTTCTGGATAATAACCGCCAGATAGGTACTCAACGCCGGGAACTGGAGACTGAAGACGATGAAAGTTATCAGTTTGCTTTGAATTATATGAATAAGTTTGATGAAAATGGACATCAGCTTACTGCAGATTTTCAATATGATGTAGACAGTGAAGTACAGGAGGCTTTTATATCTGAACCGGTTTTATTTCAGGATCCTTCTTTGACTGAAACTATCAATATTCCACGTGAGGAAACGAATACGCTTGAAGATCAAAAAGAATATTTGTTACAGGCCGATTATGTATTACCATTAGGGGAAGATTCACAATTTGAAGCCGGTTACCGAGGTAATTGGGAAAATACCGTTACCGACTACGAATTGCGTCAGGAAGACTCAAACGGCTTGCTTCAAATCAATGAAAACCAAACTAATATTTTTGACTATACCGAAAATGTTCAGGCACTATATACCCAATACGGAACCAAGTTTGGAGATTTTAGTTTTCTTGCCGGTTTACGCTTGGAGAATACCAATCTAAAAGGAGACATTACTTCTATTCTTACCGAACAGGAGTTGCAGGAGGAATTCTCATTTCCTATCAACACCAATTTTGACAACAATTACTTAGGCCTCTTCCCTACGCTGAACATTATTTATGAATTAGGTGAAGAAGAAAATATCACACTAGGATATAACCGAAGAATTAACAGACCTCGAGGATGGTATATCAATCCATTCCCTTCACGTTCAAGCCGTACTAACATTTTTCAGGGGAATCCAAATTTAAGACCTGCATTTTCTAATGCATTTGATCTGGGTTATTTAAAACGTTGGGATAAAATTACACTTACCTCTTCAGTATATTACCAAAGAGAGACAGATGCATTTCAACGGGTGCAGGAAGAAGTGACTATTACCGGACCTAGCGGAAATGATGTCGAGGTAATACGTAGCATTCCGTTTAACCTGGCTACTAATGATCGCACCGGTGCTGAGGCTGGGATCCTTTACAATCCAGCTAAATGGTTGCGCTTAAACGGAAGTATCAACTTCTTTCAATTTAACTTAAATGGGTCTTTTAACGGAGAGGATTACAGTCGTAAGAACTCCAGCTGGTTTGGCCGTTTCAGTTCTAAGGTAACGCTTCCCGGTGCTATAGACTGGCAAACCAATGCTTTTTACCGTGGAGCATCTCAGGAAATTCAGGGATCACAGGATGGTATTTTGTCAATTGATCTGGCTTTAAGTAAAGAGCTTTTTGATGGCAGTACGACTATCTCTGCAAATGTGAGTGATTTATTGAACTCCAGAAAACGTAACAGTTTTACCACAACTGAATTTTTTGAACAAAATAGCGAGTTTCAGTGGAGACAGCGTCAGATTAACTTTTCGGTAATTTACCGTTTCAATCAACAACGTGAGGAGCGCAAAAGACCAAGACAAGGACAATATGGAGATGATGATGGTGAATTTGAGGGATAATATTTTCATCAGGCATAATCTCGGGTCATTTCATTCATTTGAAATGACCTTTTTTTTTTTGGTATTGTGTATTCACTGCTTAAAATTCTGGTCTTTCTATGTGGCCAATAGGCTTGCAGAGAATTTTCAAAGTACAACTATAAAGCAATTTATAGAATAACATACAATTGGAAGAAAATCAGTAACTTACATATTACGCATTTATGCTATTAAAGTGTAATGATGAAAAAGCTACTCTTAATTTTTCTGGTCGCAACAGTTATCTGCTCCTGCGATGATGACGACAATACCATTTCTGTAGGGCTTCTCGCAGAACACCGTGGAATATATATCAATGATTTTTATACAAGCGGAATATTAGGAAACGCTACTCAGGAGGATAATTTATTGGCCTGGGTTGATCAAAACGACTTTACAGATATTTATTTATATAATGTTGGTGCCATTTTAGGCGATGGCCTTGATAATGAATTGCGGGTATTTGTCAACAAGGCGCATAATCAAAATCCGTATCTACGGGTATCTTTCGTTTCCGCGGGCTTTGGAGACTCCTTTACGGCGATTGAAAATTACCACGACGGTCGTAAAGACAGTAAACCAGATGGAATTGTTAGTGAAATAGAATTCTGGAATGGCAGTATGAATTTTACGGATGATTACGTGCCGTGGATTGATAAAGTAAATGATTTGAAATTTACGCCTCCACCCGGAGAAGTCGCACCTTTAAATGCCGGGATAACCCGCCAGTTTTATATAGGAAAAATCAAAGATCCCGGATCGCCTCCAAGTTTAATTATTGCAAAAGAGTTGGTGCAACACCACGATGAAATATTCCTAACTAACTACCATACCGATGCTTGGCAATTGTCTGGTTCGACCGCAGAAAATTCGATAGTTAATAAATTGAATTTACTAGCACAGGCCGGAATGGAACTCAATAAAGAAGTAAATATCGTCATTCTTTTTAATGTCTTTCAGCTCTCACCTTCTCCTGAAATATGGGATTATTTCGCGACCGGCGGAATGAATAACGAATTTGAAGATGCCTTTGTGGAATGGAGCTCAGACTATAATGCCAGTACTGCAATTACTAATAAAGAGTTTTTAAATATCAAAGGTTTTGGCATCTATAGATACAGCGATGGGCTAAGTGCACGACCCTTATAAAAATAGTTTCATAAAAAAAGCCCGCTCTATTACAGAGCGGGCTTTCTACTTATAATTGTTTGACGACTATCAATTAGTGATTTTAACATTTATGCAGTCTGCCCGATAAACCCCTTCACAATGCACTCGAATATCTTACAAGTGATTTATCAAATTCGTAACATAAATACCTGAAAACAAGGAGTATTTAAAAAACAATAAAAATTATTAGCAATTATCTAAATAATTGGATATCATTGAATCTTAAAATTTTATTAAAAAACTCTCAAAGCCCTACTAAGAGAAAATTCTTATCACTTAAAAAAACGTAAATGAGGTTAATTCAAATTTTTAAATCATTATTACTCTTAGCATGTATTGGGCTAGCATCGTGTAGCAGCGACTCAGAATCTGAAACAGTTGAACCTGAAAAAGATGCAATACTTCAAATCACATCGGGAAGCTCTATTGATTTTGGGGAGATTATAATTGGAGAAGAAGGTGAGGCTTCTTTTCAAATTAAAAATACAGGTGAATCAGACCTTGTCGTTTCAAGCTTTACAATGCCTTCTTATGTGAGTTTAAATAAAATATCTGCGACTTTGACTCCCGGTCAAAGTTTAGACGTACTGGTAAGCATTAAACCTACGGAGGTAAACACCTATAGTGACATTATAGCTATTGTAAGCAATGCTGCTTCGGGAGAAAATACCATTACATTAACCGGTAGCAGTAGAAGTAGCATCTTTACAGGAGACGTAAATCTGAAATCTCAACAAGAAGTAGATGATTTTGGTTCTAAAAATTATACAGGAGTTTTTGGCAATGTATTTATTGGTGTAGATTCTGGCGAAACAGATATTACAGACTTGGGTCCTTTAAATAGTCTGACCAGTATTTCTGAAAATCTTACGATAAGAAATAACAAGGCTCTAACTTCAATAGCTGAATTTGAAAATTTTGACACCCTTGGAGGTAACTTGTTCATCAGTACAAACGGTTTGACAGCTATTACTGGTTTTCAAAAGCTTACCAAAATAAGCGGTAATTTAGATTTGACAGGAAACAATGATTTAACAAGTTTTACTGGTTTTAATAGTTTAAGCGAAATAGGTGGTTCATTGGCTATTAATAGTAATAATGAGCTTCAAACTCTCGACGACTTCACAAATCTCATCACAATTGGCACTGATCTCTTTATAATTGGAAACAGTTCTTTGACCAGCTTAAATGCTTTAAAGAACATTAATGCTACAATAAGCTATTTAAATATATCGTATACAACTGCTTTAACGAGTCTGGAGGGATTAGAAAGCATTACAACAGTAGAAACTCTAGAAATCGCAGGGAATATTGCATTAGCAGACTTTCAAGGTTTAGGTAACCTCACAGAAGTAAGTGGTACGTTTACCATTCAAAATAATCAAGCTTTGATAAACTTAAATGGTTTAGATAAGCTGACCACTATTGGAGAATCCTTTGTAATAGATAATAATAGTTCAATGATCAATTTAGATGGCCCTACGACTTTAACGTCATTAAATGCTGCGTTATTGATCACCGGTAATAGTAATTTAGATGATTTTTGCGGACTGAGTCAATTAATAAAAAATGGAGCTGTTACAGAGTCCAGTTATTCAGTTACTTCAAATAAGTACAACCCAAGCTATGAGCAAATACAGAATGATGGTGCGGGCGGTTGCAAGCTATAGTAAATAAGATTATTTATCGTTTAAGTTAAATTTTAAACCCAAAAAAGCCCGATTCATTAATGAATCGGGCTTTCTACTTAAAATTATATACGAGTATATATTAGGAATTCTCACGTTTAAGACGTCTTTCCTCACGCATTTCTTCTAAACGTTCTTTGGCTGCGCCAAAAATCCAGTACGGAAGAATAGAAACTAAAAAAATCATTAACCAGAAACCTATGGTCAAAATGGTTAAAAATGCAAGGAAGCCTAAGTATTGATCAAATTCAAACATAATATGGTTTTTGTCTGATGGCAAATTTAGGGATTCTCCTTCAAAAAATGCAAGACTTATTTTAATTTATAAACAATTTTATAACAAGCCTAAGCCGTGGTAATTAAGGCGAAACCGTTATTTTTGTATGACTAAAAACTACCGAAAAATGGAATACAGAATAGAGAAAGACACCCTTGGCGAAGTTAAAGTACCGGCAGATAAAATCTGGGGTGCACAAACTGAACGTTCTCGTAATAATTTTAAAATAGGAAGCCCTGGTTCTATGCCTATAGAAATTATTTACGGCTTTGCCTATTTAAAGAAAGCAGCAGCGTATACCAATTGTGAATTGGGTGTTTTATCCGAAGAAAAACGCGATCTTATTGCTCAGGTCTGTGATGAAATTTTAGAAGGAAAACACGATGATCAGTTCCCTCTTGTAATCTGGCAAACCGGTTCAGGTACTCAGAGTAATATGAATGTTAATGAAGTGATTGCAAACCGTGCACATATCATCGCAGGTAAGAAACTGGGTGAAGGCGAAAAAACTCTGCAGCCTAATGATGATGTAAATAAGTCGCAGTCTTCTAACGACACCTTCCCTACTGGTATGCATATCGCAGCCTACAAAAAAATTATGGAGGTGACCCTTCCAGGAGTAATCACACTTAGAAATACCCTTAAGAAAAAGTCTGACGAGTTTCGCGAAGTAGTAAAAATAGGTCGTACGCACCTTATGGATGCCACGCCACTTACTTTAGGTCAGGAGTTTTCGGGCTATGTATCGCAACTGGATCACGGGATTAAAGCCGTTGAACATACGCTTGATCATCTTTCTGAACTGGCACTAGGAGGCACCGCTGTGGGAACCGGACTTAACACACCTAAAGGTTACGACAAACTTGTGGCTGATTATATTGCCAAATTTACAGAGCAGCCTTTTAAAACCGCTGAGAATAAATTTGAAGCACTGGCAGCACACGATGCGATTGTTGAGTCTCACGGAGCTTTGAAGCAACTTGCAGTTTCTCTTAATAAAATTGCTAATGACATACGTTTGCTGGCCAGTGGTCCACGCTCGGGGATTGGAGAGATTACTATACCTGCAAATGAGCCTGGTTCTTCTATTATGCCTGGTAAAGTAAACCCCACCCAGTGTGAGGCACTTACCATGGTTTGCGCTCAGGTTATTGGTAACGATATGGCTATTGCTGTCGGCGGGATGCAGGGACAGTACGAACTCAATGTATTCAAACCAGTAATGGCAGCAAATCTTTTGCATAGCGCACAATTGTTGGGTGACGCCTGTGTATCCTTTGAAGAGCATTGCGCTGCCGGTATAGAACCGAATCATGCACGTATCAAAACCATGCTTGACAATTCATTAATGCTGGTAACGGCTTTAAATACCAAGATTGGTTATTACAAAGCGGCTGAAATTGCAAATACCGCGCACGAAAATGGTACAACGCTCAAAGAAGAAGCCGTTAATCTCGGTTATGTAACTGAAGAAGAATTTGACGAATGGGTAAATCCTAAAGATATGGTAGGAGAAATCTAGATGTTTGTCCTTCAGAGATTAAAGAAAAAGCGGTCTTTAGGGCCGCTTTTTTTATGCCCGTTATTTAAATTTTATACGAGTTTAAAACGGCTATTGTAAATCACAGCGGCTTAAAGTACATTTAGAATATACAACAGAAAGCAATTCTATTGTTTTCATTCTAAAAGCCAGCCAAATGGATACTGAAATTGAAGAGTTACTAAATGCCGAAAATGAACACATTAGAAAACTCCAGGAAATTGTAAAGAAAACAGTTGAAGACGAAAATCTTATTCTTCAAAACCTGCTAAACCCGCCGAAAGACATTTTAACTAAAGGCCAAAAAATCTCAGACAAAGTCGCAAAATTCGGTGGTAGCTGGGCATTCATCATTTCCTTTTTTATAATTCTGGTAATCTGGATTACCTTTAACGCAACGGCCCCCACTAAGGACGCCTTTGACCCCTACCCGTTCATATTGATGAATTTGGTTTTGTCTTGTATTGCAGCATTGCAGGCACCTATTATCATGATGAGTCAAAACCGGCAGGAAGAGAAAGACCGTAAGCGTGGAGAAAATGATTATCTCATTAATTTAAAGGCCGAACTTGAAGTACGCGCGCTAAACGAAAAATTGGATGATCTGGTAGAAGATCAGTTTAAAATCCTATTTAACAGTCAGACTAAGCAACTCGAAATACTCAAGCAGATCCAGAAAAAACTGGATGAAAAAGGCTAAAACGTAATTTTACTTTAAGCAAACCTGTCCTTATGAAAGCCCTAACCACCATCGGCTTACTCATTTTAAGCAACTCGTTTATGGTCATAGCCTGGTATGGTCATTTGAAATTTGCAGAACTCAAATGGTTCAGTAAATTAGGTATCGTTGCCATCATCCTGATAAGCTGGGGTATTGCGCTCTTTGAATATATATTTCAAGTACCCGCAAACCGAATGGGTTTTAAGGAAAACGGCGGTCCCTTTTCACTCATTCAGCTTAAAGTAATCCAGGAAGTGATTACCCTGATCGTCTTTGCCGTATTTACGCTACTTGTTTTTAAGACGGAAACGTTTCGCTTCAATCATATCATTTCCTTCTTGTTTCTGATTGGAGCCGTATATTTTATGTTTAAAAAGTAAGAGAAATGGCATTACAAAACCAACTTAGCGACCCCAATGAATTTTTAGAGCTACTCCAAAAAAGTTTTGAAGCCACATCTGTGCATTTTGAGGATGTAAAATGGAATGTGATTGAAAACCGACTTCGTAAGAATCCTGAAAAATTAAACAGTCTTTTTCAATTGGAGCAAACCGGCGGCGAACCTTCCCTGCTTGATTACGATTCTGAGAAAGACATATACATCTTCTGTGATTTTGCTGTGGAAAGTCCACCGCAACGCCGCAGCCTCTGTTATGATGATCAGGCCTTAGAATCCCGTAAGAAGTTTAAACCTGCCGGAAGCGCCACATCCCAGGCGGAAGAACTGGGTGCCGAATTAATCAGTGAGCAGCAGTATCTAAAACTTCAAATGATAAAAACTATTGATACCAAAACTTCCAGCTGGATTAAAACGCCTGACGAAATGCGTGAGCTTGGCGGTGCCTTATTTGGTGATTACCGCTACGGGCGTGTGTTTTTCTATCACAACGGTGCAGAATCCTACTATGCAGGGCGTGGATTTAGGTGTGTGATCCGGGTATAAGTCGAGTTATTTGAAGCTGATTTATAGAAATCTGGTTTTTAATACAGTCAGGGAAACGTTCAACCTTTATAACTCGTAACCTGAAAACTACCACTCCTACCCGTATCCAATTAACCCAATAATAATAGTAATATTAATAAGCAATAACTTTCTACTTCTTGTAATACTTCTTGTATTTAGGATAGGCTATTAAAGCAAAAGCAATGACACAGCCAAAGATGATCAATGCCCGGTTAAGATTAAGTATATTATCGCCACTGGCATAACTGTGCAATCCCGATAGCCAAAAATTCACTCCAAAATAGGTCATTAGGATACTTCCGTATGCCAATATGGCCATCAGGTTAAAAAACCATTTTCCGCGTAACCCGGGAACCAATCGCATATGAATCACAAAAGCATAAACCATAATACTGATCAGTGCCCAGGTTTCTTTAGGATCCCAACCCCAGTAACGGCCCCAGCTTTCATTGGCCCATTGACCTCCCAGGAAGTTACCTATGGTTAGCATCACAAGACCTACGGTAAGTGCCATTTCGTTGATAATAGTCAATTCACGAATGTTGAGATCCATCCGTTTTTTGTTCTTATCGTTGGTAAGTAGAATTAAAAGCAGGGAAACCAATCCCAGAATCATTCCCAGTGTAAATGGCCCGTAACTCGCTACAATCACCGCAACATGTATCATCAGCCAGTAGCTATCCAGTACAGGCTGTAGATTTGAAATAGCCGGGTTTAACCAGTTCATACTGGCGCCCCATAAAATAAAGCCGGCCACAAATGCAGTACTGGCAATCGTAAGCGAACTCTTTCGACCAAAGGCCAAACCAAAAAACATCGTAGCCCATCCTACATAAAGTATGGATTCGTAGGCATTACTCCAGGGTGCGTGACCCGAGATGTACCAGCGCCAGATCAGTCCCAAAGTATGTAACCCAAACAGAATCAACACTGCAACCCCACAAATACCAACCATAGTTTTCAGAAAGCGGTTCTCTTTGAAAATACGAATGATCACAAAAATGAACATTACAACACTGGCGAGCATATACATCCAGTAGAGTTTGGTAAAAATGTCATGCTTGTTATAATAAACTTCTGCATCAATTTTATCTTCAGAAGGCATTACTTCGCTTCCGTATTTCTGCTGAAAGCTCTTGATACTTTTAATAAAGGTGTCAGCCTTCGAATAATCACCACTCTGATTTCCTTCCCGCAAAGCGGAAAAATAAAGCGGAAGAATCTGTTTGGTATACAGCGAATCCATTCCTTTAAACCCGGCTTCATTAAGCTCTGGGTATGAAACCCACTTGTTATTTTCGTCCCCAATCAATGGAAATATTTTGAGAATTTCTCCGCTAACGGCGCGGTTGAGGAGTCCTAAACGTTCAGCAATATCGATGAAATCTTTATCGAAGTTGTTCTTTACCTCGGCCTGATAGGCAGCAGTGATATAGGGATCGAGTTTATTTCGACCCATATCATCAATAAAATCGAGTGCGCTTACAAACTTCTGATCCTTTGGCACGCCAATAATACCGCGAAGACTATCATTCGCTGGTTTTACGTAAATTAAATCTACGTTATACCAGAAAAATGGCGTCTCAACCATAGAGAGAAAAACCTGATCTGCAGTAAGTCCTTCGTATTTATCGCTTCGGCTTAATTTGCGTAGCAACAGGCTCGAAAACGTATTTACCGGCATCATACGCCCGCTATCATCCTGAATAACCAGTTTTCCAAATTTAGCAGCTTCTTCAGCAGGCACTTTATTAGCCATCAAAACCGAGTCGATCTCAGCTTTAGTGGGTAATTGATGCTCTTCTTCTTCGGCAATAGTTGCGGTACCCGGTATAAAATCCTGAGGTTGCTCATCTACGACTTGGGTGTTTCCGTTTTCAACAATCACCTTTTGTTCCTGCGCGTTAAGCGTTCCGCCTATAGCAAAAAGAACAGCCAACACAGTCAGTTTGGCTTTTTTAGCTTTAACCTTATCAAGTCGAACTTTTAAATCTCCAAAACGGCTTCCCTTATCAAATAAAATAATCATCAGGCCCAAATAAAGTAGAAAATACCCGATATAGGTAATCCACGTACCCACGGCGTCGTGGTTTACGGAAAGTACGGTACCCAGTTCATCCGGATCAAAACTGGCCTGAAAAAAACGGTAACCCTTGTGATCTAAAACGTGGTTCATATAAATCTCATAATCAAACTGCTCTTCAGGCCCGTCAATTACTGTGATTTCACTTTCGTACGATGAATACGCATTGGTAGTACCCGGATAGCGCTCGACTATAAAATCATTCAGTTTAATGGCAAAAGGAAGTTCAACCGCCTGACTACCATAAGCCAGGTGAAATTTCAGATCGCCTATTTCGGCATCTACCATTTGATTAGTAAAACCTTTACCGCCCAACAGGCCGACAGTCTCCTGACCATCGGGTGTTTTAATGTTCACAAATAAAGCGTCCTGCTGTCCCTTCTGTTTTGGAAATGCCTCAACGATTCCATTCTTGCCTTTCATTACCGGTTCAGGAAATACAAACTGCATCCCGGCCACCTGATACAAAGCACGCAATTTTAATTCCTGTAAGCTGTCTTTTGCTACTTCAAAATCTTCCTGCGTGGCCATAACGCGTGTAGAACCGGCAAATGGTGTTTGAATGGTGTAGTTTTCGCCATCAAAACCAATATTGATCGCGCCCTCCGTAGGGTTATTCAATGCAAAAAGTACATTGTGAATGCTTGAAACCTGACCTTCCTCAAGGTAATGCTCGTGGCGTTGCCCATCACCGGCTTCCACAATTTTGAGTTGCGCCTTACCATTAGGATCTTCAATAAGACCCTCTTCTGCCCCGTCAATAAATTTGGAGAAAGAAATGCTTACCGGTTTTCCGTCAAAGTCAGTTTCCCAGTCAAAACTGTTATCCAGACGTTTAGAAAGATTTAAACGCTTCGGTTCAAGTCTGCGGCGCATAGGTTCGCCATTACGCTCCCCGTCAATAAATACCTGCAGATAAGTTTTTTCACTTAGAAAAGTATTTTGAGTTTCTCCCTCGCGAATGGGCATCACGCCTTCAAAACCCATATAGCGCGTCCAGGCCGCGCCAAAAATGATCAAAATAAAAGCCAGGTGAAAAACCAGGGTTGACCACTTTTCTTTGCGCCAAAGTTTAAAACGCCAGATGTTACCCACGAAGTTTACGATAAAAAGCAGGTGAATAAGTTCAAACCACCAGGCTTCGTAAACCAGTTCTCGGGTGTAAGGTGTTGGAGAAGTTTCCTGGCCGGCATCAAATATGGTACCTGTAGCCATAGCTACGGCATAAACAATAAATAAAACGGCCATTAAACGGGTAGAAAACAGGAAATCTGCGATGCGTTTTTGCATGATACGAATTGCAATTTTTTTACGGCGCGAAGTTACGAAACAAAAGCCCATTAATAAAGCTTTAACGCCTCGTATTACCCATCGCTTTTCCCGAATTTGTGTACTTTTGGAGTGTGATAAAACTCGCAATCATCGGCACCGGTAATGTGGCCTTTCATCTGGCACAGGCCTTTCATCAGGCCGAAGCTGTTCATTTGAAAGCTGTTGCAGGAAGAAATGCAGAATCGCTTAAGATTTTTAAACCTTTTGCATATATACTTCCTGATTTAAAAGACCTCCCTCCTGTTGATGTAATTATTATTGCTGTAAGTGATGCCGCCATACCCGAGATTTCAGCAAAAATCAAGGACAATAAGGCGCTAATCGCACATACTTCCGGAAGCACTTCGGTTGAAGTATTAAACACGCACAAACGTTTCGGTGTGTTTTATCCGTTACAAACTTTTTCCAAATCAAACGAATTGATATATAGTGATATACCTTTTTGTATTGAAGCAAAACTTAAAGCTGATTTCGAAACTCTTGTGGGGCTGGCTAGTGCACTAAAAGCCAAATCGTACAGCATAAATTCAGACCAGCGAGGAGCTTTACATCTGGCAGCTGTTTTTGGTAATAATTTTGGGAATCACATTCTAACTCAGGCTCAACAGATTTGCGAAGAACGCCACGTTTCTTTTGATTTATTAAAGCCCCTGATGGAAGAAACCATAAGAAAGGCTTTTAGTATAGGTCCGGAAGCTGCACAAACCGGTCCGGCAAAACGTGGAGATGTCATTACTATTGAGAAGCAATTGAATGCTCTGCAAAGCCCAGAACAAAAAAAAATATACAACAGCTTTACCGAGGCCTTATTAAAACATTATGAGCGATAAAAGTTATAAAGAATACCTCAATCAGATTACTACATTCATTTTTGATGTGGATGGCGTGATGACAGACGGCTCCCTGATTATTGACTCTCAGGGCGAAATGCTGCGCACCATGAACGTCAAAGATGGATATGCTCTAAAAACCGCAATAAATAAAGGCTTTAATATGTGCATCATAAGTGGCGGTACCAATGAAGGGGTTAGAAGCAGACTCGAGGCGCTCGGAGTAAACGATATTCATCTGGGTGCACACGCTAAAATTGAATTCCTCAATGACTACCTGGCTAAGAACAGCATTAAGGCTGAAAATGTGCTCTATATGGGCGATGACATTCCTGATTATCCGGTAATGCAAAAAGTTGGGCTTCCCTGCTGCCCTCAGGATGCGGTAAAAGAAATCAAAGAAGTCGCCAAATATGTTTCGCACAAAAAGGGCGGTAAAGGTTGTGTACGCGATGTGATTGAACAGGTACTTAAGGTTCAGGGTAAATGGATGCAGGATTTTGATGCCGCTTTAAAGAAATAAGTGCATCTTTTTACAGCAATTGAAAAGTAAGCAGATTTATAAAGGTGCGGTAAAAACTGATGAGCATTACCATACATAAGGTACCCAGAATACCGTAACAACACGAAACCCACCATTTCTTGGCATAGAAAGTTCTTACCGAAATGAGGTAATATAGGGTAGCAGCTAGAAATATAGGCACCAAATAAAACCAGCGATTAGGCGAGAGCAGGTTGGAAGCAATAAGATACCATAGCGTCATTGCCAGAAGTAAAGCCGAAAAATAATGCGTCGCAAAAACCAGATGTTTCCCAAACGCCATTCTTCTGTTAAAAAGTATTCCTATCAGGGCTATAAAGGGAATTAGTAAGACAAGTAATGATTTAGACAAATCTGTAGAGAGGCGATCATATCTGATTTTCACTTCTTTCAGGTCCCATTCATTCTTTTCAATCAAAGTGTTTACAAGATCCATCACACGAATGCCCAGAAAGTCAACATTTCCTTTAAAAAACCAAACTGAAGGAGAGCGAAAAATATCTGTTTCCGAGAGGAAAATAAAAAAGAAAACGTTACAAAGTAAAAATACCTGAAAAGGCTTTAAATATGGTGCGCGAACTCCTGATGTGAATTTTAGGGAAAGCCGTCCGGGATTTAATACTAAAACCCTAAACGTTTTAAGAAATTTGGAATCCAGGTTTGTAAAAGCTTCAAATGCCTGCCCCAACAGACTTCTTAAACCATAGTCTGCTTCAGAAACCTTTTTTTGTCCGCATTTTGAACAAAAGTTTTCTGTAAACTTTGAACCACAATTCAGACAAGTATGGATTTCAGCCATAAGGTTTAATCTAGGTAATCAACCCGCAACGGATTCAAATAAATATAAAATACAGGAGCAAAAGTCAACGCTTTAATCGGCCCGGCTACCTCGGTATACGGTGCGATGCACAACAATCGATCATTTTCAAAATCAGTTTTTAACACGGTAGGGCCAAAAAGATTGCGATCGCCTAGAATTCTTGGTCCGCAGGATTCCCAGGGTCCGTCGATTGATTTTGATTTATAGACGTTTATACCCTTACCAACCTCAGATTCAGGCTGACTTTCATCTATCCTATTGCACACCGAAATTAGCAGGTAATAGGTTTGTGAATCCTTATCAAAAACAACTTTAGGACATTCGAGTTGGGTAAAAGTCTCTTTGTCTGGCATAGCTACGGCAGGCATAAGCTCGTCCAGTTCATAAGAATCTCCTACCTTCTTAAGTTTTGCCCGTGCAACAGCCCCACGTAACGCACTTATTTTGGCAGCCCACAGTAGACTAACAGATTCATCTTCGTGCACAAATACGAAAGGATCTCTCCAGGCCAAGATAGGACCTCCCTCCTCACCTTCATCATTACCCAGTTCTTCTTCAGGCCCCAGGTAATAACCCCTATCAAGAATCATCTCACGATCTCTTACAGGAGCAGAAATCTTAGTCTTAATCTCAGAATCTAATTGAAATCCGTCAGAAGAAACGACCAATCCAATATTCTGAATAAAAGGATGTGTAGCATCGGTTTTATCGAGAGCCGTGAATGCAGCCAGCTTTCTTCCGTCGGGTAATAATTCAACACCTCCACTCCAAACGGTATAAGAATCAGATACATCCCGCCAGTCTTTTGGACTTAAAAAGCAACCTTCGTCTTTCCAGCTCTTACCCGTATCACTTGATGAAAAGTGGCGGATGTGAAAGGGATACTCATTACGACCACTGCTTTCAAGCGGCATACCATCGGGTTTAGCACGAGACAAAGCAAGACAATACAAGTGAAAGATTCCGTCTTCAAAATACGACCACGAGTCCCAGAGGTATAATTGCGGGTGAACAATTCCGTTTGTAAATACTTCGGGAAAAGGCGGTGGAATCAAATAGGAATTGGCGTGCATATAAGTAGTTTTAAAGTTCTAAAATACCAATTTATATGGCAATACACCATTACTTACGAGCGCTATTCCGTTAAAATAAAAGAGCCGCAACACAAGTTACGGCTCCATACTGTGCAGTATTTAGTTTTTGACTACAAATAACGCTCCTGAATAATATTAGCGTGATGCAAATCGTGACCACAAATGATAAATCCTGCCGCACGTGCTGAAAGCCCGCTACCGCTGGCCATACCTTTAGTAGTTAACGCATCATCACTCAAACTTTTAAAAAGACTTATACTTGCCTGACGAATTGTATCATACTCCTCAAGCATGCCCACAAAATCTCTGGTATTAGCTTTTGAGGGCAATACATAATCGTCCTGTTCAAAACCCGGCAACGGAGTCTGATCCCCACGACCTATACACAAGGCTCTATAGGCGAAAATACGTTCGGTATCCATCACGTGTTGTAAGATCTCGAGAATGGTCCATTTTCCGGAAACATAGGCGTACTGCAATTTTTCCTTTGGAATCCCTTTATAAAAAGCCATACTTTTCTCCAGACCGGTTTCTAACGCATCTGTAAGACTTACATCTTTACTTAACAGTTCGATGTAATTCTTGTAATATGCATTAAATTCATTGTGATCCAGATCTTGTCGCGTCATCTTATGCTGAGTTTCTACTGGCGTTAATATTTCCAAAAAGCGAACGCGTTACCATTTTCTCAAACATATCCAGCTTTTTCTGATCTGGATTTTCCTCGCGCTGCATTTCCTGAATCTTTTTCAAAGCAAATTGCTGGATGGTTAGCAGTGGTAATACGATACGTTCACGCTCCTGAATGGAGGCTTTACCCGCAGGCTCTTCCTGCATCAATTCGTCATAACCGGTAAGCTTTAATAAGATACGTTTGGTGCGCTCAAATTCTTCATGAATCAAATCCCAGAAAGCTCCAAACTCCGGATCATCCTGCATATAAGCGGTAAGACCAAAGAAGGATTTTGTTAAACTCATCATACTGTTTTCTAACAGTGTTCTAAAGAATAAGCTATTGTCATACAATGATTTAACCCTATCGAATTCACCTCTTTGTTCAAAAGCTTCAATCGCAGTACCTACACCGTAAAATCCGGGTACATTCTGCTTAAGTTGCGACCACGAACCTACAAAAGGAATTGCCCTTAGGTCAGAAAAATTAAGTTTATCACCTCCGCCACGCTTACTTGGACGGCTACCAATATTTGTTTTCGCATAAAACTTAAGTGTACTCATACGCTCTAAATAGCCTAAAAATTTAGGATGTGCTTTAAAGTCTGAATAGGTTTTATAACTGATTTCCGCCAACTCTTCCATAGTCGTACGATCTTCATCAGGGAAGGCTTTTTTCTTCGGGTGAAAAACTCCATTTACAATACCGGAACTTAATAATTGCTCCAGATTATACTGGCAGGAATCTGTAGTTCCAAAATTAGAACTGATTGTTTGCCCCTGAACGGTTAATTGGATTTCTTCATCTTCAATGGTTTCCCCAAGAGAAGCATAGAATTGATGGGTTTTACCACCACCTCGCGCCGGTGGTCCTCCCCGACCGTCAAAGAAAATAACTTTAATGCCAAATTCTCTGGAAACTTTAGTCAGCTCTTCCTTAGCTTTAAAAATACTCCAGTTTGCCATTAAGTATCCACCATCTTTCGTGCCGTCACTAAAGCCGAGCATAATGGTTTGTTTCATGCCACGTTCTTTTAGATGCGCTGCATAAACCGGATTAGAGTACAGCTTACGCATTACCTCTCCCGCTATTTTCAAGTCGGGCACGGTTTCAAATAGTGGAACGATATCTACTGTAGGATTATCCCAACCGGCTAAATGAAACATAGAAAATGCCTGCATAACATTAAGCCCCGTCTGGTTATTACTGATGATATAGCGATTACAACCACGCTCACCGTTGTATTTTTGAATATCGCGCATGGCGTAAATGCTTTCAAGCGTTTTACGGGCAATTTCATCTTCAAGTGTGGCAGGATCTATCGATCCGCGCACTTTAGCCAAAATTTCTATTTGCTCGGTCTCATCCAGTTCAAGATAGTTTTCAGGGAAAATACCCAAACTGTCTTTATGACTTTGTTTGACTATTTCTTCCATCACGTGCATATGTACACGACTATCCTGACGTATATCTAAAACAGCAAAGTGATAACCAAACATGCGTATCTTATTCAGCAGATCGTCAATATCTTCTACGAATAAACCTTCATGACGCTCCATCACCAAATTACGGATGCGCAGCAAGGTAGACTGTAACTCTTCAAGTGAAATTTTAAGCTGATCACCTTCAAGGAAAATACTGTCGTATAAGCGACGCTCCAGATCTGCAAGCGGTGCTTCGGTACCCACAAAGGTGATACGGCGACGTAAATTGCGGATATCGCGGTAATAATTTTTAATAATGGTGTTACGTAAACGCGAAGCAACTTTCAGGGTGATTTCAGTTGTTACAAAAGGATTACCATCGCGGTCACCACCGGGCCAGAAACCAAGATCAATAACATGGTTTTCGAGGCTATCTCCCTTATAGATGTTTTGCTGCAGATAGTTGTAAATGTAGCTGGCAGACTTGTAAAATACGTTCTCCAGATACCAGATCAAACTTACAGCTTCATCATAAGGCGTAGGCTTTTCCTTTTTATAAAACGGCGTTTTACCCAATTGGGAAAGCAATTTTTTGATCATTTCCAGATCATTCTCATTGATCGCCTTACTGAGATCATTGATTATCCCAAGCACTGCACCGGGATAAAACTGCGTAGGGTGTGCGGTAAGAACCGGACGTATCTTAAAATCTTCAAGATAAGCTTTAAGTTCTCCGGTTTTAGACTGAGCTTCCGCTTCTTCCTTAATATTACGCAGCGTTCCCCTACCGTCCATATTATTTACAATGCGATAGGCAGAATCCTCAATGGCGTCAAAGAGCACCACCTGACGCTCGATGTATTGTATAAATCTGAAAAGCAGATCATAGCGCTCCGATTCACTTACATCACGCTGATACTTTTCAAAAAAGTAGTTTACAATTTTTTCGGGATTATACTTCTTATCATAACCACGAATACAAATACGGTCAAAAAGTGGCAAAAGCACTCCGGTATCCGTTATTCCATTAAACGGTAAAGTCATAAACAGACTGTTATATACCTGAAATTTTGACTTTACAAGGTTGTTAAAACGTTCCAGTTTGGGTTGTCTTGACATAAGGTTAGTTGGTATTTAGAATAAAAAACCCTTTAACAAAGCTGCCAAAGGGTTCATATTATTAAACAATAGTTCTTTGGTCTTCTTTACAAATCTTGAAAAATACTATGCATTAAACGCTTCTTATCGTTAATGCTCTCATCAAGAGAAATCATAGTTTCTGTACGATACACGCCTTCTATATCATCAAGCATAAAGATGATGTTTTTTGCATGTTCGGTATTTTTGGCACGCACTTTACAGAAAATATTGAATTTACCTGTGGTAACGTGGGCTACAGTAACATAAGGAATTTGGTTGATACGCTCCAAAACAAATGTAGTCTGACTTGTTTTATTGATATAAATACCAACATAAGCAATAAATGAGTAGCCCAATTTAGCATAGTCAAGTGTCAACGAGGACCCAACGATAATGCCGGCTTCTTCCATCTTTTTTACGCGTACGTGAACTGTACCTGCAGAAATAAGCAATTTTTTTGCGATATCGGTAAATGGTGTGCGTGTGTTTTCGATCAACATATCCAAGATTTGGTGATCAACCTCGTCTAATTTGAATTTTGCCATTATTAGTTAATTTAATTATATATAAATCAAAAATAACACAAAATCACTGAATAATTCACAATAAATCTTAGGATTTTAGCGAAAACGTTGTAGATAAATCCCCTTTTACTTTAAATTCTTCAAGAATAACTCCTTCTTTTAACTCAAAATTAGATGAAAATACTGCTTCAGAACCCTTACAATTATATTCTTTATGCCCAAAATAGCACTCTAAATCAGCTATTTGAGAAATTTTTGGAACGAAATGAACTGCAGTATTTTTTAACTGCTCTTCATATTGAACAGCAAGATCAAATAAACCCCTATTTGGATAATTCAGGTTGCGGAAAATAATATCAAAGAAACATTTACTATTCTCCGGAATCGAAAAATAAGGTCTATAATCAGGATTTTTATCCCAATCCTGCAATGCAACCGATTCCAAAACACCTAAAAGTGACAAAAACATAAAAGCCCTGGTTTCTTCGCGATCGTAATCTTCCTTGAAATGACCGGCTTCAAATAGTATAGTAGGAATATTAAGGTGTTGCAGCGTGTCTCCTACACAATTAAGGTTAAAACCATCATCATAGCGCCCCACCTGCCCCGGTATAAAATCCTCCAGCATCTGTGCTAGATTTGCGATAATTGCCATTCCTTTTTTGCGCGACTGAGTAACCGTACGCAATTCGTCCTGAGATGGAGACAGAAAAGAAACCGTAGCGCTCTTCGCAGGATTCCCAACACCAAAAATCGTACGCTGCCCATGTAAATTAAGACATAAATCAGGCTTAAATTCACTATACAGGTTATGAAGTATTTGACTTTCGGGCTGAGACCGGTCCTGTGCATCCCTGTTTAAATCAACTTTATTGGCATTAATACGGGTGTATACCTCTGCCCCGTCGGGATTAAGCATCGGGACAATTTTAAGAGATAACGAATTATGTAGTTGCTTTACCTGATTGTCATTCTTATTTAGATGTAGCCATTTAAAAAGATCAAACACTGCCTTAGTGGTTGTACTTTCATTACCGTGCATTTGAGACCAGGCCAAAATTTTTACGGACCCCTCTCCCCAAGTAACTACTTCTATTGGTCTTTTCTGTACAGACACCCCCAATTGCTCCACGGTAAATTCATTCGGTAATTCCTTAATTAATGGAGTAATTGATCCGTGGTTGATATATCTGCCATAGAGAGCAGCTTCTTTATGCATCTGGTGCCAGTTTTTTAGTCTAGAATAATCCATAGGTTTTCTTGAGTTACAAATGTAAACATTGCTTTATTTACAAATGTAAACAAGGGGTATAATCTTTGATGTTTCGTGTTGTAAACAATGATTTCGTATTGTAAAGTCTTCTTTTGGAAATATTCCTTAAAGCTATTAGCGATATTATTAAAAACTTAAATACAGTATATTACGTTTGTTAATATGTAGCTTTAGTTTAATTATTTATCGTGTGGTTTACAAATGTAAATTTTAAATGTGATAGCAAATAGTTACATTTGTAACATCTTTACAGGTGATTAAATGTTACAATGGTAAACAGTGAAAAATTTGCTGAAAGGCTTCAGAAAATAATGGATGAGTACGATTTAAATGCGACTTCTTTTGCAGACGCTATTGATGTGGGTCGCTCCTCTATTTCACATATCATATCTGGCCGAAATAAACCCAGCTTAGAATTTGTCATGAAAATAATTGATGCATTTCCCGAAGTTGAACTATACTGGCTTCTTAACGGAAAAGGTAGTTTCCCAAAAAGGACAACAGCAGAAACTAAAGTCTCCCCTGTTAAACAGAATTATGAGTTGGATTTTGACCGATCTTCTTCAGAACCACCTCAAGTATCTGGGAGTGCATCTGAGCAGTATGATGAGCGCACTGAAGGTTCGCCTATAGAACGTATTGTTATATTCTACAAAGACGGAACTTTTAAAAGCTTTCGACCTTAATCGGATCAATACTGGAAATAGTCTTAATTTTGCACTATTATGCGTTTATACCTTTTTTTTGTACTTCTAAGCTGCCTATGCATTTCCTGTTATAATACAGAGCGTAATTGTAAGGCCTTTCAAAACGGTACGTTTGAATTTGAGACCTATTTAAACGGGGAACTTGTAAAAACCACCTTTGTACGCAGTGATACACTAGAGATTGATTTTTTTGAAGGGAAAGCTGACAGTTCAAGCATACGCTGGATAAATGATTGTGAATATATCGCAAACAAGCTAAACCCAAACAGTATGATGGAACGCAAAGCGCTTCATTTTAAAATTCTTAGCACATCTGAAGATTCCTATACATTTGAATATGGCATTGTAGGTGAAAGTAAAAAACAAAAGGGATCGGTCAAAAAAGTATCTGATTAAGACGTATATTCAATTAAAAGTGGCCGATTTGTTGTACTTTATTCAATATCAGTATATTTAGTCCCCAAAAGTGGTTTTTATGTCCCGGAGCAAATCGATGCGCTTTAACTTCTGCATTTACATAGTTCTCATTCAATTAATCGTAGGAGCAAATCTGTGGGCGCAGCAAAAATCCCCTGTTATAGAGCCTGCTGCTTATCTCACCCAGAAAAAATTTACACAATACGATTCTGTTCAAAAATACCTTCGAACATTCTCAAGAGATTCGGTCGCGCTCAAACGGTTTATTAAATATTCAAAAGATGCTGATTATCGCTACGGTGAGGCTTCAGCAGAAAATGCCCTGGGTATTTTATACCGGGATATTTCTAAATACAGTGAAGCTCTATTCCATCACGATAATGCTTTGGATATAGCCCGGGAACTTGATGATGTGGAGCTCGAAGTTTCTGCCCTTAATATGACCGGCGTTGTCTATCGCCGTATAGATGCCGTTAGGTCTGCACTTGACAAACATAATGCGGCTCTGGAACTTGCCGAAGGTGAACTGAATCCTTCAAACAACCTGCTTAAGGGTATTGCTATTTCGTTGAACAGCATCGGAAATATCTACCTGCTCCTTCGGGATTATGATATGGCCGAAAATTATTTTAAGCGGGCCATTATAAAGGAAAAAGAATTGGGTAGTGATCTTGGTCTTGCAATCAATTTTGCCAATCTGGGTATTGCCTTTGAGGAGCGCGAACAATATAAAGAAGCCCTTGTTAACTACCGTAAATCTCTGGATTATAACAATAAGATTAACAGTGATCTGGGGCGTGTTATTTGTAACAACAGTATTGCTCAGGTTTATTTAAAGCAAAACAGACCCAAGGAGGCTCTAGAACTCATTCAAAATTCGATGAACAAGGTAAATGAGATTGGAGATCAGTTTTACATTGCCTTGGCCAACATAAATCTGGGATGGGCACATAGTAAGCTTCAAAATTACAGTGATGCCGAAAAATACCTGATGGAAGGTATGAAACTGTCTAAAGAGAAAAATTTTAAGCAGTTTCTGAGTATGGCGTATATGCACTTGTCGCAGCTCAATGAGGCCCGTTCTAGTTATAAAAAGGCTCTTGAATATCAACGATTATCGCAAGATGTACAGGCTGAGTATTTGAACGAGGCCAATCATAAATATGTGTCTGACCTCAATCTTAAATATGATAGTGAGCAAAAGCGCAATACTATAAGCCTGCTGGAGCAAAAAAACAAACTGGCAGAGGTTAAACTTGACCAGGCGAAAAAGAACAATATTTTTATTATCATTTTATTTTCTTTGATTCTTCTGCTTCTATTCTTTGGGTATCGTCAATATCGCCTTAAAAATCAAAAAGAACAGCTTAAGGCTGAGCAAAAATTGATGCGATCTCAGATGAATCCGCATTTTATTTTTAATGCGCTACTCTCGATACGCATCTACCTGCAGAATCATAATGTGGAAGAAGCTATAAATTATTTGGGACAGTTTGCTCAACTCATACGCTCCATTTTATCAAGTTCGCTTGCTAAAGAAAACACGCTTCAGGAAGAACTTGAAACAATGCAGTTGTATATCAACATTGAGAACATCAGGTTTTGTAATGAAATTGAAACTCAACTTGAGATTGATGATACGCTTAACCTTGATCAGGTCAAAATTCCTGCCCTTATTTTACAACCCTTTGTAGAAAATGCGCTATGGCACGGATTACAGGCCAAAGAAGGGCCCAAGAAGCTAATGATTGAAGTCAATAAAAAGAATGAAAAGTACGTTAGCATTACCATTACCGATAACGGGATTGGTCGTGTCAAAACAATGGATATCCCCAAAGACAAGCGCAACACGCAGAAAAAATCTATAGGTATTGATCTTACTTTAGAGCGCTTGCAAGCCTTTTCGAAAAATCTAGATAATAAGTATAAGCTGAAAATCATTGATTTGTACGATACCAATCAGCAAGCCAGCGGAACTCAGGTTCGTTTAGATCTACCTTTAAGCTAAATTGCCTTGCGGGGTGATGGCTTTTTAAATTTCTCCTTTAAAATAGCTATCAACTTTCCTTTATCAATGGGTTTTGTAAGGTAATTATCCATACCACTTTCCAATCCTTCAGAAATAGACAGGGATGTGGTATCTGCCGAGAGACCTAATACCACGACATCGGGTTGCTCTTCCTTAATTTTTCGGGTAGCTTCAAAACCGTCCATTTCGGGCATATGGACATCCATAAATATAAGGTCAAAGCTTTTTGAGTTACATTTATTTACAGCGTCCATACCATTTTTTGCACTATCAGAACTGAGACCTAACCTTTTCAACAGTTCGGTAAGAATAATAACATTGAGTTTATTATCATCTACGATCAACACTTCCAGCGGGGGTAAATCTGCTACAAGTTTGCTATTTAGTTTAATTTCTTCCTTCTTGTGTAAATCTTTAAAAGTGAGATGGATTACAAAATCTGAACCTTTACCTTCATCACTATCCACTTCAATACTTCCTCCCATTAATTCTATCAGTTTGGCAGCTATAGCCAGGCCCAGTCCGCCACCAGCGTGTTTTTTTCGTATGCCGGTATCCAACTGTGTAAACCGATCAAATATAGTACTTAGCTTATCTTTCGGAATACCTATTCCGGTGTCCTTAATACTTATTGTGGTAAATAGTTTTTTATCTTCTTCGTACTCTTTATAAATAAGGCTGATACTTCCGCTTTGTGTAAACTTTATAGCATTCAATAGAATATTGCCTACGATTTGCTCAAACTTACCGCGATCTCCATTAATGAAACTCTTGGACTTAGTTTCGATATTCACATTAAAATCCAGTCCTTTCTCTTCTATACGTTTTCGGTGAAAGGAAGTAATATTTTCAATGACAGATGCCGGAGAAAATTCTACGCTATAAACTTCTGCAGATCCAGACTCCAGCTTATCCATACGCAGTAAATCATTGATGAGTCCCAATAGCTTTTTTGAATTATCCCGTAATAAAGCTTTATACCTGGGATCTTGCGCTTTTTCAGGCTCACTATCCATAAGGTCTGCAATACCCACAATTGCATTAAGCGGCGTGCGTATCTCGTGACTCATATTAGAGAGAAATGTGGCTTTTGCCTGCGCGGCATTTTGAGCTATTTCGGTTTGTTGCTGAAGCTCCTGGTTTAGAATCGTAAGATTCTTATTAGCCTTAAGGGCAATTTTGGTCGCGTGACGCGCTTTACTGTTAAAAAATTTAAGCAGTCCAATGGCCAGGGCTAAAATGATTCCGCAGATCAGGGCATAATCCGCAATTCGAGAGGATTGAACTATAACATCCGGGTTTGCAAAGGTAAGCTCAAAATTCCACGATTCGTCAAGGTCAGCATCAAGTACTAAATTACTTTCAAAAATATACTGTTTATTTTTTTGGGCAAGATCGTAATTGTTGTAATCATAAAAACGAGTTCCCTCCTCATCTTCTATTTTGATGGCGTAGTCATTAAGGTACGAACTCAGTCTGTTAAATTCTTCGTTAAAATTCATTCCCCCGGTAATAGTACCCTGAAAGCTACCGTTGTAGTAAACCGGTATGTCTATAAGAAACGAAAAACCTCCCTGTGTAAGACTTGTCCAGTGGGTAATATTAACATCATCTGTAGTTGCTGTACGCTGCCAGTCGCCATATCGCCAATCAAGCTTCGTTATATCAAGACCCTGTGCAGCTCTGTTTTTAGCAAAAGGGACCACATCTTCAATGATACCATTCCTGTTTATAAACTCTACAAATTCTAAAGAAGCGCTTTGCTTAAGCAGGCGTACCGCGTCTTCTTTCCAATACTGAAAATACAAACCTTCGGTTTCTTCTATACGTTCGGTAATATCGTGTAAGGCTTCAACGTTTTTCTCTACCGTACGCTTAAAATCCTGGGAAGCCAAACTACCGCTGAGTTGAATTTGATTGGAAAGTCTTTGCGGCAGTTGATTTTGAACATAACTGTAAAGAGTAAGACAGATTATCAGAGGCACCAAAAAGAAAACACCCGCAATCCAGTACGATTTTATTGATAGTTTGGGTGTAGTCATAAGAATTCATCCGACGATTGGTTACGCTAAAATATTGAATTTTAACTTATTTTAGTAAATTCCCACGCCATTTATCGATTAAATACGCAATACCAAGTAAAATTTAAGTAAAAAATGAACAGTTATATCTATTTAAGGACGATTAGTGATAGAGAAGCTTAGTTCTGTTCCTTCTTCCGGAGTAATTGATTTTGTTCTTCAAGTAATTCATTCATACGCACCATAAGCTGAATATCTTTGGGCGTCTCAACTTCCGGATTCTTTTCATCTTCACTTTTGGCTTTTAAGGTATTCATAAGCTTGACAACGATAAATACCACAATTGAAATAATGAAAAAGTCAATAAAAACAGTAATCAATTCTCCATAACCTATAGCAACTGCCTCAACAGCCGTACCGTCTGATTTGGTATAGCCCTCTCGCAAGACAATTTGTTTATTAGCGAAGTTGACTCCATCAGTTAGTAAGGTAAGTGGCGGCATCATCACCTGCTTGACCAAAACATCAATTACTTTTTGAAATGCTGCACCAATAATCACACCTATGGCGATATCTACCATATTGCCTTTAACAGCAAACTTTTTAAATTCCTGAATTAATCCCATAGTTTAAAAAAGTGATCCCTGTGTACCATCTCCTTTAGGTGAATCGGGATCAGATGCATCTGTAGGTTCTTCCGAGTGATCATCTGTAGTATCATCTGTGTCAACTACTTCTGGTTCTTCCTCCTGCTCTTCCTCGTAAGGCAATGGTTCTAAAAGATTGATTTGTTTAAGTTTTTCTGTATAAAATTGATTTCCTAAAGCAGTAATTCCTTTGACTGCTATAAAGTCTTCTACATCAACCGTTTCATTTGGTCGTTGGTCTTTACCCCGCTCCTTGTAAAAGACCATTTCAACCACAGGTCTGTAATCTGTTGAAACGATCTCAAGTTGGGTATCTTTATGCTCAGAAACAAAGGTTTCCTCTTTTTCCGGATTTTCAATTAAAAAGCGTTTGACGTAATACCGCTCGCGGTTTCCATCCCAGTAAATTGCAGATACTGGTTTTTCCGGAATCCATTTTTCCAAAACGATAATCTTATCATCAAAACGTGTGGTGAGTTCAGGAATAATAGTTTTAGCAACCCCGTCCTGAGTAATAATTAACAGACGATCTTCTCCTTTGAATTCACCCAGTAGTTCTCCTCTACCGTCAACGTTGATACGCTGAACAGCATCATCAAACCAGATTTTACGTGGTTTTAGGGTTGAGACTCCTTTTTCTTTGAGTTCTATGGTACGTACTGCGTGTTTGGTAACAATATTACCATTAGCATTTCGTCCCTTTATAAGCACTTCTGAAAAATCAAGATCAAATTTGAGTTTTTTGACGTTACCTATTGATCTTAAATAAACCGAGACGACTTCAGCCTCACCATTTGGGTTTGCCGAAAAATACCAGACGTGGGAACCCTTTTTCCCTTTGGTCATGTCATACTCCCGGTCCCGGGTAGTGCTGGTAACATTAAAGCGTTTTACATAGGTCGCGCCGCCTTTACCGTCACGATATATCATATTGTAAATGGTGCGCTTGTCTTTTTTCTTATATACTGCTACGTGAATAATGTCTTTACCAATAAAGGTTTTGCTGTCAACTTTGGTCACCATCATTTTACCTTCTTTCGTAAAAACAATGATGTCGTCTATATCTGCACAATCGGTGACATATTCATCCTTTTTAAGCGAAGTGCCGACAAAACCTTCTTTACGGTTCACGTATAATTTCGTGTTGCGTATAACCACTTTAGAGGCCTCAATGTCATCAAAAAGTTTGATCTCAGTTTTACGCTCCCGCCCTGCTCCATACTCTTTTTTGAGGCGCTTAAAGTAATCAATAGCGAACTCGGTAAGGTTTGCTAAATGATGTTTTACCTGAGCGATCTGATCTTCAAGAGCTTCAATTTTTTGTTGGGCCTTATCAATATCAAATTTTGAAATACGTTTGATTCGTATTTCAGTAAGACGCACCAGATCTTCTTCAATCACGGGACGTTTTAAATGTGCAATATGCGGCTTTAAACCTTCATCGATAGCATTTAAAACACCTTCCCAGGTCTCTTCTTCTTCAATATCCCGATAAATTCGGTTTTCAATAAAAATACGTTCCAGAGAAGCATAATGCCATTGATTTTCCAGCTCTTCAAGCTGAATTTCCAATTCCTGACGCAACAGGTCTTTAGTCCGTTCGGTTGAAATGCGAAGCATCTCACTTACCCCGACAAATAGCGGTTTATTGTCTTCAATAACACAACCAAGCGGAGAAATGGAAACCTCACAATTTGTAAATGCAAATAAGGCACCTATGGTCTTGTCGGGAGAAAGACCGGGTGGTAAATGCACAAGGATTTCTACCTCAGAAGAGGTATTATCCTCAATCTTTTTTATTTTAATCTTTCCTTTATCATTTGCTTTTAAAATACTGTCTATCAGCGATGTGGTTGTAGTGCTAAAAGGTATTTCAGTAATGACTAAGGTATTTTTATCTAACTGATTGATTTTAGCACGAACACGAACACGACCACCACGCTTTCCATCTTTATAATCGCTAAAATCGGCTTCCCCGGCGGAAGGAAAATCGGGTAGTAATTTAAATTTTTTGCCTTGTAAATGCTTTATGGAACCATCGATGAGTTCGATAAAATTGTGTGGTAAAACTTTTGTACTCAAACCTACCGCAATACCTTCGGCTCCCTGAGCGAGTAAAAGTGGAAACTTTACCGGAAGATTTATAGGCTCTTTACGACGACCATCATAGGAGGCCTGCCAGTCGGTGATTTTCGGACTAAAAAGTACTTCGAGAGCAAATTTTGAAAGTCGGGCTTCAATATAACGCGAAGCCGCTGCACTATCTCCCGTAAGCGTATTACCCCAGTTACCCTGCGTATCTATGAGCAGATCTTTTTGTCCCATTTGCACCATAGCATCTGCAATACTGGCATCTCCGTGCGGATGGTATTGCATGGTGTGACCTACAATGTTGGCCACTTTGTTATAGCGCCCATCATCCAGATCTTTCATAGAGTGCATGATACGCCGCTGAACGGGTTTAAAACCGTCTTCAATGGCCGGAACAGCACGTTCTAATATAACATAGGAAGCATAATCCAGAAACCAGTCTTTAAACATCCCCGTAACACGGGTAATGGTATCTCCTGAATTAAGCTCTTCAGATGGGTCTAAATTGGGATCTTCGTAGTGTTCTTCGCTCATAGTAATCTGACTGGCAGAATATTGGGGGTTCTATTTTAATTTTCTAAGACCGGATCGAGTTCTACTTTAAGATTGTTGATTATAAACTTCTGACGATCTGGTGTGTTCTTACCCATATAGAATTGTAAGATTTCTTCTATTGATATGGCCTCATCAAGCATAATAGGCGCCAGGCGTATACTGTCACCTATAAAGTGTTTAAACTCATCGGGCGAAATCTCACCAAGTCCTTTAAATCGGGTGATTTCGGGCTTACCACTTAATTCTTCAATGGCATCCCTGCGCTCCTGCTCACTATAGCAGTATATGGTTTTTTTCTTATTACGAACCCGAAATAACGGCGTTTCTAAAATATATAAATGTCCTTCTTTAATCAGTTCCGGAAAAAACTGAAGGAAAAAGGTAATCAGCAGTAGTCTGATGTGCATACCGTCAACGTCAGCATCAGTTGCGATAACAATGTTGTTATAGCGTAGATCTTCCATCGATTCTTCGATGTTGAGTGCTGACTGTAACAGGTTAAATTCTTCATTCTCATACACGATCTTTTTGGTCATATTGTATGAGTTGAGGGGCTTTCCGCGTAAGCTAAATACCGCCTGTGTGTTTACATCTCGTGATTTGGTGATTGAACCGGAAGCCGAATCTCCCTCGGTTATAAACAAGGTACTCTCCAGATTGCGTTCTTTCTTACTATCTGTCAAATGAATACGGCAATCGCGTAACTTTTTGTTGTGAAGACTCGCCTTTTTAGCGCGTTCTTTAGCTAGTTTACGTATTCCGCTCAGCTCCGTACGCTCCCGCTCTGCCTGCAATATCTTACGCTGAATCTTATCTGCAGTTTCGGGATTTTTATGCAGGTAATTATCAAGCTTGGTTTTAAGAAAATCGTTGATGTATGTACGTACCGTTGGAAGGTCGCCACCCATGTCGGTTGAGCCCAGCTTGGTTTTGGTCTGTGACTCAAAAACGGGTTCCATTACCTTGATACTTATAGCGGAAACAATAGATTTTCTGATATCAGAAGCATCGTAATTTTTATTAAAGAATTCGCGTATCGTTTTTACTACCGCTTCGCGAAAAGCCGCCAGATGCGTTCCACCCTGCGTCGTGTTTTGTCCATTAACAAACGAATGGTATTCTTCAGAATATTGCGTACGGCTGTGTGTCATCGCGACCTCAATATCATCTCCGCGCAAGTGAATTATGGGATACAAAATGTCACTCTCAGCGATACGATCACCTAACAGGTCTTTAAGCCCGTTTTCTGAGTAAAACTTTTCGCCGTTAAAAACAATAGTAAGCCCGGGATTGAGATACACGTAGTTTTTAAGCATACGCGCTACATACTCATTCCTGAACTTGTAATTTTTAAATATGGTTTCATCGGGCACGAAGGTTACCTTGGTCCCTTTTCTGCGCGACGTTTCTTCTAAAAATTCTTCGTCTTTGAGGTTTCCGCGTTCAAACTCTGCTGCTGCCGATTTACCATCCCGGGTAGATTCTACCCTGAAATACTCAGAAAGTGCGTTAACCGCTTTGGTACCAACACCGTTAAGACCCACCGATTTTTTGAAGGCCCGCGAGTCGTACTTACCACCGGTATTCATTTTAGAAACCACGTCAACAACTTTACCCAAAGGAATACCCCTACCGTAATCGCGTATGATTACCCGGGTTCCCTGAATACTTACTTCTATGGTTTTACCCGAGCCCATAACAAACTCGTCAATCGAGTTGTCAAGAACCTCTTTAAGTAAAATATAAATCCCGTCATCAGCACTTGAACCGTCTCCCAGTTTTCCAATGTACATACCGGGGCGCATGCGTATGTGTTCCTTCCAGTCGAGGGATCTAATATTATCCTCTGTGTATTTAGTTTCTTCTGCCATAAATGAATTGCCTTAAGAACAAGCTGTAAGGCATAAAATGCATTAAATATTAACTAATGAGGCAAGCCTCAGCTGTATACTCGATAATCGAGACCTAAATGCTCCAGAGGCTTGCATCGAAATCAAGAGCTCTTTCCCTTTGTTGCCTTGTGGACTTGCCTCAAGGTAGTTTACTCGCGATTATGGAGTAAAGGGTTGTTTGCTAATATAGGACTTCGACGACGGTTTTTAAAGCCGAAAAATTCAAAGTAATTAACAAAGTTTTCAAGAATCAGGAGATGAAGCTTTTAAATTGTAAATCAAATTATGGGTTCTCCGTTAAGATCAGTAGTTAATACTTCGGTCATATAATCTAAAAACGGAAGCATTAATTTGAAATAACTCAATAATTTCTCCTGAAAATCAGGCTGAAGAACTTCAGCATCAGTAAAATCGTGCTTTACAGCAAATTTCTTATTTCGTATCAGGTCAATATTAGGATCTTCTTTGCTAAATCCCTTGGGAGCCGTTTTTACGACATTATCATTCATAAAGCCTCCAAATGCATTCTCAAAATCTTTTTGAGACAGAATCTCGCGTATGGGTTTGGCGTCAACTTCAAATTCTTTGCGTATACGCAATAAATCACCAGATTCCGGAGCAAAAAATCCACCACCAACAAAACTTTTACCAGGTGCAATCTGAAAATAATAACTGCCTCTGCGAATCGCTCCTTCTCTGTAGAAAATAACGCTGCGGTTGGTTTTATAGGGCTGCTTGTTTTTACTGAAGCGTACATCGCGGTATATGCGAAATACTTTTTCGCGTTCAATTACATCAAATTCCTGCATCTGATCACGGGTGTTTTTGCAAAACTTTTTAAACTCCTGATCCAGTTTTTTGAATTCACTTTTATGTGCGTCAAACCAATCGCGATTGTTATTCTTTTTTAATTCATTTAGAAATTCAAAATAAGCTTCAAACACTTGTTGAGACATAGAAATCAATACGTTTAAGATGTTTTATTAACCAATGGCAGATACACAATTGATCGTTTAAATTTGAAATTAGTATTTTTAGATAACAACCAAAGATAACCTAATTATGAGTGCAACACGACCTCCCCGCAGTTTTTGGATTATCACATCACTAGCTATATTCTGGAATTTAATGGGCTTTGTAGCATTTACAAGTCAATCTTTTATGAGCAGCGCTATGCTGGCAGAATTACCTGCTGCTCAGGCTGAACTAATACGTCAAACTCCTCAATGGTTGACAGGCATTTTTGCAGTTGCAACCATTACCGGACTTTTAGGAAGTTTTTTGCTGGTTTTGCTCCGCAGCTCTGCTACAACTCTATTTCTCATTTCGCTTGTAGGCGTTTTGATTCAAATGGGGTATTCACTACTTGCAACAAATGCTCTTGAAGTTTATGGAATCCTTCAGGGATTGGTATTGCCCTTTTTTGTGGTTATAATAGCCGTCTATCTGTATATTTTCAGTAAAAAATGTGCCGCTAAAGGTTACCTGAAACGGTCCTCATAACCATTTCTTCCGCTTAAAATAATAAAGCAGTAAAAAGAAAATGATAAACATAAGTCCCCAAAGGTAGAAATAGCCGTAATGCCAGTTTAATTCAGGGATGTACTCAAAATTCATCCCGTAAATTCCTGCCATAAACGTAAGCGGAATGAAAATACTGGAAATGATGGTAAGAACTTTCATCACTTCGTTCATTCGATTACTTATGGTAGTCATATACATATCCATCAATCCCCAGGTCATCTCACGATAGATGTCAATACTATCAGAAACCTGCACTACGTGATCGTATAAATCTCTGATGTAGGTAACCGTTCGCTCATCAATAAGAGTGCTGTCAATCTTCTCAAGCCTGTTTACCACTTCTCTAAATGGGAATACGGCCTTTCTAAGTCGTAAAACTTCTCGTTTAAGATCTTGTATGTCCTGAGTGATATCCTGCTCTGCCTGATTGGAAAACAGAACATCTTCAAGTGTCTCAATGCGATCACTCATCGTCTCAATCAGGGTAAAATAATGATCTACCACTGCATCCATTATCGCAAACATCAAATAATCTGCACCAGCATTACGCACACGGCCTTTTGCATTGGCAATACGCATACGCAGGGAATCAAAAACATCACCGTCTGCTTCCTGAAAAGTGATCAAATAATTTTCTCCCAAAACCAAACTGATGTGCTCGTTCATAAACGCTCCATCTTCATCAAAATAGAGCATTTTAAAAACCACAAAGAGATAATTGGGGTATTCATCAATTTTAGGACGCTGATTGGTATCTACGATATCCTCTAAAATAAGCGGGTGTAAATCGTAATGCTGCCCCAATTTTTCAATTTGATCGGTGTGAGCAAGACCATTGATATTTATCCACGAAATTTCACCGGGTTTGTGCTTATCAAAAGCAATTGAGACATCATTACCCTGCTCAATTGTATAGTCTTGCTGGGTATATTCAATGAGTTCAACAGAAACATGCTTTTGTTCTTTGCTACCGGTATAGGTAAGTGTTCCCGGCACATCATTTTTAAGCATTTTATGTGCACTCTTTATCTTTGGAATCCGGGGCATTCGCGGAAGCTTGGGCTTCTTGATCTTAATATGTTTGGCCATTAGTACGTTCTATCAGATTTAAAAATAGAAAAAGTCCGTCAAAGGACGGACTTTACTAAATCTAATTATAATTTTATTAGGCGTGTTGCATCTCGTGCTTACCTTCTTTAATCTCTTCAATTAATTTAGCATTAAATGCTGGTAAATCATCCGGATTTCTACTGGTTACAAACCCCTGATCTACAACTACTTCTTCATCAACCCATTCTGCTCCCGCATTGATTACATCGTCCTTAATAGAGTTGAATGAGGTCATTTTTCTACCTTTGACTACTCCGGCACTAATTAAGGTCCAGGGTGCGTGACAAATTGCCGCTACTGGTTTGTGTTGCTCGAAGAAATCTCTGACGAAAGTTAACGCATCTTCATTTCTTCTCAATTTATCAGGGTTTATCACACCGCCTGGCAATACCAATGCATTGTAATCTTTTGCATTAACTTCTGATAAGATTTTATCTACATTATATTCTTTTCCCCAATCGGTAGAAGCCCAGGCTTTAATTTTTCCAGATTCTTCACTAACAACGTGTACTTCAAATCCTTCTTTTTTCATGGCCTCCATAGGAGAAGTAAGTTCTACCTCTTCAAATCCGTTTGTGGCTAATATTGCTATCTTTTTCATATCTAATCGTATTTTTTGGTTATACATTTCTGTTGATGTAAAGATAGCAGACATCACTGTTTACGAGGGTTAATAGCGGGTTAAACCCTGAGGCTGCAGGGTTAATCTTTGTTAAACCACGACCAGTTTAAGTTAATTTAGGACAAATTCGTGCCCTGAAGTTCCACACGCTGTAAGATAAGGCCAGATGCCTGAGCAATATGGGTAAGTTTAAATTCCTGAGTTCCGTCAAGACTTTGCTCGAAATCAGACAAACTCAAAACCCCGGAGCCCAGATCAAATAACGCTCCCATCATCAATCGCACCTGATGTCGCTTAAAGCCTTCACCAACCACTCTAAAAACGTAGGACTGCTCCGGAAAAAAACTGGCTGAGTACAGGGTATTGATTTCTACCACAGCTTTTTCGATAGTCATTACTGTTTGTGTTTCGGGGTTGGCTTTATAGGCGTAATTGCGAAAATCGTGCTCTCCCTCCATTAATTGTGCACCTTTTTGCATGAGTTCAATATCCAATTCATCCCTGAAATTGATCATAAAAGGTGCGCAAAAGGGATGATTTTTGGTTCCAAATGAAAACAAATAAATATATTCTTTTAGCTTGGGAGCCTGAATGATATTGGTCTGCTCTGGTAATTTTTTGATTTCAAGCAAACGTACATCCTGCGGGAGATTTGCATTGAATACATCAACAAATGATTCTAAATTTAAAGCTCCATCCCGTAAGACCAATTCCACATAGGTCTCATTAACCGAAACTTTAGCGTCAGTACGCCCGGCAGCAATAAACTTGAAATTACTATGATCTAAGACAAATTTAAGCGTACGTTGCATCATACGCTCAACAGTCAACAAATCGGGCTGTTTTTGCCAGCCGTGATACCGAAATCCCAGGTATTGTATTTTTAAAAGGTAATAGTGTTCCGTTCTAAACATACTCCAAAAATAAGAATCTTATCTCAGCCGAGTAGTTTGAATCATCATTCTGAATGGCTCAAAAATCATCATATAAATTTAAAAGACTGCTTTTAAAATCCTGAATTCAGGTAATTTCCCTTTGAAAAAGGGGAAGTTATACAGCAACATTTATCTAAATTTGAAATGTCTGTAATTTAAGCCGACAAATAGAATTCGTTTAGTCTGTAAAGAAGGGTTACAACAACCCGATAAAAGCTTAAACCTTTTATGGTAAACAAACTCAGTATCATTCAGCAAATACAAGCGCATAAAAAAAATGCCAAGCTCAATTATAAACTAAAGGAAGACGCGCAGCTATTCACCAAAGAACTTTTCCATACCTTATTTAATTATCCAAACGATCTGGATGCTGATCTCGACCGGCTTGAAAAGCTTTTTGAAGAATTAGTAGAACTGGCTTGCTGGGAAATTGATAAAAAATGCAGTAAAGTATGGGATGACTATGTGGCCGAACTTCCTGAGATTTTGCGTATGCTTAATCTGGATGCAGAAGCCATATATAATAATGACCCAGCAGCAGAAAGTATTGAAGAGGTTTACCTTGCTTATCCCGGGTTTTATGCGATCGCCATTTACAGGCTGAGCAATGCTCTTTATAAAAAAGGATTTCCCATAGTACCCCGGTTGATGACCGAATATGCGCATCACGTAACTGGTGTTGATATCAATCCCGGTGCGACTATCGGCGAACATTTTTTTATGGACCACGCTACCGGTATTGTCATTGGTGAAACCGCAGTGATCAAAAACCACGTAAAACTCTATCAGGGTGTTACCCTGGGTGCATTAAGTGTTGCCAAAGAACTTGAATCTGTTAAACGTCATCCTACGATTGAAGATCATGTGACTATTTATGCAAATGCAACTATTTTAGGTGGTGAAACGGTCATTGGTTCAAATTGCATTATAGGCGGTAACGTATGGCTTACCAAGTCGGTTCCCTCCTATTCTTTGGTTTCACATAAACCTGAGATTCTTATCAGAGAGCTCGAAAAATAAAATTATCTCAAAAAATCATTCATGAATTTTTCCATAGAACGTCTTATCGGCAATACTCCCCTTGTAGAATCAAAAGTTTTAAATACAAATCCTAAGGTCAAACTATTATTCAAACTTGAAGGCCAAAATCCCGGCGGCAGTGTGAAAGACCGCGCGGCGTATAATATGATTACGGCAGCTTTGGAGCGTGGTGAAATAACTAAAAGCACCAAACTTATAGAGGCTACGAGCGGGAATACAGGCATTGCATTAGCTATGATTGCGGCTATGTATGGTTTGGATCTTGAAATTGTAATGCCCGAAAATGCAACTAAAGAACGGGTACAAACGATGCGGGCTTACGGGGCTACCGTTATTCTTACTCCTGCAGATGTAGGAATAGAGGGGGCTCGGGATTTTGCTGAAGCTAAAGTAAAAGACGAAGGCTACTTTATGTTTAACCAGTTTGCTAACCCGGATAACTGGAAAGCGCATTATAAAACTACAGGTCCCGAAATCTGGAAAGACACCGATGGAAAAGTTACGCACTTTGTTTCTTCAATGGGAACTACGGGAACCATAATGGGTACTTCAACGTATTTAAAAGAACAAAGTGGAAATGTTCAGATTGTTGGGGTACAGCCCACAGATGAATCAAGTATTCCCGGAATACGTAAATGGCCGGAGGAATATCTTCCTAAAATTTTTGACTCCAGTAAGGTTGATCAAATACTTGAAGTAAGTGAAGCTGATGCGCGGATAATGGCAAAAAGACTGGCAGAAGAAGAAGGTATTTTTAGTGGAATGAGTAGCGGCGGAGCAACCGTTGCTGCCTTGCGCCTATGTGAAAAGCTGGAAAAAGGTGTTGTGGTTTCCATCATTTGTGATCGCGGAGATCGCTATTTATCATCAGATTTATTTGATTGAGCTCAATTCGCATAGCAGTCTGCAAAGGCAATACACAGGCTTTTTAAAAACTCCGGTACTTAGATTCATCAAGAGTGATTTACCATACGGATTATTTAAATTGAATAACTATCCGGAAGCTTTACCGGAAGATTTCAAAATGCCACATCCCATTCGTTTAGGCCAACGTATGGAAGTCTTTATGGAAGTGGCACTCAATCAGGAATATCAAGTTCTGTCCAAAAACCTACAAATCATTCACGAAAAACGAACCCTGGGTGAGTTTGACTTTATCATTCAGTCTAAAGAGGGAGGCAGGCCTATTCATCTGGAGATGGTCTATAAATTTTATTTCCTAAGACCGGAACTCGGTGGAGATTGGATTGATCAGTTACAGGGACCTAATGCCAGAGATCACTTGAGATTTAAACTTGAGAAGATGCAGACGCATCAATTTCCACTTTTATACCAGCCAGAAACCCTACCCTATCTAAATGAGTTGGGGCTTAAGCGAGATGAATTGAAACAGCTCCTTTTTTTTAAGGCTCAGATTTTTGTTCCTGTACATCATTCACTTTCTTCAAATCAATCCGGTTTTACAGAAGCAATCTCAGGGTATTATTATAGACTTCAGGAACTGAAAAGTTTAGATAGGCCTGAGCTTTATTTCTACATTCCCTTTAAGAATGACTGGGTTGCCCAACCCGAAGAAGCGACTTTGTTTGAGCCTTTTGAAGTTTTTTACAAAAAAATAAGCGTTACTCTTAAAGAACAACGCTCTGTTTTGTTTTGGATGTATTCGGCAGAAACGCAAGAGTTTAAGCGTCATTTTGCCAGCTGGTGGTAAACACCTTAGATTTTACTTACGCGCACGGCGTTCATTCCTTTTTGTCCGCGTTCGAGTTCAAATGAAACTTTATCATTCTCATTAAGCTCACCTTCCAGAATCCCACTTACGTGAACAAAATATTTCTCCTGATTTTCTGAATCAATTATAAATCCAAAGCCTTTAGAGTGATCAAAGAAAGAAACTTTACCATTTCTAAATTTGGCTTCTTCGGCAGCTAATTTATCTTCTTCAGTAGTTTTAGGAACACTGATTTGAATATCTTCAATATCTACTTCAACCTTCATAGAGGGATCTGGCGGAGTATCGGTTAAGTTTCCATTATGATCAACATAAGCGATCATATCTTCAAAATTACCTCCGGTAGAATTTGCCTTTCGGGCCTCTTTACGTTTTTGTTTTTCTTCTCTTTTTTTAATGCGTTTTTTCTCGCGTTCTGTTTTACTATAGGTTTGTTGTGATTTTCCCATTTAAAAATTTAAGTGAATAGATAGTATGCCTGAGTCAAGATCAGAAGTATACTGTACGAGGGATACAAAGAATATTGGAGAAGCTTTTCTTATATCAGGCGTTTCAAGTACGGCTTAAGCAGATTGCTTAGACTGAGACGGTTGTAAAGATACAAATTTGCAATGGATATTGAGAGTATTATTCAAGAGATCACTGAAGAATGTATGTAATAAAAATGAGTAAATGTAAATTTATTCCTACAATACAACATTATATACTGATACTGTGTATTTTAACTTATTAATTTGTATTTTTACCCTAGTAAATTAAAACCTCAAATAGATTGATTCAAAAATCACTTGTTTTTCTTATACTTTTACTTTTTGGGGGCTCTGCCTATTGCCAAACCGATGGGGTTGGTATCGGTACTACACAACCAAGAGCTCAATTAGAAGTAGCCGGGGATACTCGTATTTCCACAGGACTGGAAATAGGACTTATTGAACATCTTCAGGATAATGAGACATCTACCTTTCTAATACAAGAACAAAATAATAAAATAAAAGCACTTGACGTGAGTAACCCTACAGGTGCGGCTTTGGGTTACATTCAGGTATATGAAATTTACAATCCTAACCAAGACTGGGTTTTAGATTTTGACACGCAGGTTGATGCAACCGATTTCGTTCTGAATGCTATTTCTGCTTCGTATGATCGGGAACTGGATATAGGCTCAAATGCTTCAATACCGTATTATTCCGCATTTATAAGAAATGGAACCTGGCATATTACCGCTGATTTTCCGGAGGCTAATAACAGATATCCCTCAGAATTGGGTACCTGGACAATTACCTGTCTCATTTATTCTAAAGACCTTTCAAAACAGTTTGGACGAATTGAAATCCCTATGAACAACTCTTCTACTGGTGCTGCTACAAATCCAATAGTTGATTGATATGAAACTACAATTACTTTTATTACTGCTTACCACTACCTGTTTTGCCCAGGTTGGTATTGGAACCGTAAATCCGGAGGCCGACATTCACGTTGCCGGTGATGTTATTATTCAGGAAGAACTTGAGTTGGGTACGTTGCCATCCGTTACAAATACCGATGAAGATTTTAAATTATTAACCAGGCAAACCAATTCCACACCCATAAACGGGGAAATTACCAGGCTTGATGTAGATGAGCTTACCGTTGCTCCAATAAACGTCTTTAAATACTATTTCTACAACCTAAGGTATGATAATATCATTGATCTTAATTTGAGTTTTGAAACCTCAAAATACATTGTGGGTATAGCAGACTTCAGATATATTGGTGATCCTGTAAATAAAGTTATGATTAATAATGCAGATGATTCTATTGGAGCATTTGTGGTTCGTACCTTTAAAAGCGGAGGAACCTGGCATCTTGAGATACGTAATCGCCTTTTAAATACAACATATAGAACTAACGCCGTAAACTATGAAGTAACGTTTATTGTTTACGATACCAGTTTTTACAGACAATTGCCTACAATTACGACAAACCTTAACGGTAGTAATACCGGTACAGCCTCATCAATTCCCGATGTATACTAATGTTTAAGATGAAAAGAAAATCGCTGCTCCTCTTGTTACTCCTGGGACTGAAGTTTTCGGTTTTCGCTCAGGTAGGGATCAATACAGATATGCCTCAGGCAACTTTAGATGTTGAAGGTTCCGGAAAAATTGATAACAAATTATTTCTCGAAAATCCCGGTAATTCTTATGTTATAAGGGGTTCAAAACTAATTATTGAAAAAACAGATCGCTCTATTGTACAATATGACATTAATGCGAGTAAATATGGGCCGATTAACTACGCAGAGTTTGTGTTTAGAAACACCCCAAAAGCCGGTATTACTGATTATGACACGAAAATTAGTACGGCGAACTATACAGTTTCCGTGCAGGGTTATTACTTCCGGGAAAATATATCTAATAATACGAGTACTCACATTGTAAGTAACAAGGGGAATACGGTCGTTGAGGGATATCAGGTCTATGCTTATAAGAATACCGGAACCAACACCTGGTTTATAAAGTGTGTAGTAAACGACGGGTATTTTGAAGGTGCAAATAGAAACGCCAATCTCGACATCTATATGAACCTTATTATTTACCGAAAACGCTTTATTGCCAAGGAGGTTGCCAGTTATGGTATTAATATGTATCAGCTTGAATCGGGTACGCTAAGCAAGCCTCCAGGATTTTAGACCTCGGTATTTTCGTGCTCTTCCAAATCTTTTCTAAGGTCTAATTTTCTAAATTTGGGCGAAATGATGCCCGTTGCAACCACGGTTATCAACGTCATACTTCCACCAAAAACTACTGCGGTTACCGTGCCCATCAGTTTTGCTGTTAAACCACTTTCAAAAGCCCCCAGTTCATTAGAACTTCCCACAAACATTGAATTTACTGAAGCTACCCTTCCCCTCATAGAATCGGGTGTTTTAAGCTGAAGAATAGTCTGTCTGATAATCATGGAGACTCCATCAGTCACACCACTCATAAAAAGGGCAAAAACCGAAAGCCAAAAGGTCGTAGAAAGCCCAAAAACAATAATGCATACCCCAAAACCGAAAACAGCAGTCAGTAATTTCATCCCCGCAGCTTTATAAAGCGGAAAGTATGCAGAAGTAAACATAGTAATTAGAGCTCCTACAGCCGGAGCTGCGCGCAAAATACCAAATCCCTGAGGCCCTACTTTTAAAATATCCTGAGCATAAATGGGTAATAATGCCACCGCACCACCAAAGAGTACAGCAATCATATCAAGACTTAAAGCGCCCAAAACAGCCTTGCTATTGCGTACGAACTGAATGCCTTCTTTCAAACTTTGTAATACCGGTTCTCCTATTTTCGGATTTAGTATGGGTTTCCGTTTTATCTGTGTGAGAGCGCCAAGGGCAAAGAGTGAAAATCCAAAGATCACGCACATAGACCAATGCACACCGATCAGGTGAATAAGAAATCCCCCTACAGCAGGCCCAACAACACCGCCCATTTGCCAGACACTACTACTCCAGGTGGCGGCATTTGGGTATATTTTTTTTGGAACAATTAAAGCAAAAAGTGAAAAGATGGTGGGGCCTAAAAATGCTCTTACAATACCTCCAATAAAGACCAGAGCATAAATGACATTAAGGGTCAATGAAGTGCTTAAGTGTTGGGTAATAACAGGCCAGGTCAATAAAAAAAGGCCGACACTAACTACCGAAAACCCCAATATACATTTAAAAAGCAGACTGCGCTTTTCCCGCTGATCAACAATATGTCCTGCAAAAAGAGCCAGTGAAACCGCTGGAATTACTTCCATTAAGCCAATAATCCCCAAAGACAATGGGTTTTTGGTAATGCTATAAACTTCCCACTCGATCACCACAAATTGCATAGACCAGGCAAAAACCATGGCAAAGCGTACCAAAAGAAATATATTGAATTCCCTGTATCTCAGGGCCGCGTACGGATCGTTTTTAGCCATAATGGAAAATCAGAAAGCTGAGTTTTGTCCGTGACAAAAGTAAGTTTTTGACCGGCTAAAGCTTCAAAAATTACGCAGAATATAGTTTTGTTTCTGAACAAAAAAAATCAGTCCTCCAGTTCGCTAAAAACCAGTTTCATTTCGGTAGCGATCTCTTTACTGCGATCGGCATAAACCTGTTCTTCTTTTGGCGTACCATCTGCCAATTTAGGATCTTCATAACGCACTGCGATACGGGCTTCGGCACCGGGAATAAAAGGACAATTTTCATCTGCATGCGAACACGTCATAACAGCTGCAAAATTCTTCTTAGGGTTTATAGGATGATCGTATAATTTTGAAAAAGCATCTATTTCCGGTTGATTTTCGTCAAATGTAAACCGGTAAACCGGATTTTCATTTCCTTCACATTCAGCCTTAAAACCTTGTTTAATGAGTGTATTTACTGCGGTTTTGTTGAAAGCAGTTACCTCTACCCCTCCAGAAAAAGTTTTTACATCCAGACCAAAATAGGCAGCCATTGCCTGAGCCCAAATCTGAGAAAGCTGACTGCGTCTGGAGTTGTGAGTACAAATAAAATTAAGTTGTACAGGTAAGGCCAGGTCTTTTTTGGATTTTAGGTAGTTAATAAGAGCCTGAAGCTCCACGCTACGCGATTCTGTAACACCTTCTGTTTGCAAAGAATCGATAAACTGCCTGAGATCAGTATACATAGATAAGACTAATTAAATAGATAATTAACAACAACCATTACCAGGAATGCAAGGATCTGAAGCTGCATTTATAAGCGGTGTTGTTTGACGTTGGGGTACTCCACAGGCATCTTTGGCTAGACAGTCTGTTTTGAGAGAAGTAAGTTTAAAATACTTTCCGTCGTAGTCAAGACCGTAAATAGCTATAGTTTCTGCCTGATATTCAACTTCGATTTCTAAATCCTGAAGCTGCAGGGCTTTTTCAGAAATTTCTAAAATGCGCAAAAGTTTTTCAGGGTGTAATCTGTGGTTGTAATCCTGAGCATTCCACAATTGCAAAACAACGGTATCTTTAGTGCGTAACTTCCCGCCGCAATCCATAAAACGCTTGGTGCTCTGCCCTACTTCGGTTACGTGAAAGTGTGCAGGCACCAGTTTTCCGTCCGGTAATTCGAAGCCTATTTTATGAGCTTTGGCAGTAATTTTTTTAAGTTCTGATAATTTCATAGTATATCGTTTTAACAACATTCATCAGTAGTACAACTTTTAAATGAATCGAATAGTACGTTAAGGTGGTTCTGTACTAAACCTATTGCTTCAGGGTCTATACAGTAACACACCCGCACCCCTTCAATAGTTCCTTTAATCAGACCGGCTTTCTTAAGCTCTTTTAAATGCTGTGAAACCGTTGCCTGAGCAAGACCAATATCGGTTACCAAATCACCACAAACACAACGTTCCAATTTTGCAAGCTGCTGTAAAATTGCAATACGTGCCGGATGTGCCAGCGCTTTAGCATAAGACGCAAGCTTGGTTTGAAGATCTGTAAATAATTGTTCTTTAGTCGCTCCCATAATATCTATCGTAATATTACGATTAAATTAATTTTAACCAAAGTATTTCAGGCGATATGTGTTAACCTCTTGCTAAAAGCCATTATTCAGCTATTACATACACTTTAAGAGCCCTAACTTTGTATCACTACAAAATTATATTCATTTATTTACAGAGATGGAAACCACTTCTAGTCACGAGAAAATTACCAAAGGATTACAGCGTCTGTTGGTTAAGAACTATGATGCAGAAAAAGGCTATATCACCGCTATGCAGGATATTGATCACGCAGCTTTACGCGGGTTTATGCAAAGACAGGCAGCGAAGCGAAATAGTTTTGCAACCGAGCTGGATCATGAACTCCATTTAATAAATGAAAAACCTGAATCTGACGGAAGTCTGGCAGGTAGTCTCCACCGCACCTGGATGGATTTACGTGACGCATTAAATCTCAATGATAAATCGGCTATACTTGAAGAATGCCTGCGTGGAGAGGAAACCAGTGCTAAAGAGTATGAGCAGGTTCTTGAAGAAATCCAGTTTCCGCAGCATTTACGCACAGTAATCAACAACCAGCTTTCAAAAATTTATAGAACTATTGAAGATCTTCAACAGCTTGAAGACATTACGAAACTGCAGTAAAGGTTTAAAATTCCAAAAAGCTCATTTCGAATTACATAAAATTTAGCTCTAATAATTAACAGATTAGTAGTTTATAGGGCTTCATTTTATTAAGTACGCATCGATATAACGTTTTGATTTTCATAAATTTATGGGAATCAAAAACGTTTTTTATGACATCCTCAGAACTTCCCAGAAGAGACTGGATCAAGAAATTAGCCCTTTCAATAGGAGCAGTGGCTGTTGCCCCTACTGCGCTTTGGGCAGATACTGTAGAAAAAGCAAGACGCAACAATCAAAAGTTCTTATACCAGAATTCGGTTTTTGACGAGTTTACACCTCCCAAATTTCCGGATCTAAGTACCGTCAAGGCTCGTTTGGTGTGGAATGAAAACCCACACGGTCCCTCAAAAAAAGCAGCAGAGGCTTTTCAGGAAGCGGTTTGGGACGGTAATCATTATTCCTGGTCAACACTCAATGACCTGGTCGAAAAGATCGCAGTCTTTGAAGGCGTCGACCTGATTCAATAATGATGGGCCCCGGTTCATCTGATCTCCTGGAGAAAACGGCTTTAGTTCTTTTTCAGGATGGAGGTAATGTTATTAGCGCAGATCCCAGTTATATGTCTTTGGTAAGTGTAGCTAAGGCCGCTGGCGGTTCGTGGAAGGCAATTAAACTTACTGATGATTATCAGCATGATCTGGATGCTATGGAAGCTGCGATTGATGCCGATACCAAGCTCGTATATATTACAAATCCCAATAACCCTACAGCAACAATTACCGATACTGAAAAACTTAAAGACTTTTGTTCCCGTGTTTCAGAAAGGGTACCGGTTTTTGTAGATGAAGCTTACCTCGAGCTGGCACCCGGAGGATTGCAAAATAGTATGGCGCCACTTGTTGCTCAGGGTAAAAACATATTTGTTACCCGCACATTTTCTAAAATTCACGGAATGGCCGGCTTACGAATGGGCTATATGCTGGGAAATGCCAAGTCTTTAGAAGAGATTAATAAAATCACACGTGGAGGTATGGGCATCAGCGGCCCAACCATTGCTGCAGCTTCCGCAAGTATGGATGATACCGAATATCTGGAAATGTGCCAGGCCAAATTTGATGAAGCAAGAGCCTATACAATGGCATTTTTAGAAAAAAAGGGGATTACCGCTATGCCTTCTACAACAAACTTTATCATTTTCCCCATTGATATGGAAGGTGATGATTTCTTAGAAAAAATATATGCGCGTAAAGTAGTTGTCAGAGCTTTTAAATTCTGGGATCAAAACTGGTGTCGTGTGAGTCTGGGAACTATGGATGAAATGAAGCATTTTACTGCAGCAATTGATGAAATACTGGTTTAAGTATGGACCACAATTTGCAAAAAACCGTATTATTTCTGGTTTTTATTCTGTTGGGTTTAATACTTAAAGTAAAACTTAAAAATAAACAGGAGTTAGCCGGTATCAAGATGATAATTCTCAATCTTGCCCTACCTGCAACCATTTTTATAGCGCTGCTGAGTATTGATGTTGAATTATCACTGCTCGTTTTACCCGTAATGGCTTTGGCGCTAAATGTTTTGCTATTTGCTCTTGCTCCTGCCCTTTTAAAATTTATTGGGCTTAAGCGCGGTACTGCAAACTTCAGAACCGCCCATTTGCTTATTCCTTCTCTGGCGCCGGGACTTAGCTGTTTTCCATTTATTCTTGAGTATTTAGGTGAAAGTTATCTGGCCAAGGCGGCAATGGCAGATTTAGGAAATAAAGTTTTTGTACTTCTCATTTTATATCTGATTGCGATGCGCTGGCATTACAAAACTCAAGAAGTAAAAGGAACTTCTAATTCTAGTAAACTGAAGAATTTACTAATTGCTATGGTTACCGAACCCGTGAATCTCTTTATTGCAGCAGCCTTGATCTTATTGTTTTCAGGGTTTAGATTAGACACATTGCCCTATGTATTTTCAGAAGGATTATCCAAACTAAGTTTGTTGATGACACCGTTGGTGTTATTGTTTATAGGACTTTCGGTAAGTGTGAAACGCAACCAGTTTTTACAAATTCTTTCTCTTTTACTTGTGCGGGCAGGAATCGTGATCTTCTTTGCTCTAGCTGTTTGTTTTTTAGGGAATATTGCAATTGCAGAAGATCGCCTGTTGCTGGTAGCCTTTGGACTTAGCGCCTGTAGTTTCTGGCCATTTGCACACATAGCAGCGGTGGTTAGCCAAGAGACTGAAATTAAAAAGTTACGAAAAACCTTCAATCCCAATTATGCAATTAACATACTGGCGATTTCTTTTCCGCTGTCTGTTATGCTGATTTTAGTGGTTTTAGCTACAGGAGTGCACTTTGCTGATTTATTCCATTTGTTTCTTCTGGGATGTGCCTTATTTGGCTTTGGATTAACGTATCCTCTTGCGCAGTATATTTACAGAAAATACCAGACTCGCGGAGTTGAAGATTTGCCTGTAGAAAACGAGCAATCCATCAGAATCAGAAGACTTTCAGAAAATTAGATTCTAAGGTTCCTGGTTTAAAAAGAGCTCCATACGTCTGGGTCTTTTATCTTTGTCCATATCTTTATTCTGACCTCGTTTGACTTTTAAGTCAGCTATTGGCTGAAATTCTGTAGCCAACTCGAGAGCTTTCTCCTCAAGACTTTCATCATAGTAAAACAGGGTATTTTCCAAAGCATAATCGCGAGTATCAAATCTGGGCATCGCCTGAACCGTAGTGTCAGCTTCTAAATTATTTAAAGCGTTTCTCAGAAATGCATTTTCTTCTTTGAAAAAGACAATTACTTCATATTTTTTCTCCTCAACAGGCATATCTAATTGACGCATCATAATCTTATAATTATCAATGCGGGCAATAGTATCTAACAATAAATTTCTTAGTGTAGCTATATGTGTAAGATCTGTACTAATGGAATCCAGATAACGCGCTAACTTAACGTTATCGAGTGCTATGTCTGCAATAGAATCGTAAGCCCGCTTAATATTTGCAACAAGAGCCACGGTATTTTTATCAAGCGCAGCAAGACTGTCTCGGGTTGCTTCAATATGCTCATTCTTTTGTGCAAGTTCCAGATATGAAATTTCCAATTTGCGGTTCAGGTAAAATGCATTCCAAATTAATGCTGCAATAATTGAGGCGGCTATGATATAAAAGATTCGACTGCGCTTATCCCGCTTTTGAACTTCTGCAATGGCCTGATCGAGTGTTTTCATAGTTTAAATGCTGGCAAGTCTTATAAAATCTGAATTCATGTTTTCAATATCTGCATCGGTAAGCTTTGAAATGGCTCGTTCCAGACGGTTTCTTTTAAGTTCAAAAAGTTCAATAAGCTGAATGCGACTGTCCCTGTCCCCTATTTTTCGGTAAATAAATAAACACGATACTGCAAAAATGGCAAGTATGGTAAGTAACACCTGTTGTTCTGTATTTTGCTGAAGGCTTAAAAATTGTGTCTCCTGACTTAAAGCATTATTTATAAAGATTACTATCACGGCAATACTTAACAATCCGAGACCTACAAGCAGATGATACAGGCGTTTGACCCGTGATAAATGAAGCTTTTTTGCTTTGGCAATCTCCTCAGGTGAAATAAGGCGTTCCTCTAAAAATTCGGTATCTGAAAACGATTGTGGATTTGAATTTAACGCTTGTGAACTTCTTCCCACCTCATTGGTATCTACCTCCTTGCTTTCCTTTAAATCCTGAAGCAAGACCAAAAATCCCTCTTCTAAAGATTTGCTGCAGTCAATGTACTGAACCCTGCGCAGTAATAAGGGAACACGGCATTCTTCAAGCAACAGCGGAACTATCTTTTTCTTTTGTTCAAGGGCGCAGTCTATTTCGCTCAAAACATAGGTGGAGGCCACAGCAGGCTGTGATAAAAGTACCAATACCGCGTTTGCTTCTTCAAGTGCATTTTGAATCGCGATATCCCAATGCGTGCCAGGCTCCAGATTGAGTAGATCAAGCCAGACCGCTACACCCTGTTCCTGAAGCCGTTGAGCCAGATCAAGAGCGATTTCTTTATTCTTACGCGAATAACTTATAAAAAGTGTTTTAGACTTCATTTAAATGAAAAGGTCTGTTAATTCACAAAACGATCTTCTGAAAATTTTATCTTAACCCAGTAAGAGCTGCCACTTTCAATCACTTCCTCTATTAGTACCAGTGATTTTGGACGCACCGAACCTTTTACCGTATTAAAAGCCGCAGTTCCCTGTTCGCTTGAGCCTCTTATGGTTCTGGTAGCATTTGCCGCATAAAAGCTATTGGCTTTTGGTATACCATCATCTTCCTCTTCAAATGCCGGGTCAAAGTAATTACTATACTTACTTCCGTAGTACACATATCCCGATTTGTCTAAGGATGACAAAAGCTCTTCGCGCGCTTTATCCCGATATTCTGAGTCAGGATGTGTTTTGTAGAAATTGAGATAGTTTGCATATTGATTAAGCAGTTTTACAGCCTCCCATTTCTTTTGTTCTTCGGCAAGCGCTAACTCTTCGGGTGTGGGTTCAGGTTCAGGCTCAGGCTCGTTGATTACTACGACCTCAGGTTTAGGTTTAAGGCTATCTAGTTTTGTTTGAGCCAGAGCTAAGTGATCACAGGGATTAAAAGTTTTAATATGGGCCTCAAAGAGCTGAGCATCAGTTTTATTTTGAATCAGTTTCCAGTCAGTCTCATCAGCAGTTTCGGCAATCTGCTTATCTGCATCAGGATTTGAAGTGATTTTAATTAATGACCAAATAGCGATTCCCAGAGCAACTACGGCTAGAGTACCATACAAAAGCGTCTTTGAAGATTTCTTTTCTGTATTTGAAGTAGATGCATCGGTTGATTGACCTGATGATACGGGTATTTCATATTTTTTAGAATCTGTAGGCGGGCTTGTGATTCGATCAGGCTGGGGTGTGTTTTCAACTGAAGGCCTATCTTCCACCTTGTCAATCAGATTATGGTCTGCTGCGGTATCAGAAAGTTTGGAAGCCACCCGATCCTCAAGACCTAAAGATGCAATGAGTGTATTTAATGCCTGATTTCGGTTTCCTGTGAAATCAGCAAACTGAAGTCTTCGCAGTCGAAATGGAATATCACATTCTTCAAGTAAAATAGGTACAACCCGCTTTTTTTCTTCTAATGCGAACGAAACTTCATCCATTACATTAGCAGACTCTACGGAAGCTTTAGAAAGTATTACTAAAAGAGTGCTGCTTTTAAAAAGAGCCTGCTCAATACTTTTATCCCAGCGCGAGCCGGGTTGAATATCTAACTGATCGAGCCAGACTTTTGCACCTGCCTCCCGCAGACTTTGAGCAAGATGAATGACAAAATCAGAGTCTTGCCTTGAATAACTAAAAAAAATAGTACCGGTATTCATAATCGTTTCTGTTAGTGGGCTGCTTCCATGTTTCAGAAAGCGACCTGAAAACACGTGACTATAGGGAGACACGCATTTAAAATTGTGATTATCAGATTTGGGGTACTTTTATTGGCTCCGCCAAAAAATATTATATATAAGGCTTGCCTTAAAATCGAGTCATTGTTACCTTTTAGATGTGTATTGGGGTAGCCTCTGTAAATTCACTGTATTTCATATGTCTTTTTAAATATAGCATCATCACATGCATAGAGTTCACCCTGAATGCCTTCCATCAACCAGTCACCGGGTTTTCCCTGCATCATTCCTTCAAGCGTTTTAACCTGAAAAGCCTCCTGTATTTGAATGCAATTTACAGGTATGGGTTTTTTTACAGCTTTTTGCCAGTCACCTGAAACATCAGACTTTTTATTGAAGGTTTTCATAAATAATCTATTTATAGATAAGACTGATAGTCTTAAATACCTATAAGGCTTTAGGCATTAGTAAATTACGACAAAAAATTTGTATCCAGGAATTGAATGAATGGGTCTTTAGGGTTATTGGTTTCCATCAACTGCGTATAGGCCGCGTAGGCATTGGTATAAATAGAAAGTTTTTCACGGGGCCCGGCCAGCACTACCGCCTTTTCATAAAAGCTTTTTGAGGAATCAAAATTCCCGAGATATAAATGCGCTTCACCCAAAGTAGCCAGTTTCCAAAGGCTCTCAAAATTGTCTTCATCGCACGAATTGAGGGCTTTTTTGGCATAGTGAGTCATTTTGCCGTGATCGTCATTTACAATCAGGCTTAAGAATGCCAGATTGATTGCGTGGTAATAAATTTGACGGCAGTCTACATTTCCTTCTGCCAGTTCAAGCGCTTTAGTATAGTATTTGGTTGCTGCCTGGCCGTCTTCAGTTTTAAATTCTTTTAAATATTTCCGTTTGAACCGGCCTCCCAAAACTCCCATAACATCTGAATCTGCCTTAGATAAAGGATGTTTACTCAAAATAGCAATCGCATCGTCTGACCTTCCCAGTTCTTCCAAAGCATAAACCAATTGCTCAAGGCCGCGTTTATCGAGTTCCTGTGCTTTAGGTTCAAATTTCTCAACAACCGCCTGAAATTCGCCTGTTACCAGGCTTTTATCTACCGCATCGGTTTGTTCAGCTGGAAGCTCCTGATTAAAAAGACTACTTACCAGACTCATCACTTCATCATCCTCTGATTTTGGTTTAATCATAGAAAAATGTGATCCCTGAATCATCAACGTATTTTCCTCCTGAAAAGGTCCAAAAACAGACTCCGTGGTAACATACTCATCATTAACCGCGGCAATTACCTTAAAATCAAAAGGATAGTTTTTAAACCGCCCGGACCAATCTTTACGTAAGCCCTGAATAAACTCACCTGAAGCATCCAGATCCCTGTATTTTTTGTTGAAAATACGATCTAAAAAGCCCGATTTTAATCCGGCACTGGGTGTGCCGAATAACATCACGTGACTCAGGTCTTTGAGCCTGCTTTCCTTCAATTCAATCAGTGCTTTCTGCACGACGAGTCCGCCGGTACCGTGGGCTACAATCGCAATTTTCTCGTATTGTCTGAAGCGAAATTTAAGACAGGTCGTTAGATAATCTGCCAGTTTCTCGATATCTTCAGCATCTGCCCAGATGCTTTTGCCCAGGTGTGGTGCGACATATTCTGAAAAGCCAAAGGGAAACATATCCCAGGCATCAAAACGATCATCTTCCATTAAAAAACGTGGCATATCACCAAAACTCGCAGCACCTTCTCCTACAAAACCATGCACAAACAAAATCGCAGATTTGGCATCTTTGCGCTTCCTGAACGCTGTAATCACCTCAGGTTTATGCGATTTATCTACCGTTCGTTTTTGAGCAGGAGCTGCAGGATCTACTTGAGAACGCAATTCCTGCGGAATGTAACTCAATACAAAGTCATCGTAGATCTGTAAATTAGCATAAGGTCGTTGAACGGGCTTTCGCTCTGGTACTTTTTTAAAGATGTACTGAAACACTTCAGAAATACGCACAAATTCTTCATCAAAATTCTCCTTATGCTTTCCTTTTAAAACTTCAATAAGGCATTTTGTAAACAGGCTGTTGTGATCACCGTCCAGAATCCAGGATAATTCATTTTCCCGGCACGAGGATAGTATTGACATTCCTTTACCATCATCTACCTCCTGTGCAAGACCTTCCGGACTGTTAAGTTTACCTACGGTCTCTGAAACACCACTTCCCACTTCCCCTCGGGTCATTCCGGCTGCATGGCAACAGTCTAGAAAGAATATCAATCTCCGGGAATTGATCTTATTTATCTTTTCTTTGAGTTCTTCGGCTTTTACCCACGTCGTATCGTATTCATCGGCGTCAAAATCATTAGGTACCAGATAAAACTGATTCCAGGGTTCGTAAAATCCACCGTGACCCGAGTAAAAAAGCATCACAGAAGAATCTTCATCAATTTTCTCAATAAGTTGGTCAAAACTGGAAAGTATACCCTCACGGGTTGCATTTTTTTCGGTTAAGAGAATGATATTTTCTTCTGGATATCCTGCAAGTTTTTCATCTACAAGGATATTGTAAATTGCGGTCGCATCTAATACCGTTGTAGGTAAATCATTTCCCACACCTATAATCAGCGCATATGCATTAGCTAGTTTACTCATAAGATGTGTTTAATTGCGTATGCTTTGATACAATTGATCAACAACCACTACCTGAGAGTCTGTAACAGAATGGTCTGCTGAGTTCACAAGATCAAGTGTTGTAGTGATGCTTTGTTGCTGTTGAAATGTCAACGCCCCTATTTCTGCCAGTTGCGTAGTGAGACTTGCAGGATCCTGACCATTTGTTTGAATTTTGCAAGCTTCGGCTTTGTCAATGATAAACTTTTGCAGCTCTTTTTTAATGTTCAAGATGCGTTCATACGGCGAACCCTGTACAGCTCCAGAAGCACTTTTTGATTGCGCTCTAATTTGCGGAGCCATCTTGCTTAAAAGTGCCTTAGCTTCATCTATTTTATTTTGGAAAGTCATTGAGATGCCTGAAGCACTCGCATCAAGTGATTGCATCCTGTTAATGGCTCCACCAAAAAAAGTTTTGAATTTAAAAACGATAATAAGAAGTGTTAACGGCCAGATGATCACGCTAATCAGCTGAACCAAATCTCCAAAAGTTACAGTCATACTAAAGTTGGTTTTTATTTGTTTGACTTATTCTAATCAATCTCAGCCTGTTTAATACCAGTAGGTCATAATAGATTCAAATTCTGGGGTATCGAGATAGGGTTTAAAATGGGGATCGTATTGATATTTTGAAGAGGTATACAAATAACCCGCAGCTACTGTACGTTTCAGGTGCGTAAATAACTGCTCTTTATCGCCAACAACCGCATAGTATCGGGCTAGTAAATAATCAATTTGTCCAAATTGATACGCGCCTCTTAAATTTTCCAATAATTCAAGCTCCTCTTTTGCGGCTGCAGGATTATTTTGTAAAGCATGAATGTTTGCTAAAAAGCCAATAACCACGAGATCTTCAGGATCATTCGCTTTAAGTTTTTCAAATTGTTCCAAAGCATTGGCGTATTCTTCCGTATAGTAGTAAGCTCTTGCAATATCGAAATCAGCAGCCTCTCCCTCGGGCATTTTTAAAAGCTGTTTGAAGTAAACCGAAGCTGCTTCCTCTCCCTGATTAATCAAACTCTGTATACCTGTATATAATAGAAATTCACTCTTTTGTTCACCATTGAGCCTTAGGCCTGGGGCAGACAGTAATTCTAAAGGATCTTTACCCTTCGCCATGTACGCAACCGCCAAAGGTTTCAAAAAGTATTCCTGGTCCTTATAGCGGTATAAAGCGTCGGCATATTTAATAACGGAGTCAAACCGCTTTAAAGCAAGATCTGCATAGGTTTTAATATAAACCCGGTTAGAGCAGTAAAAGCAATTTTCGGCATCAGAATCTTTAGTATCAATTTCCTGAAACACCGTATCGATGATTTCAGGACGATTGATATACTGCAAACCTACGGTTAGCATTGCCGCATTCGTATTCAATTCAAAAGGGGCCAGATCATACTCCCGTTTTAAATGCCGGTAAACTTCACGGTTATTTCCTTCTAACAAAGAAGAATACATTTGCACTATATTCTGCTGTCTTGGATTTGAACTGAAATTTTTAGTAATAATTTTTAAAATGGAGTCTGCCTTTCGGTATTGAAGCTGATCGTAGTAATAAGTAAGCTGAAACAAACGTGGCTCAAAATATTTAGGATCAATCTCTACGGCTTTTTCAATCAATTCAAGAGTACCCTCGTCATACACCGCTGCATTTTTAGCTTCTAAGAAAATCTCATAAGCCTCATATCTTGGAGGTGCTTCCTCAATAATAGCATCTTCCTTTTCTGCAGTTATCAGGTAACCCAACAGACGCTGCTTGAGTTCTTCAATACAGTCTAATGGATTGTTACTATCGCATTTAACAGGGTCAAGCGAAATAATCGTTTTATCTAGTTTACCATCTGTAATGCTACTTTGAAAGATAAGCTTGTTACCGTCCAGAAAAAAATTACCAATTATAATCTGCGCGGGTTTGAAATAATCCTGTAGAACCCTATTTTTTTTCGTTCCGCTGAGTTGAGACTTGATAATGTTTGAATAATCTTCTACTATCTGAGGGGTTACCACCTGTGCGATATCCTTTTGAGTGATTCCGTGGGTGATCCAATCTGCAGCCATTTTCCCCACAATATCAAGAGAGTCTTTACCCGTATTATTTTCAAACTTTAAGACTCCAATTTTATCAGTGTTTTTAAGCGTTAAAGGACCAGCAAGGCCCGCCTCATTGAGCTCTGGATTTTTAAAGAAATTGTTTCGCACAACAAAAAATAAAACCAGGGCTATCAAACAGCTTACGATGAAGATGGAGAGAAAGTAATAGCGTTGAAAGGGTGTTTTACTACCAAAAAAACTGCGTTTAGTGGGCAGATTGCCCGCTTCTGCCATATTCCTTTTATGAATGGGTGCTATTTGAAATTTCCAGATGTAAAAAATATATACCGGAAAGCCAATGAGAAGAAGGATTAATACATAAGTAACGACTTTAGGTGAAAGCCCCATAGGTTGCTGTAAAGTCGAAATCACTTGAATTACCAACCAACTAAATACTGCATAGATAGAAAGTTTCTTGAAAACTTCTTTATCCTGGCACTCCTTTAAAAAAGCATTAAACCTCATTTGTTAAAAATAGGAAATAGATTTGTTAAAATATATCTTCAAATTGTTGATTTTTAACAATATATTTAGTAATATACTAAGGTATAACAAATAAAGACCAACATTATGTCAAAAGATGCAAAGCCAGAAAGCAAAGCTTCTAAAAGTGCCGAGGGAAGTAAAGATCAAAAACCTAAAAAGGATAAACCAAAAGGAGGGGTGACAATTAATCCCAGAAAAGATTAAAAAAAAGACCGGCAATTGCCGGTCTTTTGTCATTTGTACTAAATATTTGAGTTTATCTTGGATCAAGAATTAAATCAATACGTTCATTTAAATCCTGTAAATGATAGCGACTCAAACTGTCACCCGTACGATTTGCAGCACTTGCCGTTAAGCGTTGTAGTGTCTTCAGTTCTGCGCGGGCAATAGCTCTGATATCAGACTGACTAACATTTACATCAGTAGCATTACGTCTTCCCTCCTGCTCTTTTGTAAGCAAATACTCCAGACGATCTACATAAGCACGTTGTAAATTACGTCTGTAGGTGTCGATTTTAGCACCACGGCGTAGTTCACTAAAAATTCCGTTTCGTAGATCATCCATCATCGCAGTTAAGGTATAGGCTTCCTTACCATTAAGAGTTTCATTTTCAATCATACGCGCCATTCTACCAAAATCAAGCACATTGTTTAAGGTGCGCGACTGTGTGCTGCGAATGCGTTCTACCATTCCATCATGTTCGATACGGTTTAAAATTTCAGTATCAATCATCCACTCTGGTGTTTCAAATAATTCAGCGTTTAAAAACTCTAAACTTTCTTTTTGGCGCTCTTTTGGTACGGGAATAAAAACCGCTCCATCCTGGTCGTAGGTTTTATAGTATTCATAAACACCTCCTATATTATTACTCACGTGCCCCATATAGCGGTTGTATTGCGCTAAAACCTGACCGTATAGTGTTGCCAGATCCTCGTAATTCTTCCCATCTTCGGCAGTCCAGGTAATCAAATTAGGAACGATGCGTTTCAAATTTGCAATACCATAAGTACTTGCTTTTACTGCGTCATCTCCTAAATCTTCGGTTTGTGAGCTAGGATCCACAACTTCACCTTGCTGTGCACCAAAACGGTACATCGGGTCACCTGCGTGCTCTAAAATCCATTCATCAAGGATAGGTTTTTCATCTTTGCCTTCTTTATCTAAAATAGGCTTATATCCCCATTTAATTGCATATTTATCGTAGATACCAATGTTAGGCATCATAGAAACGCCCTCATCACCGGGTTGTGCGATATAGTTAAAACGCGCATAATCCATAATTGAAGGAGCAGTACCGTATTTTTCGGTAAAGCTCTTAGAGCGTAACGAATCTACAGGGTAAGCTACACTACTTCCCATATTGTGTGGTAAACCTAACGTATGCCCTACTTCGTGAGAAGATACAAAACGTATTAAGCGTCCCATAATTTCATCTTTGAAAGCCACGCCACGCGCTTCAGGATTAATTGCTGCAGTTTGTACAAAATACCAATTGCGCAAAAGGGTCATTACGTTGTGGTACCAGTTGATATCAGATTCTAAAATCTCACCACTACGCGGGTCACTCACGTGAGGTCCGTTAGCGTTTGGGATTGGAGAAGCTAAATAGCGTACTACAGAATAGCGTACATCTTCGGGAGACCACTCGGGATCTTCTTCTACACTTGGGGGATCTTTGGCTATAATAGCATTTTTGAAACCTGCTGCCTCAAAAGCTACCTGCCAGTCTTCAATACCTTGTTTGATATAAGGCACCCATTGTTTTGGCGTGGCACGGTCTACGTAATAGACAATCGGCTTTACAGGCTCAACAAGTTCCCCAGCTTTAAATTTCTCAACATCCTCTGGCTTTACTTCTAATCTCCAGCGATCCAGATAACGCACGGTTTTACTTTCCTGCGCATCCAGACCATAATCAACCTGCCCCCTGGCAAACCAGCCCACACGCTCATCAAAATATCGACGCTCCATCGGTTCTTTTGGAAGCAATACCATACTGTTATTCATTTCAACAGTGATGGAACCTACACTCTCATTGCTGGGAGGATTAGCTGCATTGTAAGTCTTTACATGTCTGGCTTCAATATTTAAAGGATAACTTTTAAGACTTTCGATATAGCTTCTGCCTTTATCCAGATTACGTACTTTATATGCTTCTTTGTAATAACCCGGAATTCCCAGAGCCTGAACATCATCAGTATATAAATCGTTTACCTGTATTACGGTAGCTGTAGAGTCTTTATTGATGGTTTTAATATCAAATGCATACAGAACTGGTTCAAAATTAGAATTGGTAACCGCCTCGTGTATAGGTAGTGAATCTGCAGCAAATATTTGATGAGATACAACTCTAAGCAGTACTTTTTTATCTTTTTTCTCCCATCGTAAAACCTCTGTGTTTGCCTTTCCACCCCCAAAACCAAGTCCGGAAGCGGTTTTAGCGATACGGCTCACCATTAACATTTCACGATTAAATAAACTGTCTGGAATCTCGTAGAAATAGTCTTCATCTACTTTGTGAACCACAAAAAGGCCAGAATCAGAGATTGCTTCTTTGGTAATTACCTTATCGTAAGGTTTCATACCGTCTTTTGATTTTTCTTTTTCAGTGGAAGCTGATGCAGCCCCTTTTTTTGCCTGCTTGGTACTTGAACAGGAGACGACTGTCATCACTGATAAAGTAAAAGCAAGAATTGAGTACATTTTTATTTTCATATAGTATTTTTTGATCGCCCCAATTTAAAACTATACTAAAACAAACCCTGTTAAGAAACTCTTAACAGGGTTTGTTAATTTTTCAAAAAATGCAAAAAATTAATGAGTTTGGAATATTTGGCTGAATAAAAAGCAAGCGAAATATCTAAAAGCTGATTTATTTTTTACGGCTGGCATCATCTAAACGCTGTAAATCTTCATCATCTAAACGCATATTTAAAGCCTCATCAAACGATTTCAACTGACTTTCTGTACTTGCGCTTACGATGGGTGCACATATACCCGGTTGGTCCATTGTCCAGGCAATAGAAACACCGGCTTGGGAAACCTCATGCTTATCAGCAGTTTGCTTTAACGCCTTGAGTAAAGCCTTCCCACGCTCATCAAAGTATTTTTTTACAAAACGCTCCCGTTCTTTTCCTGAAGCATCCTCTACATCTGTATATTTACCTGTAAGAAACCCGCTGGCTAGAGTGAAATAGCTGTTTACGATGAGTTCGTTTTCAATACAGAAATCACGATAATCTCCTTCAAAGCTTTGACGTTCCATCAGATTGTATTCGGGCTGTATGAATGTATAGGAAGGTAAATCAGATTCTTGTGAAAGTGCTAAAGCTTCCTGCAAAGCAATTAATGGAAAATTAGATGCTCCTATTTCGCGAATCTTTCCGGCTTTAATCGCATTGTGATAAATCGCAAGTGTTTCGTGCTGCGGGGTGCTTTCGTCATATTTATGACTGTAATACACGTCAATGTAATCGGTTTGCAGACGCTTGAGGCTCAGATCAAGTTGCTCTGTTATATAGGGAATTGAAAGATCTGGGTTTCCCTTACCCATCGGGCTTCCCACCTTAGTTGCTATAATTACTTTATCCCGGTTCTTACGCTCGTGCATCCACTGCCCTAAAATCGTCTCACTTTCTCCCCCGCTGTTTCCATTAGCCCAATGCGAATAAACATTTGCTGAATCTATATAATTAAGACCCCGATCCATAAGGGCATCCAAAAGTCTAAATGAAGTTTTCTTATCTGCCGTCCAGCCAAAAACATTTCCGCCAAAAACTAATGGAGGCATTTTAAATTGAAGTTTCAAAGTTGTCATACTAATTTCTTTTAGTTAAAATTACAAAAGGCTGTCTGAGACACTGGTTTTACTAAGCTAAAGTTGTGTTAAGCCCGGATAAAAGAAAAGGTATTTCTAGTATTTATGTAAATTAGTTTAAACAACTAATCAAAAATCATGAAGAAATTACTGCGTGCACTTTTGGCTGGCTACGGAGCAAAAAAAATAGGTGGAGGAAGATGCGGCTGCATTGGAACCATAGTTGTATTTCTTATTCTTTACTGGCTTTTGGGTTATGTTTTTAAAGTCTTTTAAAATTGAAACCTATGAATCAGCTTTTACTTAAAAACATCAGATTGTGTATACTGCTTAGCGTAGTTGTACTCTTATTACTCATACCACTTGTTGCGATGCAATTTAGCCCAGATGTAAACTGGAGCGGTTTTGATTTTGCGGTAATGGCTATTCTACTTTTCGGAACTGCGATGGTATGTGAATTTATTCTACGGAAGGTAAAAACCTTCAAAAATCGTGTATTGGTTTGTGGAATCGCACTTTTTATTTTCTTTGTGCTTTGGGCCGAAATAGCTGTTGGTATTTTTGGAAGTCCGATAGCCGGAAGTTAATATCAAATAAAACCCATAAAAAACTCCGAAGGTTAAAACCTTCGGAGTTTTTTAGTTTAACTGGTATTCTTATTCCGCAGCGATTACTGCATCTTCTTTTTTATGGATGCGCACCCGTACCGATTTACTGATGGGCGTCTGACTGCGCTCTGCGAAATGATTATACGGTACCAGAATATTGGTCTCCGGAAAGTAAGCAGCCACATTACCTCTTGGAATATTATAAGGAACCATCAAAAATTTATGTGCAGTACGAATCTTGCCATCGTACGCGCTGGTGATATCTACCACATCCAGTTTATTTAAACCGGCTTTTTCCATATCCGAAGGATTCATGAAAAGGACTCTACGCTCGTTATAAACCCCTCGATACCGGTCATCCAGACCATAAATTGTGGTGTTGAACTGATCGTGGGAACGTATGGTCATCAGCATAAACTCATCTTTGGCGAGCTGATGATCGGGTAGTTTATTAATGGTAATTTGAGCTTTGCCCTCTGGCAGCATGCTAAAGTCCAGATTACGCACACTATTGGGTAAATAATACCCGTGACCTTCAGAACGCTTGCTGGTTTCTTCAAATCCTTTAGCAACCTTATCAATATTTTCGCGAATTAAATCATAATCCCTGCTCCAGGCCTTCCAGTCTACGGAATGATTTCCTCCGAAATAAGCATCAGCCATTTCAGCAATAATCTGCGGTTCACTACGCACCTGATCGGATGCCGGTTTCAAAATTCCTTTTGACTGACTTACTTTACCCATACTGTTTTCAACGGTAAAGAAACGTTTAGTCCCATCTATTTCATCTTTTTCAGAGCGTCCTATGGTAGGCAGAATTAAAGCCGTTTTACCGGTAACGAGATGGGTTCGATTTAGTTTGGTACTTATTTGTACGGTGAGATCACAATTCTGAAGTGCTTCTGCTGTGTATTGCGTATCTGAGGCTGCCATTAAAAAGTTTCCACCCAAACACATAAATACTTTGATTTTGCCCTCGTGCATGGCTTCCATGGCTTCAACCACATCAACTCCCTTTTTTGTAGGAGGATCAAATTGCAAATGGGTTTTGATGCGTTCATTCATAGCCTCATCTACAAAGTGTTGTATCCCCACACTCCGATCCCCCTGCACATTGCTGTGACCGCGTACCGGGCAGGTACCGGCACCCGGTTTGCCTAAAGCCCCTTTGAGAAGTAATAAATTGACAAACTCTCTGATATTTTCAACCCCATTTTTATGTTGGGTAAGGCCCATAGCCCAGCACACAATGATGCGTTTGGAGTTACGCAACATAGCAACCGCTTTATTCACATCAGATTCCTGAACTCCTGACCTTCTCAACAAATCGCCCTCGTCATATCGCGCCAGATCTTCCAAAAAGCTATCGTAACCCGCGGTATATGTTTCTATAAATTCGTGATCAAAAACCGAACGATCAATGGTATCTAGCGTCGCTAACTTTTTTAATATCAATTTCATCAGGGGGATATCCTGATTGATATTTACCGGCAGATGCAAGTCGGCCATTTGGACTCCGCTACCAATTGTTCCACTTAAATGCTGGGGATTCTTAAAATTTACCAGTCCGGATTCCTCCAGCGGATTGATACTGATAATTTTTCCGCCGTTATTTTTACACTTTTCAAGAGCAGACATCATCCTTGGGTGGTTGGTTCCCGGGTTTTGACCTGCAATGATAATCACTTCGGCCTCATATAAATCTTCTAGAACTGTTGAGCCCTTTCCTATTCCCAATGTTTCACCTAAAGCTACTCCACTTGATTCGTGGCACATATTAGAACAGTCCGGCATATTGTTCGTTCCCAATGCACGGGCAAACATTCCGTAAGTGAAAGCCGCCTCGTTGCTCGATCTTCCTGAAGTGTAAAAAATAGCTTCGTTGGGATTATCCATTTTATGCAAGTGCTTGGCGATCAGTTCGTAAGCTTCAGTCCAGGTAATGGGCTCATAATTGACGCTTCCCGGTCTTAAAACCAAAGGTTCGGTCAGGCGACCAAATTTATTTAGTTCGTAATCAGAGAGTTGTGACATTTCTTCTACAGACCATTTTTGAAACATAGTCGCACCCACATGACTGGTAGTAGCTTCATCAGCCAATGCTTTAGCACCGTTTTCACAATATTCGGCTATCGGAGACCGCTCTTCGGGGTCCGGCCAGGCACAACTGGGGCAATCAAAACCACCTTTCTGATTCATTTTAAGCAAAGCGCCCATCGATCGCAAAACACCCATCTCTTTAAAGCCATGCTTTAAGGCTTCTTTTACACCCAGCATTCCGGCGGCATCGGTAACGCGTTTACCTAATTTGATATTTGTAAATTCTTCCATCCCTGTGATGGAAACGTTTCTTTTAAAAGAATCAGACATAACAAGTAGTTCATTAATTGAAGATATTCAGATAAGATTCATCTTTCTGAATTTGATCAACAAGTTACCTATAATTACTGCCATATTTTATTAAGGAAAGACTAAAACAGAAGGTTTCCCAAAGTCTTTTCGTTATATTCGCTAGGACATAACGCTTAGAATTTATGATCTCCGTTTCCGAAGCACAACAACAGATTATCACTCATTTTACCGAAATGCCAGTCGTAAGTATAAAATTGGCAAAAAGTGCAGGAAGCTATCTAGCTGAAAATCTGGTTGCTCCCCTGTCACTTCCCTCCTTTCGACAATCGGCGATGGATGGCTACGCGATCATTCATAGCGAAACAAAAAAACTTCGCGTAAGTGGTCATGTACAGGCAGGCGATGTAACATTACCCGATCTAAAAGCCGGAGAAGCCATACGCATCTTTACCGGAGCACCGGTTCCTGATGCGGCTGATACCGTGATTATTCAGGAACATGTAACCCGCGATGGCGACACGATTAGTATTGAAAAACTCCCTCAATCGGGCGCTAATGTGCGACCTGTAGGTGAACAGATCTCAAAAGGCGAAGTCGTTCTTAAAAAAGGGCATCACATAAATGAAGCATCCATAGGGTTTATGGCCGGACTGGGCATTACTGAGATAAACGTATATGCCAAACCAAAAGTCAGCATTTTAACGACCGGAAATGAACTTCAGGAACCGGGAACCATATTAAAACCCAATCATATCTACGAAAGCAACGGTGTTATGCTTCAAATGGCTTTGCATAGATTAGGAATTGAAAAGATTCAGTTTATAAAAGTGAGCGATACGCTGGAAGCTACTACTCAGGCTGTAAAAAAAGCGTTAGATCAATCAGACGTATTGTTGGTTTCAGGTGGAATATCTGTGGGAGATTTTGATTTTGTACAGGAAGCTTTTGAAGCCAATGACGTGAAAAATCATTTTTATAAAGTGAACCAAAAACCCGGAAAACCCTTGTGGTTTGGAACTAAAGGCGATAAATCGGTATTTGGACTTCCCGGCAATCCGGCATCAAGCCTCACCTGTTTTTACGCCTATGTGCTGCCGCACCTACGCAAACGTATGGGTGCTGAACATCCGTTTTTAAATACCCGAAAGGCAAAGCTAACTTCTGCAATTAAAAATCCATTCGGCAAAACGCTTTTTCTTAAAGCAGGAGTCACCGAAGATACAATCACTCCATACACGGGCCAGGCCAGTTCTATGCTCAATACCTATGCGTTGAGCAACGCACTCATCATCGTTCCGGAAGAGTGCGAGGTTTTAAACGCAGGAGATTGGATTCAGTATATCGATCTAAATTTTTAGTTTATGGAACATGTAAAAAGCAGAATCTGGATTGAGCAGGACGGTGAGGTTCTTTTGGGGTTTGGTCGGATCCAGTTATTGAAAAAGATTGAAGAAACCGCATCGATAAGTGCGGCAGCAAAAGCGATGCAGATGTCGTATAAAAAAGCCTGGAAACTCATCAATGCGATGAACACTGCTGCAGATCAACCATTGGTGATAACCAACACGGGTGGAAAAGACGGCGGTGGCACCTTATTAACCGATTATGGCAAACTAATGATCACCAAATTTGAAACCTTAAACAGTGCTTGTGAAGATTTTTTAAACGAAAAATTTAAAGAACTAAACGCGTAATGACGGAAGCTAAAAACATACCGGCTTATATTTTATGTGGCGGAAAAAGCTCCCGAATGCAAACCGAAAAAGGTTTAGTATTACTTGAAGACAAACCTCTTATTAATCATATTATCAACAAAATAAAAAATAGCACTAAGCAAATTTACTTAGTAACGGAAAATACCGATTATGAGTCGTTTGGGTTTCCTTTAGTTGCAGATCGTTGTAAAGAAAAAGGTCCGCTAGGCGGTATTCACGCGGCGCTTTCACATACCAATACTGAAGCTGTTTTGGTCTTAAGTTGTGATGTTCCTAAAATTGAATCTTCTGTATTGAATGCCCTAATCGAAAGGCATTTTGAGTATGGAAAAACTGAGATCACTTTGGCTTCAGGTCCTGAAAAATGGCATCCGCTCGTTGGAGTGTATTCTAAATCAATCCTGCCGGAGCTTGAAATCTCTCTAAAGCAAAACCACCTCAAAGTGATGGATTTTATAAAAACACGAAATTATCAGGTTGTGGAGTTTGATAGCGAATTGCCTTTTTCTAACGTCAACACGCCCCAAGCATTAGAAACACTTAAAATCAATTCCTAATGGAAGTAACTATGAAATATTTTGGCCAGCTGGTCGATGTGATCGGCAGCCATGAAGAACAAAAATCTATAAAAGTAAACACCACTGACGAATTGTTACAGCAACTGTCTGAAAACTATGCAATCAGTCATATTCCCTTTCAGTTGGCTGTAAATGATCAGTTAATCGGTGATGAAGAAGCTGTAAAACTAAATGACGGTGATGTAGTAGCTTTACTTCCTCCCTATGCCGGTGGCTAAAAAAGAACTATGAATCGGTATCAGCGTCAAATCATTCTTCCTCAGGTTGGGGAAAACGGTCAGCAGAAACTGGCTCATGCCCGTGTGCTGATAATTGGCGCAGGGGGTTTGGGCTGTGCGCTCTTGCCCTATCTAGCAGCATCAGGAATAGGCTGTATAGGGATTGTTGATGGCGATCTTGTGGCAGAAAGCAACCTACACCGCCAGATTTTATATACGCCAAAGAGCATCGGCAAGTTTAAAGTAGATGAAGCAAAAGCGTTCCTGAATCAACAGAATCCGGATACGCAAATCGATAGTTTTACGTATTTCCTTGAAGGTCAGAATGCCCTGGATTTGTTTAGAAATTACGATCTCATTGTTGACGCGACAGATCGTATTGACGTGAGGTATTTGATTAATGATGCCGCTGTACTTACCGCAAAACCGGTGGTTTATGCAAGTATTCACCGTTTTGAAGGTCAGATTTCGGTATTTAATTATAAAAATGGACCGACCTATCGCTGCTTGTTTCCAAAAGCAGTAGCTGCTCCAAGTTGCGCCGAAGCCGGCGTTCTGGGCACCGCAGTAGGTCTAATCGGGATGCTTCAGGCACAGGAAGTGCTTAAAGTGATTCTGGATACAGGAGAGATTTTAAGCGGAAATCTGCTTGTTTACGATACGTTGAATGCACGTCAGCATACATTTAGCTTTGCTAAAAAAGAAAAATCTCAAATCACCGAAGCATTTTACCGCGAAAGACATTTGAATTCCAATATTGAATCGCAATCTTTCAGCCTGGATTATTTGCAAAACGGACTGCTTATCGATGTTAGAGAACTTGATGAACAACCGCGATTAAATCATGAGCGCATTTTAGAAATTCCGCTTTCTAAACTGGATCAGAATATTGCCCAGTTGGATAAGAGTAAATCCTACGGTGTTTTTTGCCAAAGTGGTAAACGAGCCATAGCAGTTGCTTCCAAATTAAAAAACTCCGGTTTCACACAGGTGATCGCATTAAAAGAAGGAGCTCAGGAGTTAGAGAAAGAAATTACACATACACGCTTAAACACAATAAAATGAAAAAAGTATTTATAGAAGGTCCCATAAGCAGTGAATTTATAGGTGATTCCATTGCCAAACATCAAAGCAAAACCAGTATAGGTGCACACAATATATTTTTGGGTCAGGTACGTGCAGATGAAGTGGATGGCAAACACGTTTCCGCGATTGAATATACCTGCTATGAAGAGCTGGCCAATACCAAACTGGAGGAAATACGGGAGGAAGCATTCAGCAAATTTGATTTGGTCTGTATGCATATATATCACAGCCTGGGTCTGATCAAAACCGGTGAAATCTGCTTTTTTGTGTTTGTTTCCGCGAAGCGCAGAAAAGAAGTCTATTCAGCTACCGAATGGATTGTCAATCAGGTAAAGGATCGCACTCCCATCTACGGTAAAGAGATTTTTGAAGATCAAAGCCACCAGTGGAAAGTGAACAGTTAAATTTAGTTTTCAGTTGGCAGTCTCAGTAGGCAGTCTCAGTAGACAGTCTCAGTAAGCAGTCTCAGTAGGCAAAAGTCAAAAAAAGTACACTTTTCAACACTTAAACGATTAAACAAAAAAGTAATAACAATAAAATGGTAGACATTACCCATAAAATAACCACCCTGCGAAGCGCTACGGCACAGGCTACTCTTACTGTGAGTAAATCTGAAACGATTGAAGCTCTAGAACAAAATACGGTTCCTAAAGGCAACGTGTTTGAGATGGCGAAAACCGCCGGGCTTTTTGCAGTTAAAAATACGCACACTACAATCCCCGATTGTCATCCGTTACCTATTGAATATACGGCAGTGGAATATGCCATCGACGGACTTTCAGTTCATATAAAAATCACGGTAAAAACGGTATACAAAACCGGCGTTGAAGTCGAAGCGATGCACGGCGCATCGGTTATCGCACTTACGATGTACGATATGCTTAAACCCATTGATAAGGGTATCGAAATCAAAAACGTGAAGCTTCTGCATAAAAAAGGTGGAAAAAGCAGCTTTAAAGATCAGAATCCATCTCGATTAAGCGCGCACATCATCGTGTGTTCCGATTCAATTTCCGAAGGAAAAAAAGAAGACCAGGCGGGTAAGGCAATTATAGAGAAACTACAAGATCACGATGTACAAATTCAGGGTTACGAAATCATTCCCGATGATCTGGAAACCATACGAAGCAAAGCTTTTGAGCTTTCAGATAATGTAAACCTTCTTATTTACACCGGCGGAACCGGTCTGAGTATGCGCGACGTAACACCGGAAGCTCTGGAACCTATTCTGGAACGGCGCATTCCCGGTATTGAAGAAGCTATTCGTAGCTACGGGCAGGATCGTATGCCGTATGCTATGCTTTCGCGCAGCGTAGCCGGAACACTGGGCAATTGCCTCGTCCTGGCACTTCCAGGCTCTACTAATGGCGCTAAAGAATCTATGGATGCTGTTTTTCCGCATGTATTGCATGTTTTTAAAATCCTACGTGGCGCCCAACACAACTCTAATGACTAAAGTAACTCCCATACTAACCGATACCCATGGTAGAACGCACAATTATTTGCGTATTTCGCTTAGCGAAAAATGCAACCTGCGCTGCACCTACTGTATGCCGCACGATGGGATTGAGCTTACTCCGAGCGAAGATTTAATGACTGCCGATGAGATTATAAGCATTGCCCGGGTTTTTGTTGAAAATGGTGTCGATAAAATCAGGCTAACGGGCGGTGAGCCTTTGGTACGAAAGGATTTTAGTTACATTTTAGAAGAGCTTTCAAAATTGGGTGTACGTTTTTCAATAACCACAAATGCGTTGCTTACGCATCGGTTTATTGATGATTTTAAACGTTTTGGCCTTCAGGACATTAATGTGAGTCTCGATAGTTTAAATGCTGAAAAATTTAAGTTTATTACCCGTAGGGATCAGTATAAAAAAGCCTTTGAAAATATCAACCAATTGATTGCTGAAGGATTTCATGTGAAAGTCAACGCGGTCTTGATGAAAGGATTCAATGAAGATGAAATTGTCGATTTTATAAAACTTACCAAAGATCGGGATCTCAATGTGCGCTTTATCGAGTTTATGCCCTTTGACGGTAACGAGTGGAATAAAAACAAACTTGTAAGCCAGGCTGAAATTTTAAACCGGGTGAATGATCATTTTGGGATTGAAGCGCTTCAGCCGCTGGTCAATGAGAAAAACTTCACTGCCCGTAATTTCAAAATCAAAGGCTTTAAAGGAAGTTTTGGTATCATCAGTTCGGTGACCAATCCGTTTTGTGACAGTTGCAACCGCATTCGTCTAACAGCGAACGGCAGGTTAAAAAACTGCCTGTTCTCTAATGCCGAAACCGATTTACTGACTCCTTTTCGCGCAGGCGAAAACCTGGAACAGTTAATCGATAAGGCTTTAAACAAAAAGGAGGCTGTTCGCGCCGGTATGACCGACTTTGATCAACTTACCAACCCCGATCTGCATAACAACAACCGCAGTATGATCGCTATAGGCGGATAATGCTAAAAATGCCTTAAAACGTATCTAAATTTGTTTCTGCTCTGTTTGATTCTGTACATTTAATGGGTAATCCATAAATCAGTATTATGGCCAAAAAGAAACTCAATCAACTAGAAGCTACCGCAATTTGCGGAAATGACATCAGCTCCTCCTGTCTTTATGTATCAGCATTAGCAATCGTTTATGCCGGGCAATATGCCTGGATTTCGTTGCTTGTGGTGGCTGTCGTCTTATTTTTCTTTCGAAAAATCTATGGTGAAGTTGTTGGGGCGCTTCCGCTGAATGGAGGGGCTTATAATGCACTCTTAAACACCACAAAAAAGTCCACCGCTTCACTTGCGGCTTCACTTACGGTTCTGAGTTATATGGCTACCTGTGTGATTTCGGCTACTGAAGCCATCAAATATGTACACAGCATCTGGGAATTTATTCCAGTTATACCAGTCACAATAGGCTTGATGCTGCTTTTTATGGGGCTCGTGATTTTGGGAATTGGCGAATCGTCAAAAGTGGCGATTGCTATTTTCCTATTTCACCTCACTTCCCTAACCTTACTCTGTAGTTTTTGTATTTATTTTTTCTTTACAGAAGGTTTTGACACACTCGTTCAAAACTTTAACCATCCCATTAAAACCAGTATTACCACTGCTCTATTTCTGGGCTTTAGTGCGGCTATGCTTGGGATAAGTGGTTTTGAAAGTTCGGCTAACTATGTTGAGGAGCAGAAAAAAGGCGTCTTCCCAAAAACCCTACGTAATATGTGGATTGTCGTAACCATTTTCAATCCGTTGATCGCATTTCTGGCCCTGGCAATTATTCCCATCAATACAGTGGTAGAAAATCAGGATGCGCTACTCTCTTATCTAGGTGGCTTGTCTGGTGGTAGCTGGCTTTCACTATTGGTAGGTATTGACGCGGCTTTGGTACTTAGCGGTGCTGTCTTAACCTCATTTGTGGGCGTGGGTGGTTTGATGGAGCGTATGGCCTTAGATCGAATCCTACCCAGTCTGTTACTCAAGAAAAATAAAAAAGGAAGTTCTTATATCATTTTCATTCTCTTTTTTGTCCTTTGTGCTTCGATCCTCCTAGTTACAGGTGGAGATCTGGCCCAACTTGCCGGGATATATACTATTGCTTTCCTACTGGTTATGGTACTTTTTGGCATTGGTAACCTACTGCTCAAAATTAACCGCAGTGCCCTACCGCGCCCTGAACGCTCCAGCTACTTGGGTTTGTTTATCGCTATCGCAGCCGTTACTGCAGCGATTATTGGTAATATTGTTTTGAATCCCGGCTATCTTGTAATATTCTTTGAATATCTTATTCCTACACTGCTTGTTGTCTTCTTTATGTTGTACCGCGTACGTATTTACAAAGCTTTTTTAATGTTACTTGACTATATTTTTCCCGATGGTGGAAAAACGTTTGCAAAGCTTGATGCCCGGGTTAAGGAACTTCTTAAAAAAGTAAATGCACAGCAATTTGTATTCTTCACCAAAAATGATGACATCGCAACCTTAAACCGGGTAATGCAGTATGTTTCTCATAATGAAGCAACAAAAAGGCTGAAAATAGTGAGTGTGGGTGACGAAAAAGCCATTAGAGCCACTTCCCTTCCTGATGATATAAAGGTTCTGGACCGGGCTTATCCCAATATAAAAATTGAATATATTTTGGAGCCGGGAACGTTTTGCCCTGAAAAGATTGAAGAACTTTCTAAACGCTGGAAAATCCCCACCAATTTTATGTTCATCGGTTCGCCCAGTGATGAGTCAGAGTTTTCTGTTGAAGAATTGGGTGAAGTACGTTTGATTATTTAATAAAAATGAACCGCTTAAGATTTGCTGAAAACAAAACCACCTCACAATTAATACGTTTCATACTTAGAACCCAGCCGATTTAATCTAATACGTATAAAGTTTAGAATAATATTTCTTAACCGCGTCTTCCCAAGAAAACCGAGCTGCTTTGGCTTTCCGTTTCATCTTATTCCAGGAAGGTTTATCATTAAAAAATACTTCAAGGCAATTGTCAAATTCGATCACCATCTGGTTGATCGTTTCGTCAATGTTATCCCCTTCAAATGCAAAACCGTCTATGCCTTTTCGTACGGTATCTTTTAAACCACCGGTATGGTGAACCAGACAAAGTACGCCGTTGCGCATTGCGAGCATTTGACTTATCCCACAGGGTTCAAAAAGACTGGGCATAAAGTAGAGATTTGATTCCAGATAAATAGAATCTATGATATCTTCAGACTGCCCATTTATAAATATAAAGTTGGAATGCTGATAACTTATTTCACGCATTAAAGCCTCATATTCCGGTTCACCGGTGCCCAGAAGAATAAAAATTCCATTATGAGCCTTCAGATTTTCTAGAATGGCTTTTAAGGCTAAAGGATTCCGTTTGAAAAAATAGAACTTTTGCTCCGTCATACGTGCCACACTCGAAGCGATAAAAGCCGGTGGATTGTCTAACAATTCGACCACTTTTTCACCGGTATTAGCTAAAATATCAGCTTTATATTTCTTAGATTCCTCTTGAATCCACCTGTAAATTTGCTTCAGTATATTAGTATATAATTTGCCTGTTTGTGCCACACGCATATTGGCGTAGTTCACGCCGTTGAGAATTCCATGTAATCTGCCCTCGTTATTTGCCAGAATAAGATCTTGTTCAAGCCCCTCTCCGCCTATAAATTCCGGTTTATTACTGGGTTTCATGATATCCTCCATGTACGATGGGCTCACGGTATGCACCTGATCACAAAGCCGAATCCCTACCGCCATAAGATTGATACAATCCGGATAACGGGTGTCGCTCACTTTGTGATAGTCGTATTGAATTTCAGGAAAAAATCCCTCTACAGAAGCATAATTATCCCGAAGTGGTCGAATGCCCTGAAGACTCAAATTATGAATACTGTACACAAAATGTGTTTGTTTTAAAACCTCGTATACCGGATTATATTCCCGATGAAAAACCAGTAGTGCCGTATGCCAGTCATGCAGATGAGCAATATCTATGTGATCAAAAATATTTTGTTTTACGGCCTGTGCTACTGCGGTATTAAAGATGAAATACTTTACGGCATCTGTAAAAAAAGGCTCTTCTGGATCATCATTATAGATATGGGCAATGTTGCCTTCCACAATTTGTGGATGGTGTATCACATAATGTATTATACCCTGAATGTGCTTTTTAGGCGCTACTTCATAAATTTCAGCAACCGTTTCCTGCCCCTGAATGCGTATTTTTAATTCTGTGATAAAACGCCCGGTTTTGTGAAGTCGGTTATATGCCGGCACCACCACATGGACCTGATCGCCTGTTGCCGCTAATTGCCGCGGAACATCCCTCACGACATCAGCCATCCCTCCGGCTTTACAATTTGCAATAGCATCGTTTTCTGCTGAAACAAATAAAAAGTTCTTCATTAATTTCTAATAATGGCGAGATAGGGATCACCGTATTTATAATAGGTTGTTAGTACAAGATAAGCATCAAAATATTAGTGCTAAACACTCATTTTATCCAAATGACCAGACTTTTTAAGCCAATTGTGATAATCTTGAATGTATGTATTTTACAAGCATAATAGTTGGCAAATATCTGACACCTAAATTTTTCTAGTATTATAATAATGTTAATACTAACCGCATTTATAAAGAATACTTAGATAACCCGAAGTACTTCTCGTTTTATCAATTCGGGGTGATTAAAGAACTGTATTTTAAAATATTAAAATGCAAGTTTTAACGAAACCCTAATACTCAATGCTTGATTTCATTGGTATATTTCTAACTATGAAAATCAACCAACCTATCCTTTTCCTAATTCTCCTTTTTTACACCAGCTTAAACGCTCAAAAAATTGATGACACAACCAGTCAGCAATCTGGCAAAATGTTACCTGAAAGTAAAGCTACTGTTCCTGAAAAGGGTAATTATGGAGTTAATGCTTTAAAGGAATATAATGATGCGTATTATGTGGTAAATCGCCTAAATAACACGATAGGTCTTCCTCCTAATGAATTTAATTTTCAATCTCCGCAATCTACCTTAGAGCATTTTATCGTTAATGCCCGAAATAATAATTTTAAAGATGCTTCCTATGCGCTTAACTTAAACTTATTGCCAGATAATCTTACTCCTGAACAGGCAGCTACCTTAGCAGAAAAATTATATTTCGTTCTAAATCAGCGTGTTAGTATAGATTGGGGAAGCCTTTCTGACCGGCCCGATGGGCAAATAGATATAAGCACAACAACCAATAAAGCTATAGCCGGAAAGCCCCTGAGAAGTGTGGTTTTTGGGGAAATAAGTCTTGACGGTATTGATGTTGTTCTACGCCTGCAACGCATAAAATATAAAGATTACGGGGCATTTTGGCTGATATCGGCAAATACTGTGGAAAACATTGATGCACTTTATGAGGCTTATGGCCCCCGAGAACTTGATCGCATGATGCCAGACTGGGCCCGAATTAAATTTATGAGTATGCCAGTTTGGAAATTTGCAGGTACCCTATTGCTCATTCTTCTGGCCTATTTATTAGGAAGATTCAGTCTTTTTGTATTGCGCAAACTTTTTAGAAAATCAAAACAAGTTTGGGTTAATACCATTGCAAAACGTCTCGCTACACCGGCCGCCTGGGCTATTGGAGTGCTTTTCTTTTACATTACACTCAATAAACTCATCTCATTTGGAGGATCTTTTGCCAGTACCTTATATGCTATTCTACTAATTGCGGTTATAGGAACCATCACGTGGTTTATCATGCGGTTCATTGATTCGTTTATGGTGTATTTCGCTGAAACCCGAATTGGCGATGCAGATCCTGAAGAAAACAGTGAGGCTCGAATGATGATGACTTATATTTCAGTTGCCCGTCGTGTAATTACATTTATCGTAATTATTGTAGGTATTGCAGTCATACTTTCGCAATTTAGAAGCCTTGAAAAACTTGGTATTTCCCTGATTGCTTCAGCAGGATTAGCAACTGTAATTCTTGGTGTTGCAGCGCAGAGCACATTAGGAAATATAATCGCTGGTATTCAAATTGCCATTACCCGTCCCGCGCGTATAGGAGATACAGTTATCATTAATGACGACTGGGGCTATGTAGAGGATATTCGGTTTACCTATATGGTAGTTCGCACCTGGGATCAAAGAAGACTTATTGTTCCTCTTAAAACCATTATTTCACACACTTTTGAAAACTGGTCGATGACCAGTGCTCATCAAATACGGCCTATAATTCTACACGCAGACTATCAAATTGACGTCTCAAAAATCCGGTCGAAATTCGAAGAAATACTTAAGAACAATGAAAATTGGGATGAAGAATATCCGCCAAAAGTACAAGTAGTTGACACTACTGAAAAAGGTATAAAAATACGTGCCTTATGTAGCGCTAAAGACGCTTCAACAACCTGGGATTTACATTGCGAATTGCGTGAAGAACTCGTCTCTTATATCTGTGAACTTGAGAGCGGAAAACACCTTTCTAAAATGCGTCTTCAGTTTGAAAATGAACCTGAAATTGACGATTCGGAGAACAGTAGAAAGAAGAAGAAATCGAAAAAGAAAAAGTCTAAACAAGACACTCAAGAAGAAAAAACGGATTCCAAAGAAAAAGGAGCTAATGACTAATCTATTCTTCCTCATCCAGAGCAAGCTCCAATTCTTCAGTGAATTCTAAAGTATGGAAGACGTTTTGAACGTCATCATCATCTTCAAATTTTTCAATCAGATTTAGTATTTGACGGGACTCTTTAAGCGGAAGTTCAACGGTATTTAGCGGAATACGCTGTAACTCGGCATTTTTTGTTTCAATATTCAATTCTTCAAGATGTTGAGCCATTTTTCCGAAATCAGTGAACTCGGTATAAATCACAAAAACCTCTTCGTGATTTTCAAAAGATTCGGCTCCGCCTTCAATAAGTTCGAGCTGAAGCATTTCAAAATCCCGCTCAATTTGCGTTTTATCCAAGGTAAAAACTCCTTTTCGGTCAAACAGAAACTCAAGCGATCCATTAGTACCCAAACTTCCACCATTTTTACTAAAAATTGAACGTACTGAAGATATCGTACGATTTGCATTATCTGTGGTGCATTCTATAAAAAAAGCAATGCCGTGCGGACCATAACCTTCAAAAGTCATTTGCTCATAACTATCTGCATCTGCTCCACTCGCCTTTTTTATCGCACGCTCGATGGTGTCTTTGGGCATATTAACCCCTTTTGCATTTTGAATGGCATTGCGCAAAGCCGGGTTAGAATCCGGATCCGCGTTCTGATTATTTTCTTTAATGGCAACCGTAATCTCCTTGATTGCCCGGGTAAACTGTTTTGCGCGCTTTTTATCCTGTGCACCTTTTCGGTGCTTGATGTTTGCCCATTTACTGTGACCAGCCATAAAAATTAAATTTGATTTTAGATTAATATAAAATATTGAAGCTTTTTTGCCAGTACTTTAACCCTTTTTTAAAATTTAAGCCGGAATTTTCGCATCATAAATGCTAATATTCACCTTATTTTTACGTCTATGGAAGAATTGTTACAACTGCATTACGGGCATCTTTTTGAGCCGGAATTATTGAATGAAATCTTAGAAGCCGGAAGCTTACGAGAAGTTAATGAAGGAGATAAACTGATGGAAATAGGTCAGTATATTACAGCTATGCCGCTGCTTATTTCCGGGGCGATCAAAATCTTAAGGGAAGATCCTGATGGTGATGAACTCCTACTCTACTTCCTTGAAAAGGGAGATACCTGCGCTCTTACCCTATCGTTCAATCGCGGGCAGCGCAAAAGTGAGATTCGCGCAATTGCAGAACTCGATACGGTGTTGATTATGGTTCCCATTCAAAAAATGGAAGAATGGAGTTCTAAATACAAAACCTGGCGCAATTTTATATTTGACAGCTATCAAAACCGCCTGCAGGAAATGCTTGACACGCTTGACAGCATCGCCTTTATGCGAATGGATGAGCGCCTGTTGCGGTATCTGCGCGATAAGCAAAAACTTACGCAGAGCGATGAACTAAATAGTACGCATCAGGATATCGCCTATGAGCTGCATACGTCACGAGTGGTGATTTCCAGGTTGCTTAAAAAGCTGGAGTTGGAAGGCCGTATCAACATACAACGCAATAAAATACAGCTGCTTGATCTGGATTAAGATTCGAGTGTTTTTCGCATCGCTTTGGCCTTGACCAGACACTCTTCGTATTCGTTTTCAGGAATAGCCTGCGCGGTAATTGCACTGCCTACTGTAAAAGACAGGTATTTTTGTTGAGCATTGTAGAGAATACTACGTATGACCACGTTGAAATCAAAATTTCCTTCAGGTGTAAAATAACCAATTGAGCCGCTGTACAAACCGCGCTTTCGGTTTTCCAGCGATTCTATAATTTGCATAGCCGAAATTTTAGGTGCCCCGGTCATACTACCCATAGGGAACGTATGTTTCAAACATAAAATGGGATCTGTAGCAGCTGGAATCTCAGCGCTTATTGTGGTGATCATTTGATGCACCTGCTCATAAGTATAAATCCTGCACAGTTCTTCAACACGAACACTGCCTTTGCTGGCCACCCGGGACAGGTCATTGCGTACCAAATCGGTAATCATAATGTTCTCTGAACGTTCTTTAGGATCATGTGCTAGAGCTTGTTTAAGCCTCTTGTCTTCATCAGGAGTTTGCCCACGTCTGGAGGTCCCTTTAATTGGCTGACTGATGAGCTTAGTATCCTCTTTTTGTAAATAACGCTCCGGTGAAGAACACAAGGCATACTGTTCTCCCAATCTAAAATAGGCCGCAAAGGGTGCTCGGGACATCGCATTTAACTTTAGGAAGCTCTTGATGGGATTGATGTTTGCTTCGGCATAAAACTCCTGACAAAAATTAGCTTCGTAAATGGTACCACGCTTAATCTCATCAAGCATCTGAGATACCTGAGCACAATAGGCATCTTTATTGAAGCGCACCTTGATTTTAGGCGTCTCCAGATCCTCGGTACGAAAATGGCCGTAATCTCCGTCAAAAATTACTTGATAATCTGCCTCAAGCTCATTTGACACTTCAGGTAAATAAAGAAATTGAAGGCCTTTCGAAGTTAACTTCAAGAGTTTTAGAGGCTGAAAGAAATAGAGATCGGGAAAATGAAGTTCGTCCGGATTATCAGATTGAAGCCTTTCGACTTCATTCTTTAAATCATACGTCAAAAAACCCAAAATCCAATCGGAAGTTTGCCTGCGGTAATCTGAAAGTTTTTGAAAAGCATTCCCAGCATTACAGGTTAAATCGCTTTTTACTCCTACTCCCAGCAATAGTTCAAATTTGCCGTAGCGATCTTCGTGCGCGTTTGAAGTAAATAAACAGCTAACCGGATTATGAGATGCCCACAGAAGCAGACGCTCCAGGAGATCATCGCTATCGGGAACCGGAAAAGTTTTAACCGTACGCATATGGATGCGAAAATACAGCATCAAATCCAATAAAAATACCAGATATCAGGAGCAATTTGAGGATGACACTATGGCATGAAAAAAGGCTGCCTTAGCAGACAGCCCAATCACCAATTATAATTAGAGGACTAACTTATTGTTTGTCAATCCAGTCTTTAATTTCTTCTTTGGTTTTTCCGGTTTTTTCCTGAAGCTTTCCAAGCATCTGGTCAAATTTACCTTCAGCGTGCGTTGTATCGTCATCAGTGACGTCACCGTATTCCTCTTTAAATTTTCCTTTTACCTGTTTCCATTTTCCTTCTAATTGATCATTATTCATAGCTTTCTATTTATTGATTAGTACTGACATAAAATTACCCAGAATAATGAGCTATTTGCGTCAACAAAAAGCTAATCTTTGCCAGACAAGCGTTAATTTTACTTAAAACACTAATTATGCGATCGTCATTAACTCTCTTTAGCTTGATACTGGTAGGTCTTTTAAGCTGTAAAAATACCTCTCCAAAAACCGCAAACGCGGATACTCCAGTAACAGATGCCACCTACTATCTTATACGTCACGCAGATAAAGAGCGCGGACCAAACGCCGGTACCGATCCCGATCTAACACCCGAAGGAATGGCTCGTGCAGAGTTTTGGGCGCAAACGCTTAGTGATGTTGACTTTGATGCGGTATACAGCACCGATTATCTGCGCACACGCAAAACAGCTAAACCTTTAGCTGAGGCTAATAATCTTCCTATAAGCATATATGATGCGCAAAGTCTCTACGATGCCCAATTTCAACAGGAAACTGCAGGAAAAACGGTATTGGTTGTAGGTCACAGCAATACGACGCCGGCTTTTGTAAATAGTATCTTAGGTGAAGAAAAATATACGGAGATAAATGACAGTATATTTGGAAATCTCTATATCGTAAAAATTAATAATGGGCAGGCGCAAGCCGAATTACAGGAATACAACGACTGGTCTTTTGACTAGTTTACCTGCACATCTTCAAGTATAATACGTGAAAGCTCGTGAAGCTTTTTGGCCTGAAACAGACTATCTAAATCTTCTAAAGGTGGAAATGTGGTTTCCGGCTCATAGTTGATATAATCTGCAAAGCGTACACCATTTACAACCCGTGGATTTATAGCTTCCCTAAAGCGGGTTCCACCTTCATTAACGTGGTAATTGTACGCGAGGTAATCAACTTCAAAATTTTCAGTATTTATCCAGTACATATACTCGTCTTCAAAATCTTCTCCGCCTCCTTCTTCAGCAAAGCTAACGTGTATCTCGTAATAGGTTTTTCCATCAATAGTATCTACCCCAATTTTTTTAGCCAGAACTGCTTCGGCATCCAAACCGTAGGGTAAAACCGAAAAATAGTGCACCGAATTTACACTTCCCGAAAGACCGGCCACCAGGCTATCAGCCAACTTTACCGGCTTCTCATTAATGAGGCGCTTAAAGTCTGAATTGGTGAGCTGATCTAGCGTGTCTTTGCAGGCGGCGTCTGAACAACGCTCCAGTTCGTAAAGACCATTATCCCGTTTAGCGCGATAAAATTTATCTCTAAATTGAAAAGAAACCGTGGCCGTATCTAAAATAGAACCACCTGCTTTTTCAATAGCTTTATCAATAATTACTGCTGCCGACAAATCTTTAACAGGCTTTTGCTCTTTACAGGCGTAGATACTGATTATCAAAAGAATGAGAGAAAGATGTTTCATCAATTTAGAATATTATTAAGCTCAAATAATCCGTTTTGTAATTATTTTGATGGTAGTTAATTAGTTAATGCCCATTTAGGGCTTTCATAAACAGACGTTAAACCGGCAACTTAAGTGCTGCAGAGGAATTAGATTTAGGGCTAATTAGAACGAAAAATTGAACACAGCAAAAGTAAAGGATTTTAAAGCAACAGCCTCATACCTTGTTAAAATCGTATTTTTGTGTGTATTTTAGGCAGCATCAGGGTTTATCTATAAGAAGAAAAAGGTTTAAAGCCTGTTTATCAATTTAACGAAATGAAGCAAACCAATACCATAAATATTAAAAACAAAAAGGCCCGCTTTGAATATGAGATTCTCGACAAATACACCGCGGGAATTAAACTGGCAGGAACCGAAATAAAATCGATACGGGAAGGTAAGGCCTCAATCGCTGAAAGTTTTTGTGAGTTTGAAGGTGATGAACTTTTTGTGATCAATATGACCATTCAGGAGTATTCACACGCAACCTATTTTAATCATAATCCCAAGCAAAGCCGGAAGCTTTTACTCAACCGGCGCGAGTTAAATAAATTATTAAAGGAAGTTCGTACTAGCGGTCTTACCATTGTTCCACTCAGGCTTTTTATTAATGACCGCGGACTTGCAAAAATGCAGATTGCATTGGCAAAAGGTAAAAAGCTCTATGACAAGCGCGAGGCCATTAAAGAACGGGATAGTAAGAAAAGACTGGGGCAAATTAAAAAGGCATTTAACAATTAACTGCAACCTATACCTGAGGCAGACGTCTTTAAACAGAGATTCAACTTAATTACACCTTCCTATGGGTGCCTAACAGGTATTTATGATTCAAAAACTACTTTTTTTCGGGCTGTTTATTTTCAGTTTGACACTTCAGGCTCAGGTGACTGGTCTGGTCACTGATGCAGACAATATTGCGCTGCCTTACGTCAATGTATACGTTAAAGATGCAACTCTGGGGACCACTACTAATGCTTCCGGGAAGTACCAACTGGCGCTTGATAAACCGGGAACTTATACGCTGGTTTTTCAGTTTTTAGGCTTTACCAAACAGGAAATTAAAATTGCTCCGCAAGAATTTCCTTATGTGCTTGATGTGACCTTAAGCCCTGAGACCACCTCGCTTGATGAAGTTGTGGTCGACGCTCAATCAAACCCTGCAGATCGCATTATACAAGCTGTAATAGCCAAAAAACCTCAAATTCTTGAAAAGAAACAAGCTTACACGGCAGATTTTTATTCCCGTGGAATCTGGCGGGTTGAAAATGCTCCTGAAAAATTCTTCGGGCAGGATATAGGCGATTTAGGCGGCGGTCTTGATTCTACCCGAAGCGGAATCGTTTACCTGAGTGAAACCTTATCTAAAATAGCCGTTAATAAACCCGATGATTTTAAAGAAACTATCAGTGCGAGTAAAGTGAGTGGAGACGATAATGGCTTCAGTTTTAACAGTGCTCAGGAAGCTGAATTTTCATTTTACGACAACACCCTTGAAGTCAATACCGAACTGGTATCACCTCTGGCCGATAACGCATTTAACTACTATACCTATAAGCTGGAGGGAGCCTTTCGCGAAAGCGGAAAACTCATCAATAAAATTACAGTCAGCCCAAAACGTGAAAACGACCGTATTTTTAGTGGTACGCTTTACATTGTAGAAGACGATTGGCAGCTCTATGGCGTTGATCTTACTACAAACGGAGCTGCAATACAGGTTCCGTTTATTGAATCTCTGGGTTTTAAACACAGTTTTAAATACGACCAGGAACTGGATTTATGGATCAAGATTTCTCAAAATATTGATTTCAGCTTTAAAATGTTGGGCTTTGGCGGTAATGGAAGATTTACTGCAGTATACAGCAATTATAATTTTAACCCGGAATTTCAACGCGGTACATTTACCCGCGAAGTCCTGAGCTTTAAACCGGAAGCCAATAAGAAAGACTCCATTTTCTGGCAACTGGCGCGACGGGTCCCGCTTACCCTGGAAGAACGCAACGACTACACTTTTAAAGACAGTTTGCAGGAAAAACGCAATTCAAAACCTTATAAAGATTCCGTAGACCGGGTAAGAAACCGTTTCAGCCTTGCCGATCCTATTTTGGGCTACAGTTATCAAAATTCATTTAAGAGATGGCGGCTGAGCTATGATGGCCCCATTACTACGATCAATTTTAATACGGTTCAGGGTTTTAACGCCTTTGCCGGCTTGTCTTACAACTCCTGGACCGAAGATTACCAGCAGGCTTTTAACGTATCGGCACAGGCTAATTATGGTTTAGACGATGAGCGTTTGCGCCTTACCGGTCGTATTGCGAAGCGTTTTAACCGCATAAGCAAAAGGGTTTTACAACTTACCGGAGGTATCAAAACGCAACAATTTAATGCCGAGGAGCCCATCTCAAGACTGGGTAACTCCTTCTCTACCCTGATCTGGAACCGCAATCACATTAAACTTTATGATCTGGAGTTTGTGCGTCTGGGCTACAGCGAAGAACTAATTAATGGCTTGCAGTTTAGTGCTCAATTAGGCTTTGAGCAACGCAGTCCCCTTTTTAATACTACAGATCAAACCTTTTTTAAATGGGATTTTGACTATACCTCAAACAATCCCCTCGCACCTCAGGATTTTAATACCGCTGCCTTTAATAAGCACAGCCTGGCCAAGTTGAATCTGCAGGCCGTGATTCATTTTGACCAAAAATATATGAGTTACCCAGATGGTAAGTTTAATCTGGAGGAGTCTAAATATCCTACTTTGACGGTAGGTGCAGAGCACGCATTTGCTACAAGCGATAAGCAATACAATTTCACAGAAATTAAGGCTGAACTGCGCCAGGAACTCAGTCTTGGTAATAAAGGAAATTTGGGTTATGCTGTTAGTAGTGGCACCTTTTTTAATGCCGAAGGAATCAGTTTTGTAGATTATCAGCATTTTAACGGCAACCGCACCTATCTCAATTTTAGAGACACGCGTCTTACTGGCTTCAATAATATGCCCTATTACGATTTCAGTACCCGTAATACATTTTTTGAAGCCCACATAGAACATAATTTTAAAGGTTTCATTTTAGGGAAAATTCCCGGGATTCGGGCGCTAAATCTTAATTTGATTGGCGGTGCGCACACGCTTTCCACTTTAGAAAACAAGCCTTACACCGAATTAAATCTAGGTATAGATAACTTAGGCTTTGGAAAATTCAAATTTTTCAGACTTGATTATGTGCATTCCTTTTTTGGAGACGGAAGTGAACAAGCGGTGGTTTTAGGCTTTAAACTTTCAACCAATTGATTATGAAAAAGCATAAACAACCTGAAGTCTGGCTTCGTGGGCCTATCCCTGAAGTTCCACAACTTCTGCAACCTGCGGCACACGCCTTATTGCAAACCTGTGAAGAATTACCGGTTTGGCTTGAAGACTTTGATGAAAATTTGCTCTGGACCAAACCGGCGGGCAGAGCAAGCATAGGTTTCCACTTGCAGCATTTGATCGGGGTTTTAGACCGAATGATGACGTATTCAAAGGAAGAAAAGCTAACTGAAGCGCAGTTTAATTATTTAAACCAGGAAGGAACTGAGGTTGAAAATATCACTGTTGCTGATTTAATTGCAGCTTTTAAGCATAAGGTTGACGAAGCCCTGGCCTACTTTAAAATCCTTGATACTTCAGTTTTACTTGAAAGTCGAAAAGTTGGCAGAAAAGCCTTACCTTCTACAACATTAGGACTTTTATTTCACGCGGCCGAGCATAGCCAGAGACATTTAGGACAAATTCTGGTTACGGCGAGCTTACTTAAATACGAAGAGTAAATCCAAATCTTCTGTTGCGACGTATATAAGAGACCTCAAATCTTTAAAACAACAATTTGACCTCGAGTTTAAACAATGCTCCAGACCATCTGCGGAGTATTTCTGCAAGACAAAAAGAATTTTACGATCAAGGATTAACCCGTGACGTTGATTACCGCATTCGGCATTTAAAAAAATTAAAGAAAGTTCTTCTCGATCATGAAGATGAAATTTGCAAGGCCTTATATGCTGATTTTAGAAAACCTACTTATGAAACCGAAACAAGTGAGTTTTGGATGGTCGTCCTGGAACTTAAAAGGTTTATAAAAAAATGTAAAAGCTGGTCAAAACCTAAACGGGTTAAATCTAGCTTAATTAATTTCCCCTCTACTTCAAAGATCTATTTTGATCCTTACGGAACAACGCTCATCATTGCCCCCTGGAACTATCCCTTTCAACTCATAATGTCTCCCTTAATCGCGGCTATTGCTGCCGGTAATACAGCCGTAGTTAAATCCAGTGAACTTACGCCTGGAACTTCGAAAGTTATACATAAAATACTCTCAACCGTTTTTGAACCGGCTTATGTAAGTGTAGTTCAGGGAGATGCTCAAGTGTCTGAAAATTTACTCCGGCTTAAATGGGATTATATTTTTTTTACCGGAAGTCCCCGCGTGGGTAAAATCGTGTATGAGGCAGCAGCAAAGCACCTCACTCCCGTTACATTAGAACTGGGGGGTAAAAATCCGTGTATTGTCGATGAAACGGCTCCACTTGAACTTAGCGCCAAACGCATTATATGGGGTAAAATCGTAAATGCAGGACAAACCTGTATAGCCCCTGATTATCTTTTAGTAAATCAAAATATCAAAGATGATCTTCTGCTTGCCTTAAAAAATGAATTAAATCGTGCACTAGGAACCAATCCCAGGGAATCTCAAGATTTCGCTCGAATCATTAATAGTTCGAATTTTGAAAGGCTCACAACATTGCTTGAAGGTCAAAATATTCTTTTTGGTGGTGACAGCGATGCTTCAGAAAACTATATAGCGCCTACAATTCTTGATTTAGGGAGCCTTGACCCTAAAGCTGTTTTAGAAGAACTTCCTAAGGTCATGCGGGATGAGATTTTCGGTCCCATTTTACCTATACTTTCATACAAAAATGAAGCTGACCTCAAACCCTGGATTGAGAAATACCAAAAACCCTTAGCGGTTTATTTATTCTCGAAAAATAAGGCTTTTAAAGAATATATTACCAAAAACCTATCTTATGGCGGAGGTGTTATTAATGATGTAATATTGCAGTTCTTAAACCCAAGATTACCCTTCGGAGGAGTAGGAAACAGTGGTATTGGTGCTTATCACGGTCAGCATTCCTTTGAAGCATTTTCTCATCAAAAAGCGGTAGTCCATAAAGGGACGTGGCTTGACCTCAGCGTAAGATACGCCCCCTATGCTAAAAAATCAGATGTGATAAAACGCTTCAGGAAATACATCTAGGTCTCTACAATTTTATGTTTAAGCGCATAAAGAACCAGACCAATCCTGCTACGCACTTCGAGCTTTTTAAACAAGGTGTCGCGATAATTATCAATAGTTTTTGGACTGAGACACATCTCACTGGCAATTTCTTTATAGGTCTTGTCAGAACAGGCTAACTCCATAAATTCGAGTTCACGTTCAGAAAATGAAGCAACGCCATCCTCATCATCACGTTTTGAGAAGCCACTTAATAAAGCAGAAGTCACGTTATCTGTATAGAAGTGTCCTTTATTAACTACTTCTTTTAGGGCATTGTGTAGGGTGTCTGGATGTATATCTTTTAGTAAATAGCCTTTACTGCCGGCTTTAAGCATCTGTATTATGGTTTCCTCATCATCATCCATAGAAAGAGCGATGGTTTTGATATCTGGCTTGTGCTCATTTAACCAGCTAATCGTTTCAAAACCATTCATAACGGGCATATTGATATCGAGGAGAATGATATCAGGGTCTCGGGGCGTGGTGCTTAGCTTATTAATCAGATCGTTGCCATTGCGAGCCATAAAAGCAACATCAAAACCATCAAAACTGTTTATAAGTCCTTGAAGGGATTGCGCAAATAAAACATGATCATCAACTACACCAACTAGATGGTTAGTCATAATTTCAGTTTTTGTTAGTTGTTGGGAATTTTGATTCTTCAAATATAAAACTAAATAATGAAGCAAAGAGATTTCTATTTTTTCAAATAATTGATTCTTAAAGAAGTGCCCTTACTTTTTTGAGATGACAAATCAAAATCGGCATTGATAAGTGCTGCACGGCTGCGCATATTGATAAGTCCCGAACTTGAGTTTACCTGTTCCATATTAAAGCCTATTCCGTCGTCTTTTACCAAAATATGTAAATGATTACGTGTAAACCGAAAAAGCACCTGCAAATGAGCAGCTTTTGCGTGCTTGATTACATTAGTTAAAAACTCCTGAATAATTCGAAACAAGATTAAAGCATCATTTTGTGGGGGTTTCCAGTTATCGCCTTCTACAACTAGCGAAGTCTTTAAAATACCCAGTTTATCGAGCCGATTCAATTCGTACCGCACACTTTCGGCGAGACCTACCTGCGTGATGACTTCGTTGTTTAGATTTCGCGAAACAGCCCGTATTTCCATTAGACATTTACTTACAAGAGCCCTTATATCATCAAGCGTATTTTCCCGGTCTTCTTCATTCTTCCTATGCAGCATATTTAGCTCCAGATTAGCGACAGAAAGTAACTGACCAATATTGTCGTGAAGTTCCCAACTCACATTTTTTAAGGTAGCTTCCTGAATCTCAAGCTGTGTACGGGTTAACTCTTCCTGATAGCGCATTTCAGCCTTATTGCGCTCTGTGATAAATAGTATTTTTCGTTTTTGAAAGATGGAAAACAATACAATTACCAGAATCAAAAGTAAAAGAAGTACGATAGAGCATACTACAACCAGTAGCTCCATTGTGGGCAACACATCCTGTTCAAAAAAAGGGTTCATAGCAGCTTGTGTTAGTTTCAATCTTTCAGTTCTTTAAAACGATTAAGATTCATGTTCCATTCTATGTCGATTGGCCTGTATAAATGCAATTGAAAAACAACAATATTGAATGCAATTGATTAAAAATAAAGTAACATTTAAGATTACCGGGTTTTCACGATTTATAAAACTCAGAGTCAGGTAAAAGGGTAAATAGGTGACACAGTACACCAAAATACCAAAGGAAATCCAGAAATACGGCGACTGGGTGATGTGTAGAATGACTTCACGGGTTAGCATTTCCATAAAATAGAAACCTACCGAAACGATTAAAAACAGTACCCCAATCGTAAACGAAAGCGTCACATCTTCACCGGTAAAATTATCCAGATAAAAACTCTCAAAAGACCAGAATACCACAAAAAAGAAAAAGAATATTTTAAGGATTTTCTTTCGCATTTCAGATTCTAAAAGAGAATGATACCACGCGATAAAAAAGCAAAAATGCAGCAACACATATATGTTATAGAGGGCATAATTGGGCAGCCCAAAAACGGGATATGAAATACCTGCTACAAATTCATTAATTACTACATAAACCAAAAAGTAAAATACATACCTTAACTGGTAATTTTTAAATTCCCGGTACTTTACAATTCCGATTATGACTGCTATCAATTCCAGGTATTGTGAATAAGAACCCAACTCTATCATCGCTTTCAAAACATTTAATTAACCATATACTTGGGTGATTTCAAAAGTTGTAGGGTAATTATCAGGATTTGCAGTGCTTAATACATTAATATCCCTGATCTGGAGGTGTACGCGAATGCCCCATATTCAATGGCGGAATCTCCAAATCTGTACTCTGCTGATAATTTGAAAATAAATTAAGACTTCCCTGCTGGGTTTCAACGTTACCTGTGGGCACGATAAATAAAGTTGAAAAACCGGCAACTTCCTGATTACTATATGATTTAGGATACGCACCAAAATAAATCCGCAAACCGTCTACCTGATACCCTTTTTCTTTTGCCTGTGACCGGGCATAAGCAATATAATCTTCCAAATCTTCTATCGACCACCAGCTGGATCGGTTGTCTTTAATACCTAGTTTTTCTAAGATAATTGCGTGTCGGGTTTCTCCGTACGTACGATCTAACATTTTGGCTTCTTTGATGGGAATAACACCTTTAGGTGGCTTCACAACCTTAGTATCCTGTTCTACACAACTAACTGTAGTGCAGATTAAAAAAGCCGCGACAACGACCCATCCTGATTTTAAAAAACTCATCGATTCTGATTTTTAAATTAAGAATTCTAAAGTACCGTTTTAAATGGAAGCTATATCCTGTTTTATTAAAATAGGGGGAAATACCCCCACCCCTTTAGGATATACCTCTATGCAAAAAAAGGGAAATCAGATACTGAATTTCAGGGTTTTACAGCCGTACTGCTTTTACTACTCTGAATACATTTGAAGAAGACAAAAAATCATTCTCCAAAAATGCTTTACGAGGCCATTGAAATATTACGGGAACAACTGGCAAACTACCTCAATAATACCGGTCTCGGTAGCGATAAGGTAGCTCTTGACTCTATTGCGCACTTTATCGATAATCCAAAAAATGATAATGAGGCTCTGGATGATAAGGTCATTATTTCATTACTCAGTCTTCAGGAAGAAACCAGCCTCAAGAATCAGCGTAATATGAGTTTTCAAAACGGAAGTCCCGTTTATACAAACAATCCGGTAAATGTACATGCCTACATTCTTTTCACCTGCAATCGCAGTGATTATGCATTCTCGTTACGTTCATTGGCCGCCGTTATCGCATTTTTTCAAGGTAAGAGCATTTTCAATCATAAGAATACCGTGTTCACACGCAATACCCAGGTGATGCGTGATGTAAAGGAATTCTACTTTACGCTGGACCTCTACACCCCCACTTTTGAAGAGCTTAACTACATCTGGAGTATGCACGGTGGTAAAGCCTACCCCGCCGCACTTTATAAACTAAACTTATTAAGTCTTGAACGTGAACACAGCTTATTTGAAGGTGTACCACTTTCTCAGGTAAATAAAGAATATAAACATATCAACTGATGATTTCTCAGGCTACATATAGAATCTTATGCGAAGTACAGGTTTTTCACCGGTATTTTCTGGATGATGGCGAGACGATTTTTGATCAGGATACTGCTTTTAAAACGGCCCGACTCAAAAAATACGATTGGTCCCAGTTTGCTTTTGCTAGCCCAACATCAGACACCAGACATAAGTTGATGAATCACCGGCTATTTTATAAAAACACCGCTTTAGGTTTTAAAATTTTTGTTGAGGCCCTCGCACAAAACCCCGATGCAACCATCTACAGACCTGTTATTGATCTGGATGAAGACCTGCAGCTTGACTTTATGGTGGTGACAACAGATGCTTTATTTGGAAACTATTCTAATCTCGACGAGGTTACCCGTTATCCATTGGTTTTTAGAAATTATAATGACCTACTAGATCCTTCTTTACCACTCATCAATACTGCTTCAGAAGCGATTGTAGCATCGGATTATGCGATAAATGAAGACCTTCAAAAGCAAGTTTTTGTAGACTATCAGAAGGATCGTATAAATCAGGCTACAGCTTTGATATCCTTAAGAATGCGCGGTCAGGGTACGGGTCGTAATCTTATTCTGGTAAACGGTAACCTTCCGCAAGAATTACCTGTATTCAATATTCGGTTTGAAAACAGAAGGACCATCTGGAATTATTACTCAGGCCGGGATAAAAGCCTTATTCATACTACAGATCCAGACACAAAGCCGCTCACTCAAAATGGAATCATAGAGGTTAGCCAGGGCAACACCGATTATCCTGCGGCTTCTCCTGAAAATATAATCTGGGAACGTGACTCCGGTGGTAACCTGCTAAAAACTTATTCAAAAATTTATATTAACTAAACACACTAATTATGGCATCATCATACAAAACGCCAGGGGTTTATGTAGAAGAAATATCAATATTTCCTCCCTCTGTTGCTCAGGTAGAGACTGCGATCCCGGCATTTATTGGGTATACCAATATGGCTAAAGACCGCAACGGAAAGTCATTGGACGATACTCCACAGAAAATTACTTCTATGCTCGAGTTTGTAACCTATTTTGGTGGCTCACCTAAAATTTCGGTCAATTCGGTTAAACTCAACAACCTCAATCAGGTCACCGAATTAATATTGGAAGACAATTACTATCTCTACGAGGCTATGCGACTGTTCTATGCAAATGGTGGTGGCAAATGTTATGTCGTGAGTGTGGGTAAATCAGACGGATCAAACATCACACTTACCGCTCTCAAGAAAGGTCTTGATGCTATTGCTAAAGTAGATGAACCTACCCTACTGGTAGCGCCTGACGCCTGCATTTTAGGGCAAAGCGATATGAATAGCCTGTATCAGGCTATGCTCGCGCAGTGTGGAAAACTGGGAGATCGGTTTGCCATTTTCGATCTCAAAAATGAGGAGAGTCTAACGCTTGATGAGGAGATTCAAAATTTCAGAAACGGTATTGGGATGAATAACCTTAAATACGGTGCAGCCTATACCCCCTGGCTTAAAGCCAATCTTCCACGAGAGGTCAGTTATGCCAGTATTAAAGGTAAAATAAACCGAAACGGAAGCCCTTTAAGTTTGGCTGATCTAATTGATGATGCCGATGCAAAAGCATTGGCCAATCAATTAGACCAACTCATAGATGATAGTGTGACTATTGATGCACAACTTACCGCATTAGCAGATGGCACTAGCTCGGCAGATGCACGTTATGATGGTTTAGTTACAAGCCTTAAGCTTGACACAACTAAAACCAATTTTCAAAATCTAATTAACCTATATATTGAAGGAATTGATTTTGTACGCGATACCCTTGAGATCGGCACCAGCACTTTTGCCCTGACGCACACCGCTGCTACCCCACCCAATGAGGCCTTACTTACTCACCTAAAAGCTCAATTGGATGATAGCGTAAACAGTGGAGCAATCAATACGGTCGTTTCTGCAATACAACAAATGAAAGCTGACTTTGAAGATGAATTTTCTGCCACATTAACGCTAGCTGCTTCTGCTACAGGTTTAGATTATGCAACAGGTACGGCAAACGGAACCTATTTTAGCGGTGCGGCTAGTCAGGGAGCGGGAATTACCGCTCACCTCAAAGATATTATGGGTCTATACGGCGATATAAAATCGGCTGTAGATTATATCAGAACTACGGTTTCCAGTTATGTAAGCACCTATGAAAACTCAGCTGTAGAAAGTATACCTACGCTTAAGAATATTAAGAATGCTATTGCAAGTGAATACCTAACTCTTCCACCCAGTGCAGCAATGGCAGGCGTTTACTCACGTATTGACGAAAACCGCGGGGTCTGGAAAGCTCCGGCAAATACTTCGTTAAACAGTGTAGTTGGGGTTACCGAGCTCATTGATCACGATCAACAAAAAGACATCAACGTAGATGTGGTTGCGGGTAAAAGTATTAACGCGATCCGCCCGTTTACCGGAAAAGGTATTATGGTTTGGGGAGCACGCACCCTGGCCGGAAACGATAATGAATGGCGCTATATCTCCGTACGTCGTTTTTTTAATATGGTTGAAGAATCAGTTAAAAAAGCTACCGAACAATTTGTTTTTGAGGCCAATGATGCGAACACCTGGGTAAAAGTACGAGCGATGATTGAAAACTTCCTCAACCTCCAGTGGCGTGCGGGAGCACTTGCCGGAGCCAAGCCAAATGACGCCTTCTTTGTACGGGTAGGTTTGGGCGAAACAATGACCGCCGAAGACATCCTAAACGGGGTTATGAACATCGAGATCGGCATGGCCGTTGTAAGACCGGCAGAATTCATCATTCTCAAGTTCTCTCATAAAATGCAGGAGTCTTAGACTTTTTAAGCTTAAAAAAATCAATAACTAAAAACAGATAAGATGGCAGCTACATATCCATTAGTAAAATTTCATTTCCTGGTAGACTGGGGCGGTACAAACGTAGGCTTTACAGAAGTTTCAGGTCTTGATATTGAAACCGAACTCATCGAATACCGCCAGGGAGCCAGTCCGGAATACAGTAAGATCAAAATGCCGGGGATGCAGAAATACAGCAATATTACGCTTAAACGCGGCACCTTTTTGGCCGATAACGAGTACTACACTTGGTGGAATACCGTCAAACTCAATACCATTGAGCGACGCGACATTACCATAAGCCTGCTTAACGAAGAGCACGCTCCCGTTGTAGTCTGGAAGGTCAAAAACGCTTTCCCAATTAAGGTGCAGTCAACAGACCTTAAAGGCGATGCCAATGAAGTCGCTATAGAATCTATGGAAATTGCTCACGAAGGCCTAACCATTCAAAACGGAAGTTAATGGCAACTTACTATCCACCGGTTGGTTTTCACTTTAAGGTTGAATTTGGAATCACGCAGGACAGTGAGTTTGAATTTCAGTCAGTAAGCGGTCTTTCGGTTGATATTGAGACCGAAGAATTTACCGAGGGCGGCGAAAATCGCTTTAAGCACAAGCTACCGGTGCGTACCAAATTTCCAAATCTGGTTCTTAAGCGCGGTCTGGTAACCAATTCAGACCTTATTGCCTGGTGCCGGGATGCCATTGAAGATTTTCAGTTTAAACCTACGGGCGTGATGGTCAAGTTGCTTAATGAGGAGCATCAGCCCTTAAAAACGTGGAATGTGGTACACGCCTACCCTGTAAAATGGAGCGTAAGTGACTTTAATGCTGAAGAGAACAGCCTGGTAATCGAGACTATAGAACTTGCCTACAACTATTTTAAAAGCTAAGCCATGCCAATAGCCATTAAAGAACTGCACATCAAGATCAATGTAAGTGATGATTCTCAAAGCACCGCTTCAGCATCACGTACACCGGCAGATAAAAAAGACGCTATTATTCAGGCTTGTCTGGAGCAGGTCGCACACATAGAAAAACGTAAAAATGAACGCTAAATGACAACCGGAGCTCACGATAAACTAAAGATTACGGCCTATAAAGATCCCGAGTTTACAGACAAGGTGGGCGACGGGCAGTTTACAACGCTGCTTAATCCGGAGAAGTACGTGCTCAATTACCAGATTGAGTACAAAGAGGAACAGGCTTCAGGAAGTAGCTCCACGGCTCCTGTTTTCGATAAAATCACGCCTAAAGAGCTTGATCTGGAGTTTCTCTTTGACCGTACCGGCATCATTGCCCACGACGATCAGGGTAGCGAGCAGGGAATCATTGAAGACATTAAACTGTTTAAAAAAGTAGTTTTTGATTATGCGGGAGAAGAGCACAAACCCTACTATCTGGAGATTCGCTGGGGTAACCTCATCTTCAAATGTGTGATGCTCAATATGAGCATTGAGTTTAAGCTTTTTAGTCCCGATGGCACTCCGTTACGGGCAGTTATCAAAGCTAAGTTTAAAGAAACGGTTGACGAAGAGTTACGACTGGCACAGGAAAACAGCAGTTCGCCAGACCTCACCCATATGCGCACGGTAGCAGATGGCGACACCCTTCCGTTAATGACCTATCGCATTTATGGCGACAGCAAGTATTATCTGGAGGTGGCCCGGGTAAATGGGATTACCAACTTCAGAAAGCTAAAAACAGGGCAGCAATTATTTTTTCCGCCTTTGGCGAAAGCATAACAAGTTAAAAACTAGAAAAATCAGTATTAATTTATGAACACTTCCCGAAGCATAGCAACCGCACAAAATCCCGATTTGGTTACCACAACTATTTTGGTAAATGGCGAGCAGCTCTCTGCGGCTTATGCGGTTAAATCCATTTTGGTAAACCGGGAAGTTAATCGCATTCCGTATGCCCAGCTGATTATTCTGGACGGGGAAGCTGCCAGTCAGGAATTTGAGCTGAGCAACACCGATTTATTTGTGCCGGGAAGTGAAATTGAAATCAAAGCCGGCTACCACAGTGATGAGGAATCGATCTTTAAAGGAATTGTCATCAGTCACGGTATTAAAATCCGCGATGCCGCTTCAGCCTTGATTGTTGAATGTAAAGATCCTGCGGTTAAAATGACTGTTGGGACCAAAAGCGCCTATTTCTATGAAAGTTCAGACAGTGATATTATTGAACAGCTTATTTCGGCATACAGCGGTCTTTCGGCAGATGTGGAAGCTACGAGTGTCACCCACAAAGAACTGGTACAGTATCAGACTTCAGATTGGGATTTTATGATGCTCCGCACACAGGCAAACGGCAAATTGGGTTTTGTAGAAAATGGAAGGATTCAAATTAAAGAACCTAATTTAAGTCAGGAACCTGTGGAAACGGTTGCCTACGGTGCTACAATGCTCGCCTTTGACGGCGAAGTTGATGCTCGTGACCAAATCAAAAAAATTACCGCCTACAGCTGGAATGCCGGTGATCAGGAACTCATAGAGACTGAAGCTGCTGATGCTAATGTCAATTTAAACGGTGATTTGTCTAAAAATAATCTTGCGGAAGTGGTAAACCTGGAAAATCTTGCTCTCAAACATGGGGGACAGTTAAACACCAGTCAGTTACAGCAATGGGCGGATGCAAAAGCTAAAATACAGGAACTCGCCCGTAACCGGGGCAGGGTTCAATTTATTGGAATTCCGCAGGTAAAACCAGATACCATCATTAAACTGGAAGGTGTTGGCAATCGCTTTAATGGCAACGCCTACATTACCGGCGTACGTCACGAGATTGCAGACGGCACCTGGACAATTGATGCGCAGTTTGGCCTGGATCCCAAATGGTTTAGTGAAACCTACAACGTAAACCCACAGCCCGCAGCCGGTCTGGTTGCAGCAGTACAGGGTCTGCAAACCGGTATTGTTACCCAACTTGAAGAAGACCCAGAGGGTGAAGACCGTATTTTGGTCAACATTCCCATTATTGATGCTACTTCCGAAGGGATTTGGGCTCGGGTGGCCACATTAGATGCCGGAGATAGCCGCGGAAGCTTTTTCAGACCCGAAGTTGGCGACGAAGTTATTGTGGGATTCATCAATAGTGATCCCAACTATGCCGTGGTACTGGGCGGTGTTAACAGCAGTAAAAAACCTGCTCCTCTTCAGGCATCTGATGACAACCACGAAAAAGGCTTTGTGACTCGCAGCGGGATGAAGTTGCTTTTTAATGACGAAAAATCATCGGTCACTATAGAAACTCCGGCCGGGCGTGTGATTGTGATTGACGATGATGCCGAAGAAATTAAAATTGACGATGCTGGGTCTAATAGCATCATCCTGAATACAGATGGGATTGAAATCAACAGCAGTGCAGATATCAATATCAAGGCCTCCGGCGATCTTAATCTCGAAGGAACCAATGTAAACATCAAAGCCAATGCAGAATTTAAGGCGGAAGGCGGCGCGGGTGCAGAACTCTCTACTAGCGCAGTTGCCGTACTTAAAGGCTCTTTGGTGCAAATAAATTAGAAGTATGCCACCAGCAGCACGAATAAACGATATGCACGTTTGCCCACAGGTAATTCCCGGCCCAACACCGGTACCTCACGTAGGCGGACCAATTTTACCTCCGGGTGCACCAACGGTATTAATAGGCAATTTGCCTGCAGCCCGCGTGGGCGATATGGCTGTTTGCACCGGTCCGCCGGATAGTATTGTTGCAGGCTCGGCCACGGTATTGATTGAAGGAATGCCCGCAGCACGATTGGGGGATAGTACAGCCCATGGGGGAACCATAATGGCCGGTGATCTCACGGTTTTAATAGGATAAACCACAAGGCGGTAACTAATTAGACGTATAAACGAGCTTAAAGGTATTATACCTTTTTGCGATGTCAATAGAAAAACAATGAAAGATAATCTGGCATTTTTAGGTACAGGATGGGCATTTCCCCCGCATTTTGATAAAGAATCGGGTAAAACGAAAATGACCTCGGGTGTTGAAGATATCAATGCCAGCCTGTACATTTTACTGAGCACCAAACTGGGTGAACGCGTAATGCTACCCAAATACGGCTGCGCGATGCTGGACCTCGTTTTTGAATCGCTAGACCTTTCTACCCGCACCTACATTGAGGAGCGCATACGTACCGCAATTCTCTATCACGAGAAACGCATAGATCTGCTCGGTGTGAGTTACGACCGTAGCCGCGAGCTCGAGGGTGAAGTGCGCTTGCTTATAGAATACAACATCAGGCAAACCAATTCCAGAGGAAATATGGTTTATCCCTTTTACAAGGAAGAAGGTTTTAATAATTAGAAACGATGGCAAAAGAATGCGACACCAGCTTTTTAACCGGACGAGCAGGCACTTCTCAGGCCGCTCGCTGGACATCTGCACTCAATCCGGAATCCTTTGAATTACAGGACCTGGATGTGGTAGAGTGGTTGCAGCTGGCACGCGATTTTGCCGTTCATATTCAATATTTCAAGATTGATAATCCTGATGTGCCTAGCGGAAATTGGCAAAATTTCTTCCCTGAAGGCGATTTGAATACACTTAAAAACTTCATTGCCGAAGCCCAATTGGAGCAAAATCTGGAACCTCACCTGACGCTTTTCGTTTGCTTTCTCAAACTAATGGAGTTTTCGCGTAAGCGCTTCAATCATTTAACAAGCAGGCATCTCGAATATTATTATGCCAAAATTTTACAGATTCCACGTAAACAGGCACAACCAGACCAGGTGCATATTTTATTCGAATTAGCCAAAAATTTTACCGAAGCTCCTGTTTTAATGGGAAGTTTATTAGATGCTAAAAAAGATGCTCTAAACAAACCCAGAAAATACGAAACAACAGCAGACCTCATTGTTAACAAGGCTCGGGTAAAAACATTAAAAAGCATCTATCACGATCCGGCGCTTCAGGTAATTAAGGTTGCGCAAAGCACGAATACCTTTGATGGAATCGAAAAACCTCTTAAAGACAATAAATCATGGTGGCCATTTGGATATCCTGAGACTTATGATAACCGGCCTCCTTTAGAAAACGCTTCTTTAGGGCTTGCGATTAGCGCGCCATTGCTTCAGCTACAGGAAGGTAACCGAAACATAGCGATAACCTGCACGGTGGCAGATTTAAATGATTTGAATCTTGCACTTTTGCAAAACCACGCGAAAATCTATGTTTCCGGAGAAAAAGGTTGGCTGGGCCCATTTACGCTACGCGAAAATGCTTCAGAAAACCTTCCCGGCACCGGAATTATTTCCAGTTCAAATCCTGCGATTTTTAATCTTGCATTCACCATTCCGCAGGAAGAAAAAGCGGTAATCCCCTACGATCCTGAACTACACAGTATGGGCTTTGAAACTGCGCATCCGCTTTTAAAACTGATGGTTGATCACAATACCGCTGAGGCCTATACAGTTGCACAAACGTTAGGCAAATTACAACTCGTCAATTTAAAACTTGAAGTCGAAGTTACCGGTATAACAAGTTTAAAGCTTGAAAATGATTTGGGCGCCATCAACACCAAAAAACCCTTTTTACCATTTGGCCCGAGGCCGTATAAACGCTCTCATTTTAAGATTGATTATCCTGAACTTTTTAGCAAACGCTGGTCTGCGATCGGCTTGCGATTAAGCTGGCTTAACCTTCCGGAAAGCTTCCGTAAACATTATGAGGCCTATCGCAGTTCGACAAATGGGTATATAAGCAGTAACGCACAATACCTTAATATCCTTTATGACTTTGAAGAATTAAAGGTCGAAAAATCACCTGTAAAAGACCTACGTGAATTACGGGATGGTGTGGATGCTGAGGGGATAATAAGACAGCTCTCAGATAGTTCAAAGCAGAAATCTTACAGTTTAAAAAATCTTATTGTCAACGATGCTTCCCACTTTAGTGTAAGCCTCAGTTTAGATAATGACAGTAACGCCGTTTTAAGTCCCACTTCTGCCCCGTTATTTGCAGAGGATGAAGGGCAAACCCTGGAGGAATCAAGTTTTGTTGTAAGTACAGCCTCTGCACAGGGGCAAAAACCAGGCAGCGGTCCGCTGGAACTGAGTCTCAACAACTCCTTTTACCACAACCTGTATCCAAGACTGTACACACTTGCCATTACCAGCACCGAAAATGATGTGGTAATCCCCAATGAGCCCTATACGCCTTTTGTTGAGCAACTGAGCCTATCTTATCTGGCTGCTCAGGAAATCAGTTTCCTAAACGGGCAAGTCACCACAACGCCAGATGTTGAAGGCATTCAGATTTTTCATGTGCATCCCTTTGGTACTCAAGAGACTCAGAATCTTTTTCCAACTTATGATAAAGGCGGAAACCTCTACATAGGACTTAAAGATGCCCTTGCCGGTCAAAACATCAATTTACTTATACAGCTTTTGGAAGGAACTGAGAATACTTCAAAACCCGGTTTTGCGCTAAAAGAGCGCATTACATGGTCTGTGTTAAGCGGCAACCAGTGGTTGCAATTACCTGAAAGTTCAATATTAGAGGATAATACCACCAATTTCTTAAAAACCGGAATTGTGAGTATTGCGATTCCCGCAGAGGCTACAACCCAACACCATCTAATGCCTGCAGGTGTCATTTGGCTTCGCGCGCATACTGAAAAGGACTATGATGTGGTATGTCGCTTTCTTGACGTGCGTGCGGGGGCGGTTCTGGCTCAGTTTAAAAACCATGATAACAGTCTTGAGCATCTCGAAAACGGGCTTGAAGCCGGTACCATTTCAAAACTCATCAATCGCGAGGCCGCTATTAAAAAGGTAGAGCAGCCCTTCTCCAGTTTTGGTGGTAGTCCAAAAGAAACTGACGACGCGTATTACCGCAGAGTAAGTGAACGCCTGCGCCATAAAGACCGTGCGGTAAGTCTTTGGGATTATGAGCATCTGGTTTTGGAGCACTTTAAAGAAGTCTACAAAGTAAAATGCCTTAACCATACCTGTAATAACCGGTTTACCGCTTCGGGTAAGGTCACAGTAGTAGTCATACCTGATATCATCAATCAAAATGTATTTGACATTTTCGAACCACGGGTAAGCGCGGCAAAGCTTCGGGCTATTCAGGAATTTTTAATCGCACGTACTTCATTTTTCGTCACGCCGCAAGTGATCAATCCCGAGTATGAAGCAGTACACATTGCGCTTAAAGCTCGCATCAAACACGGGATGGATGAAAATTACTACCTCAAACAACTGGAGGAAGATTTAAAAAAATTCCTTTCTCCCTGGGCCTATGCAGAGACCGCAAAAATTGTATTTGGTATAGAATTGCATCGGCATACGCTGGTCAACTACATCGAAGAGCTCGATTATGTGGATTTTATTACCGATTTGGTCATCACCCATCTGGGAGTGGAAAAGAAACGCGTTAAACCTTCTAATCCTAAAGCAATACTGGTCTCTGCCAAAACGCACAGCGTGACGCGAGCACCGGAATACTGCGCATCTAACACTTCAAATACGACGGAAAGTCTATGCTAAGTTTTAATGAACATATCAGCATTCCTAAAGATACCGCCAGCCTTGATGATCTGGATTTTGAGTTCTTAAGACAAGAAGGTATCGCCTATATTGAAAATCTGGCCGGTAGTCTGTGGACGGACTTCAACAGTCACGATCCCGGTATTACCATACTCGAAGTACTCACCTACGCCATTACCGATCTAGCCAACCGTATGAATCTACCTATGGCCGATTTGCTTACGGAAGGCGAAAATGGCTTTAGTAATCAGTTTCACGAGGCACACGAGATATTAAGTAGTAAACCCGTTACCCATCTCGATTACCGCAAACTCTTTATCGATATGCCCGGAGTGCGTAACGCCTGGCTGCAACGTTTTGAAAAGAAAGTTTACGTCAATTGCAGAGACCGTAAGCTCAATTACGATTCGTTTCTGGGGAAGGAAGGCTTTAAATATTTACAGAAAAAAGACGAAACCCATTTTTATCTAAACGGATTACATACGCTCCTGCTCGATCTGGAGGAAGGTGTAAAGCTGGAAACTATTGAGGAAGCGGTTCGCGCCAAATACCACCAAAACCGAAACCTTTGTGAAGACCTTATAGAAATCAAAGAGGTTAAAAAACATCCCGTAAAAATATGTGCCGAGGTCGAATTGCATCCTGAGGCTGATGAAGATGCGGTAAAAGCCGCAATCCTGCTAGCTATTGAAGACTATCTGACTCCTTCGGTACAGCCTAAAACCCTCGCAGAACTGATGGCTTCCGGTAAATCACCACTGGACATTTTTAACGGTCCGCAGCTTGAAAACGGCTTTTTGGACGACGATGAAGTAATCAAAGCGGCATTAAAAACCGAAGTGCGTCAATCAGATCTTATCAACATCATTATGAATTTGGATGGGGTTCAAAACATCAGGGATATTAGCATTGGGGCTTGTAATGATCAAACTCCGGACGGAAACAACTGGGTATTCTGTATTGATTCGGGCAAAAAACCGGTATTGTGTGACAAGAGTTCGTGGAGCTTCTTTAAAGGGTTTATTCCTCTGAATATTGATGAGCAACGCGTCAACCAAATCAAGAACGAACTTTTAGAGAGCCGGGCTGCAGATCTTAACGCGATTGCTGCAAGTACTAAAAGCCTGAAGTTACCTACAGGAAACACCTATAATCTGGGGGAAACCACAAGCATACAAAACGACTTTCCGGAGGTTTATGGTATTGGTCCTTACGGGCTTAAGTCTACCGCAACTAGCGCAGAGCGTGCCCAGGCTAAGCAATTAAAGGCTTACCTCCTATTCTTTGATCAGATTTTAGCAAACTACTTCAAACACCTCGAAGAAGTGGGCACTTTGTTTTCAGTTACCGGGAAATCGCGGAATCATTATTTCGCGCAGGCGATAAAAGATTTGAAGGATCGGAATACACTTTTTACGTTCAATCCCGACGATGAAGAAGAGCTAACCGCACATTTCTATCCCAATTTTGAAGACCGAAATCTTAAAAAGCGTAATGAAATTTTAGATCATTTACTGGCACGCTTTGCAGAAAGCTTTGGGGACTACGCCTTTTTAATGCGAAAAATTTACGGAGAGTTTGCTGAAGAAGCGATTATAGACACCAAAGAACGCTTTCTGGAGGAATATGCTACAAGTGGCAGTGAACGTGCATTGAGTTTTAATTACTTCAATCAAAAACCTAAGGATTTATGGGATACGCCTAATATTTCGGCCCTGCAAAAACGGCTCTATCTCTTGCTGGGTATTACAGACATAAACCGAAGAAACCTGTCTGAGGATTACATTGAGATATATGAAGAAAAAGATACTGATGACATTTTAGAATACCGCTGGCGAATTAAAGATGGCTCTAAAACCATTTTGTCTTCGGCAACCAAGCATTACGAAAATCTGGAGCAGTTACATCAGGAATTGATGTTGGTTAAACGCTACGCCCAGGATTCAAACAACTTTAAGATTAAAGAAACCAAGCCTAAAGACCCTAACAAAACACCAGATTGGCATTTTGTTTTGGTCAATCCCAACGAAGAGCCCGGCACCGAAGCTTATATCATTGCACGACGTATTTCAATATTTAAGAGCAAAGAAAATGCTGAAAAAGCCAGTAAAGCTGTGCTTAATTTCATTAAAGCACTCAAAGGCAATGAAGGTATGTACCTCATTGAACACATCTTGCTTAGACCCGATGTAAATCTGGAAACCACAAACCCCGGGACGTTTCTACCCATCTGTAAAGATGCTTGTGAGACTGATTCGTGCGAAGCGCTGGATCCCTTTAGCTTTAGAGTAAGCATCGTCCTGCCGGGATGGACAGAGCGTTTTAGCAACATAGACTTCAGGCGTTTTGTAGAGGACCTTATTCGACGTGAATTACCGGCACATATCGTTGCCAAAATCTGCTGGATAGGCTACGCCAAAAACTATACTGATGAAGATGGCAATCCTCCTGAAGAAAATGAGATGGTGATACTAGAAGAAGCCTACAAAGCCTGGCTTTTGAGCCGTACTTCGAGTGAACAGGAACAGGACGAGACCGCTTTGATGAATCTGAATAAAGCCATTAGCAGTCTTCACACCATCTACCATCAGGGCAGGCTGCATCGCTGCAGACCCAAAGACCAGAACCAGACGCCTGAGAGCGCAGAAACCAAAGAGAACCAAACGAACCGAAATGTCATATTGGGTAGAACCAATCTTGGCAAACTCTAAAAACAAATTATCATGCAAGCACAATTAACAAAAATAACACCCGATTACCGCGCGTTTGTTGATGATCAGGTATTGACCGCGGGTCAACTCAATGAGTTTTTAGACTTTTTTCAGGATCAGGACCGTCTTTCACGGGTGTGCCTCAGCGGTGTGGGTATCGTTTGTGGTTTTGAAGTTTCAACAGCAGGAACTACAGTAATCCTTAAACCCGGTTGTGGGATTACGACCGATGGTGATCTGATAAAACTGCTGCAACCTGTTAAAGAAACAGATGAAGGTGAAAGCCTTACCGGAAGCGATGTATATCAAAAACTTGCCAGCCAGGCTGTGCATTACACCCATTATCGGGAATTTGAAGATAGCTATGCTAAATATCCCTACTTTAGAACACATGACGGTGAAAGCGCAACATTAATCCCTTTATTCGAATTAAAAACCGATACTACGAAGGAAACCGGAAAGGATAAAGTTCTTACCGCTGAAGCGCTTAAAGATAAAGTAGTGGTTTTATACCTGGAAACGTATCCACAAACACCAGACATCTGTACAGAAACCAATTGTGACAATCAGGGCGAGCGACATGTGGTAAATTTGAGAGTACTGCTGGTTGGTGAAAGTGATGTACCTGTACTTCTAAAAAAAGATTCAGTCTACAACGTTCACAACAATCTGGTTGCCTATCAAAGCCTGCCCGAAATAAAAGTACCAAGACTTCTTCTGAAACCGGGAGCAAAAGAGATTAAAGCTCCCCCTAGACTTGATACCTCTGCCCTGCTTGATTTTATCAATCTGCGCAAAGACCTTGTTTTTGATGAAAGCCTTATTCAACTACCCGAAGAGCTGCAAGCATTAGATAGTTTTAGAACAATCAAAGAAATCTCAGAAACACCTCTGAAACTAAAAACAGACTTGTCAATTGCTGAAGAATTCAAACCTTTAAAACCGGCATTTCCAAATCTTCGAGATCTATCAGGGATTCGTATAAATACCAGTCTCAAATCGGTTAATACTAAAACTTATTCGGCTCTGGCTTCTGACTACAGAGTGAAAGCTTCAAGGTTGGCAGATGAATTAGCAACTGGATTTCTTAAAATAAAAGAAAATTTTAGTCAACTACTTGATTTAGAAAACATAAAACTCAATATCCTTATTGAAAACTTGAATGTTCTTTCCAGGCAAATTCCACAGGAACAGGTACAGTATTATTACGATCATTTGGCTGATTTGACGGCTGTGTATAATGAAGTGCGCGATTTAATTTTACATATTCAACATGTGTGCTGTCCGCCAATTGATGCCTTCCCCAAACATTTGCTTTTGGGAAAACCCAATACGTCGCTGCGCTTTGCCAAAAACAGGCATAAATTCTACAACTCGCCCATTACCGCCAATGGAGACAAAGCTTTTCAAAAAGCACGATTTCTACTTCAAAAGGCTATGGTTTTAAGTGAATCTTTCAGTTTACCCATGCAGCCCGAAGTTATTATAACCCCTTCAAACAATCCCGCACAACAACCCGAGGATGCCCTGGCCATTCCTTTTTACTACAAACCCGGAGAGCAACTTACCGCCTTATGGGATTACTTCAAAACATCTGTTTACCGGGAGAAATTCAACCTGGGTTACCATAAAAACTTTTTAAGCAAAGATCTTACGGTTACTAATCCCCTGGCTTATGAGCTCACAAGGTTTAATTTCCTTCGAATTGAAGGTATACAGGGTAAATCCTATAGTCAGGCACTGAAAGATCTTGAAAACCTTAAGAAGGAATACAATCTCGCCTTTGACGTCAAGGCTATAAATATCAATGCAAGCCTTGAAGATATTGACTTGGACGCCTATTCCTGCAATTTTGATTATCTGGCAACCAGTCTTAAGTCGTGGATGGCTGAGCAAGATTGCCTTAACAGCGAGGTAACTTCCTTTTTCAGCGGATTTAATATAAAAGATTTAGGCAGTCATAATTACAGTTTTGAGCAATTTGGCCGCGAAGATTTGTTAGATAAAGAGGTCGTCATCCGTCCTGATTTGCGAGATATTTCAAAGGTCGCAGATGACCGAAAAGCAATACTTGACTATTATAAAATTGATGTTGAATCCCTAAAAAAATACCCCAGAGCCCAGTTAGAGCAACTCGAAACGCTTCTGGAAGAGATTCGAAAAAAATTAACCATTACGCGCGACACACAAGCGGTTTTGGCATCTTACCAAAAGCAGGTTAGCAGTCTGATTAGCAAAATTACCGGTGGGCAAACAGATGGTGTAATCAAAGAGTCTCTGGTGGAAGATGCCGTACGCATGGATTTCTTTACCGAAAAATCAACGTCCGCTAAAACCGATATGTATAGCAGTCTGAGCGGTTTCAGCGAAAAAAGTACAAAGTCTTCGGCAAAAGACAGCACAGTACGCATGAAAAGTGCCTACAAAACCATCGCACCACTCACGCAAGAAGTTAAGGTGAATAAAACGGTAACAGAGAGCTTATATACCAAACCTGAAGACCTGGGCTCTGTAGTTGATTACGTTTCTAAAGACCGTCTCAATGCAAGCGCTGTCGAACTTATCCGGGATATTTTACGCAGGCAAAAAGAACTTTTCCCTAAAGAAACTCCGCCAAATCCCAATGATCTCAAAGTGGGTCTGGAGATTCCGGCAGGGATTTTATCCCGTTTACAACTCGCTGCTTCTCACATCCCTCCTGACCTGGAGTCTGTAACCAAAGAAGGCAAAGAAAATTTTGTAAAGGCTATGGCAGACCTCTGTGCCTTTGTAAAAGAAGCCCGCGCTGTTGTTAACGAGATTTTTAACAATCCGCAGGTAGATTATACGCATTACGGCTACGAAACCATTTATACGTTTATGTTAGACCGGCTGCAGGAAAACTGCTGTGCCGCTGAGCAACTAGAAGTTATTCTCGAAGAGATCGAAGCTAAAAAGGCTCAAATTCTTGACGAACTCATTTTTGAAAATTTTGTACGTAAACATCCCGGTTTGGAGCATAAGGCCGGTGTACCTATGGGAGGAACATTTGTGATGCTTTACGCAGGCATCACACGAGAACAGGCCGATTCAAATATAGCTCCCAACACTGTAGTGGCTGATTTTGCCCTTCCCTATATGTGCTGTTCAGACTGCGCACCTGTTGCATTCATAATTCCGGAACCTGTAGATAGCGCTTCGCTCATTGTAAATCCAGACCGTTTATGCCTTGATCCTACAAGCAAAGATCCGGTAGAGGTAATATTTACGGTAAGTCCACCAGATGGCGAAGTAAGCCTCATCAACAAAACCATTAAAGGGGTTAGTATTCAGGGAACCACATTCCGTATCAGTCCGCCAGAATACAATGCCTACGATACACCGGTACAATTTTCCGTTAATGGTGTACTTACCACAGCCAGCTTAACGATTATCAAAAAGCCGGCTTTTGAGATCACCAGTCTTCCTCAGGAAATTACGGCTGCACCCGGAGAATCTGTTGAATTGAAATTAGATATTCAAAACACCAATCAATTTAATACCAATGCCTTTGAATTTAACTGGAAAGTAGGAGATCAGGAACTTTCCGGTAAAAATCCGACGTATCGGGTTACGGTACCCAAAGAATTTGACGGTAGTGTGTTTGAAATTCCGGTAATTCTTGAACTCAAAGGTGCTGTTTGCGAAAGTGTGACTCAGGAAAGTAATATCCTCATTGAAATCAGACAAACCGAAGAAACCTTCATCAATATTGAGCCTCGTGAATTTTGTGCAAATGACGAGTTTGCCTACCCGATCACGGTAATTCCTGAAGATGCCGAAGTCGAACTTGGCGGAGCAGGTGTTGAACAAAACGATAAAGGCTGGACGTTTATGCCTGCTAAAGCGGGCCCCGGTTTGCATCAGATTCTTTTAAAAGATGGAAAACCCATTAGCGTAACCGTGCAGGAAGTTCCCAAAGATTTTGGTCTTAAACAAAGTTTTGACACTGCCACTAGAGAGCTCAGTATACGCGTAGAAGATCCTAATGCAAAAGCTCCTTTTGAATGGTTTATTAATGGTAAGCCTCATGAGAAAACAGAAGAAGGTCTGCTCATTATTAAGCAAAGCCAAACCGCTTTAACGGCACGGGTTTTTGTTGACGCCATTATTGAACCCTGTGGCAGCATTCGCTCTGAAATTATCAGTATTGAAATTCCTGCGTTGGAAACGGATACGGTAGAAACAGTCATCGCGATGGAAGAAACCCAGTTTTGTAATACCGATCAGAGTACCTACATGATCACGTTCCTATCCGGAGATTCTAAAGCCAAAATAACTGGCGAAGGTGTAGTCTTTCAAAACGAAAAATGGGGCTTTATACCTCTGGGACTAACGCCAAAAAGCTATCAAATTACTCCTGAGGGTGGCAAGTCTATCACCGTAAATGTGGGGGCTCCTTCCGGCAGAGATGTAATTCTTACGGCCAAAGAAGAAAATGGAAAACGCGTGTACACGAGTAGTATTACCGATGCTAAAGCCAGCTATACCTGGCTGTTGGATGGTAAGGCACTTGATGAATTCAAAGAAAATGAAATCATGTTTGCGCTTGAAAAGCCGCTCTCGGCAGAATTGGTAGTACAGGTTAGTATTCCGCCCTGTGATAATTTACAATCCAAGCCCATTCGTGTGGAGATCAAGCCTCAAGAGCCTGGTGATCCGCCGGTTGATGATACCACCTGTACCGATAGAACGACCCAATACTTAAAGAGTCAGCTTCCGGCGCTTAACAGCCTTTTAAAAGGTAGTCAGAATATGGATCTGGTTGGAGCAGGTAATCTGGTTAAAGAACTGTACCGGGACGTACTCGCTGATCCTGCCCTACTTACTACAGGACTTAGCAGCGAACTCGGTCAGCGAATTCAGCAGGCGCTAGACCGTATTCATGAAGCCTGTCTCGCTGCAAAAAGCACGGAGAAGCCTTTATTTGTAAGACTTTACATTTTTGCTCAGGATTTATTTTACGGCGTGATGCGTTGTAAGAAATCAACCTTCTGGAGCACAACCGTAGTAGCCCCTATTCTCACAGCGATTGAAAAACATTTTGATCGTAAAGAGAATGGTGCTTTTGGCAATCAGAATGGGGTCAACTTCCCCGATAACCTGATGTCAAAATATACGGATCTGGCTAAGCATTTTAATACTCCGCGTTACGAAGCGCATTTTAAACTGTTAATTGAGAATATTAAGTAAGTGATGGCGACAGCGCAGGCACATATCATAGATAAAGTAGTTGTAGAAGTAAACTGCAACTCAATGGAGCGTGCGCTGTTTCTAAAAGATCGTATTGATGAGGTGCTGCAGCAGCAGGTTTTTCCAAAACTAGAGGCCTGGTTGGAAAATCAGGGACTTTATTCTGAAAACCTGTACCGGCTGGACGCACTTGATCTGGATTTAAACACTTCCAGCTCAGCTATAGATTCAGATTTGGCAGTTAAGCTGTGCGAAAAAATTCAGGAAAAAATAAGTCAAACGATTCAAAAGAAAAACACCAGTGAGAAGTCGGTTGATGTTAAGCCTTTGGGAGAAAAGGAGCGTCATCCGGAAGCCTTTCTTCATTTTTTAAAAACCGGAAGCCTGCCATGGTATTTTAATGAAGGTGAAAAGCTGAATCTAAATGAGGTTACAGCAGCATTAAAGCTAATGGCTCCTGACCTTAAAAAGCTGCTTTCCGAAAACTCAAACGCTCGGAAACGTCTGGTTTTTCAATTCGCAGAAGACTCTGAATTTTTGAAGAACCTTTTGCCAGTTTTGCTGAATGATAATTCAAAATCAATCAGCGCTTTTGAAAATCGCTATTCCCAAAACACCGATTCTGCATATCGGGAATCTTTGTTTAATCTGGTTCTGGAATGCTTTACGGGTGCACCCAAATCTCGAGTTGATCAAGCTCTAAATCAGCTTCTATACACATTACTTCCACATAAGGAATCGGTACGTTTTGCAGACCTAATGGCATGGTCGCAACTCACCGAAAATCAAATTATACTATTTATAAAAAACAATAAAGCAAAACTTTTAGTAAATGATGCTAATCAGTTAAAAAATAATAGTTTAATATTTATAATAACTCCAAATCAAATTCTAAATAAAGACCTTCAAAAACTTCCAGTTTCTGAACAAACCCCGGTTTTTAAGTCATCTGAAAATCTGGTGATTCCCAAAATCTTTAGCGCTCAAAACAAGGAGCAAGATCAGCTTTTGGAAGCCGATACCGGGTCATCAATTGTACAACAAGCAGGTCTGGTCCTATTGCACCCTTTTTTACCGGTTCTATTTAACGAACTGAATTTCCTGAGTGAAACTAAACAACTACAGGAATCAAAACGAGATGAAGCAGTTCACCTACTTCATTTTTTAGCCACCGGTAACCTCAAGCCTTACGAAGCCGAATTGGGTTTTGAGAAATACCTGTGCGGCCTTCCACAACAGTTTCCAGTGAGAAGAGATGTAAAGCTTTCGCGAAAGCAAAAAGCAGAAGCCACACATTTGCTGGAAACCGCCATTAAACACTGGTCTGCATTAAAAAACACATCACCGGCCGGTTTACGGGGACAATTTCTTGTGCGTCCCGGAAAATTATCATTTGAAAACGAACGGGATCAGCTTCAATTGGAGCGCGTTACGGCAGACATACTGCTTGATCAACTCCCCTGGGGACTAAGTATGATGCGGCTGCCCTGGCTCAAAAAAATACTGTACATAAACTGGTAAAACCGAAAACTATGAAAAATCTCAAACACAGCTTTTATACCCTGTTTACTTCCCTGATTCTGCTTTCGTGCGGTACCAGTCTTTACGATCATTACAGCTATACCCAAACTCTGGAGACCAAAGCTGCGGCCATTAGCCTGATTAACGTTTCTGATCAAAATTTTGAAGATCACAAAGCCGCCGCCGAAGCCTTAAAAAGTCAGATAGACCTGATGACGACTTATGAGCGTGCCAAATCGAAAAATGAAATTACCGTACAGATGTGGCAATACCTTCAAAATGATGAAAGTAGCCTGCAGCAATTCTTAAAACTTTGGCAGGAACAGGGCACTCTGAGTCCGGTTTTTAAAGAGGAATATAGGCCACAGGTTGAAAAAATATTTGATCTGATGGCCAATTACGAAACTCAAAAAGATGCGCAGTCAAAAAGCCTGTTGCTTGATCTCATAACCCTTTAAACCGACGATTATGGATTTTAAAAACTTATTTGAAGCACTTAAAGCAGATATTCTTGATCTGGTAAAAGACCGTTTTGACGAAGAGGGAACTCAGGTGCGCAAGGATATTGAGAATTTTCTGGAAGGATCTAAAGATAAACTTATGCGTTGGACGCTGCTGCTCGAACAAGGAGCACTGACTCCGGCTGAATTTGAACTCCTACTAAAAAGTCAAAAAGATTTACTGGTAATTCAAAGCCTGCAACGAGCCGGAATTTCTAAAATAAAGATTGGGTTATTTAAAAATGAAACCATAAAAATTATTGTGAACAAGGCTGTCACAGCACTCATTTAAAACGAAGAACTATGGAGAGTCTCACACTTTTCGAACAGGTTTTTATGTATCTCGGCATTCTGATGTTTGTTGTTTTACTGGGTTCACTGGTATTTTTTGTAGTAAAGGGAAAAGAACTTAAACCCCTGCTCCTGTTTTTCCTGATGCCGATTTTGATGATTGGCTATCCCAGTATTCAGGAGATAAAATATCAGGAAATCTGGATCAAGCTACATAAGTCCCAGCAGAATCTTGTTGAGAATCCCGCCGATAGTGCTTCGCGCAGAAAGGTTGAAGCACTCACTAACAAAATTGAAGCCCGTGCACATACCGAAGAACAATTAAACAGCATCACCTATTCTAAAATTCTGCTTCAAAAACCCAAAGAAGCAGAATATTTTGCCGAAAAAGCCCTTTCTGAAAATAAAAATTCAGAGACCGCTAAAGAGTTGAAGCAAGTTGCACAGGTACAGGAAGAATTGAAGATTGCCAAACGAGACACCGCTACATCAGCCTCTCTTGACAGCTCGGCAGTCAAACAACTCGAACAGGTAAGGCTTCCTGCGCGATACGAGCCTATAAACCAGTATGTACTGCGTACGCGCTACTTAAGCACACAGCAACGAACTCAAAATAATTAGGATCATGCCTGTATTTGCAAAAAATAAACCCGCTTCTCAGAAGACTTCCGGCAAACCCGGAAAAGCTTCTTTTTTTGGCGTACAGGCAAAGCTAAAATCGGGCAAACCCGGCGATCGCTATGAGATAGAAGCAGATAACGTGGCTGCACGGGTGGTTCAGAATACCGGCAATTTGGGATCTGGCAGTCCTGCAGCACAGGCAAAACCTCTGGCTAAAAGCATCAGTACAGGCGTACAATTGAAGCCTTTGGAAGACGAATCGGTACAAACCAAAGCCGATGACGAACTTCAAAAGCAGGAAGAAGAAGAGGCAGTTCAATCAAAGGCAGATAGCCAATTGCAAATGCAGGAGGAAGAAGAAGCTGTTCAATCTAAAGGTAAGGAAGAAGAGGCCATTCAGTCAAAAGAAGAGCAAGAAGAAGTACAAATGCGCGCAGGAACGGCGCAAAGGAGTGCGGATATCAGCAGTGAATTGCAAAGTTCCCGGGGTGGCGGTTCGCAACTGCCTGAAACATCCCGAAATCAAATGGAAGCCGGTTTTGGCACCGATTTAAGCGATGTGCGCGTGCATACTGATCAGCGGGCGCAGACTATGGCTCAAAATATAGGTGCTCAGGCTTTTACCAGCGGTAGTGATATTTATTTTAATCAGGGACGTTTTAATCCAGGTACAACGCAAGGCGATGCCCTACTGGCACATGAATTGACGCATACTATTCAACAAGGCGCTGTTGATGCGAAACAGGAACCTCAAAGCACAACAACCGGAGGTACATCTGCGAATACGACTTCAGCTACCGAAGTAGAATTGGCCCCAGAAAATGCCACAGCTGTAGTAACTCCTGAAAATGGAGAAACTACCGCCAATCCACAGGAGGGAACGCCTCAAAATGCAGAGAATCAGGCAGGCGGCGCTCAAACCGAGGCAACACCTTATCCCCGAAGTCCCCAGAAAGATCCCGCCTTTCAACAGGCCGAAAATCAGGTGGATGATCGTTCAGAAACTGCCCAGACCACCCAGCCTGCCTCTCAGGCGGCAGCGGCAGCATCTGCTGCAGCTCCTGCTGCTTCAAATGAGCAACTAAGTGAAGCTCAGGCCGGTCAGGTTGCCGTGATGGAAGAACAGGAACCCGGAACTTTTGATGCTGTAGCTTTTAAAGCCCGCCTGATGGAACGCATCGAAGCCATGCAGCTTCCGGCAAACGAAGAAGAGGCAGATGATTTTGAAAACAACAATAACATTGATGAAGTTACCGCAGACGGTACCGCGATGGCTTCGGCAGAGCGGCAACAGGCCGCCGGGGCTATAGATCAGGCTACTCAAACAGAACCCAACCCCGACTCGGTACCGGCCCGAGAAGTTGAACCACTCCCAGAACCCGAATACGGCTCCCCTCCTGCTCCTGTGCGGGCAGCTCAGGCAATGCCTGCGCCCCGTCCAGAAGATCAGGTAAGTGCTCCTTTGCAGGAAAATATGCAGGATATTGATGCGGAGATGGCCAATAACGAGGTTACTGATGAGATGCTGGCAAACAGTAACGAACCCAGTTTTACCCAGGCATTAGACAGTAAACAGGAAGCGCGTACACATACCGAGCAGGCTCCACAGGAGTTTAGACAAACAGAACAAAACAGTCTTGCCGCTACTTGCGAACAGGCGCAAAATAGCAGCGGTGCACAGCTTGAGGCCATGCACAATAGCCGTACCGGAACTTTGGGTACGATGCAAACCCAACAACAAACCGGAGCACAGTCAGACAGTGCAGAACGTGAACGTATCGCAGGAGAAATCAACCGCATTTTTGAAGCTACCAAAACCGATGTGGAAACCTTGCTGGCTGATTTGGAAACTGAAGTTGAAACTCGCTTTGAAGCTGCAGCAAAACGTGCTAAAAAAGTTTTTGAAGACTATGTTGAGCGTAAAATGGATGCATACAAGGACGAGCGTTACAGCGGAGTGGGCGGTGCTTTGACCTGGGTAGGAGACGCCTTTACCGGATTGCCTGATGAAGTAAACGCCTTTTTTGAAGAAGGCCGAAACAAATACATTGAGGCCATGGATAGTGAACTCACCACAATTGCAGAGTTCATCGCTCAAAAACTTACCGAAGCTAAACAGCGTATCGCTCAGGGGAAACAGGATGTCGCGACGTTTGTAGAATCACAACCCGAGGCTTTGAGAGGTATAGCACAGGAAGCTGCAGAAAACATACAGGAGCAGTTTGACAGCCTGGAAGACGACGTAAACAGCAAGCAGGATGAATTGATAGACTCTCTGGCACAGCAGTATCAGGACAGTCTGGCCGAAGTTGATGCTCGTATTGAAGAAATGCAGGCCGCAAACCGTGGTCTCATAGATATGGCTATGGGATTGGTGATGGGCATTATCAACACCATTATTGCCATTAAAAATATGCTGACCAATTTACTCAGCGCTGCACTGGAAGCTATTGGTGCGATCATTTCAGATCCTATAGGTTTCCTAAGTAACCTGATAAGTGGTGTAAAAGCGGGCTTTATCAATTTTGGAAACAATATTATGCAGCATTTGATGAATGGATTGGTCACCTGGCTAACCGGTGCATTGGGTCCTATGGGCATTACCATTCCTGAAGATATTTTTAGTCTTAAAGGCATCTTTAGCCTCGTGATGCAAGTATTAGGACTTACCTGGGATTACATGCGTCAAAAGGCTGTAAAACTGCTGGGAGAACCCGTAGTACAGGCTCTGGAAATGGGATTTGAACTTTTTCAAATAATCAGGACTGAAGGTATTGCCGGTATTTGGGAATACATTAAAGAGCAATTCAATGACCTTAAAGAAACGGTAATTGACAGCATACAGGAAATGATTATTTCAACCGTCGTTGATGCAGGGATCAAATGGGTATTGGGCTTGATGAGTCCGGCGGGAGCCTTTGTCAAGGCTGCAATGATGATCATCGATATTGTCAAATTCTTTATTGAGCGCGGCAGCCAGATTATGGAACTCATCAACGCATTTATTGATGGTATTAAAGCTGTGGCTTCCGGAAATGTGGGAATAATTGCCCAGAAAATCGAAACGGCTCTGGGTAAGGCCATTCCGGTAATTATTGGTTTTTTGGCTTCGTTACTAGGCATCAGCGGACTGGCTCAAAAGGTTCAAAAACTTATTGGAAAAATCAGAAAGCGCATTGATAAAGCAATTGATAAGTTGATTTTAAAGGCGAAGAAGGCTTTTTCAAAATTAGTCCGTAAGGGTAAAGCAGCTGCCGGAAAATTTGTGGACTGGCTCGGAATCAAAAAACGTTTTAAGACTAAAGATGGTAAAAACCATAAGCTTTTCTTAGAAGAAACTGGTGGCAAAACCGAACTGGTGGTACAAAGCGAAAAACAATTGGTTGGTGTACGCCTCATCAAGGCAAAACAGGAAACTCAGGCGATGCCTGATGGGGAAACCAAAACCAAACGCATTGCTGCCGAAGGTCGCATTGACACTTATTTGTCAGAAACCCGTGCGATTCTGCAAAAAATCAAAACTGAAGAAAAAAAGCCGACGCCCAATTCTTCAAAAATAGAGGGTTGGAAATCAGAAATTGAGCAGAAATTTACTAGTATCGCCGGGGATCTGGAAACTATTGGAGTTGAGCCAGGAACCGTGGGCACCGGTGATAATGGAATGCTTCAGGAAATAGGAAAGCAATATGTAACGCCAGATCACAAAACCAAAGCTGGAAGTAATAATGGCACAGATACATTCCTTTCTGAAAATGGGTATCATTATGCGACTTCAGCTTCGGGTAAGATATATATTCGCAGAAAAGAAGCTAAAGAAAATGTGCCTCAACTTTCATTTGATATAGAAGGAAAATTACAATTAGGAGGTTCATCTTCTAGCAGTGAAGCTGAGCATAAAAATTACATACCAGATAAGATTACCAGGACAGAAACTGGAATGGGGTATGAAGTAGTCTACACAACTCTTACCGATACAGGAGAAAAAGGACCAAACTTCCAAATCAATATTAGCCACGCTGGTGTATTGGCTGCAAATGAAGACGAAAATATCACCCGTCACGTTTCAGGTAGAAATTTGAAGCTCAAAGCCACCGGAGGCGCTCGTGGAGTTACCGATAGTGCAACCGGCGGTTTCCACAATGCTCACCTAATAGCAGACCGTTTTGGTGGTTCGGGAAGCAATTCAGCAGAAAACATTCATCCGAGCACCCCAAGATACAATACCAAGGAAATGAAGTCAAAAGAAGATGCTATTGCCCGTATTTTGGAATCAGGTTCAAAAGATCAAAATAATTTTAATTTGGATGTTTCGGCAAATATTGTAAAAGAGAAATCGACCAGCGCAGGATTACTTGCTGCCTTAAATGAAGAAGCTAAAAAAGATAATACAGATCACATTCCTTCTATTGAAGACGCGATGGAACGGGATTTACTAACGCTAATAAGACCTGATTTACATGCATTACCCGGTAAGTTTATGGGAGTGCATTATAATCTTGATGGTACAACAAGTTATACAGATGGAAATACTCAAGGTGTTTCTGTCGATTTGTCTGTGGGACAAGATACTGAGTACGACACAAAAATTTTAGAAATTATCAAAAGAAAATAACCCATTATGAAAACACTACGCTATCGCTCACAGGATCAGGAAGTCTACTTCCTTGAAGAAGTTTTACAACAACTGGGGTATTCGGTTTACGTTTCCACCTATTTTGGGAAAGACACCGATGCCGCAATACGGGATTTTCAAAAGAAGAACGATCTCGTTATAGATGGGGTTGTGGGGCTTAAAACCTGGTCAAAACTACTTTCGGCTCGTGATAACCTCTTCAGCTTTAGCGATAAATTGTTGGGGGAAGCTGATTTAAAAAAGTTTGCCGAAGACTTTGATGTGGAACTGGCTGCGGTTAAAGCGGTAAATGAGGTAGAAAGTAGCGGTAAAGGCTTTTTGATTGACGGCAGGCCGCGTATCTTATTTGAAGGTCATGTTTTCTGGCGCCAACTTAAAAAGCGCGGACTCAATCCGGGTGATTTTGTGAATGATTATACCAAAGATGTACTTTATGAAACCTGGACCCGCTCGCATTACAAAGGGGGCGCAGAAGAATACGAACGTCTGGAAAAAGCTGCCGGAATGAGCGATCTGGATGCTGTGCACGATGCGGCTTATGCCTCGGCTTCTTACGGTTCGTATCAAATAATGGGTTTTCATTATGAAAGTCTGGGCTATCCCAGCGTTGATGCTTTTGTTGCTCATATGTACACACACGAGCGAGCGCATCTGGAGGCTTTTGGCAAATTCCTAAAAGCCAATAATCTGCTGAGACATCTGCAAGCTAAAAACTGGGCTGCCTTTGCCAAAGGCTATAACGGCCCGGGTTATGCACAGAACAAGTACGACATCAAACTGGAAAAAGCCTACCAAAAATATAGCAATGCCTGAATTTAAAGCATTTGAACTGGCCATACAGTATTTAAGAGAAGTGCTGCTCTGGCGTTTGCGCAATCCCGACATACCATTTAAGAAGGCTCCGGGTTTTGACCCAAACACTTTGCCTCAATCCTACTTAAAAAAACTAATTTCTATTCTGGAGTTACAGCCTGAGGAACGGCTTATTTTATTTTTGACTCTAGCCCCACACCTCGCCCCGGCTCTATTTCAGCATTGTGTAAATGAAATGTATCCCGAAGGAACTGAATTACCCGAAATGGGTGGGGTAAAAGGTTCTAACCATCGCGGAATACTCCCCACCGGTGAAACGGTACTTTTTCTGCTGGCCGGGAATAATGTTCAGCAACGACTGCGAAATCTTAGCTATCTGCTTCCGGAAGCACCACTACGGTCTAACAAAGTGATTCAACTTGAGAAAGCTGCGGCTCACGAACCTTTTTTAAGCGGAAACCTCCTGCTACAGGAAGATTACGTACAGCTTTTACTCACCGGAAGTATTCCAGATCCAGAGCTCAGCATCGAATTTCCGGCTCAAAAACTGAAGACCAATCTTTCCTGGGATGATTTGGTTTTAAACAAGCAAACCTTAAACGAGATTAAGGAATTGGAAATCTGGCTCAACCATCACGAGACACTTCAGAAACAACACGACCGTACCGGAAAATTTAAACCCGGTTATCGCGCTCTTTTTTACGGACCGCCGGGAACCGGAAAAACGCTTACCGCCAGCCTGCTTGGTAAATACACTGGTCGCGAAGTCTACCGCATTGATCTTTCTGTCGTGATTTCCAAATATATTGGGGAGACCGAAAAAAACTTGTCAAAACTCTTTGACAAGGCCCGCTACAAAAACTGGGTTCTCTTTTTTGATGAGGCCGATGCCATTTTTGGTAAACGCACGCAGGTACGAGATGCACACGATAAATATGCCAATCAGGAAGTTTCCTATTTATTACAGCGACTTGAAGAACATCCGGGTCTGGTCATTTTAGCTTCCAACTTTAAATCGAATATTGATGCTGCTTTTACCAGACGTTTTCAGGCCATTGTTCAATTTACTTCGCCAGACTTTGATGAACGCCTCAAACTCTGGGAACTAGCGCTTCCTAAAGGATTTCGCTTTGCGAAAGACATTGATCTAAAAATACTGGCTAAAACCTACGACATTACTGGTGCTAACATCAATAATGTGGTGCATTACAGTTGTCTAAATGCTTTGGATCTTAAAACCTTTGAAATTGATAATCAGAACCTGATTAAAGGCCTGAAACGCGAGTATCAAAAGGAAGAGAAAATGTTTTAATCAAAGGAAGCTCAAGTTCGTTAATTGACTGAAACAAAGAACATCTAATCGTTTTGAGAATCGTATTTTTACGGAAACATCCCTAAACTCCGAAAATACGATGACTTTTTACGATTTTGAAGCCAAAACCTTGAAAGGCGAAAGCCTGTCTATGAATACCTACGCCGGCAAAGTAGTAGTTGTGGTGAACACCGCCAGCAAATGCGGACTCACCCCACAGTACGAAGGTCTTGAGAAATTATATGAGAAATACAAAAATGACGGACTGGTCATTTTGGGATTTCCCTGTAATCAGTTTGGCAAACAAGAACCCGGAAGCGCCGAAGAGATTGATTCCTTCTGCCAGGTAAACTACGGAGTAAGTTTCCCGATGTTTGATAAAGTCGACGTTAACGGCTCTGAGGCTCACCCGCTGTTTAAATGGCTTAAAGGCAGACTGGGCAGCTTGCTCGGAAGTAAAATTAAATGGAACTTCACCAAGTTTGTAATCGATAAAACCGGAAGACCGGTAAAACGCTTTGCTCCTACTACTAAACCTAAAAAGATGGAGAAAACGATTAAGGAGCTTTTAGATAATTAATAAATTACCAAAAACTTTTCAGGAATTGGCATCCTTCTGCATCAGCGCAGGCTGTAACTTTTTTAAAGCCAAAGAAGCGAAGGAGCGCACATCCCGGTTTTTTGCAGTGATTTGCAGTTCGGCAAGTAGCGGTGAAAAACTGGTATCTCCTAAAAACTGAATCAGATAAATTACCGGAAGTCTCAGGTTACCATCTCCTACTTTAATCAGGTTGATAAGCGCACGGTTAAAACTGATGTCTGTGTCTTCTAAAATTTCCTGATAAACATCTGCATCTTCAATAATTGCTAATTCTAATAAAGGCAATAATACGTGCTTAAGCTTTGGTGCCAGAATGTTGTCTAAAAATTCAATAGCATTTGCCCGCGTATCCCGATCTTCACTTTTAAAACCTTTATAGGCGACATCCAGATCTTTGTGGCTGTAATAAACCGCCAGCAGGTTGAAAATAGTTGAAATACGTTTGCCGAGTTGGATATCTAAAATTTCAAGTAAGCCTTCGCGTGCCTGAAAAAGTTCGGTTTTATCGTCTTCAGAAAGACCGCTGTAATTTTCTGCCCTAAAATTGCTTTTTATAACCTTACGGCAACTGATAATATCCCTATATTCAAAGGAATAATTCAGTATAAAACGAAAGATGCTTTTTGAAAAAAAGTTGAGTTTTGGATTTTTGTTTTTGAGGCGATTCAATGATTTGGCACTAGCCAGTCTAATCAGGTTATCCCTACTCTGAAGCAGGCGCAGCAACACCCGTACAGAGGTTTGGGTTTCAAATTTTTGAATGACCTGCGGTATGTATTTCTTTACATCATTACGCAGGGTTTTTGCTGCCTCACGTGCCAGAAGCAATTCGCTTATAGATTCGCCGTAAGCTATAAGAGCTTCGATCGCTTCTTCCCGATATTCTTTAACCTTCAGAAAATCAATTAAAGCATCTACAAACATCTCTTCACCGGAAATTCCGGCAGCTATGATGGCATGCTTTACGATCATTGGGTTTCGGTTGTTGAAGTTGGCCGAGATAAATGACAGGAACCGTGGGAAACCGGCATAACCTATAGACTCCAATAAAAAAGAGAGTTCTTCGGGACGGTGTTCGCTGTTTGGGAGTTCAAACTCAGCCATCCAAAGTTCAATACGCAATTCAAGATTGTAACGTGAAGCAATTTTTTTATTCGTTCTTCCTTCTTTTGCGAGACAGAGTAATGCGGCGTGTGCGATATAATCGCTGCTGTGGTTGAGATACGAATCAAAAATACGGTTATCGTTAAGCGAAGTGTGTAATATGAGATAATTCATCGCGGAAAAAACCACTTCATCATCCTTCTGATACACCAGTTGACGCACGGTTTCCAAAGCTGTTCCTTCGGGATAATGGTATAACTGACTAATAGCTTCAATTTTAACCGCATCATCCGGGTGCTCCAGTAACGGTAGAATCTTAGCTTTAAGCAAGCGCGACTTTCTTCCGTTTAAACTACTTAAATATTTTACAATCTGTTCAGAATCATCTGATGAAAGTATACGCTTACCTATCTCCACAGGGGACTTACGTTTACGACCTGAGGGTTCTTCTGAGTGTTCAATTGCCTGGCGAAGGCTTTGTCTAAAACTTTTGAAATACGAGTCGCGTACCTTAAAAATACCTACCATCCAAATAAGAATCAGAAATAAAATGATGACCGTTACATAGGTTGATGGCAGGTCTAAAGCTTTTATTACAAAAATGAGTAAACAGCCCGCAAGACCCGTAGCAATACTATCTACCACCACATCGATAAAGGATTTGGTCTTGTTTTTCACTTCAAGTGAAATAGGAACCATCACAAGCTCTGTGGCTGCTTTATTTACCGATTGTTTGAAACTGCCGTCGATTCCTTTTATTAAAACCAGCACCCACAACTCCGGAAATGTCAAAAACAATAGTGAACCGATGGCTATGCCTAGTGGTAAGATAAGTAATGAACTATTGACTCCCAGTTTTTCTACGACCCTATTTGTCAAAAACAGTTGAATCCCCAGTGATACGAGGTTAAATGTCGAAAACCAAAACGCGAAAAAGGAAGCCAGACGGTCGGCATCAGGTATTGCCTTACTAGCAAAATCACTGAATTGAAAATCTATAAGCTTGGCAACAATAACTCCAATTCCTATAATAAGAGCCAGATAGGTAAGATGTTTTGATTTTAAAACCAGTTTAAATGCGGTTTCCCCGCCTATACTTTCCTGCGAACTGGAACGGGAAGCACGGCTTACATAGCCTTTCCTATAAATTAATGACAATAAGGGAATACACGACAGGATAAGTACAGCGGCAATAAGGAGCATATTACCATTACCGATGTAAGGAACCAAAATCGTTGTAAGATACCCTCCAAAAATCCCGCCAGCTATGGCTCCACTTCCTATAAAACCAAAGAGGCGTTTGGCTTCGCGTGCATTAAAAACCATATTGGCAAGTAACCAAAACTGACTCGTAGTGAGCACGGCAAAAATTCCGCTTATCACATAGTATACATAGAGGGCAGAAGCATCAATAAGCCTGAATTTATAGAGCAGACTCAGTACGGTGAATGCTAAAGCAAAAAAGGACAGCGAAACCACAATAATTCGCCTTAATGAATATCGGCGCACTGCCCGATTGTAAAAATAGGTGGTTGCTATTGCGGTAGCTGCGATTAAAAGATAACCATAAGCAAGATTATCGGCACCCAGACCTTCCAGAAAGAGGGCATTTACAATGGGTTTTACGATAAGCAGTATCGTGATTATCAAAAACACGTATAACTGCATGAAAAAAGAGATGGTAATTTCACCATCTCTTATATTAAACGTTTTTTTGAGGAATTTTCTAATCACCTAAGTGGCCGGTACCTTTTGTAGCACTTGCCAGTAAAGTTCGAGATTTTTGAATAGCTTTCTCAACCGGAAATACTAAATTTCTGATAATTTGTTCGCCATTGGGATCTTCCACTAAAGCAACCAAAATATACTTGCGCCCGTCTTCTCCCCATACCAAAATAGAATCTGAATGGTATGATTTCCAGGAACCAGACTTGCGGAATAAGCGTGCATTTGGAGCAATACGCTCTAAAGTATTTACAAACTTGTGATGCAGCGACGGGTTTTCCATAATGTCTAGCATTTGCTTAGAACGCTCTGGACTTACCAGTTTACCGGTTACCAGTTTGTAATAAAAACGGCATACCTGCTCAGCAGTTGCTGCATGGCTCAAACCTTTAATAGGATCTGGTCTGCGCTCACCGGCTGCGGCATAACGCTTACCCACCCAAAGGCCACCACCGTGAGCCTTGTCGTATAATTTGTATTTATCACTGGTTAAAACACCTGCAATTTTATCATAGCCCAGACGGTCTATCATACGGGTACTTGCCTGATTGTTTGACTTACTGATCATAAGCCACATATCATTGCGTATCGCTGCGGTTTCTTTAAGTTCTCCCTTTTCTATAGCATCCATCGCTGCAAGCAGAATGGCGATTTTGGGCAGACTGGCCGCATACATCATTTCTTCACCGTTTAAACCGGCATATTGAATAGCATTAGGATCGTCCAGACTTACAATGCCTACTGCCATTTTTTTGCGATCAATCAGACTTTTCATCTGAGGATCTTTAGCAATCTGATTATAGAGTTGAGTTTTTAAAACGGAACTTTCGAAGTCTTCAAGAGGGGCGTCAATGCAATCTTTAAAAGGTAGTTCCTGAGCTTGTATTTTTGAAAACAGTGCCAATGTTAAAAGGACTGCGACAAAAGTGAATTTTTTCATATATTTTTTTGGTCTTAAGGGGTTTGGGGCTCTAACGCTTTAAGTACTTCCAAAGTATGTAAAAGTTGCATTAAAATTTACCGAAACCCAAAGTTTAACAATTTTGCATCTTAAATAGTCCAAACTCTATGCCAAAGAAATGTTAAAGAAAAAGGATTTAGTATTCCCACTGCCTGGTCTTATTGAGCTCTTCCTCTTTTTGTAGTTCTTCCTGAGGAATAACCTTTAAAAACGAAGGATGTTGCTCAATGGCGTACTCAATCTGTTCTACTATGTCTTCAATACTGTCGTTTTCATAATCAATCTCCAGTGGTTTTTTGATTTCCATAGTCTGAAGAATTCCCCGCTTTTTAATGCGGATTCCCTTTTTATCAAATGAACGTCTAAAACCGTCAATTACAATAGGTACTACTACAGGTTTATACTGCTTGATGATGTGAGCTGTTCCTTTTCTGATGGGTTTCCAGGGTTTTGTTGTTCCCTGTGGAAAGGTAATCACCCAGCCATCGTGCAGGGCAATCCCAATATTTTCAGTATCGCTGAGATTTACAGGACGGTCAACCTCCTTACCTTTCTCTCTCCAGGTACGACTCACCGTTATAGCTCCGGCATAAGCCATAATACGGGGTAAGAGCCCACTGCGCATAGTCTCACCAGCGGCCACATAATAAATATTAAGTTTGGGTTGCCAGAGATAGCCTATGTTTTTAATGCTGTCTACCCTCCCACTCAGGCTCGCATTAAAGACGTGAAACATCGCCACCACATCAGCAAAATAGGTTTGATGATTAGAAACGAAAAGCACACCCGTATCCGGCAGTTCATTAATTATTTCTGAACCATCTATTTGCAAAGCATTAAAACCGCGATACCGCCTGTGGGTCATCATACCCGCAATACGTATCAACCATTTTTTCAAAAAGTTGTAATGCCCAAAAGGATTGGTCTTAAAAAGTCCCATATTTAGTTAGAAGGTTTTGCCAAAGGCGAAATTTAACTTAAATGTAAAGAATAAGCGTATTAAAACGTATCTATTTGCTGCAATACCCATTTGATTTCGCTCAGCATCATTGCGGTGGCACCCCATACCACGTGACCTCCAAGTTCAAAAGCTGGTACATCAATCATACTACCATAAGAGGTGTCAATCTGTCGTCTGATGAGGCTTTCTTCGGAAAGGAATGTAGTTAAAGGAACTTCAAGTATAGCTGCTACTTCTGCTTCTTCGGGAATAAACTCAGGCGTATAATCTACAACACCCATAAAAGGTTGTACCCAGAAATTACTGGGTGGTATGTACAAACGTGTTAGTTTTTTAAGCACCTTGATATCTTCAGCTTTAAGACCTACCTCCTCTTCGGTCTCCCGTAAAGCGGTGGCTTCTAAATCGGTATCTACTGGTTCTGCCTTCCCTCCCGGAAAACCCACCTGATTGCTGTGGACGCCTTTATAGGTACGACGTAAAATGAGTACCAGTGTAGTTTCGCCCTGAGAATCCGGATAAAATACCGCCATAACACCGGCCTCCCGGGGATTCCGCTTTTCAATATCTAATTCTGAAAGTTGCTGTATGCGCTCTTGTGGAGCCATCAGATAATGAGCCTCTTGCCCGGGTAAGTCCAAAATGCTTAATTTTGAAACTTGTTTTAAAAATTCTTCAAACTGCATCTATGCGTCTGTATATACGTTTAAGTCTTCTTGCTTTAGTGCTCCTGTTAGCCGGCTGTGAAGATAAAAAATCTAAAGAAAAAGCAACAGAAACTGAGGTTGCTCAAAAACCGAAAGACAGCACGGCTGAGGATAAGGCTAAAGCTCAGAATGAAAAACTCAAGAAAAAACCAGGTTCTATTATTGAGTCACAGGCCGAACTCATTCCTTTTCTTACCGAATACGGAAAGCAGAATCCTGAAAACCGCGTACGTATTACCACCAAGTATGGCGATATTGAAATTCAGCTTTATCGGGATACACCTCTGCATCGCGCCAATTTTATATTGCTGGTAAAACAGGGCTATTTTGAAGATACGATGATACACCGCAATGCGCTTGATTTTGTAGTACAGGGCGGAAACTCAGACGGATATGAGACCCCGCGTAAACGGATGCGCATAGGTAATTATTTGATTCCCAACGAAGCTTCAGCCAATCATACTCACGTACGTGGTGCTTTTTCGGCAGCCAAATATACCGAGCAAAACATCAGCGATGCCTCCTCTCCTTTTGAATGGTTTATCGTGGTGCCCGAGCGTGGCGCGCATCATCTGGACGGCGAGCATACCGTTTTTGGTCGTGTCACCAAAGGTATGGATGTGGTAGACCGTATCAACAAAGTAGAAGTTGACGACAATGAGTGGCCTATTGAGAATATTTATTTGGAAAAAGTAGAATTGATTAAATAATACCAAAATCTGAATTGAGGCTTTTAAAATTTGGCTTGCACCTGGTGCTATTCGTATTTCTTACAATACTTACTCAGGTGGGTGGAATCATCTATTTGATAGCCCTGTTTGCAACTTTAAAAGCTAAAAAATTAAGAATATTCAAACGCGCGGTAATTTTTATTCTGCTCTATTGCATTTGCTGCCTGTTTCTTATCCCCAGAATTGCTCTTTATTTTGGTCGCGAAAAGATTGAAACTACCGATCATCTTCAGGCCTATTCTATTTTTTACATTTTAGCTAATCGAGACTATGTGAAACCGGAATTGAAGCTGGCTTTACAGGAAATTGGGCTGGGTCTGTCTAAAAATTATCCAGACTTAACCGTGGTTTATCTGGATGCTAATTTTCCATTTTTTGATGGTTTTCCGCTTCTGCCACACCTGAGCCACAATGACGGAAAGAAAATAGATCTGGCTTTTATTTATGCTGACGAAAATGGAAAAGTAAGCAATGAAAAGCCTTCGCGAAGTGGCTATGGTATTTATGAGACCCCTGCTGATGGCGAACGAGATCAAACCAAAATTTGTAAAGAACAGGGCTACTGGCAATATGATTTCACTAAATATGTAAGTTTCGGAAAGCGCAATTCTCAGCTTACACTTTCTGATGAAGCTACCCGAAAGCTAATTTCCTTAATCTTAAATCAAAAACAAACGAGTAAATTATTCTTAGAACCTCATTTGGTAGACCGAATGAATCTTTCCCATCCTAAAATTCGCTTTCACGGATGCCGTGCGGTACGACACGACGATCACATTCATTTTCAGGTCAGGTAATTACTCAAAAATTCCGGTTTCAAAACCGTCAATACTTTTCTGATTTTTTTCAGTCCAGTACTCTTTGATACCTGAATCGCCTTTTTCCGCAGCCCAGGTTTTTAAAGTTTCCCGCTCGCCGTTGTATTCCATAAAAGGAACGCCAAATCCACACGAGGTCTGTACCATTTCGATATTCAATTTATAAATCTGTCGTGCGCCCTGGGTATCTTCAAAATGGTTTAAATAGGATTCAAATTCCTTATCGCGGGGATGGTACATTTCGGCTTTGCCGTATAACCGCAGAATAAGAGGTTTGCGTTCAAAAGAGCAGAACATAATAGTCATACGCGAATCCTTCAGCAGATGTGCTGCAGTCTCATTTCCACTTCCGGTCATATTGAGCCAGATCACCTCCCGTTCGTTGAGTACTGCAAAGGTATTCATCCCTTTAGGAGAAACATTTACGCGTCCTTCTGCAGCCGCGGTACCTACAAAAAAGATATGCTGCTCTTTAATAAATTTAATAAGTTGACTGGTTAGTTCCGGTAATTGCTTTCCCATAGTTTAATCGTTTTGCTCGCGTTCGGCTTTGGTATAAATACTGGGCAATTGCAGTTCATACACCACCGCCAGGGTACGTACCAGAATGACCGTGGCTCCTGCTATGATGGCGGTAACCCCGGGTGTCGCACCCAGATGGATTAAGCCTATATAAACCGATCCGCCCAAAATACACGCACTGGCATAAATTTCTTTTCTAAAAATTACCGGGATTTCGTTACACAGAATATCCCGAATCACCCCTCCAAAACAGGCTGTTATGGTTCCCAAAGCCACGCAAATGGCAGGATGTAAATCTATAAGTATTCCCATTTGAGTACCGGTAATCGTATACAGGGCAATACCGATGGTATCAAACAAAAACAACGACTTCCGCACATAGTGCAATTGTTTTCTAAAAATTACTCCAACAATTGTTGTTACCAGAATGGTATAAACAAAAGTCGTATTGAGCAACCAGCTCACTGGTGATTTGCCGATAAGCAGGTCGCGAAGCGTACCACCGCCTACCGAAGTCACTGTAGCGATAATAAGAATCCCGAAGAGATCCATGCGCTTTTTAGTAGCAGTTATCACCCCCGAAATTGCAAAGGCAACAGTACCTAATATATCAATGATGCTTACGACAGGTTCCATCAGTTCTGGGTATAAAAATTATAATCTTTAAGCACCCGGTCTACAAAGGCAAACGGCGTTTCATCTGGTGTAACCTGCATCGTTTTACTCAGCTTTTCGCTTAGCTTCAATATAACATTGTGCTTGCCCTCCCTTTTGGCTTTACTATAAACCGTTTTAATTTTTTGCATATCAGCATCCGTAAAAACCGTTACCTGGAGATATTTAGGCACATAATCTTCCGGGATATTTTCAAGTAAGGTTTGGCCCAAATTTACTTTTTTGCGTTCGTTAACCACTGTGGTTCCAGCTGCAATATCGCCCAGGCGCTGCCCTTTTCCGTTTAACAAAATGGTAAATACTGCGATTCCACCGCTGCTTAAACTAATATCGATGATACGCATCAGCCAGCGTACAAAATAACTCCCGAAACCCGGTTTAGAACCGTCAAGCTTTACCACACGCAAACCAATGGCCGATTTTCCCGGGGTACGCCCGTCCCAAAAGGATTCAAAGAGCAAGAAGTACAAAAAGGATGGTATCCCGATGATCATAAAATAAATTGTTATCGAACCACCGGAGTTGGTTTCCAAACCAAAAGCCGAGACCAAAAACAGTGAAATGATCCAATAACCTATTAAAATCAGAGCGTCAATGATATAAGCGAGTATGCGATCGCCAATGCCCGCAACCTGTTGTTGAATGCTGATATTTTGTGCGGTTTCAATTTGAAAGTTATCCATGAATTCTTTTTCTTTACCCGATAATCGGGATTTTTTGTCCCAGGGCTTGCCTTGAAATTAATTGTTAGCTTAAATTATGACCTCCAGATTAATACCCGGATTCATACTTTAAGATTTTAAGACAGCTGTTCTGAAAGCTCCTGCCCTACTTGGAAACTTATTCAGAACTAAATGACTAATACATAAAACTATGCGCGAGGCTGCTTTCGTGAGGCAAAATAAGGATAAATGGTTAAGATTTGAAAACGTATTGTTGGGTAATACTAACGAACTTACGCCTGACGAACTTTCAGCATTATATCTTGAGGTAACTGATCATCTAAGCTATGCCCGAACTTTCTATCCTGAGAGTAAAACCACGCAGTATTTAAATTACCTCGCATCCCGTTCCCATCAAAAAATTTATAAGACCAAACGCGAGTCAAGCCGCCGGTTTATCACCTTCTTTACCAAAGAATTCCCCCTACTGATGTTTAACTACCAGCGTGAGCTGTTGCTTTCGTTTCTGGTTTTTGCGCTCTTTTGTGTTGTAGGAGCCTACAGTGCTGCAACAGACGGAGCTTATGTACGCAGCATTCTGGGCGACGGCTATGTGAATATGACCCTTGAGAATATGGAAGGAGGTGACCCAATGCGCGTGTATAAAGAGATGAACGAGGTCGAAATGTTTATGGGCATTACCATAAATAACATCAAAGTGGCCTTAATGGCATTTATTTACGGAGTTCTTTTCAGCATAGGTTCGCTTTTTATAATGATGCGCAATGGGGTTATGCTAGGCTCGTTTCAGTATTTTTTCTACGAAAAGGGATTTTTGTGGGAGTCTGCGCGCACCATCTGGATTCACGGTACGATTGAAATTTCGGTGATTGTAATTGCCGGTGCGGCCGGACTTGTTCTGGGTAATGGTATTTTATTTCCCGGCACGTATACCCGTCTCGAATCTTTTAAACGCAAGATGAAAGATGGACTCAAAATCGTGGTGAGTACCATTCCGTTTTTTATTATTGCAGGTTTTCTGGAAGGTTTTGTGACCCGCCATACCGAAATGCCCGACTGGCTTGCGATTACAATCATAGGCCTTTCACTGTTACTAATTATCTATTATTACGTCCTATACCCCCGAATAGCTACCAAAAAATACCAAAATCATATCGATGAACAATTACATTAACTTTAAAAGACAACGCGAACTCGGTGAGACCCTTACCGATACGTTTAAATTTTTACGGCAGGAATATAAAGGTCTGTTTCAGGCACTGTTGCGTAATGCCGCAATTCCCTTTATAATTTTAATTGCTGCCGCGGGTTACTATGCTACTATTTCTGCAGATTCTTCACTTTTTGATGGCGGAATATTTAGCATGGCAAACTTGGTGCTGCCTGCTATAATCTTGCTTCTGGCAGTGCTTTTTTATTATGCTGTGATGTACGGAACCGTGCTTCATTACATTAGGCTTTATATTGAAAATCGCGGTGTCGTAGATCAGGATATTTTAAAAAATGAAGTGCGTTCTCAACTTGGTTCGCTAATAGGAGTAACATTCCTCATTGCACTAATCGTATTCTTCGGTTTGATGTTGTGTATATTACCCGGGATCTACCTTGCCATTCCGCTTTCGTTGGGCTGGGCGCTCCTGGTATTTAAAAACAAACCAATAGGTGATGTAATTTCAGATTCTTTCAAACTTGTAAAAGGCGAATGGTGGATGACCTTCGCAACTATGTTTGTGCTCGGATTGTTGTTGTACGTTGCCAATATAGTATTCTCATTACCTGTTATCATCTATACGCTTGTCAAAGCATTTACTTCTGGAGCAGAAATTTCGCAGGGAAATATGAGCGGTTTATTTGACTGGGTGTATCTCACGCTAAATGTAATCGCTTCTGCAGCGCAATACATTTTGGCCGTTATATTTCCCATCGCCATTGCTTTTATCTACTACAACCTTAACGAAAAAACCAATCAAACCGGAGCTTTTGAAACTATAGACAGCATAGGTACAGACCGCTAATGCATAAAATACTCTTCTACATAATCTTATTGATAAGCCTTCAGAACCCTGCACTGGCTCAGGATTCTACTGCTGTTGAAAAACCAAAGGTCGCTCAGGAAATAAAATACGACAGGACACCGGCATCGCCGCTTGAGTTTGATATAGAACAGCTTAAGGAATATGCTGCTCAGGATGAGTTTAATTATGTGGAAGAAGAAGCACCAGACAATATCTGGACGCGTTTTAAAGCCTGGGTTAACAGTATTTGGAGTCAGTTTATTAACTGGATTCTTCAGGGTGAGGAAGCTACTGGTTTTCTAGGATTTTTGGTACGAGCCCTGCCCTATCTACTGGTTGCCGGCGTGATTGCCTTGCTGGTATGGCTCTTTTTAAAAGTAGATTTGGGTGGCTCTCCACTTAAAGGCCCGGACCTCAGTAAAGTCATTCTCACCGATGAGCAGGAAATCATCGAAAATCAAAACATAAACGAACTCATAGAAGCTGCGCTCCGGGAAAAAAATTACCGTCTGGCCGTACGTTTTTATTACCTCTTATTGCTGCAAAAACTGGCGCAAAAGGAACTAATTGACTGGGAAGTACAAAAAACCAATGCGGATTATGTGTATGAACTTAAAGATGCCGGTCTGCGAAATACCTTTACCCGTCTAACACGCGTTTATGACTTTATCTGGTATGGAAATTTTGAAGTCAATGAGACCGATTTCGCGAAAGCAGAAACCGAATTTAAAAAGAGTATTGCCAACTTATGAGTAAACGCTATAAAATACTTGCCGGTTTGCTGATTCTCTTCCTGGGACTTCTCGTGTATGCCGAAGCCTCTCAGAAAGAACCTATAAACTGGTACGAGTCGTATGGGAAACAGGATAAAATTCCCTTTGGCACCTATGTATTTTACGAGCAACTCTCCACGCTGCTTGATGAAGATCGAATTGAAGAAGTAAATATTCCGCCGTATGAATTTTTGATGGACAGCCTCAATCCCCCCAAAGGCACGTATTTCTTTGTAAACTCCTACATCTATAACGACGAGTTTGAAACCCGAAAGCTGCTGAACTGGGTAGCCCGGGGTAACACGCTTTTTATGGCTTCTGATGGTTTTAGCGAAGTTTTAGAAGACACTTTGAGTCTGGAGAGTGATTATACCTATGACACCGATGATCTGGTCAAACGTCCGCTGGTAAATCTGAGCAATCCTTCTCTGGGCCGAAAGCTTCCGTATATCTTTGACAAGGATTATTCAATAGCCTATTTTGAGGTGATTGACACCCTAAAAACCACCGTTTTGGGTGTTGCAGATATTATGCGTGACGAGGATTCCACACGCATTAAGCAACCCAAAGTCAATTTCATCAAACTGCCTTTTGAAGAAGGAGAGATTATTCTAAGCACCTTTCCGCAGGCATTTACCAACTATTTTATGCTGCAAGACAGCAATGCAGACTATACTGCGAATGTGTTGTCGTATCTGCCTAAAGATGGAACCATCTATATAGATCAATACTACAAAAACAGCAAGACCGTAGCCGTATCGCCCCTGTTTTTGATTCTGAATAACAAATACCTGAAATGGTCCTGGTATACACTTTTACTGGGTGCTTTAATCTGGGTGATTTTTGAGGGTAAACGCAAACAGCGAAGCATCCCGGTCATTAAACCCTTACCCAATAATACGCTGGACTATACCCGAACCATTGCCGGAATGTATCTCGACAAGAAAGAAAACCGCCAGATCGCCACGCACCAGATCAACCATTTTATGGAATACCTGCGCAGCACCTATGTTTTGGCTACAGACCGGCTTAACCGCGATTTTATTGAGCGCCTTACGGCGAAAAGTGGAAAGCCCCACGACACGGTTCAAAATACTATAGATTATATCGTAACCATCAGGCAAAAGGCCGAATTGAGTGAAGACGAACTCATACGCCTCAACAGCCTGATCGAAAATTTTAAAACTACCCATTGATGGAAGATTCAAATCCTTTAGAAAACGAGCAGACCCCGCAAAACACACCTCAGGAAACACCCGGCACTCCGGAAGAATCTGTGCAGTCTGACGATAATCTCGAATTTCAAAACCGCATTCCGCTAGACGGCCTGCGCGACTCGGTTGCAGCTTTGAAGGCAGAGCTTGCCAAAGTGATTGTAGGCCAACACGAGTTTATAGAACTGCTTATCGTAGCCCTGCTTTCTGATGGTCACGTGCTCATTGAAGGGGTACCCGGAATCGCCAAGACAGTCACGGCCAAGCTGTTTGCTAAAACCCTCAACACCGGGTTTAGCCGTATTCAGTTTACGCCCGATTTGATGCCGAGTGATGTATTAGGAACTTCGGTGCTCAATATGCAAACCAGTAATTTTGAGTTCAAGCACGGGCCTATTTTCTCAAACATTGTGCTTATTGATGAGATCAACCGGGCACCCGCCAAAACCCAGGCTGCACTATTTGAGGTGATGGAAGAACGCCAGATTACCATTGATGGTACGCAGTACGATCTTGAGAAACCTTTTATGGTTCTTGCCACCCAAAACCCTATCGAGCAGGAAGGCACCTATGCCCTACCCGAGGCCCAGCTGGACCGGTTCCTGTTTAAAATCAAGGTGACCTACCCCGATCTGGAAGACGAAATCGCCATTTTAAAAAGTCAGAATCAGCTTACCGGTAAAGCCATTGCGGTAATTGATGCGGTGTTGAGCCCCGCAAAACTTCAGGAATACCGCGAACAAACCGGGCAGGTTTTAGTTGAAGAAAAAATACTTAATTACATCGCGCAGATTACGGTAAAATCGCGAACGCATCCGCATTTGTATTTGGGTGGTTCTCCACGTGCGTCTTTGGCCATTTTAAAGTCGGCTAAGGCCTTTGCTGCCATCAACGGTCGGGATTTTGTTACGCCCGAAGATGTAAAACGCTCGGTAACACCGGTGTTAAGGCATCGCGTAATTCTTTCGCCCGAACGCGAAATGGAAGGCATGACGCCCGAAACAGTTATTGATATGCTTGTTCAATCTGTAGAAGTACCCCGCTAGTGCGCATCATCGCCTTCATAAAGAGCCTGTATTTACATCAACGCGTATTCTATGCTTTGGCGGTACTGGCTGTGTTGTTCCTGTTTTCGTACTGGTACAACAGCCTTTTCCCGATTGCTTCGGTGGGTATGCTGTTGTTGGGGATCGCTATGCTTTTTGACGGAGTTACGCTTTATAAGAAAAAGGAAGGTATTAGCGCTACGCGAAAACTCCCCGAAAAATTCTCCAACTCAGATCTCAACGAGGTGCCGCTGCAACTCAGTAACCGCTACCCGTTTAAAATAGATTTTGAAGTAATTGATGAGATCCCGGTACAGTTTCAAAAACGGGATTTCCTAAAAACCGGAAGCATCCCTGCCGGAGAAAAAATCCGTATAACCTACGGTTTGCGCCCGGTAGAACGTGGTGTGTATACCTTTGGCCGACTTAATATTTTTGTGACCACGACATTAAAACTGGTTAAACGCCGCTATGTGTTTGACAACGGCCAGCCGGTAAAAGTGTACCCCTCTTTTATACAGATGAAAAAGTATGCCTTTCTGGCTATTGACAACAAGCTGACGCAATTTGGGCTCAAGAAAATACGCCGTATAGGCCATACGATGGAGTTTGAACAAATTAAAGATTATGTTAGCGGCGATGATGTGCGTACCATCAACTGGAAGGCGACTGCCAAGCGCGGCGATCTGATGGTCAACCAGTTTCAGGATGAGAAATCCCAGCCCATCTACTCCATCATTGATGCCAGCCGGGTGATGAAAATGCCCTTTGAAGGCCTAAGCCTCCTGGATTACGCGATAAACTCCACGTTGGCCTTTAGCAATGTGGCCCTTAAAAAGAATGACAAAACGGGGCTGATTACCTTTAGCAACACGATTATCAATCACCTGGCTGCCAGCAGTAAGAAAACCCATCTCAATACGATTCTCGAGGTACTCTACTCCATCGAAACCCGGTTTTTAGATAGTGATTTTGGTCGCCTGTATGCCGAAGTCAAACGCAAAATCACTCATCGCAGCCTGCTCTTGTTGTATACCAATTTTGAACACGAAAGCGCGATGCAGCGCCAACTCCCCTACCTGAAAGGTTTGGCTCAAAAGCACGTGCTGGTCGTGATCTTTTTTGAAAACACCGAGCTAACCGAACTGATCTCCAAAAAGGCCGAAAACACCCCCGAAATCTATCACAAGACCATCGCCCAGAAAATGGACTATGAAAAGAAGCGTATGGTTAAAGAACTGGAACGCCACGGCATACAAACCGTACTCACCAAACCCGAAGATCTTACAGTAAACACCATCAACAAATACCTCGAGATCAAAGCTCGGGGGATTTTATAGAATTTTGCGGTAGAATGAGGATTTCCGTATGCGAGCTTTAGAAGAGATGGGTATATTTACGATTGTTAAGTGTATAGTATTCGTTTACAAACACGTGCAAATGACTACAAATAAATCCTAAAATGGATATAACAGTACATGTTGTACGTTTATACAATTGTTATGTGCAAGCGGAAAAATGAAAACGGATAAGTCAATTAGAAATATAACAATCGCTGCGATTAATCGGAGTGCAATGGATATTGATTCTTGGAATCATTCTCGAATTGCGGATGAAAATGATACGGAATTGATTGAGAAATTTGAGTTATTAGAAAACGAATTGCCAGTGTTTGAAATTAAAAGTGAATTCGCTCATACTCTAATTTCAACTCGTCAGATTATTGAGCGGAATAAGGAAAAACTTCATAGTCTAAACTTCGACTTTTTAGATGATGTGGTTTATGGCAATTTCAAAGGACAACGGAACAAACCTAAATTATCTATTTTTAGAGTTGTGGATATTCACGGAGATGAACTTGACTTTCAAATGGAAACTGGAAAAGCATCAATCGGACTGATTTACTCTGTAGATACTATTAGACAATTAAGAGCTGATGATTGACAATGCAGATTTCATTGCGGAACTGAAATACAGAACGACTGAACAAGGTGGACGCAGAACACCTGCGAATTCTGGTTATCGTCCACAATTGAAATTTGATTTTACAGAAATGCAGACTTCTGGACATCAATTTTTCATCGGAACAGATTCTGTAATGCCTGGAGAAACAGTTTTAGCTCAAATAGGAATGAATTCGACTCATTCTTATGAAAACAAATTAGAAATCGGTATGGAGTTTGAATTTCGAGAAGGAGCAACAATTATCGGAATTGGACAAATAACTGAAATAATAAATAAATTGCTGGAGAAGAAAAAAGCCAGCACATAACAATCGGTATATTGCGTAGCGGCTTTAAGCATGCTACACATCATACCCGAGACCGTCGCCAGTAATACAAAATGATAGAAGAACTTAAGAAATACGAATCAACAATTAAGAAAAAACACAGTTTCAACTGGACTCCGAAATTTGAGGAAGAGTTTCGAACAGACTTGAACAAAAAAGTATTTGTGCCAATTGTCATTATGACTTTTGAAAAGTTAGGATGGGATTTAGTTTTTCAGGACGAAATTTTAGCAGAAGCTAAACGAAAAGGGAAGTGGGATAGGTGGACTGAAAAAATCTCTGTGGTTTATGAATATGGAAAGGTCAAAGTCAAAAGTGTTTCACTTGGAAATGAAATGTGGGACAATGGACGAAATTCAAAAAGAGTTCGACTATTCAAATATGCATTCCAACAAACAGAGAAAGAATTTGACAAAGATGCCTTGGCAGAATTAGAAAAAGAAGTTGAACGAACAAATAACTGGGATGATTATGAAATCCCAGAAAGTTTACCCCAACCGAAAGAAAGAAAAGAACCGAAATTATGGATTCCGATTTTGGGTGGATTGATTACAGCAATTATACTTGGATTTACTATCGCTCTTCTTTCAGTAAAAGGAATTTATATAATTGGAGTTTTTGAGGTTGGGGTCGCCTTTGCAATTGGATTTGCTTTGAAGTTTTTGATTAAGGTGAGTAATTACACCAATTATGACATTCTCAATTATATGCTTATTGGAATGGTAATTATAGTTTATGTTTCTAACCAATATTTTCAATACCAAATAGTATTAAACGAAAACAATTACAAACCAATTGGTTTTTTTGAATTTATGAAGCTTCGACTTGAAGCTGGCTTAACCATAAAGGCGTTAAATACTGGATGGATAGGATTAGTCATAAGCTGGATTTTCCAGCTTGGATTCACATATTTAATTGGAATGTTACGATTAGCTTCAAATTTGACTGCATATCAATTGGAAAGGGTGCCAATGGAAGTTGTGAATTTTGCCTTCTATCATTTTGTCAAGGAGAAAACTGAAAATCAAGTACGTTCTGAACTCTCTAAAATGGGATGGACAGAAGAACAAGATCAGAACGAAGTTTTCGAATCGATTGGTGCGGTACAAGGAGCAACCGAATTAAATAGAATGGAATAAAAATACTACCGCCAATCAGGCTTGGTAAGTCAAGTGCTAACCCACGCAACTACTCATAGCCAAGACGGTTGTAACACATTGAAACAAACCTTTGAAAAGACTATTAATATTCATAGCATCATTATTTTCAACCAATGCAAGTTCGCAAACTCAATTTGATTTGGACAAAGTTCTAAAAATCGAAAGACGGGATATGATTGTTATGGAAATTGACACGTATCTGAACAAAAAATGTGAATACGGAGAAAAGATTGACCGACTTAATGAATCGCAAAAAATTTTACTGATTGTGGAAAATTTGGAACGTGAAATTAATAATGGTGGATTTCATCAATTTTACTGGAATTCAAGTGGAAATTATGCGAATGAGACTATTGATGCTTTAATAAAAATCGGAGCGAATAAAACTGCCGAAATAGTTAAAAAAGCCAATTCTGAATTTGAAACCGGAGACGTACCAAAAGACAGAGCTGAAAGACAAAATGAAATTGAACTGATTGAGGGAAAAGCAGAAGAAAATTGGAACAAATACGATTCTGAATTTTACGAATATCAAGATAATTTGACCAAATTATTAATTGCATTTGTAATTAAAAACAAATCGGATTTTAAAAAATAACGTGTTACAAAAATGTACAACCGCAATTAACACGTCCCAACGCTTCGGGATAAAGCGGTTTTCTGGTTTTATACAATCTGTAAATTAGCCAGATAAAGTCCTCATCTTGATGGGAGGCGCACACACGGCATTTTTTTAGTCGCAGTCCAAAGTTTGAGCAGGTTAATACGCTCGATTTTCTTTAAAATACCGCAAGCTTAAGTCTCAGTCGGGTTTAAACGTCCTGCCTAGGCGGCTACTTGCAGCAATTGTCTTTTTCCGGCAAGGCCAAAGGTTGTGCGTACCGAAGCATTTTCAAGCCCCAGGAACACCACATTTTTACCGCAAGCCGCATAGTTGGCTTGAAGTTGAGCCAGTTTCATCACGGTGCTTAAACTGAGTTCCTGAAGTTTACTCAGGTCGAGTACGATTTCATTTTGAGTTTTAAATTCGTCATTTAAAGTTGCGGCCAGTTCGCCAACAGCATTTAAACTCAATACACCGCGTACGACTAGAGATTGCTGATTTTTGATAAAAGTATACATAGCTTATGGGGTTTTTGTGTTAATCTTAAAACAAAGATGTCCCAAAAATACCGGGGGCTTACCCCATAATCGCTTAACCGAAATGAGCCGTAGATGAATGGAGATTTAGTGTCGGTGAGTTGGTTTTCGTTAAAGATTGAAATCAGCATTTAAATTAAATTTGCTCATAAACGCAACTTTTTGCTAATGATGCATCTATAAAAGGTAAACATCGAATTAAAAAACCTTGAAATTCCAAATATTCTTTTTCCTGACTTTAATAGGAATCATCACTGGTAGCTGTAGTGATGAAGACGAATCTAACGATAACCAAAATTTATTTTTCTGGAATCAGACCCAATGTGCTGATCCTTGGGAAACCGGTGGTAATAATTCTAATTCAGAGACTGAAATGGCTGTAATTCTTTATTTAGAAAATGAAGGTATAACAGTAACTGATTTATATTTTGATCAAAAATCACCCTTAGCCAGTGCTTGTTCAGCCTGTAACTGTGGAACCGACCAACGTATAATTCTCAGGGTAAACCCCACAGATGCTACAAAGATGATCCAGCTTGGATTTTATCAATAAAAAAATTAAATCAACACTCCATAAAGATTCAAATCCTCCTTATCTAAACAAAAATCCCCAAAGCCAACGACCTTGGGGATTTATAGATTTTCTAATCATCCAGTTTACTCCACCACATTGACATTGATCATCTCATCGGCCCTTAGAAGCAACTTGTGACTGCTGCTGCTTAGGTTTGAGATATACACTTTCTTATTCACCTTATGATAGCGTTCGGTGATCTTGTTTACCGCTTCAACGGCACTCATATCGGCAATACGGCTTTCTTTAAAATCGATGGTGATCTCATCCGGATCATCAAGCACGTCAAACTTTTCATTAAACATCTTAACCGAAGCAAAAAACAAAGGTCCGTAGATCTCGTAGTGCTTCATCCCGTTTTCGTCAATGCGTTTACGGGCACGTATGCGTTTGGCACTATCCCAGGCAAATACCAGCGCAGCGATGATCACACCTACCAGTACTGCAAGCGCCAGATTGTGCAAAAATACAGTCACTACAGCAACCAGAATTCCCACCAAAATATCGGATTTTGGGTATTTATTGATGATTCTAAAACTCACCCATTCAAAAGTCCCTATCGATACCATAATCATCAGCCCGGTAAGAGCCGCCATAGGTAGACGCTCAATAAGCGGAGCGCCAAACATCACAAAAATCAGCAATACAATTGCCGCGACAATCCCCGAAAGTCGGGCACGAGCACCGTTTGATATATTAATCATACTCTGCCCAATCATCGCGCAACCTCCCATCCCTGAGAAAAATCCGGAAAGGACATTAGCAAGACCCTGAGCGGCAGCTTCCTTGTTCGTACGACCCCGGGTTTCGGTGATTTCATCAATCAATTCAAGCGTTAATAAACTTTCAATAAGCCCAACAGCAGCTACAATAGCGGAGTACGGAGCGATAATCTTTAGCGTTTCCCAGCTAAACGGAACATCGGGAATATGAAAGGGAGGAAAACCACCTTCTATCGAAGCGATATCGCCAACCGTATTGGTGTCAATTCCAAAAAATACCACAATCCCGAAAATCACAAGAATCGCTGCCAGAGAAGCAGGAAAGGCTTTCGTTACTTTTGGCAAAGCATAAATAATAACCATGGTTAGCAGGACAAGGCCCAGCATTTTATAAAGCGCCTCCCCGGTGAGCCAGTTTCCTGAAGCATCCTGAAACTGCACCAACTGCGAGGTAAAAATGATGATTGCGAGACCGTTTACAAAACCGTAAACTACCGGTAAAGGTACCAGTCGCATCAGTTTACCCAGTTTTAAAATCCCGGCCGCCGCCTGAATAAGACCGGCCAGCACCACACAGGCAAACACATATTCTACGCCATAATCTGCCGCAAGCGCTACGATCACTACCGCCACAGCCCCTGTTGCTCCGGAGATCATTCCCGGTCTTCCGCCAAAAATAGAGGTTATCAGCCCCATCATAAAGGCTGCATAAAGTCCCGTTAGCGGCGATAAACCGGCAATTAGGGCAAAAGCCACAGCTTCGGGAACCAATGCAATGGCGACCGTAAGACCTGATAGGATTTCGGTTCTGTAATTTACTTTTTGTGAAAAGTCGAACAATTGTAAGTATTGTTTCATAAGCAGATTTAGCCGGTCGCACAGTCTTGCTGTACGCCCAATTTTAAGGATTTAAACCTGTCGGAAAACTGCAAAAAGCAATTAAAAGTCCCGGAAACAGGTTTGTTAAATTCAAACCGCAAAACTAATTATAAAAAGCCTTAAGCCAAAGGTTTAAAGCTTTAGACTGCGAAAACGTTATAAATAAATGATTTACTGAATGTTATCCTTAAATGCAATTGCTCACCCCCAACCCTGATTCTGCTCACAACTCGATAACCACCCGGATTAAACTTCGGTTTAATTCACTAAATTGGTCGCAATACCAGACGACTCAACCCGTCACGAATCCATAGCATTTGGTTTATTCCAAACCCAAAACATGAAAAAAACAACCTTACTCCTCCCCATTTTGATCGTCTGTGCTTATTGCGGCCTGGCACAACAGACTGAAAACTACGACTACGCACAAACAAACCGAAAACTGATTCAGCACGGCGTACAGGCGATTCTTACCTGTAACGGACTTTTCACTTCTAACCGAACGCTGGAGCAAGTTTACGATCAGGAATTAGCCTATTTAAAAGAACCCATCGGCACCGCAGCTGGTGGCGATTATGTCATTGACTACGACAACAAAACGGTTACCATTGCTGCCAGCGACAGTACTTCGATTATGCGAGCAGCTTACCGGGCGGGAATAGGCTGTGTGATCCTGGCACCCAATCAAACTTTTGAAATCATTGAAGAACTTCCCAAGCAAAATCTTACGCCGCTTTTGGATGATCCGGCAACTATTCCCTGGCCTAATGGGGATTTGGTCAAAAAACAAAAATTGCCCAAATACATGGATCAAAAGCTTTTGCAAGAAGCATCAGACTGGTCTTTTGATCGGGAAAGTGACGAACAGGTGACCCTCAGTCTGCTGGTGCTACACAAAGGCCAAATCATTCACGAGCGCTACGCCAATGGCGTTGACATGTACACCAAAACCCGCACCTGGTCGGTGGCCAAAAGTATTGCGGTTACCTTAATCGGAATGCTGGTGGATCAGGGTAAACTGGAACTGGATGCCCCGCTGGGTATCCAATGGCTGCCTAAAGAACGTACCTCAGACAACGACCCAAGGGCAGCGATCACCTTACGAAATGTGCTCAATATGGCAAGCGGACTCTACACCGTAGACAGCCGCGGGATGGAATACGCAACCGGCTCCGGCCTTGCTTACTGGGCAGGCGCGAGTTCGGTCAATGGCGCGCGAGACCGGGGACTCATCCGCAATCCCGGTACTTATTGGGATTATGAAAATTACGACACCCTGCTGGCGGTATTGGCGATGAAAAATGCCCTCGGCGATACGGCTACCTATCATGAGTTTCCCCGTAAAGCCCTGTTTGATAAAATCGGAATGCTCAATACACTGGTGGGTACAGACCGCTTTGGAGATTTTATATTCAGCAGTCAGGTATATGCCACGGCACGCGATCTGGCGCGCTTGGGTCTGCTTTACGAACAAAACGGAATCTGGAATGGAGAACGCCTGCTCTCTGAATCCTGGATTGATTTTGTACGTACGCCCACCACAGCAGCCGGCCAAAACGGTATATCCTACGGCGGCCAATGGTGGCTGGTCGATGAATCCCGCACTGATGTCCCTAAAGATGCCTATGCCGCCCGAGGCAACCGCGGGCAGTATGTGGTGGTGGTGCCTTCCCGGGATCTGGTGATCGTAAGACGCGGTCTGGACTTTGGCAGACAGGGATTTGATGTCTGGGATCTTACCCGCGAAGTGGTTAAGGCATTTCCGGAGGATTATAAATCAGAGGATGAATAGATTACCAAAGCATTGAAAATTAAAGTAATTTCTTGTTTTCAGTTCTTTTGTGGAATTCCGTAAAATTTATTGATGGTGGTAGGTTATATTTGATATTAAGTCTAGTTTACGGATTTAAAATTTTTATTATTCAAGATGAAAGAAAATTGGAAGTATATTCTATTAAACGGAAAATCAAATCAACTTAAAGTAAAGAATCCAGTTTACAAAAAAGGAGAATTGATATCCATTGATGACTTAAAACCTTTCAACAAAAAGGATAATGATGGTAATCCAGTTGAGCCAACCTTGGCAGATGCCAATAAAGAAAAGCGAAAAATCTATACTGATTTTTTTAAAAAACCCTTTAAAAATCTACTCATTTTATCTGGAGCTGGTTCTTCAATGGACGTAGGTGGACTTTCAATGTGGCAACTTTGGAAAGAAACAGAAAATAAATATAAGATTGCTGAAACTGAAGACAGACCTGAGATTGACGGTTTTAAAATCATAAGAGAAGCTGTAAAATTTGAATCAGAAGAAAAAAACTTAGAGGCATTTCTTTCACATATTGAAGGCTATAGCAAATTCATTAGAGACGTTGAAATAAAAATTGGTAAAACGAAAAAACAATTATCTACAATTAAAAATGAAATTTTCAAATTAATAAAAGATAAATGCACCATTCCAGCACCTTCAGAGAATTTCCCGCATAAAACATTTTTAGAAAAATTATTGCAACGTAAACAAACCAATCCAAGAATTAAAGTTTTCACACTCAACTATGACCTACTATTTGAATATGCCGCTACAGAAGTAAATGCAATAGTTGTTGATGGATTCTCTTTCACGTTTCCCAGAACATTTAGTGGAAGATATTTCGATTATGATATAGTCCAAAGAGAAGGTAGTAAATTAAAGGAAGAGGATAACTTCATTCAGAGAGTTTTCCACCTTCATAAATTACATGGCTCCTTAAACTGGGAACGAGATAGTACTGACCAAAAAATCAAAATAAAAGATAGTCCAGATAAACCATTGATGGTATATCCAAGAGATGCGAAATATGAAGATTCCTACGGTCAACCATTTTTCGAAATGATGGCTAGGTTTCAAAGAAACCTCAGAAAAAATAATGACACCTTATTAATCTGTATTGGCTACAGTTTTAATGACAAACATATAAATGCAGCAATTGAAGAAGCCTTAAATCAAAATCCTGGATTTAGACTTGCTTCCATTGATCCGGGTTTTGAATCCGAGAATATTTCATCCTCTTTGAATGAAATTAAAAAAGTGGCTAAAGAATCTGAAAGAATTTTATTGACCTCTGAAACTTTTACAGAATTTGCCAAACATTACCCGGAAATAAAAACGTATGAAAACTTTAATCATCAATCCATAAATTTAAATAATGGATAGTAAAAAGATTAATCCTTTTAGACACGAATATTTTCTTGGTTACATTAATCAAGTACTACCTCAATATGTTAAAGTTCACTTTCCTTCTTCTGTTTTATTGAACGGTTTCACTCATTATGGTAAAGAGTTTAATGGTGGCCTAGTTGGCAGTTTTGTAGTGATAGAAGGAAGCAAATATGGCTTTCTAGGAAGAATAACAGAGCTCTTACTTCCTGAGTCAGAAAGACTTTCATTAAGTGAAAAAGCATTTCAAACTAGCGAATTTCATCCATCAGGTAAAATTGAAATACTTTTATCCTTTGATTTATACGACCCCCTAACTGTAAAAAAAGGGTTAACTACATATCCAAATATTGGCGCTAAGGTTTTTGTGAGTTCAGGAGATTTAGTTCAAGATTATATGTCCAGATTTGGAATCAAATCTGATGAAAATACTAAGGCTATAGAATTAGGGCATTTAGTTTCAAGTCCAAACATAAATGTAAAGGTTAATCTTCAATCTATTTTCGGAAGACATTGTGCAGTCGTCGGCACAACGGGAGGAGGAAAGAGTTTTACGGTGAGTAAGTTAATTGAATCGTTAATTACAACTGGCAATAAGGCCATATTAATAGATGCAACTGGAGAATATGATGGAAAATACAATGGTTTAAAAAATATAAATGTGGGTTTTGATGGTAACATATTCCATTATTCACAACTTACCGTAGATGATTTATTCTTTATATTAAAACCATCAACTAAAACTCAAGCTCCTAAATTAATGGAAGCTATTCGTTCTTTAAAAATTGTAAAATTATTAAACGGGAAACCTCTTGAGTACAAAGGCGAAAAAATACCAATTGATGATGGTGTCTTAAAAAAGGAAAACGCAAAGAAAAGTCCTTACAATCATTTTTATTATAGCCATGTTAGCGAAATTGAAAATGGAAAAGCTGATTTTGACTTTAAAAAATTAAATCTACAAATTGCTCAGGAATGTGCCTTCGATAAAGGAACTCACTGGGAAAATATTTACAACAATGATTTCTCATTTTGTATAAGCTTAGTATCTAGAATAAATAACCTTACAAATACACCCGAATACAACCAAATATTTGGTTTCCAAGAAAATAAAAATCAAAGCGACATTACTAATTCTATTGAATCATTTATTTCTAAGAAAAATACTAATGAAAATCTCCTTAGATTGAATTTAAAGGATGTTAAATATGATTTTCAAATTAGAGAGACATTTGTAAACGCAATTGGAAAATTTCTCTTAAATAAAGCTCGAAACAGAGATTTCGAAAATTCACCAATTGTTGTTTTAATAGATGAGGCACATCAATTCCTTAATAAATCAATTAAGGATGAATTTTTCGATACAAAACCATTAGACGCCTTTGATTCAATTGCCAAAGAATGTAGAAAATATGGTTTGTTTCTATGTATTGCAACTCAAATGCCCAGAGATATACCCAAAGGGACATTAAGTCAAATGGGAACTTTTATAGTTCATAGACTTATAAATTATAATGACAAAGAAGCTATAAGTAGTGCTTGTAGTACAGCTAATAAAAATACATTAGACTTCTTACCTATTCTTGGAGAAGGAGAAGCAGTTGTTACTGGTGTTGATTTTCCGATGCCTATTATTATGAAATTCGAAAAACCAGTTGAAGAACCCAATTCAGGAACACCAAAGTTGAATATAAAGAATGCATAAAAGTTATTCTGAAATGACTTTCATGCAGTATTCAAAATACAACGCGAAAAATCAAGTTTTTAAAAACTACTCCCCTTCCAATTCAAACCCAACCTCTTCCCCCGGCCTCTTTTGAGCCAAAGCCGAAATGCCTTTTTCACTGAGTTGTAAAACCCGGGGATAGCCACCGGTTACCTGACAATCGCGCATCAGGGCAATCAGGTTGCCGTTTGGGGTGAGTTGTACCGTACCGGGAATGACCGGGGCGGTTACAATCCCTTTTAGCGTGTTGGGCAGGAGCTCATTAAAACCAGTTGCCATTCGGTTTGAGGTTGGTGCAATGCTAAAGTCTTTTGAAAATAGTGCTTGCTGCAGAGGTTCTTCCAGGAGTTCAAACTCCGGACCTTTAAACACTTCAATTTTTGAGTGAAACAGACCAGAATCCTGAAAATTCACCCGTGCGGTACTGCTTTTTCGGGTTTCCGATGCTGAATAGGGCAACACATCGCCTTTTTCCAGTCGGGCTTTTTGGGTAATTCCTGCGTACTGACTTCGGCTCTTGAGAACCTGCTCGGTAAGAAAACCCCCGGATACCGCCAGATAAGCTCTAAAACCTTCTTTTAACCCCCCAAAACGTAATCGGCTTCCACTTGCTACGGTATAAGCTTTTGAGCGCTCTAACGGACTGTCATTGAGAACTACTTCAAAATGCGCTCCGCAGATCGCGATTTGGCAAGCAGCTTCAAAAAGCAATTCGGGACCAGTCATGGTGATTTCCAGTACCGCAGCATCCTCAGCATTGTTCAACAATAAATTGGCTTTTTGAGCCGAAAGCCGATCCATCGCGCCACTTTGGGGAACGCCATAGCACGCACTTTGCAACCTGCCCAGATCCTGAATGCTGGTATAAAAACCGGGTTTGATAACCTGAACCTGACTCATAAATTGGCTTTTTCAAGGGTATAACTTCCGGCTTCAACTTCAGTTTTGATTCGCTGATGTGCTGCTAGATCTACCGCGTAAAACTGAATACAATCTCCCGTCTGAAACGGGCACGGAATTTCGAATTTTGGATTGAACAATTCCACCGGGCAATTCCCGATAATTTGCCATCCCGCGGGGCTCGAATTAGGGTAGATTCCGGTTTGATTTTCGGCGATGCCCACGGCACCTTTTGCTACACTTTTTCGGGGTTCTTTTTTACGGGAAATCCGGAGGCGTTTATCCATTCCACCCAGGTATAAAAATCCGGGTAAAAACCCGATAAAATAAACCGTGTAAATCGGCTTCGTATGCAATGCGATTAGTTCCGGAATTTTAAGTTTAGTTGCTACGGCAAGTTCGTCCAGATCCAAACCAAATTCGGCATCATAACACACCGGGAGTTTATAGGTACTTGTCTCCAGCGCTTCGGTCTTGATGGAAGCGAAATCATACTGCTTCAGCAATAAAAAATCGTCATAGATAACATTTATACTTAAACCGTAATTTATTAATAATGAATTGTATGTGTTAATTAGTTCAACTTTTGATTTAAGCACTTTTTCACGCAGTATTTTTTTAACCGAAAGCAACCAATAGAGGTTTTCAGGTACGATTTCAAAGTCCCATTCCAGTAAAATGGCCTGTTCTCCCAATCGTGAAATTTTCGGTTTTTGATGCTTCATACCGTTTTAATCTGTATGTTTTCGGCTACTAATTTTTGAGTCAAAAAGCTTAGCAGTTCGACTGCTTTTGGTGTGTCTCCGTGTACACAAATCGTGTCTGCTTTCCGCTTTAAAATCCCTCCTGAAACGCTTTGGATTTCGCCCTTTTTTACCAGCCTGATTACGTGGTCTGCAAGTTGGTTTTTGTCGGTGATCATTGCATTGTTTTTAGACCTGGAAACCAACGAACCATCCGCTTCATAATTACGATCAGCAAAAGCCTCAAAAATCAATTTTAAACGTCCATTTGCAACCCGATGCATCACCGAATTATAAGGCACATAAACCGGAATTTTTGAGTAGTTTTCTGCTAAAAAATCAGTCATAGCTTCGGCATAATCAGTATCGGTTGCGCACAAATTATAGAGCGCTCCGTGCAACTTTATGTGATGCACCGGCAGATTTTGATTTGCGCAGGCTTCCGCTACCAAACCAATTTGTTCGCTTAAAGAATGCTTCAGTTCTTCGAAAGGGATTTCGATTTTTATCCTTCCAAAGTTTTCCCGATCCGGAAAAGAAGGGTGCGCCCCTACTCCAACCGCAAATTTTTTCGCCAGCTCAGCCACCTTTTTAATCGTTACGGCATCACCCGCGTGACCGCCACAGGCCAGATTGCACGAACTGATGTATGGCATAAGCGCTTCTTCATTTCCCACGCCCTCGCCCAGATCGCAATTGAGGTCTATATGCTGCTGTTGATTCATAAATTACTAATTACGGAAACGATTACCTTTCCGCCCAAAATAAGGGTTATGATTAAAATAACCAGACTGATCGCATTTTTTACTACGGAATTTTTATGCACCCCCAATACGGTAGATCGATTGGCCAGCCAGATCAAAATCCCCGCAATCACGGGAAGTAAAACTCCATTAGCTACCTGCGCAAACTGAATGATCGCAATGGGTTTTAAGCCCAAAGTCGCCAGTAACACGCCGGTGCCTAAGATAGCCATCCACGTGGCCCTGAATTTTGTATCCTGCAGTCCGCCTTTAAAATTGAGACAACCCTGCGCCACATATGCCCCTGCGAGCGGTGCCGTTATCGCCGAAGTAATCCCTGCAGCAAATAAGCCCAAACCGATGCAATAGCGTGCGGCTTCGCCATAAAGTGGCTCCAGACTTTGCGCCAGACCCGAAGCCCCGTCTACGCTGCTTCCATTAATCGCAGCAGCCGAAATAATCACACACATCGATACGAGTCCGCCAAAAACCACTGCGATTATCGTGTCTTTGCGTGCAGCGGAAAGATCGCTTTTGTCGTTCCATTTTTGATTGACCAGTGACGCGTGTAAAAACAGATTGTAGGGCACCACTGTGGTCCCTACCAGTGCGATGATCATCAACAGGCTGCCTTCCGGGAAACCGGGGATCAGGGCATTTTCAAGCAAATCGAAAACATTGGGTTTGGTAAGTATCGCGGTGATGATAAACGACAGGCTCATCAGGATCACAAGCACCAGAAACACCTTTTCCAACACCTTATAATTCCCGATATACAGCAAGACAAAAGCAATCCCACCAATCAACAGGCTGAAGCCATTAAGCTGAAAGCCGTTTAAATCGATAATTCCGTCGCTGCCTAGCGCCTGTAACCCCAGCACGCCCCCGCTGATGTTTCCACCCTCGTAAGCCGCGTTACCAATCACAATTGCCGCCAAAACCAAACCCAGAACCAGTTTGCGCATAATACCATCTGGCAATTGTTCGCGTAAAACCTGAGAAAGTCCCTTTTGGGTTACCAAGCCAATGCGCGCCGCGGTTTCCTGTAAAATTACTGTCGCTATGATTGAAAGGCTCATCGCCCAGAGCAGTCCGTAACCAAACTGAACGCCGGCCAGTGTACATACTGTCACCGTCCCCGGACCGATAAAGGCGGCGGCAATCAAGGCTCCTGGCCCTATATTTTTTAAGGGATTGCGCATTATTGCTGTGCGGTTTTTAACGCATAGAGCGCAAAACTGCCCAGCCAGTGTCCGCCTTCGTAATCATCGCCCACCACATTGGGAAGCGAATAGCTTAAATGTTTATCGGCTTGCGCCTTTAAATGTGCATATTCGGGATATTGATTGGCGAGCGCATATAAATTCCATGCACGGCTGAAGTTTACACCGTCCAGATGCACCAGTTTGCCATCGGTACGGTCTGATACTTCGCCTACCGCGAGTTCGTAATCCGTATTGCTCAACTGCGGCAGAAAAGCTCCTGCCCATTCCAGAAATTCGTCTTTGGGTAGAACCAACCGCATCATATTGAGTTCTTCCAAGCAGGGCGATAGGAAGTCGGTACCGCCCGGTTCCCAGCTTATGGGGCAATCAGTGTCTTTGCTGTAAAAATCACGGGCGCGATCTGCCAACAGCTTTTGAAAGGTCGTATCGGTTACCGTTTGGGCATATTCGTAGGCAAACGACATTCCAAATGCGGTATTGGGGTGTTCTCCCACGCGTACGGGATAATTCAGTTTAGGCAGAAATTCTTCGTAACGCTCCACAAGTAAATCCGTAAGCGGCTGCATATTTTGCTCCAGCTCTCGCGCTAAAGGATCGTCCCAGGTGTGCAGTTCTTCCGCCAGTTTTAAAAACCAGGCCCAGCCGTAGGTGCGCTCATACGATTTGTTGTGTTCGCCATTAAAGTAGGCTACTTCTGCCTGAATATTTTCTTTAGTAAGATGTTGTTTTAAGTAGCTTTTTAGGGTTTCGGCTTTTGCCAACTCGGGGAAATTTTTGAGTAAATAGACCATACTCCAATGCCCGTGTACGGCGCTATGCCAGTCAAAACAGCCATAAAACGCAGGATGTAAAACCGAAGGCTCTTTTAAATCCCCGGCATCACCCAGCGTCTGGCTCAGTTTGTTGGGATATTCCTGATTGACGCAGGCAAGTGGCAGTTCGGCCAGATTGTTGGCCTGTTCTAAGCTAAGCTGTGGCGTTTGGTACTGCACGGTATCTTGAGATTTGGTTGGTGTTGGTTCGGGTTTGCCGTCCGTCGTATTGGTATTGCAAGCGGTAAACGCCAAAAGAAATGCGAGGTAATTAATTTTCATAGGAATAAATTCAGCTTTAAAGATAAAAATAAAGCAAATGGGGCAACGGGAATCTGTGGCAATTCTGAGAACGAAATGCGGGTTATTTTAGTAATTTGAAGGATCAAATTTCCAGTTTATGAAATCAAAAGAACCCGCACCTCCTGATAACCGATTCAATCTAAATTATCCTCAGGACAACGGAATCTGGCTGCAAAAAGCCAAAACCCTGCGTAAAATTGTGGGGACTCTGGGGATGCTGTTACCTGTTCTGCTTCTGGCGATATCCCTAACATTTTTTGATTTGAACGGTCCGTTAGAATCCATCAGTCATTATTACTTTACCCGCGCCTCTACCCTGTTTACCGGCAGTATGGGACTCATCGGGACCTTTCTTATTGTCTACAGCGGGGAAGAACGGGTGGATTTCTGGGTTTCAAACATAGCCGGTATAGCAGCCCTTTGCGTGGCGTTTTTCCCTACCAGCAATCTGGCTACGATGTGCTGCGATCCCGAAATGCCGTATGCGGTCACCTATTTTGAAGAAGCCAAAGAAGGCTGGCGCTCGCTGTTTCATTATATAGCTGCCGCCGTATTTTTGCTTTCGTTGGCCTATATGTCGCTGTTTTTATTTGTGAAATCTGATGTTCCAAAAGGAAAACGCAGTGCGAAAAAAGTAATGCGAAATCGCATTTATAGGGTTTGCGGCGTGCTGATGCTTGCGGCCTTACTCGTAGTGGTTCTAGGATTGACCGGCGTAATTGCTGAAGCAACCTACGACAATCTAAAACTAACTTTTTGGATGGAAGCTCTGGCAGTAGAAGCCTTTGGTTTTAGCTGGCTGGTTAAAGGAGAAGCGCTCTTTAGTGACCATGAAAACTAATCTTATTCTGTGATACTGAAAATCAGTATTTAGCTTAATTTTCCATCAAAATTGAAAAATAACTATGAAAATTTACCTGCCATTTGTTTTAGCATTGCTGTTTATTTACTCGTGCGATCCTTCCTCTTCAAGCGATGATATTCAGGAAGAAAGTGATCCCGTATTAAGCGTGCAGATCACTTCAAACACCTCAACTCCGTTTATAGATTATGTTATGGATGTTGAGATTACTGCATCAAATCCCATTCAAGAAATTGAGGTAACCGATACCAATAATGAGACCTACCAATCCAAATCTTCTTCTGAACCGCAAGGTATTGGCAAAAAGGTACAACTCTATTACAGCTATCCTTCTCTCGGCCCTAGAAAACTGGAATTTACAGTGACTGACATTTATGACCAGACAGTTTATTTTACAGAGAATATTACTGTAACCCGAGGTAACGCAGTGCGTATTTTATCTGCGGAAGTGATTTCGTTCTACAATCAAGGTAAAACCTGGGACCCAGAATATTCAGAAACAGATCCTAATCGTCTTGCAGATGTTGGTCTGGGACTTTTAAAACCTATTTTGAATGATCGATTTGGCGGTACAAATTATACCTGGCTAAGATGGTATGTTTCTGAAAGTCGCAGCAATGAGTCTAACTTATTCTTTGACCTCTCTAATGAAGAGCTTTATATCGATTTGAGCAAGCAAATGCGCGTAGGACTTGGTGATGATGATGGTGGTAATATAGGACAGTCTCTTATTCCCGATGCTCCTGATTATCGTTTAATTGATTTTAAAAATTACAGTAGCACAAGACCTACTGAAATCATTTTAAAAGACGAAGCTATAAATCTCGAAATCAAATTTAAAGTAGAATGGCCACAGGGATAGGCTAATTAACACGCTGTTGAATTCAATCTAAAAAAGAAAACCCCAAAGCTCCGCAGAACTTTGGGGTTTTTAGGTTTAACCGTTCAAAACTATTTTTTAACCTCCTCGAGTGTTACCTCGTTTCCATCTTTATCTAATAACTTCACTTCATCAAAGCCCATATTTTTAAATTGCTGATACTGCGTTGCCGCATCTCCTACAACTAGATAAGCCATTTTAGACTCGTCAAGGTATTTATTAGCCAGCTCTTTGTGCTGCTCTAACGTCATATTGTTAATCGTAGCTTCTTCCTGCTCGATATAATTAGGATCTAGATCGTATGAACTGCGCTCCTGCAGCATACCTAACAAAGAACCCTGAGTTTCAAAACGACGTGCGTTTGATTTGATCAACGCGTTCTTGGTAAACTCAAGATCTTCAGGGCTAATCCCTTCTTTATATTTTTCAATTTCATCTCTGAAGATTTCAACCGACTCCCCTGTGGTGTTGGTACGTACGCTCGAAGATGCCGTAAAGGTTCCCGGAATTTTGGTTCCGCTAAATCCTGAACGTGCACCGTAAGTATATCCCTTTTCTTCACGTAAAACCAGGTTTACATTTCCACTAAATGAACCCCCTAATTTGTAGTTCATCACTTCAGCAGGATAGAAATCCTTATCGGTACGTGGCATCGCAACGTATCCGATGTTGATTACCGATTGTTTCGCATTAGGAATGTCCACAAAATATAAAGACGCTTTATCACGGTTGTTTGCAACCTGGAATTCAGGTATCGTCACCTCTTTAGCCTCCCATTTAGTCTTTAACCCGTCTAGTGCTGCAAGTGCTTTATCTTTAGAAACATCTCCCACTACGTGGAAACGACTTACGCTAGGTGAAAAATAATTGTTGTAATAATCTTTTAAATCCTGAATGGTGATCGCCTCTACAGACTCAACCGTACCACTGGTAGGATGTGCTAAAGGATGATCCTCACCGTACAACACCTTATTGTAAACGCGGTTTGCAATCACATTAGGATTGGCATCAGAACGCTTAATACCGTTGATCGTGCTTGTTTTAATACGGGCAAACTCCTTCTCATCCCAACGCGGTTGTAATAAGATTTCTTCTACCAAAGCCATTGTGGCGTCAAAGTTACGGGCAAGTGTATTACCACGTACAACGATAGATTCATCGGTCGTATACATATTGATGCTGGCTCCCAGACGGTCAATGGCTTCTTCAAGCTCCAGTGGAGTCTTGTTTGCAGTACCTTCCATCATTACATCAGTCATCAGATTGGCCACTCCATTTTTGCTTAGATCATCAAGCAAATGTCCACCATCTATTACCAGACTAAAGTTTACTAAAGGCAACTCATCCTGAACAATACCGTACACTTCCATTTCATTAGGAAGGTTAGCCGTCCAAGATTCCGGGATATTAAGCTTAGGGCTCTCTCCTATTGCAGGTGGTACCGAGCGATCAAAATTTGAAGGAGTTTTCTCGATCTCCTTTTGAGCATCTACAACCTCTGTTTCTACATTTTCGGTAATTTCTTCCTCAACAACTTCTGCTTTTTCAGAGTTTTCTGCGATCAATTCTATTTGGCCTTTAGGCACAAAACTGGTTAATACAAAAGGTTTTCCTTTGATGTATTTTTCATAAACACGCATTACATCATCGGCGGTAACCGCTTTGATGTTTTCAATGTCTTTTTCAATGAATCCGGGATCGTCTGCAAATACATCATACTGTGCCAATTGAAAGGATTTTCCTAAAACGCTGCTGATTCCATTATAAAAATCAGTTTCCAATCCGGCTTTAATTCGCTCAATATCTTCTGTTTTGATGCCTTCTTTTTCAAAAAGCGCGAAAGCTTTATTGATTCCGCTTTCTACACTATCCAGGTCAACCCCGGCATTTGCAGTCACCGAAATACGGAATTTACCTGCAATCTGATCACTGCTGTTAAACGCATACGGACGCGAAGTCACTTCCATATCTTCAGTCAAAACGCGGTATAAAGGCGCTTTTTTGCCATCTGAAAGAAGTTGTCCTAAAAAGTCAAGTGCATAAGCATCATCTGTGTATTGCTCAACCGTAGGCCAAACCATATTTAATTGTGGTGCGGTTGCGAAATTGTCTTCGTGATACAAACGCTTGGTTTCATCAAGGGTGACATTCTGAACTTCTAAAGGCTCTACTTCCTGACGTTTTTTAATTTCACCAAAATACTTTTCTACCAGTTCTTTAGTTTTCGCCTCATCAAAATCTCCGGCAATTACCAGAGTAGCATTGTTAGGTCCATAAAACTTGTCGTAAAACTCCTTTACATCTTCTACCGTTGCATTCTGAAGGTCTTCCAATTCACCGATTACCTGCCAGCTGTAGGGGTGCCCGTCAGGAAACAGGTTTTTGTCAATCACCCAGCTGGTGTGCCCATACGGATTGTTATCCACACGCTGACGCTTTTCGTTTTGCACAACCTCTTGCTGGTTAGCAAAAGCAGATTCAGTCACGGTATTGATCAGGAAGCCCATACGGTCTGACTCTAACCATAAAACGGTCTCTAAAGCATTGTTCGGTACTACTTCATAATAGACCGTACCATCTTGCCAGGTTCCACCGTTAAGCGTACCACCGGCATCCTGAATGGTCTTAAAGAATTGATCCTGCGGAACGTTTTCTGATTCCTGAAAGAGCATGTGCTCAAATAAGTGGGCAAAACCGGTACGCCCTTTCTTTTCCCGGTTTGATCCTACCCCATACTGAATAGCTACAGATACAATAGGATCACTTTTGTCCTGATGAAGAACAACGTTTAAGCCGTTTTCCAGCTCATACTTTTCGTAATCGATTGATAGTTTTGCTTCTGCGACATCCTTATCTGAATCTTTGCTGGTATCGCAAGAGACAAATGTGGCCACAAAAAGCGATAGCATAAGTGCCATCGGTGTCCATTTAGTTTTGATCATAAATGATAAGATTTAATTAGTGTTGAAAATACGCGATTAAAATTTTTATAAAAGACGCATTTTGAACCCGGAAGTTACAAAAATGTTAAGCTATTTGTAATGGATTCTTAAAAAGGCTGCGTTTACTGCAATGAACTGTGGCGCTTGTGTAACTATCAGGCTGGTTGTAGAACCGCTGTTTCCTTTAGACTGAAGTTTGTTTTACTCAATACTAAATCAAGAATAGCCTGTATATCGCGGCTGTTCTCCCGGTTTGCGATATAGACGGTAATCACGGGGTCTTTCGTTTTTAGATTGGGCGACTTTACTTTTAAATATTCCCAGCGTTCTTCGATTAATCGGGTGACTATATCAACCGTGTCGGGTTGAATAAGAAAGACCACTTTTTCTACAGCTACGTTATCAAATAAAAAGTCGACTTCATAAGCACAGCCTTTTCGCTCTTCTGAAAAGCCCCGTAAATCCATTAACACCGCATCAGCCAGTTGTGTATAGGTAGCAACAGCCAGCTTCCATGTGTTGTCATAACACATTGTAGGCATACTTTTATAAGTGTGGTCAAAACTTCTGGGAACCCTTTTCAGTTTCTCCAGACGGGCATCCAGGTGTTCCTGATTTTTGATAAAGCTTTTAGAAACCTGTTTTAAATTGTAGCGAACAAGCGCGATGCAGGCCAGCACCACCAACGGAATGATCACAAAATAGTTAATAAATTGGGTATCAAAAGACGCTGCTTCCAATTCAACTTCAACAATAATTAAAAGAAAAAAGGATACAACCACTACCGGAATGGTTTCGCTTTTTTGCCTGAACTTGCTGCGTATAAACGAAGGATCTACAACAGTAAAAAACGAACCAAAATACTTCCAAAATTTAAGCAGACCTTCAAATGTAAAAAGTGCCGTATCGTTAATCCCAAAAACCCGAAGTACCAATAGCTTGAGATTAGGAACTTTAGCCAGTTTGGCCTGAAGATGCTTTAAAAGACCAATATGAACCCCTAAAGCTGCGAGATAGCCCAACTCCTCCAAATCAATAAAAGGGATGCTAAATAAAAAATGGGATAAGGCCACCAGTATCAAAACAGCATCCAAATAAGGAGCCCGAACCGGGTCGGCAATCGCCAAAAACGTTTTTTTAAAAGGAGCTAAAAAGCTGGTAAACCCGGTTTTGTGAGCCCGGAATTGATCCCGAAATCCCAGAATACGATAGGTTGCGATAGCGGCATAAGGTAACGCCAGAAATACCGCATCTCCCATTGTCAGGAGCATATACCCCAAAGCAATCATTAAACAATAGATGTAGTGCAACCTGAATTCTTTTTTTGCCCGGCTGATAAGAGATTCGCGCAGAACCTGTGCCTCGGGCTGTGGGGTTTCATACGTAATCCAATTAAAATGAAGTTTGGCTTTGGCCGCTGTTTCTGATTGCTTCTCCTGTAGTTTTTGCTGCTGATCGGCCTCAGACGGAATCATCATCATTTTAGTCACCTTTTTGCGAATCGCAAAACGGCTGTAAGCAATTGTGATTGCCAGTAAAATTGCAACAATTAGAGCCGTGTATAGCGTGGAATCGGACATGGAATTTTCGGCCAATTCCTGATTATATATTAAAAAAGTATAAGTATTGTGCATATCACCCAAATTGTGGAAGTTACTCGTTAAACGTTGAGGGGTGAAAGCTAAAATACTGATTCAGAGTAGTTATAAAGATAGCTGTTTTAAGTTTAAAGTCTGCAATTTAATTGCTGAGCCTTCTCGCCTAGATACGGCTATAGGATTCTACTTTAAACATCACATAATTGTAGTAAAAGGTTAAAAAAAGCCGGTTGCCATAGCAACGAAAGCCAAACACATTTTGTGCTCCATTCATAAACTGAATGGTCATAAATTCATTATTAAAATAAAACCCGGCAGTCTGGGTTTGCTTTCCGTTTTGAAAATACTGTACCAGTTGGTTAGAACCAAAAGCCATATCATAAGAAGCATTAAGCGGCACCTTTTGTCCGTTCTCAATCATAAAATCGAGATGCCATTTAGCATATACATTTTGTGGATTGTGAAACTGTGTGCGATACGCCTGTAACGCATTGGGATTGGATTCAAACGGAGTTAATCTGGTAATGATGTCTTCAAGCATCGCATCATAACCGGTAAATGTACCCGGATTACCCGTATTCTGAGGTTCAGATTTTGATGCTTCAGTTTTGGGTTCTTCGGTGTCTGAGTCAGTAAGCTTATTCCTCAGGGCGTCAATACGCTTGCCGATATAATGGTTTACATCGTTTCGGTTTAAAAAATCATTTAAAATGATATCTATATTTTCAGGCTTTTCGGTTTTTCGATCTAAAAGCAATTCAATCTCAAAAAGTAAGTCTTTCTGCTCTTCCATAGTAAGGTTTTCCCGTTTGCGAACCATAGAATGCAGTTTGCTCAAACCCGAAATGGGCATAGGTGGTGTGGGCACCTGATCGTAGTGACCTTTATCGTGAACGTATGGCTTGGTTTGTTCCAGTTCGCGAAGACTTTTGACCAAAAGATTTTTGCGTTTGGGATCATCAGGGCGGTACGACGTAAGATTATTGTCCTTGAGAACGGGCGGCATAAAGCTCGAACTCAAATCATCAACCCGCAATCCCATCATATACTTCCCCAGGCCTTCGGCATAGGTAAGCTCGGCCATACAGGCCTGTGATTGGTTAGACTCTTTAGAAAGAACAAACAGAAAAATATCGCACTCGCGTATTTGTTTAAGAATTTCGTTCCACCATTCAGTCCCGGCGCCTAACTTGTGGTCAAACCAACAACTGTAATCGAGATAACCTAAAAATTCGCTGATGTCTTTGACCTCTTCTACCTGAGCTCGGGAATAACTGATAAATAATTTCACGTTGGGTTTTGGTTTGGTTGAAACTCTGAGTACGCAACTAAAATTAACGCTATTTTACTTATATCCAAAAATTTACGCTGGACAACAAGGTTCTTTTTAAATCGCCATACCGGAAAAAAAAGAAAGTCAATAGGGCTAAAGATTTCACTCATGCAACCTCAGGATTCTCCCATAGTGAAATTTACAGGCTTAAAAAATCAGGTTTAACCGAGTATCTTTTGACAAATTCTGGAAAGTTAAGAATGCGTGTCTTACGGCTGATTGGATGTGGTCTTCATAAGTACCCAACTTAAAAGTAAAACGCGCTTTAGCCTGTGAAAATGTCCATGCTGTTGTAGTTGTGTTTATACTTACCGCGGGATGTTCTTGACCTATTTGAAACGAATTTTTACATTTCCACTCAAAACCATTAGCCAATAAGATGTGATCACTGTAACCCGTGATCAGGCAAAGCTCGTCCGGCTTATTAAGGTTGTACTTTACATCTTTATAATCCTTCTTCACCGGCAGGCCTAAAGCTTCTCGGCGTTTCCGCTCTTTGCGTTTGCCTCCTGAAATCCAACCTCCAAAACCCATTGCACCTTTTTTAAGTTCTTTAAAATTATCAACGCCATCCATAAGTTCACCTACTCCGGGAATCAAACCCACCACCTCGCCTACACCCTCGTTTGCCAGACGTTTTATAAAGGATTCAGACATGGGTAATTTGTAATGAAGAATACGTTTATTGGTCAGCAACAATAAATCAGGTCTTTTACCGTGTAAAATCAAAAGAATTTGCTCTTCATCTGCTGACGCTGACTGCTCTGCTGCATGTAAACGCAAATACGGAAATCCTTCCTGTTCAAAGAATGATTCAAAGTCTTGATGCAGGTATTTAGAATGGTCAATTTTTGAACTAAACATACTTCCTTATATAAAGTGAATACAACTTTAAAATTGAATCAGGGGAAGTACATGTTCTAGGGAACTTAAATATAGCTAAATTCCTAAAGACCAGCCTTGAAGGAGTGTATATAATTTACCCCGGCTAACAAGAGTATTGCTAACCGGGGTATTTATTTGTTTAAAAATACTTTTAGGCTTATTGAAAGACCAAAATCTTAAAGAGATTAGGCTTTCGTATGAATACGGTCTAAATCTTCCTGAGACACTACCCTAAAGGAGAACTTGTAGCCTTCAAAGACCGCCAGACCGTAAAAAAGCAGGTCAATAGGACTAAAGGTTTCGCCCATGATCTCCGGTAAAAAACTGTAGTCAAAATAGAGTATGGCATCCAAAAGACTTACATCCATTTCATTGGCGACAAACCCCAAGATACTCAGAATATTCCCCAGCAAAACCGATAAGAACGCGAGTGCTCCTCCCCAATACCCAAAAATCTGACTGATACCTTTACCAACCAATCGTATGGTATAACCTACTCCGGCTCCAATGGCTACAGCCATATAACCTATCTGAAAACCGGTCATCACACTGATGGTTCCCCAAAGAATGGCACCTACAAGTCCAACCGTGGCACCCATTACAATAGCAGGAATAAGGTTTTGCTCTTTTTTTAGCTCTTCAAGATCGCTTTCTGAAAGTTTCTGGTGCAATTGATCTATAGTTAAGGCTTCTGATTGATGAGCCAGCGCCTGAACCTCAGGATCTTCCTGAAAATCGTTGCAGGTACCTTCAAAATCTGCCTTTTGGTCGGTAAGACTGCATAAAATGCCTGTTTGTAAATCCATTTTTCGGTTGTTGCATTTTTTGCAAAACGCCAATTGTGCATCACGTGTCATTGATATAAAATAAAATAATTAATAATTCTTCATTTGATTTTTAACCCAGCCACCCATCTCGGTCCAGACTTCGGTATTGTATGGCTTCACTAATATGATGTCCCGCAATAGACTCAGAAGCCTCTAAATCTGCAATCGTACGGGCTACTTTTAAAATACGATCATACGCCCGAGCCGAAAGGTTTAGCTTTTCCATTGCGTTTTTAAGAAGGGTTTTAGAATGTTCATCAAGGGCGCAGTATTTCCGAATCTGCTTGACGCTCATTTGGGCATTGTAGTGAATGCTTTCGCTTTCGCGAAAACGTTCCGTTTGCAGTTTACGGGCTTCAGTCACCCGCTTGCGTATGTCTACGCTGCTTTCCGCCTTGCGCTCGTCTGACAATTTATCAAAAGGCACCGGGGTTACTTCAATATGAATATCAATACGGTCAAGTAGCGGTCCGCTTACTTTACTCAAATACCTTTGCATTTCTGCCGGCGTGCTGGTTACCGGAGCACCGGGATCATTAAAATACCCACCCGGACTTGGGTTCATACTGGCTACCAGCATAAAACTACTGGGATAGGTCACTGTGAATTTGGCTCTCGAGATCGTCACTTCGCGGTCTTCAAGCGGCTGGCGCATCACTTCAAGCACGGTACGTTTGAATTCCGGCAGCTCATCCAAAAACAACACGCCGTTATGCGCCAGCGAAATTTCACCCGGCTGTGGATAGGCACCGCCGCCGACTAAAGCCACGTCCGAAATGGTATGATGCGGACTCCGGAAAGGACGATGTGCCATAAGTCCCACGTGTTCCCGCATCCTACCCGAAACACTGTGAATCTTAGTAGTCTCGAGCGCTTCTCGCAAAGTCATAGGTGGTAAAATGGAAGGCAGGCGTTTGGCCAGCATGGTTTTTCCCGCTCCGGGCGGACCTATCAAAATAATGTTGTGTCCACCCGCTGCTGCGATTTCCATACAGCGTTTAATAGATTCCTGCCCTTTTACATCAGCAAAATCAAAGTCGGGATGTTCCAGCGCGTTGAAAAACTCGTTCCGGGTATCTACTATGGTACGCTCTAAGGGTTCGTCTTTATCAAAATGCGCAATAACCTGCGCGATAGAGTCGATTCCGTAAACTTCCAGATCTTTTACTATCGCTGCTTCTTTGGCGTTTTGACTGGGCAGTAAGAACTTTTTAAAGCCTTCCTCCTGCGCCTTAATGGCAATAGGCAACGCGCCGCGAATGGGTTGCAGGCTTCCGTCAAGGGAAAGCTCACCCATAATGATGTATTCGTCTAAATGTTCAGCTTTGATTTGATCACTGGCGGCAAGAATACCGATTGCAAGCGTAAGATCGTAGGCGCTTCCCTCCTTACGCATATCGGCCGGAGCCATATTGAGAGTGATCTTCTTTCCCGGAATCTTAAAACCATTATTTTGCAGTGCTGCCGCGATGCGATAATTGCTTTCCTTAATAGCATTATCGGGCAATCCTACGAGGTGGTAGCCTATTCCTTTATCAATATTAACCTCAACAGTAATGGTTGTTGCCTCTACCCCAAAAACAGCCGAGCCATACACTTTTGTAAGCATGGTAATCCGTTAGTTTGCCGTTTGGGTAGGGCCTTAGGCTTTTTATCTGTGTGGGAAATTAACTGAAAAACAGCACATATAAAAGGGAATTACACCTATTATTTAACAATTAATTTAGATTTAAGGCTAATACTGTATTTTTGACAAAAATCTATTTATGGCTGACTCCTACTCCATTCCAGCAACAACACGCATTGGGCACGTGCACCTAAAAGTCTCCAACCTGGAGCGTGCACTTCAATTTTATCATGGGGTTTTAGGGTTTGAAATCATACAGCGTTTGGGTGATGAAGCCGCCTTTATTTCGGCCGGTGGCTATCACCATCATATAGGCCTCAACACCTGGCAAAGCAAAGGTGCTTCGGCTCCGCCACAATACAGCACAGGGCTTTTTCATACCGCAATCGTATATCCTACCCGCAAGGATTTGGCACAAATTTTAAAACGTCTTCTCGATAATGGAATAAAATTAACCGGAGCTGCAGATCACGGCGTTTCCGAAGCTTTATACCTCAACGATCCCGATGAAAATGGAGTGGAATTGTATTGGGACCGGCCTCGCGAAGACTGGCCGAAAGCAGAAGACGGAAGTATTGAAATGTATACCCGCGCCTTAAATCTCAATAATCTATTAGAAGAATTAAATTAGGCTTTTAAGCGGTTTACAACTCCCTCTGCCCATTTGCTAGCCGGTTTACCAAAGCATTCGATTAAATCGTCTACGCCTATAACGCTGCCTTTGGCCAAACGCCCTAATAATGCGATAGGCTGATGGGTATTTCCTGCCTCACTGATGATACGACCGTCTTCGAGCGTATGCAAGCCCAGTTTGTAACTTACGGCATTCACTTTTTTATCAGCAACCAGATTTTCAACAAGGTCACTGGTTACTTTAACCAGTTGCGGCGGATCAATCACCGAATTCACCATGACATCAGCAACTGCGCTTTTTTTATTCTTGTGAAGCTCCCAACCTTCAGGAACTAACTCAATTGTAGGATTATCTACAAAATCGAGATTCAAAACTCCGGCTTCAACCAAAGCAATGAGTTGCTGCACGCTTGCAATTGGTGGCCCGTAGGAATATCGCTTACTGGCTTCGATGTATTTAACCAGATCAACCATCGTAGCATCGTTGAATTCAAAATGCGTAAACTCGTGATATAAGACTCCCAATGCAAAACGCCAGCATTGCCCCAAACAATAATCTAAACTTATCGCTGCCCTTCCACAGGCCATATCGAGCAAGGCATTTAAGGCATCAATAGCAGGAAGCTTATGCGACAGGATTAACTCGTGCTGAATTTCTTTAGGCCTACGTAGCAGTTTTTCGGTTAACTCCGCGAGTTCGTGCTCCGACAGATTAGTAGGTCGCGCTTTGTCACCCAGTCTCAAATAAACAGCGGCTGTCATTTTGCCCAGAGCCCGTATTAAAAACGAAGCATCATTATGTGCTTCCGGATTTTGCCTCGCGCTGTTGATCGCTTCTTTAAACTGAAGCATTTCTGTTTCAGAAGGTTCAAACCAGGAATCAATTTTCGGATTTTTAGGCTTTGGAGCCGGCGGTAGTCCGTCAAGTGAAAAAGCAATCAATTCTTTAGGAGCCTTTGCTGAAGGTGTAAACTGAAAGCGGTCTGTTCCTTCAATTTCGTTGAAGCTTCCACCAAAACCAATACTTAATGCCCGCATTTGATCAACCATAGAAAGTCCAAAACCACGAAGCGCCACGGTAGTTTCCGGAGTAATTGTTTCCGTTTCTAATGCTCCAACGGGATATGGATCTTTGTATAATTTTAGGTTATTCGCTTTTGCGTGTGCATCCCATAATGCCAATTGTTCAGAGAAGGCAGTAGGCTGATGCCCAATGGTTAATACGACTTCGTCTGCTTTATAAGTGGTTCCAACATCATCTTTTAAGGTGCAACTTTTCGCAGCTATTGAAATATCAACCATCGCCCGCTTATGCATTTCTAATAAACCGGCTCCCTGTAACGCATTTTTGAGTGTCTCAAAACGCTCGTGTAAATACGATCCTAATTTTGCACGGGATGGAAATACGTCAGGAACTTCTGCATTAGGATTCTCCGGTACTTTCGCCCAATCTTTATAACTCTCAAAAGCTGGAAGAACAACAGAACCAACCTGTATTTGCGGCCTGCCGCTCAGACCATTTGCAAGATGCCGCTCGTGAATATTTGATAAATTGGTTTCTACCTGTGCCGGAGACCATATTTGACCCGCTCCGGGATATGCCGAAGGTTCAAAAACCAAAACCTTAATTTGGATTTGGGCATCCTGCATCTCCAAACACAATGCTTCTAAAGCTGCAAGACCCCGAGGCCCCGCACCTACGATAGCTATAGTTTGTGTTTTTTTCAAGATCATATTTTGTAGAATGTAAAGTTACGATTACGCCTCGAAGGCGGTATTCCTAATTCATAAGCTTCTCATAAAAATTGAATATTCAACTCAAGCATCATATTTGATAACTTAAACAAGCTTATTGGATTGAGTTTTTTAAATTAGCTAACAACCAATTTGAAAATTATGATCAGTAGCCGGGAATTTATAGGAGAAGTTTTAGGAACCTTTATCCTGATTATTTTTGGACTGAGTGCCGGCGCTGTCGCCATTTTATTTGGTGGATACCAAAGCATTATGCAGATAGGTATTGCCTGGGGAATCGCGGTAATGCTCGCCGTTTACCTTACCCGCCACCTCTCTAACGCACACATCAATCCTGCTGTAACGCTGGCTATGGTCGTGAGCGGACGTATGCCGACAAAAAAACTACTCCCGTATTGGTTTGCACAGGTCTTGGGCGCGTTTTTAGGCGGACTGATGCTGTATTTTTTGTTTAGTCCATCAATTCAGGCTTTTGAAGAAAGTGAAGGTATTGTGCGGGGTACCTACGAAAGCATCACGACAGCAAAGATGTTTGGCGAATTCTATATCATGCCGGGTAACACGGCGGTGGTAAATCTGCCCCTGGCCATAATCGCGGAAGCATTTGGTACTTTTTTACTTTTACTATTTGTTCTGGGATTTACGGAAGATGCTAACGTAGGCAAACCTCACGATACTATGGCTCCGGTTTTTATTGGTATATCGGTGACCATAATTATTTGTTTGATCGCCCCATTAACGCAATGCGGAATCAATCCTGCACGGGATTTTGGTCCGCGTATGGTCGCCTGGATGATGGGTTGGGGCAATGCTGCTTTTCCTGATAATTCCGGAGGATTTTTTTGGGTATACATCTGCGGACCCTTTCTGGGTGCAGTAACAGCTGCCTTGTTTTTTGACCGCATCGTGGCACCCGCCTTAAAGAAAGACGGGTCTGATACAATTTAGTTTAATGGTTTCAGTCTAGTTTAAAGACAAAAGACTCTAAAGGTTTTAGATCTACGCGCATTTGGCCAAGACCGTTTTCAACTTTAAGAGTTCCGGTGGCTTTTCCGTAGAGTTGATCGGTAACTTTATATTCACCGTCGTTTAAACTCCAGGCTTCAACGATATGCTGCGGAAGTTGCAACTCAAAGCCAAACGTATCATTCGCATCAAAATTAGATATGATGATCAACTTCTCGTCTTCAGACCAACGTACGAAGCTATACACACGGTCGTTGTACCATTCGGTATTTTGACGGTTGTGCCAGTGAATATCTGAATACTCACCCATTATCGCGGGACTTTGCGTACTAAAATTCAGCACACGCTTATAAAAATCCCGAAGTTCCAGTTCTGCGTCCGTTGACTTCCCGCCATCAAACTTTTTATCGTTTACCCAACGTACCACCGAAGGCACACTGCCGTAATCAAAGATTGACGTTCGCGTAGGATCACCAAATCCCAGGTCTTCTTCGGCTTTTTCACCCAATTCCTGACCAAAATAAATCATCGTAGGCGAAGTACTAATCAGGGTTGAAACCACCATTGCCGGTTTTCCCTTTTCGGCATTACCGGCAAAATCAGGACTCGCGATACGCTGCTCGTCGTGGTTCTCCAAAAAATGCAGCATATTAATCTCGATATCTTTTTGATAATCAATAATCGGTGCAATATGGTCTGTACTGCCATGCCCCTGCATCACGTGCTTGATCGTATCGTAGAGCTCCACCTTGTCGTAGAGGTAATCCATTTTTCCTTTAAAAATATAATCCCGGTATAGTGACGGATTGTAAACCTCAGCCAGTAAAAAAGCATCCGGATTTTCGGTTTTAATAGCCGAGTTCATATAGCTCCAAAACTCCACCGGAACCATCTCGGCCATATCAAAGCGGAAACCGTCAACGCCTTTTTTGGTCCAAAAGAGGGCTATATCTTTAAATTGCTTCCAGGAAGCCGGCACGTCTTTATCTTTCCAAAAATCGGCGTGCTTTGTATAATCCCAGTTGCTGCTGTCTTCAGGCAGTTCGTCAAAATCTTTGTGCCCGTCAGGACTCACACCATAATTGATTTTTACCGTCTCGTACCAGTCGTTTTGATCGGGTTGCGCAGCTCGGGAACCATTACCTGTCCATTTTGCAGGAGATTCTTTAAAACTTCCTTCAGCTAAATCATTTTGTTCCCCACCTAATGGCTGGTAACCATTTTGCCAGTTGGGTACTTTAAAGTCTTCGCCGGGGATGTAATAAAAATTATTATCCTTTTTATACGCTACGGAATCATCGTCCTGGGCACCAAAAGCAACCAAACCTTCCGGAGTATTTAAGCTTTCGTATTTACGGGCCACGTGATTGGGAACGATGTCAATAATTACATTCATTCCGGCATCGTGGGTGCGTTTGATTAGGGCTTCAAATTCTTTGAGTCGCTTGGCAGGGTCGACTGCCATATCAGGATCTACCTGATAATAGTCTTTAACCGCATAGGGCGAACCGGCACGGCCTTTAACCACATCGGGATCGTCGTTTGAAATGCCGTATTGGGTATAATCGGTGATCACCGCGTGATGCGGTACCCCGGTATACCAGATGTAAGTCGTACCCAGTTTTTTTATAGCCTCTAAAGCTTCGGGTGTGAAATCATTAAACTTACCTACCCCGTTTTCTTCCAGAGTTCCCCAGGGTTTATTGGTCGTATTGGTATTTCCAAAAAGCCGTGTAAACACATGATAAACGACTTCCTTTTTTGGTTGTGTTTCGGTTTTCATAGTGGGTTTGGGTTCTGTAATGCTGGGTTCATTTTGGTTTTTACAGCTGAAAAATACGGTAAAAGCAACCAGAAGTATTAGTTTTTTCATCGAATTAGTTATTTAAATTGATGATCATTGGGGTTCGTGGCATTACGGAAAGGGTGTCGATCAGTGCCAGAGATTTTCCGCTAAACAATTCGAGCCCTTGTGTATGTCCTGCCAGTCCTTCTGAAAAGCGTTTCAAATTAAGATTTTGCTTCTTTCTACTCAGATTGAGAATGACCATTACCCGATCTCCTTCAACATTGTATCTAAAATAAACATACAGGTTATCCTGAGGAACATATTGCAGCAATTTCCCGGTATGGATAACAGGATTGGCCTTGCGCCAATTGAAGAGCTTTTTAGAAAAATTGAAGTACTGTTCCTGATAGGCATTTCGACCATTTTTTTCGCTTTGCGGAAGAAACGCATTCTTTGCATCTGAAGGCCATCCTCCAGGAAAATCGTGACGTATATCCCCATCGCCCTTTTGCTTATCGCCTTGCATACCTATCTCGCTACCGTAATATACCTGCGGAATACCACGGGTGGTACAAATAAGACTGAGTGCCAGTTTATAATCATCAAAAGAACCTTTTACACGCGTATTGAAACGTTGCGTATCGTGATTTTCTGCAAAGACCAGCAGGTTATTGGAATTTGGATAGAAAAAATCGTTGACAAAATTCTCGTAGATGCGGGTTACACCCTGATTCCATTGCTCTTCTTCAACAAAAATCTTATCGAGCGCATCGTGCAGGGTAAAATCCATCACCGAAGGCAAATGCGTATTGTAATCCTGTAATGCTCCTATTTTGCTGTCTTTTTGCCAGTAGGCGATTTGTGCCGAATCGTGCAGCCATACCTCGCCTACTATGTTGAAATTGGGGTATTCATCCATTAGAGCTTTGGTCCATTGAGCAATGCCCTGCTTGTGATTGTAACTGTAGGTATCTACACGAAGTCCATCTAAATCTGCATATTCTACCCACCAGATCGCATTCTGAATAAGGTAGTTGAGCACCAGCGGGTTACTTTGGTTTAAATCGGGCATAGTAGGTACAAACCAGCCTTCCTCGTAAATTTTTTGATCTATTTGCGCCGCGTACGGGTCAAACTGGGTAGTCATACGGTGATTGGTATTGGTAAATGCCTCAAACTGATGTATCCAGTCTGGCGTGGGCAAATCCTGTATAATCCAGTGCTGCAAACCCCAGTGATTGGTCACATAATCGTGAATGAGTTTCATATCACGCTTGTGCAATTCTGTAGAAAGCTTCAAATAATCTTCATTGCTCCCATAGCGTGGGTCTATCTTGTAAACATCGCTCTGAGCATAGCCGTGATAAGAATAAGCGGGATCGTCATCTTCACAAAGCGGAGTACTCCAAATAGCTGTAGCGCCCAGGTCTTTCAGATAATCAAGATGGTCTATTATTCCTTGAATATCGCCGCCGTGACGACCACCGGGTTTGGTGCGGTCTGCTTTTTCGACCATTTTAGGATGCGAGTCAATTGCCGGATTTCCATTTGCAAACCTATCGGGCATTAACAAATAAATCAGGTCTGAATTGTCAAAACCCTTTCGCAAAGCGGAATGTTCCCGTCGTTCTTTAAACGAATAAGGGTGTTTAAGTTGTGGGCTTCCCTCCTTATGAAAGCTAAACTCATAATCGCCTGCTTCTACCGAAGCGCTATTGAGAGTTACAAAAAGATAGTTAGGATTTTCGGTTTTGGTTACTTCGATAATAGGAATGCCTGCAGCGGACTCCACCTCATAGGAAGCGATATCCTTACCATAGATCAGGAGCTGCAAACTGTCTCGTTGCAAACCTTCCCACCAGAAAGGCGGTTCAACACGTTCTATCTGAGCCTGAGCCATTACCGAAAATACTAAGAGAATACCTAAAGAAAAGTTTTTCATATACACCAATTTACCCCTGAAGGGTTTTAGACTAAAAATCGTGTGTGAAATGAAAAGTGATGGTAAATATAAATAAATTACCCAAAGCCAATGTAATTAGATTGGTTTTAGCTTGGAGTGGTGACTTTTTATAAACGAGCAAACTAATCCTGTTTTCCAAGAGTAGATTCGCGTTCAATGAGTGATGTTGGAATCACAGTGGTGCGGTAATTCTCATCCTGTTTTGAGGATTCCAGCCGTTCTATAAGCATTCCTGCGGCCGCACGGCCTATTTCATCCCCGTGTTGGTCTACCGCTGTTATTGACGGGGTAGCATATTTGAGCAACTTTCCGTCAGAAAAACCAATAACTGCCACATCCTGAGGGATACGTTTGCCCTGTTCCTGGAGGAGCTTCATAGCAATTACCGAAAAATATTCATTTACCCCCAGAACGGCATCAAAACTCTGATTATTCACCAGATCAGCGATTTGCTCTTCTGCAGCTTCTACCTGATCAACCGTAACTATTAAATCATCGTTCACCGAGAGATCGTGATCCGCGAGCGCTTTTTTATACCCTTCTTTACGTAAATATCCAACGCTTATGTGATCTTGTGTGGTAAGAAGCGCGATGCGCCTGCGCCCTTTCTCAATAAAATGACTTACAGCAGTATAAGCTCCACGCATATCGTCAACAATTACCTTATCGCTAATAACTTTATCTGTTACACGGTCAATCATCACCAGAGGCATTCCCTGATTTTCGACTTCAACCAGATGCTTATAGTCTTCCTTATGTTGGGTTTCTTTGGAAAGAGAAATGATAAATCCGTCCACAATTCCGCCCTGCGCAAACATTTCCATACTCAGTACCTCCTTCTCAAAAGATTCATTGGAAACACATACCAAAACGTTATACCCGCGCTGGTGCGCCACTTCTTCAACTCCCTTTAGAACGGTTGTAAAAAAATCGTGGGTAATTTCCGGAATAATGAGGGCAATGTGCTTGGTGCGCTGATTGAGCAAACTTACCGCTATGTTGTTTGGCTTATAGTTGTAGAGCTTGGCAAAAGCCTGAACTTTCTGCCGGGTGTCCTCTCCTATTTCTGGATTATTTTTAAGTGATTTAGAGACCGTTGATATTGATACGTCCAGTTCTTTGGCAATATCTTTTAAAGTGATTTTTCGTTTCATAGCTGCTTTGGGTTAACATAACCCTCTTTTATTTTTCCTTAAGGCCTCTTAATTTCAAAACTTTTCAACACTCTAACGTTAGAGTTTAGTGTAGAACAGTAATCTATACAATATTAACAACCTCATTTGCTAAATTCGCAATGTGAAGTGAAAATATAGAGTAAACTAACACAAAAACGCAGTTCAATTCAAACAATTTTATGAAAATTTTATTAAAAGGAGTATTGTTTCTCCTGCTGTTTTTGCCAATTACATCGATTGCGCAATCTACAGTAAGCGGAACAGTAGTTGATGCTACCGGGCAAATGCCAATTCCCGGAGTGAATGTTCTTGTTGAAGGCACAACCAATGGTACAACCACAGACTTTGATGGTAACTACACACTCAACGGAGTAAGTGAAGGAGCTACGATCAGTTTTTCGTATTTGGGTTTTAGAACTCAAACGATTCCATTTACGGGCCAGTCAAACCTGGATGTAACCCTTACTGAAGATGCCGCAGAACTGGATGCTGTGGTTGTAGTAGGTTATGGTACCACTACTAAGAAAGATTTGACCGGATCTGTAGCACTCGTTGGAGAAAAGGACTTTAATAAGGGGAATAATGTAACCGCAGAAAACTTATTAAACGGTCGTGTTGCAGGTCTTACCATTAATACCGGAGGTTCTCCCGGTGCAAGTTCTGAAATCAGAATACGTGGAGGAGCATCTCTTAATGCATCAAACAGTCCGTTAATTGTAATTGACGGTCTTCCTATTAATAATGTAGCCAGTGGTGGTCGTTCGGTTCTTTCTTCAATAAACCCGGCAGACATCGAGTCGTTTTCGGTTTTAAAAGATGCTTCGGCTGCTGCAATTTATGGTAACCGGGGAGCTAACGGGGTGATTATCATTACTACCAAAAAAGGTAAACAAGGCTTAAAAGTAAATTTTGACAGTCAGGCCAGTGTGGCACGACTTACTGATAAAATTGACATTTTTAATGCCAATGACTACCGAAGCCTAATCAATGAGCGTTTCCCGGATCAAACCGGATTTTTAGGCAATGCCAATACAGACTGGCAGGATGCCATTTATCAGGATGCCTTTTCCTCTCAGCATAACCTTTCAGTAAGTGGTAATATTGCAGACATTTTACCTACAAGACTTTCGGTAAGTAGGGCAGATCAGGAAGGTTTACGTAAAACCTCTTCCTTTGAGCGTACGACTACATCGCTGTCGCTTAACCCGCGTTTTTTTGACGGGGCTTTAAAAATTGACTTTAATGCCAACTTAAGCTGGGAGCGCAACCGTTTTGCTCCGGGTGTTGAAGGTGGAGCGTTTCAGTTTAACCCTACACAGCCTATCTACGATCCTAACTCGAGATATGGCGGGTATTATGAGTATACCAACGAAAATGGTATCGCTTTAGGTAACGTACCGCGTAACCCGGTTGCTCAATTAATGCAAACACAGGATATCGCCAGCGTACGTCGTTACTATGGTAACTTTAAGGTCGATTATAAACTTCCTTTTTATGAGCCTTTAAGAGCGGTAGTAAATGTAGGACTTGACAACAGCGAGTCTGACCGCTTTTTTGAAATAGACCGAAACAGTGCACTTGGCACCAATGCCCTTGAGGGTGAAGAATTGGGTGTACGTTCAGATACCGATTTTAAATCTTCTAACCGATTATTAGATGCCTATTTAGTGCATACTAAGGCCTTCGGCGATTTTAATACCGAAATTACAGCCGGTTATTCGTACCAAATCTTTGAAAATGAAAACTTCACTACCGGTAACGTACGAGACCCGAATGCTGCTCCACCAGAACTTACTCTGGACCCGGATGTGGTTTTACTCGCCTATTTCGCCCGTGGTAATTTCAATTACAAACAAAAGTATTTTTTAAGTGCGTCTATACGTCGCGATGGTACTTCAAGATTTGGTGAGGATGAGCGCTTTGGGTATTTCCCTGCAGTTTCAGGTGCATGGCAACTTTCTGACGAAGATTTCCTGAAAGATTCTAATACTATTAGTTTATTAAAATTGAGAGCCGGTTATGGTATCACAGGGCAACAGGACATTGGTTCGGCATATGACTACCTGGCTCGTTATGGTCTGGGTAATACCATTTCGCAATATCAGTTTGGAGATCAGTTCTATACTATTGGTCAACCTTTCTACCGTAATGCAGGTATTAAATGGGAAGAAATTACCGAATACAACCTGGGTCTGGATTATGGTTTTGCAAACGGAAAACTTAGCGGTTCGCTTGATTTCTTCCGAAAAGAATCTGATGATTTGCTTTCCCAGGCTCCTGTGCCTGACGGAGTAAACTTCTCCAATCAGGGCTTTCAAAACATCGGTAAGTTTACCACTCAGGGTATTGAATTTGTTGTAGATTATAATCTGGCTTCCAACGAAGATTTTAATTGGAACGTCAATTACAACGTAACCTATATAGACCGGGAGATCGATCGCCTAGCTTTTGGTCAGGATATTTTAGTTCAAGGAATTTCTGGAGGTACCGGTAACACCATACAGGTTCAGCGTCAGGGTTTTGCTCCAAATTCATTCTTTGTTTATCGTCAGCTCTACGACACGGCGGGCCAACCTATCGAGGGTGCATATGTTGATGTAAACGGTGACGGCATTCTAAACGATGACGATAAATACATCGCAGGCAATGGCCGTGCAGATGTTACTATGGGCTTTCAATCTTCTATGAATTATAAAAATTGGGATTTCAGTTTTAATATGCGTGCAAGCTTTGGAAACGATATTTACAACAACGTAAATTCAGGTAATGCTCAGTACGGCAATGTGTTCAGAACGGTATTAAACAACGTTCCAACTCAGGTATTGGAATCTAATTTTGTAAATACCCCAGACGTTATCCTTTCTGATTACTATCTTGAAAATGCAGATTTCCTGCGTATGGATAACATCACTTTGGGATACACTTTTGACGAGGATAAAATGGGCAAAGGAACTTTACGCCTATGGACAGGGGTTCAAAACGTTTTTGTAATAACAGACTATTCAGGTCTTGACCCTGAAATAACTAACAACGGTGTAGACAATACCATCTTCCCAAGAGGTCGCACCTTCTTATTTGGATTGAATTATGGATTTTAAACTAAAAAATATGCTCAAATTAAAAACATTCGCCTGTTTGCTTCTCTTAGGAGGCGCATTCCTTTCGTGCGAATCGGACTTAGACGTTACTCCACAGGATGACGATGAGCTGCTTGCTGATGGTTTCTTTGAGACCGAAGGAGCCTATAAACAAGCACTTGCTGGTGTTTATGCTAACTTAAGCCTGACCAGCATCAACGACCCGGGAGGTTCTAACATTGCCGGTCTTGACGCGGGTACTGGTCAATATATTCGTGGTTTATTTAATCTTGAAAACCTGTCTACAGACGAAGTTATCTGGACGTATGAAAACGACCCGGGATTACGCGGTATGCAGCGCAATACCTGGAGCTCAGATAATCCTTTAATTCTGGGAGTATTTGCCCGTGCGTCTTATGAAATAGCACTTGCTAATGAGTTTTTAAGACAAACCACTTCAGATAAGCTAAGCAGCAGAGGCGTAAGTGGAACTTTGGCTGAAGACATTCAGGTATACCGTGCAGAAGTACGTGTTTTGAGAGCTTTAGCCAATTATCACCTCCTTGATATGTTTGGAAAAGCTCCGTTTGTAACCGAAAATGATGCCGTAGGCTTTGACCAGGTTCCTGAAATTGTAGGTGCTGATTTATTTACCTACATCGAAACCGAGTTAACCGAAGCCTTGCCCGATCTTGTAGCTGCGCGTCAAAATGAGTATGCCCGTGTAAATAAGGGTGTGGCCAATATGCTTCTTGCCAAGCTTTATTTAAATGCCGAGGTATATACCGGTACTGCTCGTTATACCGACTGTGTAACTGTTTGCGAGACCTTAATTGGTTATGGTTACAGCCTTACACCTAACTACCTGTTCAACTTTATGGCAGATAACGATTCTAATGGCGCACAAAACGAGATAATTTTCCCAATTACAAATGACGGTGCCCGAACTCAAAACTATGGAGGTACTACTATCATTATTCAGGGAGAAGTAGGTGTTCCCGAGAACAACGGCGAAAGCCTAGGAGTAAACCCGGGTGGTTTTGGCGGCCTTTTCCGTGTGCGACCTGAATTTGCGCAACTATTTACTGAAAATCCCCTGTATCAGAATGATGCACGGAATACACTCATCACGCAAGATCGTCCTATTGAGATTGATAACATTGGTAATACAGCTCAGGGATATTTGATTACCAAATTTTCAAACCGTACCTCTACCGGTGGTTTTGGTAGCGATCGTACATTTACCGATACGGATTACCCTTTATTCAGATATGCTGATGTCCTGTTAATGTATGCTGAAGCCGTATTACGCGGTGGTGGTGGCTCTGAAAGTTTGGCGTTGGAGTATGTAAATGATTTGCGTGAGCGTGCTTTTGGAGATACTTCGGGCAATATTACTCAGGGACAGCTTACATTGGATTTCTTATTAGATGAACGTTCTCGTGAACTGTATTGGGAAAGCCACCGCAGACAGGATTTAATACGTTTTGGTCTGTATACCGGCAGCGGCTATTTATGGTCTTACAAAGGCGGACCTCAATCAGGTACGGCTATTCCTGACTTTCGCAAGCTTTTCCCGGTTCCTAATCAAAGCTTGTCTTCCAATTCAAACCTAACCCAAAATACAGGGTATTAGAATATTAAAAATTGAAAACTATGATCGCATTATTGAAAAAAAGTTTCTTCCTGGGAGCGCTGGTTCTACTGGCATCCTGTAGTGAAGAAGACGAGAAACTTACGGTTGATGCAGAAGAAGCTGCTTTGGTTGCAAATCTTGACATAGACCGTATTTCCTTAGATCAGACTAACCCCGGAAATCCCGCGGTTACCGTAAGCTGGTCTGAGGCAGAATACAGTATGCCCACACCTATTAGTTATGTGGTGCAATTTGCCAGCACTAGTGATTTTGCAAATCCCGTAAATGCTTCAAACACCTCAGTTACGGAAGTAACCCTGGCTATGAGCGCTGTAAACAATACAGCTAATGCCCTGGGCTTTGTTCCCTTTGAATGGCAACAGGCCTACATCAGGGTAAAAGCTTCTATAGGTACTACAGATTCTCAGATTCAATATTCTGAGCCCATAGGTGTCATGCTCTACCCGTACTTCTCCTATCCGTATGACGATTATTATCTGGTAGGGGCGGCTACTGCACCGGGATGGAGTAATGATAACAATAACCCGCTTCTTTTCCGCGATCCCTTTAACGAAAACCAATACAGTTATACCGGTAAGTTTAATCAGGACTTCTTTAAAATCCTGGCTCAGCGCGGGCAATGGGCACCTCAATATGGTGTAGAAGGCGGTAATTTAAAGCTAAGACCTACAGAAGATCAACCCGATCCACCGTCGATAGAGTCAACTGTAGCGGGCTATCGCACCTTTTCTATCAACCTGGCAAACAATACCTTCTCATTTAAGGAGGTTGAGGATGTTCCGGCTGCTTTCAGTTCAGTAACCGTAACCGGAAATGCCGGAGGAGATGTGTCTTTAACAGCGCTTGCTTTTGATCCTCATATCTGGTATGTACGCTCTACCCCATTAGAAGCGGGTTCAATTACTTTTTCAGCCAATGGGATGACTTATGGATCTGATACAGAATTTTCGGGTACAGCAGAGGTTGATGGCGGTAGTATTCCGGTACCGGTAAAAGATGACTATGAGATCTGGTTTAATGATATAACCGGAGAATATGCAATGATTCCTCTTAACTTTTCTAAATAAAAAGTATGAAAACAGTTTTAAAATATGCCTTCCTTATTGCTTTCGCAGCAACCGCAATTACGGCCTGCGACAATACCGAAGACCTTGTTCTTACCGAGCCGGAAACCAGCTTCGATATCAATTCTACAAACTTTGCAAATCTGGTGTTAAATCCGTCATTTCCTGAAAACCCGGCGGTAACCATCAGCTGGAATGATGCTGAAAATGCCGGTGGCACCTATGAAGTGGTTATGGCAACTGATGCTGAATTTACTAATAAGGTAAGTTTAGGCTCTACAGATAAGACCAACTTTACGATAAGCGTTTCAGAATTGAATCAAATGTTGCTAGATGCAGGTCTGGAGCCATATATGTCAAGTCCGGTCTACGTACGTATCAATAACGGAAGTACTACGACTTCTGCCCTTACCTACAACATCACTCCCTACGCAGTTGATGCCCCGGTGATCACCAGTCCTGAAGCTGATGCTACTATTATTTTAGATGGTGAAAATCCAGATGCGCAGGCTCTGAGTGTGCAGTGGACTGATTTTAGTACTGCAGGCACAGGTGTATCAGTAGTTTATGAATTGCAAATAGCAGCTGTGGGAAGCAACTTTGAGCCGCTTACGGCTGTAGGTGAAGTTACAAACGGTGGTGAGTATAACCTCTCTAACTCGCAATTAAACAGTATCGCACTCAATCTGGGAGCAGAAGAAGCCGCAGATTTTAATCTGGAAACCCGGATTGTTGCCACGATTACCAGCGATACCGGCGAAAACATGCGTACATCAGAAGCCGTACCTTTTACTGTTACAACATACAGTACGGCTGTTACTGATCTTTTTCTAGTAGGCGCTGCTACAGCTCCGGGCTGGGATAACAACAACAATAACCCTCCTATCATAAGATATCCTGATAATAAAAACGCCTATAGTTTTACCGGTAAGTTTAACGGTGATGCTTTTAAATTACTTGAGGTACGTGGCCAGTGGCAACCACAGTGGGGGCTAAATAATGGTAACTTTATAAGCAACGAAACTCTGGGTTCTGACCCAGATGTTTTGAGTGTTTCAACAACCGGTTATTATACGCTGGATGTAAATACCAAAACAGGAACCTACAGCATCACTCCATATGCTGAAACAGGTTCAGCCACTTATGCTGCAATGGGTCTTATAGGTTCTGCACGTACCGGTAACGGTGATGGCTGGAGTGGTGATGATACCGATTTTACACAATCAACTTTTGATTCACACCTATGGTACGCGAATGATATAACACTCTTTGACGGTGAGCTAAAATTTCGTGCAAATAATGCCTGGGATACCAGTTGGGGAGCCAGTACTCCAACAAGTGGTTTTGCAACCTCAAACAACGGTCCTAATATTCCGGTTTCTGCCGGCACTTATGACATTTGGTTCAGTGATCTAACAGGCGGCTATATTTTTATAGCTAAAAATTAACAACCACTTTTATAAAAGGCCGTCTTGTACGGCCTTTTTTTTATCTAAAAACTAATCTATGAAAACAAGATTACTCCTCTTCTTAATAGGTTTTCTGCCTCTGGGGTTACTCGCCCAGACGGTAACCCTAAGCCCTGATCCTTTTGCAGAAAATGAGCAGATCACACTTACCGCCTCAAATATTCCGTGGACGGGTGGTGTTTATCTCTGGGCCTGGCACTATGATTCTACAGGCAAACAAATAAACAATCCGGAGGCTACGGGTACCAACTTCAATAATTCCCCTGAAACTGCGCGGTTTACTGATAATGGTGACGGTACATTTTCCTATACGCTTACCCCGACTGAATTTTATAATAATACTGGCATTAGTGAGATAGGGTATTTGGTTAAAAACCAGGATGGCTCGCAGCAAGGCAGTGATAACCGAAAATCCGTAGGAGCTTTTACCGTTAATCTTACTGCTCCTACAAACACCACTACCAGCATTGAAGGGGGCGCTTCATTCAATATTTCTGCCACTGCCGGGGTCACAGCAAACTTTAATCTATTGGCTGACGGGACTTCAATAAATACCCAGAATGCAACAACTTCCTATTCGTTTGCCACAACACCCAATATCAATACCGAATATCGTCTTGAAGTAACCCAAACCGGCACTTCAAACCTTGTGGTACGCAGTTTTAGAACTTTGGTAAAGCCTACGCCTACCGCTGCAGCAGTTCCTGCAGGACTAGAAGACGGTTTTAATTTTGATCCATCAAAACCCAATGAGGCTACGCTGGTATTTTATGCACCGGGTAAAGAGTTTATTCACGTTAAGGGTAACTTTAATGGGAATGACTGGTCGTTAGACAATAGCTATCTCATGAACTACGATGCCGCAACGGAAAGGCATTGGATTAAGCTGAATTTTGATTCTACTACCCCACAGGATTTGCTGTATCAGTATGTGGTTGAATATGAGATTAGCGTTGCCGACCCCTACTCCACGCTAATTCTTGATGAGTTTAACGATCAGTATATTGAGGCCTCGGTGTTTCCCGATATTCCGGCTTATCCCGTGGGAAAAACAGCTAACCCTGTTTCTTATGTTGAAAGAGATGAGACAGTCTACAACTGGCAAATCACAAATTTCACCCCGGCCAAGCGCGAAGATTTAGTGATCTACGAGGTTTTGCTACGTGATTTTGATGATGCACACAGTTTTCAAAGCCTGATAGATCGTCTTGATTATCTTGAAAATCTGGGCATTAATGCTATTGAACTCATGCCTGTTCAGGAATTTGATGGCAATAACAGTTGGGGTTATAATCCTGCATTTCATATGGCTCTCGATAAGTATTACGGCACACGCAATGCTCTTAAAACACTTGTTGATGCCGCGCACGAGAAGGGAATGGCAGTCATTATAGATGTGGTGTATAATCACGCCACTGGCCAAAATCCCTATTTTAGAATGTATAACACCAGTAATGGGGGCACGGGTGGCCAACCCAGTGCCGACAGCCCGTTTTTTAATCAAACAGCGACTCATTCTTATAGTGTTTTCAACGATTTTAACCACAGCAAAGAGGCTACCCGCAGTTATGTAGAGCGAACCGCCCAATATTGGATTGAAGAATTTAAAATAGACGGTTACCGTTGGGATTTGACCAAAGGATTCACCCAAAATTGCTCCCCTTCAGATGAAAGCTGTACCAATGCATACCAGCAGGACCGTGTAGACGTGCTGAAAACCTATGCCGATATGCAATGGGAAAAAGATGATGATTTTATTATCATATTTGAGCATTTAGGTGGTATAACCGAAGAAAAGCAATGGGCAGATTACCGGCTTTCTGAAGGCAAAGGCATCATGCTCTGGAATAAACAAACTGATCCCTACAATCAATCTACAATGGGTTATTCCGAAAATTCCAATATAAATGGTGCTTCATACAAACAGAAAGGCTTTAGTAATCCAGCTGCGGTCACCTATATGGAAAGTCACGATGAAGAGCGCCTTATGTATAAAAACCTGGCTTTCGGAAACAGCTCGGGAAGTTATGACGTAACAGAGCTTGATACCGCATTAAAACGAATGGAAGCCGCAGGAGCGGTATTTTTTACTGTACCTGGGCCAAAGATGATCTGGCAGTTTGGAGAACTGGGTTATGACGTCAGTATTTTTACCTGTGAAGACGGTAGTGTTCCCGATAATGACAGCTGTAAATTGAGTCCAAAGCCTGATGGCTGGGATTATCTGGACAATGCCCAACGGGTTGCACTACACGACAACTGGCAACGTATGATATTGCTTAAAAAAAAATTGGCTGTATTTGAAACGTCAAATTTCACGCTTCAGGGAAATTCCTCAAACCTTACAAAAAAATTGCATCTGAGCACGACTGAAGCCGGCACAGACGAACCTAATTATCTAGTGGTTCTGGCTAACTTGAATGTTACTGCTCAAAATATTACGCCTGACTTTCAGGAAACCGGCACCTGGTATGATTTAATGACTAATGCCGAATATGAGGTTACCAATACCGCAGCAGCAATTAATTTACAACCCGGAGAATATCGCATTTACGGTAATAAAACGGCTAATCTTAGCATTACCGATATTCAAAATGAGAAAAACTTCCTGATTTATCCCAATCCTACTTATTCAAGTTTTCAGATTTCTCAGGAGATCGAGCGGGTGCGTGTATACAGCATTCAGGGATCGCTTCTTAAAGACGAGTCATTTGATTCTGGAGTATCACCAATTATTGATGTTTCAGATTTGCAAAGTGGTTTGTATCTCGTTGAGGTAGAGCGCAACGGGTTGCAAATGACCTCAAAATTGATCGTAAAATAAAATTAATCGATTTAGTACCCTGTTTGAATCAAAAAAAGGGGGGATTTCCCCCTTTTCTTATGCTGACCTATTAGCTACATTTACTTTGTATTAATGAAACAATTAATACCATTTTTAATCTGACTAATAGGGGAGTTAGATTTTAAATGATTAATGATTTAGGGGTGAAAGGCACTTTGCGAAAGCAAGGTGTTTTTCTTTTTTAGACATATTGTAAAATTTTCACTCCACTATCTTAAAATATTTATGCTTCGCTAATTTTAGAGAATTTACATATAAATACGTCAAAATTAATCGATTTAGTATGTTATAGACTAAAATCATAAAAACTTTATTTGATATATTTACATTGTCATTGACAATTTAGGGGTGAAAGGCACTTTGCGAAAGCAAGGTGTTTTTCTTTTTTAGCCCTTTCCAATTTATTACTGATCTGCTGCTGCACTATTCATTAGAATCCTTCTTAACAAGGTGGCATAGATGGGTTCATTTCCTAATAAAACGGTTATTACGGAAGCTGATACACTTGTTATGATCAGGGGAAGCATCATCCCATAATTTGCTGTCATTTCAACTGCCAAAACTAAACCCGTCAAGGGTGCGCGTATAGTCGCAGCAAAAATAGCCGCCATGCCAGCGATAGCAAAGCTTAAAGGATTAATACCCATATAAGGAAACAGCATATTAAAACCAACACCGAAAATCATTCCCAACAATGCACCCAGTGTGAGAAGTGGTAAAAATATTCCACCCGCGGTTCCTGTACTGTAACTAAATAGTGAAAGTATAAAACGCGTTCCAAATAAAAACACTAAAACAACAAGCCCCGGACTGTCTGCAAGAAGTGAATTAATCAAATCATAACCCCCACCTACTAATTTTGGATTTAAAATCCCTGTACCGGCAATTAACAATCCAGAGATTAGCGCGATGGGTAGTATTTTAGACTTTAAATAATGCTGCACAAAATTCATACTGGAGATCAGCATTTTATTAAAAATCAGGCCAATAACCCCAAAAGCTATTCCTAATACACTAAACAACCAGTATTCCTTTAAAAGGGGTGCTGCGAAGGCCTGAAACATAAATTCTGGATGGTCTCCTAAAATTAGTCGACTTACAAAATCACCGGTGCCCGCTCCTATCATTATAGTTGCAACCGAAAAAAACGTGAATTTAAAATGCTCGTGCATTTCCTCAATCACAAATAAAATTCCTGATAATGGCGCATTAAACGCTACGGAAAGCCCAGCTGAAGCTCCGGCTGAAATAAGCGAATTATCTTCAACATCAGGTTGGCTGGTTAGGTCTTTGACCATTCGGCCCACATTAGCGCCTATTTGAATCGTAGGCCCTTCCCTACCTAATAAAAGACCACTACCCAAACTCAATAAAGAAGCGATAAACTTTACAGGGATTACCCGCTTCCAGCGCACCGGTCTCACGTTATCCAAAGCTCCTTCAATTTCATGTATTCCACTACCGGAGGCTTCAGGAGCAAACTTTTTAATTAAATATAGTGATAACGCGATGGCACAAACCGAACCCAGCGCAATAGAACCAATATGTAAAATACTTCCAGAATGCGCACTTGCCTGTACTATTTTGCGGTAATTATCAAGATTTTCCAACGTTAGTCTAAAGCCCGATCCCAATACGCCCACAATACAACCAATTACAAATGCGAGAACTAAAAGCCGGTAATTTTCAGGATTGGCAATGTGAAATTGCTTATTGAAAGCTGAACGCTTTACGGGATTTTTCAGATTAAGCTTCACCGTTTATTCCTTTTTAGTATATCCCAATCTCATTGACTCGTGTTTCTTCAGTATCCAATTAAAGCGAAAACGTCTTTCCTGTTCAATATGCTAAAATAAAGCATCAGGAGCTATTCAAAATCCATTAAAAATAGAAGACGACACAATGCCTAAAATACTAAAAGATCAATCACTGATATCGAATTGAGGAAACGAAATTACAGAAAATAGCGAAAGAAAGGAGATCACTATACTTGAACCTGATAAAGTACTTATTTAATGTTCGGTCCAAAACTTTAAACGAATCCATTTCATTTCCCAGCTGAATAGGCGGTCTACGCTCCTACTCCAAACGATTCTTTTCTCTCCTCTTCATCTCAAGGTTAAAGCGATGTCTACGTACCAGCACGCGCTTTCTAAAAAGCAAGAAAATAATATAGCCAAACCAACTAAAAATACCAACGAGCGCGATCCAGAAAATCAATTCTTGTGTTGATTTGAATTTTCTATAGCGCAATTCAAACAGCACAAGGGCGACAAATAAAATTCGTATATAGATCAAACCGGATTCAGGCTTTTGGAAATTTAGCCTCAAAACTACTGATTTTAACCGGCATTGAGTGCAGGTGGCTCTTGTAAATCAATTCCCTTTTCTATTAGAAGATGCTTCGACCGCTTCCTGGGTATTCAACTTATTAATTTCCAAATTATTCCTTTTTAAAGCTTCATCACCCAAGTTGAAAGCAATGTATTGGGGCGTGACTATGGTTTCCTCATTATACATCTGCGACTTTATTGTGGCTATAGATTGAAGCGCCACAGAAATAGATGCCGGAGATAAATCGGTTGTCGTAGGAATCAGGTCATTAATCTTTGGTGAAGCAAGGCCAATGACCCGTACCTCAAGTGAACCGCTTATATTTTTTGAATTGGCCACCAGACTAAACGGGTTGGTAAGATTGATTCCGGCTTTACGTGTTTTCACCTTGGCAACCATACGCACGCCAATCCCTATAAGTACTGATTTTGGCTTTCCTTCTTCTTCAGATACTAAGGTTTGCGTTTGTGAAAAATCATAAATGACCTGATAGATTTGATTTTTCGCAGAGATACCAATTCCACCTATAGTAAGTCCACCATCTTTTTCAACCTGATATACGGTGACATTTGAAACCAAATTGGGGAAGGAAGAAAGCAAGTTACTGTTATTAGGTATCGTTGACATAGACCTCACTTCCTGTTTAAGCGTCTCTAAATTCATATAATAGATATCCCCGTCATAATGCTGAGGGACTGCCAAAGCGATATAATCTGTTGTAAAAAAAGTCTGTCCAGAAATCTGACCCCAAAATGCCAGAAAGATTAGAATTTGTAAGCATCTCATAAGTCAAAATGTTTAAAGGTTTAGGTCTGTAAATCAATTCTTTACAAGTAACTGCCTTTTAATGAGTTATACAAGGGGGATTTGACCTCTTTTTTTACAACCAAAAAAAGCAGGCCTCAATGACCTGCTTTTAGACTTATTTGAAAATATATCTTCTCTTACTCCTTAGAAGCTGCAATATAGTTGTTCACACGATTTTCTAAAACGTCAAGCGGTAGTGCTCCCTGACCAAGTATCACCTCGTGAAATTTACGAACGTCAAAGTTTTCGCCCAGCTCATTTTCAGCTTTAATACGCAGTTCAAGAATTTTATTCATTCCAACCTTGTAAGCTGTCGCCTGACCCGGCATCACAATATGTCGCTCAACCATTTTGATGCAGTCACTTTCAGCATTAGGTGTATTTTCTTTGTAATAGGCAATTCCTTCTTCACGTGTCCATTTCTTATCATGAATACCCGTGTCTACCACGAGGCGACACGCACGCCACAATTCCATTGCCAGGCGTCCAAAATCGGAATACGGATCGTCATACATCCCCATTTCTTTCGGTACATATTCACAATACAAGCCCCATCCTTCAATATAGGCGGTATAATAGCCGCCAAACTTGCGAAACTTCGGCAGACCATTCAACTCCTGAGCAATAGCTAATTGCATATGATGCCCGGGGATTCCCTCGTGGTACGCCAGTGCCTGCATTTGATATTTTGGCATGGCCTTAATATCATACAAATTCGCATAATAAATACCGGGACGCGAACCGTCTGGTGCAGGCGAATTGTAAAAAGCCTTCCCGGCACTTTTTTCCCTAAAAGGTTCTACTTGCTTGACTACAATTTCTGCCTTAGGCTTGGTTATGAAAAGTTCGTCAAGCCTTCCACGCATTTGATCAATAATCGCTTTTGCTTTGTTTAGATAAGCTTCCCTCCCGGCATCACTATCTTCATAGTAAAAACGATCGTCAGTACGCATAAACTCAAAGAATTCCTGCAAGGTACCTTCAAAACCGGTTTGCTCCATAATCGCTTTCATCTCCCCGTGAATACGCGCCACCTCATTAAGCCCAAGTTCATGTATTTCCTCTGCGGTCATATTGGTCGTGGTGGCCTTATTGAGCGCGATCTGATAAAACTTATCTCCACGAGGAAATTTCCACGCACCATCATCTGTCGTCGCGCGCTGTTTTTGGTTTTCTACGAAAGCTATTAACTCCGTATATGCCGGTTGCAGACTATCTACAAGGGCTGCGGTAGCTTCCTGCATTAAAAGATCTTTTTCAGCAGCAGCTATATCAAGCTTATTAATTTTTGATTCAAAATCGGCCAAAAGCGGCATCTGATCTGATGATTTCTCAAAAGGTCTGCCTTTTAATAAATTCGTACTCGCCTCCAAAACATGATCCAACACAAATCTGGGAGGCACAATGAGATTACTCTCCCGTATGCCCAATTGATTGCGCAGTTCGGTAAATAAAGGCTTTACATTTTTAATACGGCTGATGTAAGCCTCTGCATCTGCAACGCTGTCTATACGATGCTTATTGATTAAAAAAGCCGGAACTTCGGCATGTAGACCATACATTTGGTTAACCGGATAATTGTAAAACCGGTATTCATACTCCTCTACAATCTGCTCCATATTGCGTTTGTACAGGATATAACTTACCGCAGTAACCGAGTCTAAAGTTTCAGGATCTACCTCGTTTTCCAGATGTTTAAGGCGTTCTTTTGCGCGATCGAGCTCCTCACTGGTTTGTTTTGATGAAATATCATCCCATTGACCGTAATTTGTTTTCATACCAAGCTCGGTCTGCCACTGTGGAGATTGCGCGACATCCTCATTAAACTGGGCATCAAACCAATTATTTAGAGCCTTGCTGTTCTGTGCAATTGCTTCCGGTGATACATCATCTGTCTGATTATTTTTACAGGATGAACATATCAGGACTAAACTCAATAGGATATAACTAAAACAATATTTCATTTTAAGATTTTAATACGCTAAACTCAATTTCTGAATCTCCAAAAACGGTATGTGTTTCTTTACTGAAATCTTCAGCTTCAGCCTTATAAATATTGGGAACATACTGTTGCGGATTACGGTCTATAAGCGGAAACCAGGTACTTTGTATCTGTATTTGCAGCTTATGCCCTTTTAAAAACGTATGGTTTATACCTTGTAGTGTAAGCGTAACCGGAGTTTTTTGATTCGGTTTAAAAGCCTTAGGATCGCTGAAGCTTTCGCGAAAACGCCCACGCATCACCTCACTGCGCACCATCATATGATAGTTGGCCATCTTAAGATACTTCTGAGTTTCGGGATAGTCAGGGGCGTCTGATGGGTACACGTCAATTACCTTTACAATCCAGTCTGCCGAAGAACCGGTAGTAGCTACCTGTAGTTTTGCCAGTATCTCACCGCTTAAGGTCATATCTTCAGTTAATACGGGAGTTTCAAATACCAAAACATCAGGTCTTCGGGCAGCAAAACGCTGATCATCGGTCATATATTTACGTGGAGTAAAGACCATTTTGATGTCTTCTGAATACGGTACCGGTTTTGACGGATCGCTTACAAACGAATTGGCATAAGTCGGGTCCGCTTTTTGGGTCAATGTTTGATTTTCGCCCAAAAAGTAACTTACTTTTTCAGTGGTTGCTGCCGGCCATTCGGTATAACTATCCCATTCTCGGGCACCGGTATCGTACATAGAGGCTTCAGGAAGATCTAAATCGCCTTTTCCGTCATTCTTTAGAAAATGATTGAAAAATCGGGTCTCATAATTCTTTTGAAAATCGTCTGAAATTCCATCTCCAAAATACACATTACCTATGGCCTGACGCTCATTGGTGCGACTCCAATCGCCGTGACTCCAAGGACCAAAGACCACAATGTTGTAATTATCACTGGTTTCTTCAATCATTCGGTAGGTGTTAAACGGCCCGTATAAATCTTCGGCATCAAAGAGACCACCTACAACCATCACCGCCGGCTTAATATCCTCCAGATGCTGAATGATTCCGCGACTGCGCCAAAACTCATCATAATTAGGATGATCTTTAATCTGCTGCCAGAATACGTTATCATCCTTGTAGTATTCATCCAGATTGGTAAGTGGTCCTGCATCTAAAAAGAACTGATACTGATCTTCTGATGGCAATTCCGGAAATGAATACCAGGCCTCTGTTGTAGGTTCGGTTTTCATATAACCAAACACAGAAATCGCACGCCAGTAGCTCTCTAAAAAGGCGCCATTATGGTGAAAGTCATCAAAAAAGAAATCCCCGATACAGGCCTGTGGAGAAGCCGCTTTAAGCGCCGGATGGCCACTCAATAGCGAATAGGTGGCATAAAAACCCGGATACGAAATTCCCCAGGTACCCACATTGCCGTTGGTATTGTCTACATTGTTCACCAACCATTCAATAGTGTCGTAGGTATCGCTGGCCTCGTCCACCTGGTCCCCGGTTTTGTTAGGGATAAAGGCCCGCATATTGTCGTAAACGCCCTCGCTGTTCCAGCGGCCGCGCACATCCTGATGCACAAAAATATTGCCTTCCTCAACCAAATACTTATTAGGCCCTATTCTACCCTTAAAAACATCTTCACCATAAGGCGCACAACTGTAAGGCGTACGCATCATAAGGATGGGATACTCCTGAGATTTATCTTTTGGCGAATAAATGGTGGTATGCAATAAAATACCGTCGCGCATTTTGATTTTGACTTCCTGCTTGTCGTAGTGTTCTTTTACATATTCAGGAGTTTGAGCAAACAAGCCACCTGTTATCAAGAGCAGGCCTAAAGCCAGTAAATATCGTAACTGATTCATAAATTTTCTGTTTAAATTAATTCGTATAAGCACCTATGCCCTCTTCAAGCCAGGCTTCAAATTCGTCAACGTCGGGGGTGTAACCCACCGGTTTATTGAGTTCCTTTTCGGTATTGGGATTGAGTAAAACGTAATACGGCTGGGCATTGATCTGGTATTTTTTGATTTGAAAATCGCTCCATTTAGCACCCACGGTTTGAATGCGTTTTCCGGTGGTTTCACTTACGTACTGTTCGGCTTCCGGTAATTTTTCCTTTAGATCAACAAAAAGAGAGATGAGTACCACATCCTGTTGAAGTTTCCCAAGAATTTGTGGTTCTCCCCAAACACGCTCTTCCATCTTGCGGCAATTTACGCAGGCCTTTCCTGTAAAATCAAGTAATACGGGTTTGTTTTCCGCTTTCGCGAAAGCTAAACCGGCTTCATAGTCGGTAAAAGTTACAAGCTGGTAAGGACCTAACTCGGCCTCTTCCGGCAGTTCGCCATCAGGTAATGCGGTGCCTCCCTTGGTATACCCGACACCATAGGGCGACTCGCTGTAATTCATAGGTGGTGGAAAACCGCTGATGAGTTTCAACGGTGCACCCCAAAGACCGGGAATTAGATAAATCGTAAAGGCCAAAGTAAAGAGTCCCAGCATCAAACGACCTGTTGATATATGTGGCAACGGAGAATCGTGAGCTGTGGTAAGCTTTCCAAACAAATACAGGCTCAACCCTATTCCCAGAGCAATCCAGATGGCCAGAAAGACTTCGCGCTCCAGAATATGCGCCTGTAAAACCAAATCGGCATTAGACAAAAACTTGAAAGCTAGAGCCAACTCTAGAAAGCCTAAAACTACTTTAACCGAGTTGAGCCATCCACCGGACTTGGGGAGCGAGTTCAACAAACCGGGAAACAGAGCAAATAAGGCAAAGGGTATGGCAATAGCCAGTGAAAAGCCCAGCATTCCCATTATGGGTGCCAGTCCGCCCTCTGCAGCAGCCTGAACCAGCAAAGTACCTACAATGGGCCCAGTACAACTAAAGGAAACGATGGCCAATGCCAAAGCCATAAAGAAAATACCGATGATTCCGCCGCGGTCTGCCTTACGGTCAACCGCATTTGCCCAGGAGTTGGGTAACATAATTTCAAAAGCTCCTAAAAACGAAATGGCAAAAACCACAAGTATCACAAAAAAGACCAGATTAAACCAAACGTTTGTAGAAAGTGCATTTAGTGCATCTGCACCAAAAATAGCTGTAACCAGCGTACCCAGGAGCACATAAATGACGACGATAAACACCCCATATAAAATAGCATTACGCCGACCGGTGGCAAGATTTTTACTCTGTTTGGTAAAAAAGCTTACGGTCATTGGGATCATCGGGAAGACGCAGGGCGTTAGTAAAGCCAGAAAACCAGAGGCAAAAGCTATAAAAAACAGCGTCCACAGATCTTTCTTTTCTTCCTGTTTGACTACTTCTTTGACCGGTTCAATCTTTTCAACCTCTTTTTCAACTTCGCTCGCGGTACCAAAGGACTCAAAAGTATTAAAATCGGCTACTACCGTACCCTCCTTATTTTCCAGGTCAAAAACAACATATTTCTCTTCATTGATACAGACCTCTTTACAAACCTGATAGGTCAAAATGAGTTTAACCAATTTAGTATTTTCATTGGTCAACGTAATGTCCTGTGTTAGCACAGCCTCATCTGAAAAAAAGGTTTCATCCACCTCAAAAATATCGCTGTACACCACTTCGGTTTCGCTTTCTACAGCAGGACCATCTAATGTAAAATCTTCACCGGCTTTTTGAAATTCTAATTCCAACGGGATAGGCCCAGCCGGATCTGTAAACTGCGAGTAGATATGCCATTCTGGCTCTATCTGTGCCTCCAAAATCAATTGATAGTGGGTGGCATCCTGTTGTTCCACTTTAGCCTGCCAGGTGGCAGGATTCTGAGTCCCCGAGCCCGGAACAAAACCCTGAGCCTGTAGGGTGATAACTGAAAAAAACGCAATAAGATAGGTAATGTGCTTAATCATAATGAGCAATCAATTTTATAAAACGGGTGGTTGCGGGCATAACTTTAAAACGATCGTCGCTGCGCGCATTGACGACCCAGATGATTTCAGTACCGGAACACACCACCCAAACGGCCTCTTTTTGAACCGTCGAGTATTTTAAATCTTTAAATAGTTTACTAAGTTTCTTTTTCTTTCCACGCATCCCAAAAGGATAAAACGCATCTCCTTCCTGCCATCTGCGAACGCAAAGCGGAAACTCAAGCAAATCGGCATCAAAAATAGCCTCGTTTAGGCTACAATCCTCAAATTTTTCGGGCTTTTCTACCTTTAATGTCATTCCCGGTAAAACCGCTTTATCCTGATCTGCTTTCAATAAATACTGCTGCGTTTCTTCCTGCTTATGTTCGGTTAGAATGAGAACGTTTCGATCTTTAAGCAGGCGGTATTCACCTGAAATCACCTGTTTACCCGGCTGCGCGTCAAGTAAATCATAGATGTCGTCCCAGGCGGTAAAACCAAAACCCTTTAGCAATTGATACAAAACCGCTTTGGTATTTGGTATTCTCTTGAGTTCGTCAATATTTAAATCATAGCCTTTAAACGATTCTGTCACAATCTTTGAATAAAGTAGCGTGGTATAATCTTCAAGCAAATCCTGAACGTCCCTAAGATGAGACACTGTGTTTTGAAATCCGTTTAAAAAGTTTGTGTTGGCATCAGTTAATGCAGGAATGGCTTGATGCCTTAGATGATTGCGCAGGTATTTGTCTGAAGCATTGCTGCTGTCTTCACGCCAGCTTATACCCTGCTCTTCTGCATAGGTTTTAATTTGCTCACGTGAAAAGTTTAAAAGCGGTCGCACTACCCTTTGATTTGTTTCAGGAATTCCGGTTAGTCCGTCAATTCCAGTTCCCCTCCCCAGATTGATGAGAAAGGTTTCCAGATCATCCTGTGCATGGTGAGCCGTAAGAATATATTCAAAATTGTGTTGTACACAAAGCTCTTCAAACCAGGCATACCGCAATTCGCGCGCAGCCATTTGGATGGAAATCTTCTGGGAAGATGCATAAGCTTCGGTATCAAAAGCCTGAACAAAAACTTCTTTAGAAAAGCCCGAAGCCATTTCCGATACGAAAATTGCATCAGCATCGCTTTCGCTTCCGCGCAGCTTGAAATTGCAATGCGCAATCGCAAAATCCAGCCCGGCTTCCTGACACAAATGAGCAAGCACCGTACTGTCAAGACCACCACTAACCGCAACTAATACGGGTTTGTCTTTCAAAAACGAAAACGTGGAATCAATAAGCGTGGTAAAAGCTTTTTTCATGGCCCCCAAATATACAATTTTAGCCGGGTGCGATTTTATTTAGCAGTTGGGATTTATGCGCTCTAAGTCTAAAGTGGTATTTTTAGCTTTGTAACTCAGGTTACCGGTTGACAGCCCGACGTCAGTTAATTTTACAGTCTTAAACAACGAAATTTGAAAGCTTACTTCCCCATACTCAACTGGCTACCCCGATATAAACGCACCTATCTTTCCGGAGATATTTCTGCCGGACTTACCGTAGGCATTATGCTTATTCCTCAAGGTATGGCCTACGCGATGATTGCCGGGCTTCCTCCTGTTTATGGACTTTATGCTGCGCTCATCCCTCAAATCATCTATGCGATTATGGGCACCTCGCGGCAAATTGCCATAGGACCTGTAGCGATGGACTCGCTTTTGATTGCTTCAGGTTTGGGAGCACTTTCCATTTCGGGGATTGAGAACTACATCGCGATGGCGATCTTCTTATCCTTATTTATTGGAAGCATACAGATTTTGCTGGGTTTTCTGAAAATGGGTTTTCTGGTTAATTTTCTATCCAGGCCGGTCATCAGTGGATTCACTTCAGCCGCAGCGCTGATTATTGGTGTCAGTCAGTTGAAGCATTTACTGGGGATTTCAATAAGTAGTAACAAAACCCTGCCCATTCTTAAACAAACTTTCGCGCAGCTAGACCAGATCAATCCACTGGCAGTTATTGTAGGTCTAAGCGGAATTGGCCTTATGCTCCTGCTTAAACGTATACATAGCCAGATCCCTACCGCAATCGTGGTGGTTATTCTTGGGATTTCTTTGGCCTATTTTACACCCATAACAGATTATGGTCTCCAATTGGTAGGTAAAATACCTGAAGGGCTTCCGGGATTTCAAATTCCTGAAATTCCCTGGTCTCAGATGGGCCAACTTTTTACGCTTGCGCTGGCTATGGCACTCATCGCGTTTATGGAAGTAGTTTCTATAGGTAAAGCCCTTGAAGAAAAGGTAAAAACCAGTACGATGGTTCCTAATCAGGAACTTATCGCGTTGGGTACCGGTAATATCGTAGGGTCTTTGTTTCAATGTTATCCTACCACGGCAGGTTTTAGCCGTACCGCAGTTAATTTTCAGGCAGGAGCTAAAACAGGCGTGGCGGCATTGATCAGTGCGGCTTTAGTTGGGCTTACCTTACTCTTTTTAACCCCTGTTTTTTACTATTTGCCCAATGCTATTCTGGCTTCCATAATTATGCTGGCGATCACTAGTCTGATCGATTTAAAATACCCGAAAGAACTTTACAAAAATCAAAAAGATGAGTTTATCCTGCTCATCGTTACGTTCCTAATAACCTTATTTGTGGGTATTCAGGAAGGAATTATTTTGGGTGTATTGTTTTCTTTATTGTTGATGGTATACCGCACCTCAAAACCACATATGGCTGTTCTAGGTCAAATAAAGGATACTACCTATTTTAAAAACGTAAACCGCTTTGCTACAGATATCATCGAACGCAAGGATATTCTGGTCGTACGTTTTGATGCCCAGCTCTTTTTTGGAAACAAAGATTATTTCTATACCGAGCTCAATAAGCACATCATGAGCAAAGGACCTCAACTTAAAACCGTAATCGTCAATGCTGAAGCCATTAACTATGTTGACAGCAGCGCGATTTATATATTAAAACATTTGATTTTAGAGCTTCGCGAAAAAGAAATTCAGCTGATGATTGCAGCAGCCACCGGGCCTACCCGGGATATTCTGTTTAAAACCGGAGTAACCGAACTATTGGGACCTGAAAATCTATTTGTAAGGGTTGTTGAAGCGGTAGAGTTTATTGATGGCATTCACCCACGCACCGAAATTGAAGACCGGGTATCGCGGCAGTCATTTTAAATTTGGAATTTCTGATTTCTAAAGTTTTGGTCAAAAGTTGAATCGTTATAGGTTTAATCGTTGAATCGTAGTATTCAAATACTTCTTACCACTCACCTTTTACTCTTTGTTCTTTGTTCTTACATAAACTAGGTACTCCGAACCCTTAATTAAACTTATATGTGCCGGCGACAATGATAAAGCGATGGGGTTTGTTACCTTCAATTTCTCCTTCGGTGTAATTCCACTTCATCCCCAGAGTGTATCGCTTGCTGGCAAAAAACAGTCCGATATTTCCATTAAAAATACTGTGGTTAACCAGATCATTTGGCACCACTTTTACCCCGTTGGCATCAGCCTTTTCGATAGTAGCATTGTATGCCGAAAAATGCATATTGATACCCGCTTCCAAAAAGAATTCAGTTTCTCCTTTGCCAAAAAGACTCTGTTGCCGGGCCACTGACTGAGAAATGGGAAGAAATTTACCCAGTCGGAAATTGAGCCCTGCTTCCACAAAATTGAAAATAGTTCCTGCTGAGGCACGACCAAGTGTATAGATATTGAACCAATCTTTGGTTACTAAATCCTGCGTATATTCTGCTCTTAAATTAACTCCTAAAGTATTAGGAATCTGATTCTCCCAACGGTCTACAAAAATGTCTTTGGAAAAATATTCGTGTATAAAATTCTGAATCTCACCGGCCTGAACCGCCGGACCCAAAATCCCAAGATCGAGCTTAAATTGTACAAAAGCATTTTCAAATGCATAGTTTGTAGCAAAATCAAAATAGCCCCAGCCTGCATAGGGTTGTCGGGTGCGTACAATTTGATACGTCTTGGCATAATCTGGTGTATAGGCCTGTATGTGAGCACCTATCCCGTGACTAAACGCTGTTTTATGCGGAAAAACTTTGGAAAGGAAATTTTCGTTTAAAGGCTTCCAGTTGAAAGCGGCGTGAATGCCGTAGGTATAATGCCAGTCTGTACGTGCTCCAAAAACAGTAAAATCATTATCGTGACCCAGCAGGATTTCGTAGCGATAACCCCGGGTTTCCTGAGCCTTAACCACAAAATTGAAAAGCAAGACCGTAATTAGGAATATCCTTTGGCTAAGGTTCATTACGGGAATCTAAAGTAGGGACACAATAACACATTTCACAAATGCTCCAAAAACAATACTCAATTTGTAACGCTAGTTACGTAATTCTTTTGAAATGCTTACGACCTTTGTTCTATGAATGACTATTTAAAAATCATCAGCGATTCGTTTACCGGTTACTTCAATTATCTGGTTGATGAAATCACCAATCCGGGCTGGACAAACTATTTCTACTGGTTGCTGGGGCTTTCGCTTCTGGTTTTTGCTTTAGAGCTTATCATTCCCTGGCGGCAGAAGCAACCCGTATTTAGAAAAGGGTTTTGGCTTGACGCGTTTTATGTGGTGTTCAATTTTTTCCTGTTCTCACTCATTGGTTATAATGCGCTTTCAAACGTGGGTGTAGCTTTATTCAACGATTTTTTGGGTCTTTTTGGGATCGCCAATATCGTAGCTGTTGAAGTGAACACCTTTCCGGTATGGGCGCAATTGCTCATTATGTTTGTGATCGCCGATTTTATACAATGGAATGTGCATCGAATGTTGCATCGGGTATCCTGGTTGTGGAAATTTCATCAGGTACATCATAGCGTCAAGGAAATGGGTTTTGCGGCGCAGTTTCGATTCCACTTTGTGGAAACTTTGGTCTATAAAAGCATACAATACATTCCGCTGGCGATGATAGGCTTTGGTATCGAGCAATTTTTTGTGGTGCATATGTTTGCGGTGTTTGTAGGGCACCTCAACCACGCCAATCTGGACTGGAGTTATGGCAAACTGGGTTATATCTTTAATAATCCAAGAATGCACATCTGGCATCACGCCAAAGAATTACCACCTGAACATCGCTATGGGATGAATTTTGGACTTACTCTGAGTATCTGGGACTATCTATTTAAAACGGCCTATGTTCCGTATAGTGGAAAAGATATTGAAATTGGCTTTCACGGAGATGAGCAGTTTCCTAAAGATTTTGCAGGGCAGATAAAATATCCATTCGGTTCTTCTATCTCCAACTCCGAGGCTTAAAGTTTTTTGTCTTATTTACTATTTTAACTGAAATCAGTTTTATTTTATCCAGTTTAATTACAAACTGTATTAAAATAATCAGGCATTAGTATTTTTTTAAGAACTTTAGTATAACTAAACAAAATATCTTATGAAACAACTAATGTTGGGAATAGTGCTCCTGTTCTCTATCGCGATGGTCCAGGCACAGACCATTACGGGTACCGTGACTGACAGTTACGGCAATCCCTTTCCGGGTGTTTCGGTCGTAATTGCCAACACCAACAAAGGAACCACAACAGACTTTGACGGAAAGTACAGCATTACTGCCAGTGAAGGCGCTGTACTCCGATTTTCGTATCTGGGAATGCAAACCCAAAACATAACCGTTGGCGGTGACGCGGTCATTGATATACAGTTGCAGGAAGATACCGAACAACTCAATGAGGTTATCGTGAATGCTTTGGGGATCAAAAAAGAAAAGCGCGCTATAGGTTATGCCGCGCAGGAAATTAACAGTGAAGAGCTCAACCGCAACAGCAACAATGATGTACTGGGCGGTCTTCAGGGTAAAGTAGCCGGTGTAAACATTACCAATACCAGTGGTGCCGCCGGAGGCGGTTCTAATATTATCATACGCGGTATCACTTCGCTCAATCCTAACGCAAACAACCAACCTCTATTTGTTGTAGACGGGATTCCTATTAGTAACGACGCACCTACAGGTAGTATTTTACCCAGTACGGGTTCTAATGCACCTTCCAGTTCAGAGCAGTTTTCATTTACCAACCGTGGGGCCGACTTAAATCCGCAGAATATAGAAAGTGTTACTATTCTTAAAGGTCCTGCCGCAACTGCACTGTATGGCTTGCGTGGAGCTAATGGTGTAGTGGTAATTACTACTAAAAGAGGTTCGCAAAACGGTTTGCGTTTTGATGTAAAATCTACAGTAGGCTTTAATGAAGTAGGCAAAACACCAGAGTCTCAGGACAAATACCGTGAGGGTTATTTTGAAGAGGTTGTTTCTACCGAAAATTTAAATGCTCCTACCGGGTATACCTATGCAGATGGCTATACTTTTGGCTTTTGGAGTTTTGGTCCGGAATACGGGCCGGGCGATCGCAACTACGACAACTTCAGAAATATGTTCCGTAAAGGTTTTGTTTCTCAAAATACGATTGGAATCAATGCTGGAGGCGAAAACGCTTCGCTTTATGGCTCTGTAGGCTACTCTAAGGAAGAAGGGATTGTACCCAATACCGACTATGAGCGTAAAAACATCAAGCTTAACGCAAACATCAATATTACTGACAAATTCAATATTCAGCCTTCTATCACCTACATTAATGCCGGTGGCAATCTGGCAAATGGCGGTGATAAATCAGTTATGAGTGCATTATCTTACTGGACTCCCACAATTGATGTAAACGACTATCTACTCCCTAATGGGGAAGAGAAAAACTATACCGTAGGTACCACCGACAACCCACGTTATTTTGCAGAAAAAAGTTATCTCAACAGCGAATTAAACCGTATTCTAGCCAATGCTAAACTGGCTTATGAGTTTACAAACTGGTTTAATGTCTCGTATCAACTTGGTATAGATAATTATTACGACAAGCGGTACCGGTATGTACCGGGAGATGTCGATGTAGGTAGCGCTACTAATGGATTTATCGTGCGTGAAGGAATTAATTACAATGAGATCACCTCAAACCTCTACGCAAATTTTGAGAAATCATTCAGTGAAGATTTTAATGCCAGCTTACTGTTAGGGAATCAGATTTCAATTATTGATTTGGACCGAAATACCAAACGCGGAGAAGGACTCGCTGAAGGTGGAAGACTCAATAATTATTTTGCAGCTACTAACTTTTTTCAGGATATGACCGGTATTGAGCGCCGTATTGTGGGTCTTTTCGGAGATCTGCGACTTGACTATAAAAACAGTTTGTTTCTGAATGTTACCGGTCGCAATGATTGGTCTTCTACCCTACCCAAGCAAAATCGAAGCTTCTTTTATCCATCAATAAGTTTGAGCTACGTTTTATCACAAACGCTTAAATACGCGGGCAGTCTTCCAGATTTTATCAGCTACGCAAAATTCAGAGCTTCCTATGCCGAAGTAGGTAAAGATGCACCTGCCTATACTGGAGTGTATTACGATCAACCTACCAACTTCCCTTTTGGAACGGTGGATGGTGTATCTCGTGAAAGTGGTGGTGCATCTGATAATCTGGTACCTGAACGTACAAAAGGCTTTGAAGCGGGAACCGAGCTTCGTTTTTTCCAAAATCGTCTGGGTCTTGATTTCACCGTATATAAACAGAACAGCTTTAACCAGATCTTACCGGTACCGGTTGCGCAATCTTCAGGCTTTAACACCTTTGTGCTTAATGCAGGAGAAATAGAAAGCAAAGGGTTTGAAGCCTTACTAACAATTACACCAGTTAAGACTAAAAATTTCAACTGGGATCTTACGGTCAACTTTTCTCAAGTTGATACTGAGGTCTTATCTCTACCTGATGGAATTGATGAAATCGTCTTTGTAGACTCCGGTTTTGCCGGAGTTATTTCAAAACTTGAAAAAGGAGGTTCTATTGGCGACCTGTATGGCTACGACTGGAATCGTAATGAAAACGGAGAGCGTCTTATTGGCTCTAACGGTTTACCAAGTTTAAATACCGGAGAACGTGTTATTCTGGGCAATGCTATGCCAGACTGGCTGGGTAGCATTCAGCATACATTAAGCTATAAAGGGCTTTCGCTTTCGTTATTGTTAGAGCGCAAGCAGGGAGGTGATTTATACGACAGCAGCCAGCGTAACAGCATTCGTAATGGTATACTCGCAGTTACCGAAACCCGTTATCAGGATATTATAATCGATGGGGTTTTAGCAGATGGTACGCCAAACAACATTCCCGTTCTTGCAGATCAAAACTACTACCGAAACTCCAGTGCATTTAACCGTGCACCGGAGCTTATGGTACAGGATGCGTCCTGGTGGCGTTTACGCAACATCACGCTGAGTTATGAGTTAGGTTCTAAAATCACGGAGAAGCTTCCTTTTGACCGGGTAAGTTTTAGCGCTACCGGAACCAATCTGATTCTCACTACTGACTACAGAGGTTATGATCCTGAAGGCTCGCAATTTAGTGCAGGCACCAATGCCTATGGTTTTGCCGGACTTAACATTCCCAACACGAGATCGTATCTCTTTTCTGTAAATCTTAATTTCTAAACGATGAAAACATTAACACGTTATACCCTGGTATTTGCAACGGCGCTTTCCATCGCTGGATGTGATGAATTTTTGGGAGACAATATAGACCCTAACAAATCAGGACTTGAAGAGCTGGCTCCTGCTGATTTGATGCCAACTTCTATTTATTATACCAGCTCGGCGCATTACAGTATTGCACTTGGTATGTGCCAGTATTCTCAACAACTGGCTTCCTATTTCCAGCAGAATACCGATGCCCAGGAAGAAACCCAGCTTGCGGGCGGCTGGTCAAATATTTATCTGCAGGCCTTACCTGATATTCAGACGATGCTCGAACTTGCAGAAAGCCGCAACCTTACCGGCTATCAGGGCATTGCCAAAGTACTGCAGGCCACAAACCTGGGTTTGGCAACAGATAATTGGGGCGCTGTACCCGCATCTCAGGCAACTTTAGGAGAGGGTGATTTTTCACCGGCTTTTGACGCTCAGGAAGCTGTTTATGAGCAGATCAATACCCTGCTTGATGAGGCTATTGTACTTCTGGGTCAGAGTGACAGTTCGGTTGGCAGCGATGATCTAATTTATGGAGGTGATCTCGCTAAATGGCTTAAAGCGGCTTATTTTCTCAAGGCTAAATACAGCCTGCACCTTACGGAAGTAGATCAGGCCTCGGCAGTAAGTGGCGCACTTAGTGCAGCTTCTTCCTCCTTTACCTCTAATGAAGATGATTATGAGTTAGCATACAATACCAGAAACTTTAACCCCTGGTATGCTGGTGTGGTTTTACCCAATAACACGGGGAATTTTTCAGTATTACTCAACGATCAGCTCATCAGCTCGATGGATGGAACGGAATTCCCTTTTGCTACAATTAATGAAGACCCCCGTATTCCATTGATTTCAAGTATCGATGAAAATGATACCGATTATTTAGGAGCCATCAGCGGTACCGGTGGTGCTTATCAGGTAGATCCGCGTATTTCGGCAACAGCAGATTTGGGAGCCGAAGATTTCTACAGCAGTCAGACTGCGCCGATTATTTTAGGAAGTTACAGTGAACTTAAGTTTATAGAGGCCGAGGCGCGCTTTTTACAAAATGGCGGAACACCGACCTCAACCGGAAGCACTGCCGCCGCATATAGTGCCTATTTAGCCGGTATCGCTGCTAATATGGATAAAGTTGGAGTTTCGGCTGAAGATAAGGCAGCTTACCTGGCTGATGCTTCTGTAGCTGTTGGTGCATCCAATCTGACGCTTGCACTAATTATGCGCGAAAAGTTTATCGCGACCTTCCTCAATCCAGAATCTTTTGTGGATTTACGACGCTACGATTTTAGTACTGATGTATTTCCGGGTCTAAGCCTTCCGGTAGATCAAAATCCGGATATAGCAGGGCGCTGGGTGCGTCGTGCTCAATATCCTTCATCGGAGCAGACCCGTAACGGCGATGAAGTAGCTAAAGTGATGCAAACTATTGACACCGGTGTGTGGTGGGATCGGGATTAAGTGCTGAAATAGCGCTTCAACACCTCGAGCAGATGATCTAAATCTTCGCGAGTGTGGAGGGCTGTAATTACAATGCGGGTGAGTCGGTTAGTACCGCCGCCCGCATATTCAAAATCAGTAACGATGATGTGGTGGTCTTTTAAATAATTAACCAAACGTCTTTCGCCAAAATTGAAGCCCGCATGACCCGGATTGAATTGAAAAAACTCCGGATTCTCAAGATTTTCTAAAAAGTAAGATAAGTTAGCCTTTAGCTTTTGATGCTGAAGGCTAATTTGTTTTATTGTACTACCTAAAGTTGCCACAGCTGCAGGACTGGCCGGACTTGCACCAGCAAAAACCGGACGTTGTCTGATTACTTCCATACGATCTCGACTGCCCAAAATAAAGCCCCCGGGGGTTGCCATCGCCTTGGCCAGCGAACCGCAAATCAGTACGTCTTTTGCTCCCAGAGCTTTCAAACCTGCATAGCAACCACTCCCCTCCTCGCCTACCACACCTATGCCGTGGGAGTCATCTGCAACCAAAACGATTTGATCTAAAGGCAAACTTTTTAAAAATGAATAATCCGGAAAGTGATCTGCCGTAAAAGAGATACTGTCAAAAAATAAAACCGGTGGTCTGGAAGCTTTCTTCCTAAGGTAGTTTAAGATCGAAAAGCGCAAATCTTCGGGCGTCTCAAACTGAAAATCTGAAGCCAATCGTAAAGCAGCATGACTTCCGGGATAGTGAAATAATTCATAACCCGCACTGCCCATATATTCTCTCAAAATTTGACCCGCCATAAATCCCGACGAAGTGGTTAGACAGGATTCAGCTCCGGTAAATCTGGCAAGCGACTGTTCTGTCTCTTGATAAAGTTCAAGCTGTACATTGCTGTTGCGGGAGGCACCATGGCTGCTTCCAAATTGCATTATATTTTCGGCAAATGTCTTTAGAAAATCAGGATGTGTTTGCAAACCCAGATACGAGGTTCCTCCAAAATAAAGGTACTCCACGCCATTCTGCGTAAACGTACGACCGGGATTATGATTGAGCAGAAAACTCATAACAATTCAACACCGCTACCTCCTGTTTCCGGAAAAATTACTTTTCCACCTTCTTCAATCCTTACGCCTGTAGCGATATCTTCCTTGAGCAGCATCGCTCCATCCATATCCACATAATCCAGTTGGGGTAGTAATTGGGCAATTGCCGAAATACCCACGGTAGATTCGGTCATACAACCCACCATTACTTTAAGCCCCAGGCTTTTTGCTTCTTCAATCATACGAAGTGCAGGGGTGAGCCCGCCACATTTGGTAAGCTTGATATTGATCCCATCAAAGTAACCGGCGCAGCGCTTCACATCTTCTTCTACGATACAACTCTCGTCAGCGATTACAGGCAAAGCACTTTCGGCTTTAAGCGATTTGAGTCCGTCCCAATCTCCAGCCTTTAGGGGTTGTTCTAAAAATTCAACCCCAAGTTCCTTAAGGGCTTTGGAGTTTTTGATGGCTGTATCGGCATCCCAGGCACAGTTGGCATCTACCCTAAAAATAGCGTCGGTATGCTTGCGCAATTCTTTTATGATTTGCACATCATCTGGTGTACCCAATTTAATTTTATAGATAGGCCAGGGCTTTTCCTGCATTTTCTCCAGCATTTTTTCTACGGAAGCCAGCCCGATGGTATAATTGGTTACGGGATAATTTGTGTTTGAGGTTCCCCACAATTCATAAAGAGGTTTCTGCTGCAGCTTTCCATAGAGATCGTGAGCGGCAAGATCTAAAGCGCAAATGGCAAAATTACTGAGCCCTCTAGCGACCAAAAATGCATGAAATGCTGCCGGCTCCTTAAGCTCGAAGGATTCGATATCCTGCCCAATTGCATCTATTTCAGCAATCATACTGGCCAGCGTAATGTTGTAATAAGGATTTGAAGTAGATTCCCCATAACCGGTCTTTCCGCCTTGCGAAAGACAAACCACCAGACTGTCCTGAAAATCGTGAGACTCCCGGGAAATGGTAAACGTGTGCTTTAAAGGGAGTTGGTATTTTTTTAAAGTAAGTTGCATAAAAGTTAGCCGTTTGGGTTAAAATTAAGCATATATCCTATTCTATATCATCTGTTACCGGTAAATTCCCTTTGTATCAAAAGTTACAGCCATCTTAGCCCCAGGCTCTTAATTTTGTATAAAAATTCAGCTATGCTTATTAAACAATTTGAATATAAACCGCTTTCTCATTTCTCCTATGCTATTTTAAGCGAAGGTCTTGTTGCTCTGGTTGATCCCGAGCGTGACCCTGCGCAATACTATGCCTTTGCCGAAGAACATAATGCAAAGATTGTAGCCGTTTTTGAAACCCATCCGCACGCCGATTTTATAAGCAGCCATCTGCAGATACATAAAGAAACCGGCGCGACTATTTATAACAGCGAAAAAACCGGTGCAGGTTATACGCATCAGCATTTTGATGAAGGCGATCACTTTAAAATGGGAAGTATTGACTTTACCGCTTTAAACACCCCGGGACACAGCCCTGACAGTATTACCATCGTTGCAAAGACCGATGACGAAACCGCTCTATTTACCGGTGACACCCTGTTTATAGGTGATGTTGGCCGACCTGATTTACGCGAGAATGCGGGAAATCAAAAAGCTAAACGCCGGGATCTGGCCAAAGCCATGTTTCAAACCATGACAACAAAGTTTGAAGATTTGCCCGGTGATGCTATGGTTTACCCGGCTCATGGTGCCGGCTCCCTTTGCGGAAAAGGTATGAGCGCAGATAAAACCAGCAGCAGCCTCAAAGAGCAACGCGAAACCAACTGGGCGTTTAAGGTAGATGAGGAAGAAGCATTTATCAATCATTTGCTTGATTCACAGCCTTTCATCCCACATTACTTCGGTTATAATGTAGATCTTAATAAAACAGGTGCCCCTACTCTGAGAAATGCTATAGCCGACATCCCCTTTAATCTCTTTCAGGCTGAAGTCAACGGTGACGCGCTGGTTATTGATACCCGTGATGAAGCGGTCTACAAGAAAGGTCACAAGCGCAACAGCATCAATATTATGGCCGCTAAGGAGGCTCATAAGTTTGAAACCTGGTTGGGCTCAATTGTACAGCCCGAAGAAGAATTTAGTCTGGTTACCGAAGGTGCAGCTGCCGCGCATGAAATTTTAAACCGAATTGCTAAAATAGGCTACGAAACTCAGGTAAAACGGGTTATTACCTTGCAGGAATCTGCAGGTGTAACTTCGCCAAAATTGGATTTGGAAGCTTTTAAAGCCAATCCTGAAGCATTTACCGTTGTAGACATTAGAAACAGAAGTGAAACCGAAAACGGTAAATTCTTTGAACACGCGATAACCATCCCGCTTCACGAGTTGCGGGAGCGTAGCAGTGAAATCCCTACTGACAAACCTATCGTGGTGCATTGTGCCGGGGGTTACCGCAGTGCCGCCGGAAGCAGTGTACTGGAGACTACTTTGTCTCAGGCGACCGTTTACGATCTGGGCGACGCAGTAAAAGACTTTCAATAAAATGACAGGCCGGAAGAAAAAAGATTTGATGCTGTTTGCATTACATCTTCTACTTATGTTGGGCTATTTTCTTCCGGTTTATTGAGTTTGATTTGTTATCCTATTTTTAGTTTTCGAAAAGCCTCACTTTTTCTAATAAAAATTTTGGGGTTTTTTAAATTTCTTTGAAGTTAAAAAGCTTACGAATTTCATCGTTTTTAAATCCCTTATCTTCTAATTTTACAAAAACCTGTAAATGAAATTCAAAGGCATTCTGCCCCAAATAATTCTTGGATTAATTTTGATTGTTGTTGGATTCTTCTATAGAAGATACCTTTCAAAAAATAGCAATGACTTTGACACACCGTTAGGAAAACTTTACGGCATTTCAATGCTCGTTATTTGTTGTGGAGTTTTTATCATTCTTCTAGCTCTACTATTCTAAAAAAATATTATTAGGTTTCAATAGCACCATTTCAGATTTACGACTTGCCAAAAATACTTTCCAACACTTCTTATAATTTTCATTTTAAAATGAAAGACATTTAACACTAAAAGCCTTGTAATTACTGGGTTTATAAAGCTTTTGGGTTGTAAATTTAGGGTGTCAAAACCGGCTGTGTCTGAATCCTTTCGCAGCTGCGAAAACCTAAAAAAATGGATACTGAAATCCTCGCCCGAATCCAGTTTGCCTTTACCATTGCCTTTCATTATATCTACCCGCCTTTGAGCATTGGAATTGGTCTGCTGATGGTCTTTTTTGAAAGCATATATATCAGGACCAAAAAAGAACAGTATCATATTCTAGCCAAGTTCTGGACTAAAATTTTTGCACTCACTTTTGGTATTGGAGTTGTTACCGGGATTGTGATGGAGTTTGAGTTTGGCACCAACTGGGCAACGTATTCGCGTTATGTGGGTGACGTTTTTGGAAGTGCCCTCGCAGCAGAAGGAATCTTCGCTTTTGCCCTGGAGAGTGGCTTTCTGGGCGTATTGCTTTTTGGCTGGAACCGCGTTAAACCCTGGGTACATTTGGTATCAACCATTGGGGTCTTTTTGGGATCTATGTTTAGTGCCATCTGGATTGTGGTCGCCAACAGCTGGCAACAGACACCAGCAGGTTATCATATTGTAGGCGAAGGCCTGAATGCCCGGGCCGAGATCACCGACTTCTGGGCAATGGTTTTTAATCCGTCTAGTGTAGAGCGTATTATTCACGTGTGGCTTGGTGCTTTTTTAGCAGGTGCTTTTCTGATTTTGAGTGTGCACGCCTATTACATTTTAAAAGGCAGGTATGTTGCCATTTCTAAAAAGGCCTTTAAAATAACGCTTGTTGTAGCTACGATAACCTCTTTGGCACAACTCGTAGCCGGTCATGCAAGTGCAGACGGCGTGGCCAAAAACCAGCCCGCCAAGCTCGCTGCTCTGGAAGGTCACTTTGAAAAAGAAGCTCCGGCAGACCTGTATTTATTCGGTTGGGTAGATAAAGAAAGTCAGGAAGTTAGCGGACTCGCAATACCCGGTGGACTTTCATTTTTAATAGACCAGGATTTTGAAACCCCGGTAACCGGGCTCAATGCGTTTCCTGAAGATGAGCGGCCGTCGCAGATCAACGCGGTGTTTCAGTTTTACCATCTGATGATTGCTATTGGCATGTTTTTAATAGCCCTCAGCCTCTATGCGTGTTATTTGCTTTGGCGGAAGGAACTGTTTAATAAACGTTGGTTATTATGGGTGTTTGTATTTACCGCCCTGCTTCCGCAGATTGCCAATCAGGTAGGTTGGTTTGCTGCTGAAATGGGCAGACAGCCCTGGGTGGTTTACGGCTTATTACGTACCGATGAAGCCTTTTCGCAAGCGGTATCGGCCAATCAAATTCTGTTTTCACTCATTCTTTTTATGGCAGTTTATAGCCTGTTGTTTGTACTGTTTGTTTACCTGCTGAACAAAAAAATTAAGCACGGCCCTTATGAGGAAGCTCAGGATGACGACGACAATCGCCCCCTGACTAAAGAAATTTCACAGGCAGTAACCGGTTAAACGTATCTTATGGAAACATTTTTAGGAATAGATTATCCCACCTTGTGGTTTCTCGTTGTAGGCGGGCTTTTTTCGGGCTATGCCATATTAGACGGCTTTGATTTTGGTGCCGGGGCCTGGCATTTGTTTTTTAAGAAAGAACAAAGCCGGCGTATTGCCCTCAATGCCGTGGGGCCGGTTTGGGACGGCAACGAAGTATGGCTGGTAATAGGCGGTGGGGCACTTTTTGCGGGTTTCCCGGTGATGTATGCCACCCTCTTTTCTTCACTCTATGTGCCCTTTATGTTGTTTTTGGTATTTATCATCTTTAGAGCCATAGCAATTGAGTTTCGCGGTAAAGAAGCTATGCTGTGGTGGCGCAGGCTATGGGATGTGTGTTACAGTGTTTCGAGCATTATGCTTGCCTTTTTACTGGGTGTCGTGATGGGAAATGTGCTACAGGGAATCGCCATAGGTCCCGACTATCAATATGCCGGGGCTGGTTTTTTTGAATTACTTAATCCGTATGCCTTGATGACGGGAATCACCACCTTATCCCTATTTATGGCTCACGGCGCCATCTATTTACTTTTAAAAACCGAAGGGCGTCTCTTTGCTAAACTTACCTATCTCCTTAAAAAAGGTATGATCTTTTTTATGGTGAGTTTTGCCATTACCTCTTTGTATACGCTGCTTTATATTCCGCACCTATCTGATGATTTTAAAAGCAATCCCTGGCTGTTTGCAATACCGGTGCTCACCTTTATGAGTATTGCAAACGTGCCGCGCCTGGCCAGTAAGCGCAATTACAAAATGGCTTTTTTATTTTCTTCACTTACCGTAAGTCTGCTTATGGTATTAGTTGCGGTAGAATTGTACCCCAACCTGCTTTTTTCTACCCTTGACCCTGAATACAGTCTGGATATTTATGAGGCTGCATCTTCAGATAAGTCATTGGGCATTATGCTGCTTTTTGTACTCATTGGCGGGCCGCTGGTGCTGGGTTATACCTTTTTTGTCTATAGAACGTTTAGGGGTAAGGTACAACTGGATGATCACTCATATTAACGCATATACTCCTGCCATTCTACAATGAGATACTTTTCTTTTCCGGTTTTCTTCAGGTCAAAAAAACCCTCAATTCGCCTAAATGAAGTGAATCTCATAATCTGGCCTATTTATAAAATACCCCGGCTTACTTAGCACAAATTTACACTTATTAGCGTTGTTCAGATAAATGGCACTATTGAACATCCTACTAGAGAGAGTAGCTCTTAAAATACGATTCAAATAACCTAAATTATGTAGATTAATAGTGTAGAATCCCAAAATAAAAAAGGCTTCTGCTTAAAAAGATGCAACCCGAGTATGAAGGCTTCTTCACTATTATTCCATCATTGTGGCTTCAATCCATTTAGTTTTCCAGTCAGTCGGAAATCTACGGTCTTTACGACATTTCTCAGGTATTTTATACATCCAAGTCTTTTTAAACAATGTGTCTGATTTAAAAATCTTAATTATATTATCAGAACTATTTTTCACAATTTTATCTCCTATGTAAAGCTCATCCATGACTAAACTATTTGTAGGAGAAATTGTATCAATACTGTTAATCACAAAATGTGTAGGTTTCATATTCTCTCTTGGTGAAAAAGTACTTGTAACAATCCCTATTCTCTCGTGTTTAATATTCTCAACCAATCTATTAAAGCTCTTTTCATAAGACAATGTCTCACAACCAATAAACAATAATGATATACACAAAAGAGCAACTATTCTTTTCATATTATTTTTTTTAAATCTTAAGTTTCTCGACCAAAATAAGGCGTTTGAAATTTAAAAAAACTTCTGCCAATAGCAACAGCTCCACCTAAAGAACGGTTTTTCCAAGTCCAAGTAGAACGTTAATATAATTTATCTGACGTGTTATTAACGTTTTGCCAAACTATAAGAAACACCACAAAGCAATTTGAAATTCCATACCCATTTTACCTCCCATCAAAACCTATAAACCATTGCCAGTATCTGCAGATCCTGAATCCCGAAGCGTCGGGACTACGGATTTTCTTGCGCTGTTTTGTACTTGCTAAGTTTTAGGCTAAATTTCAGCAACGGTTTATAGCCGAGCCGTTGTGCATAATTATGAAGAACATCCAAATTTTAATAATATTTCTGTTTTCAATTGGTATTTATGCGCAAAACATAAGCAGAATAAATACAGATTTAAAACTATCTGACTCTCTGACTCTAGATTCTGAAATTCGAATCTATGCTGGTGGCGGAATAACTAATTACTCTTCCCTTTTTAGAATGTACAAAGATAAATCGGGCAAATGGACAGCGAAATTTTACCAACATTACGCAAAGGTCTCTGGACAAACACAACTACGGACTGAAAAGCAAACTCTAAAATCGGAAAATGCTATGGAGTATGTTTGGAATAGTATTTTACGCACCAATGTTCAGTACCTTCCGAATATGTCTGAAATAAAATATAAGATGAGAGAGCGTGGAAATGTTGAGCTTATTGATGGAGAATATCAACTAATGTGGAAAGCTAAAGAAATTATGGATGGAATTGGTTATAAAGCTCAAATCAAAGCAGATAAAAAATTCCACGAAGTTGATTTCGGAAATCCAGAAAGTTATTTAAAATATTATCCTGACGTAGATGAATTAATATATTTCAATGAACTTTTAGACTTAATAAAAAACGAATTTGGAATATGGAAAAAATAACTATGCACAACACCGGTAACCGTTGCACAAGCCTCTAATTCTTAGAAAATATCACTTATTAAAACCGTTATTAAGCGGTTTTCTCGTTTTAGATCATTGGTGAACTTGCGAAGTTTACATAGGTTAGTAAGGCTTTAAATGCTTCTATTGGGCTTGTTTTTTGTCTAAAATTCAAGCCAAGCGTCCCTGCCCCACTTTTGGTGCGCTTTTCAATAAATTTCAGGTACTTCTTGAGCTTATAGGCGATGGCGGAGAGCTGCATGCATTTGTTGGCTTGTTTTATCCTTCGATAGCAATTGTATTGCGGAACCCGCTCACACAGCCGGAAACTATTGAAGAGCTGCTCTTGATATACTTTCTTTCCTTGCATACCATGAAATTACAACTCAATTGCAAATCAAAGGTAAACCGTATGTTAGCTTTTTGCTAACTTGTGCAACAGGCAACAATATATAACCGCAATTACGGCAGATTCGACTCTACGTCCGAATCCACTGTCAATTGTAAAAGTCAGTGCCAAACCGAAAATTAACGCGTATTAACCTGTAAATAAAGGCTATACAAGACCGTTGGCAACCACATAGAAATTAAAAGAATGAGTAAAAATATCATTACCATACTAATTTTTTTGATAGGAATTAATCAGCTTAAATCACAAGATGCTGGACAAATTGTAATCGGCACAATACATTCACTTAAGTCTGATATTTTGAATGAAGACAGAGAATATTGGATTAATCTTCCTGATTCATACAATGATAAAGAATCATCTTATAAGAGATATCCAATTCTTGTTATACTTGACGGAAATATACACTTTAAAGCCATTTCTGGCATTGTCAACTATATGAGTTCTGATTCTTACAGAAACGGCAGAATTCCAGAGATGATTGTGGTTGCTATTCAAAATGTAGATAGAAGACGAGATTACACCCCAGATAAAATCATCACAGTTAGAGAGAATAATTCTGGCGGTGGAGATCTTTTTCTTAGCTTTTTGGAAGATGAACTTTTACCTGAATTAGATAAAAATTTTAGGACTTCACCCTACCGAATACTTTTTGGGCATTCTTTAGGGGGGTTATTGGCCACTCATGCATATATGAAAGAAAAGACACTTTTCAATTCGTTTATTGCTGTTGATCCAAGTTTTGGAACATGGGACTCAGAAACCATGGACAAAAAGTTAGATGCCCTGACCGAACAACCATTTAAGCGATTTATTTACATAGCTACTGCCAATTGGGGCAAAAGAAACATCAGGAATCGTGATCGTCATATACGATTTTACGAGTCATTAAATAGTAAGTACAAAGGTAAATTACCTGCAAAATTAGAATACTTTGAAAATGAAGACCACAGCTCAGTTCCAATCATTGCTTTTCATAATGGAATCTCAACAATTTTTGAAGGCTATGGAATCTCTTATCGTGATGTGGAAGATAAAGAGCAATTAATTCAACATTTTCATTCACTTTCTGAACGACTTTCATGGGATTTTCCTCCTCCCGAATATCTTGTAAACCAATTAGGTTATCGAATGCTGCAAAGTGTAAATAGTAAAGACCAATCCAATGCATTGGATTTTTTCATCTTGAATGTGAAAAATTACCCGAAATCATCCAATTCCTTTGATAGCTTAGGAGAAGCTCAAGAAACATTAGGTAATACTCAAAAAGCAATCGAAAACTATAAAAAGTCTCTTGAACTAAACCCCGACAATGAACACGCCAAAATGAAAATTAAAGAATTAAGCAAAAACGAATAAATACGATTGGTACTATTGGCTATAGCACGTATTGGATCATGTGTTAAAATGGAAATAACTACAATAAACCACCTAACTGCTTTATAGAAAAGTAAGTGTATTCTAATCTTTCACTGGCAATAGCCAAGGGCGCTACAAGTTGAAATGACCCAAACAGAGTTGAATGAATAGAAAAATTTTAATACAAATCCTTAGAGTTTTGATTCTGTCGAACTGTAAACAGAATGACGGAATTGAATACTCATTTGAGGATGTTTAAGTAAATAAATCTAACTCGTATTTGACTTTGCCATTTGGAATTGAAAAATTAAATCGACTCTTACGAAGAAGCATTTTATATTTTATTTATTCTAACAAAAGTTATGTTGCCCTATTGAGAAGAAGAAGTGCAACGCTGGAGTTACCTGAAAACGAAAATTCTGAAACTCACCCAGGAGAGCAATGTGTTACCTCAATCCAAATTGTTTAGGGAAATGTAAGCACAGAACGGAAGAGGGTAAATTTAATAGAGTAAAAGACTTCACAAGTGATTTTTATAAATTTTGCCTAACTTATTTTTAGAAGGTCGATTAGCAAACAGTCATACTAAACACGCTTCTTTTTTCAGCCCCGCTTTTAAACCGACTTGCTTATTCATTTTGTAGAAAACAATACTATGAGTAAAAAATAGGATTAAAGGACGCCAACTCTATCGGAATTGGTGAAATGGTTAGCGGCGGAATTTTCGCATTTCTTGGTCTCGCGGTTTCGTAAGCAAAAGGAGGTACGCCGGTAGCCTTCGCTTTTGCTGGTCTCATCGCCTTGTTAACTGCATATTCATACGCTAAACTTTCAAAAAACCGCAATGATGACGGTACTTTTGAATTTGTAAACAATCATTTTGGTGAAAGTATATTTTCAGGTGGTATCAATAATCTTCTTTGGCTAAGCTATATTGTGATGCTGTCATTGTTAATGACATAGGCTATAAAAAGCATAACGAATAAGAGTCAAAAAGATGGATACACACCGCAGCAGGAATTCTGTGCGTTTTGGCGCTCTTCACCTTGCTCATTCAACAATTTGGTGATAATAAAATCGGAGTACTGGTTTCTGTGAGTATTATACTTTCCTCTTAATTATTGAATTGATCTATCAAAAAACACAGGCAAACCAAGCCTAAGTCTCCTATTTTGGCATCAGCAATGAGTCAAAATCCTGCAACTGAAATTTTAGCCCTATTTTAGTGCGAAAATGCCAAGGTATGTCTGCAATGCAACCCCCGGAAACTTATAAAAAACAGGAGTACAATGACTTTGGTCTGGGCGAAAAGGCCACTTCGGGCCATTATCGCGTACTTAAAAAAGACGGTTCGTTCAATATTCACAAAGACAACGTGCCTTTTCTCGAGCGATTGAATTTCTTCCATACCCTGGTGACGATGTCCTGGCCGCGCTTTTTGCTGCTCGTGGGGCTTACCTACTTTTGTACAAACCTCCTCTTTGCCTCAATATACGTGAGTATCGGTACCGAAAATTTAACCGGGATAAACGGCATCACGCCTTTTGAGCGTTTTACCGAAGCTTTCTTTTTTAGCGCACAGACCATTACAACATTAGGTTATGGGCAGGTGGCACCACTAGGTATTCTGGCTAATATTGTAGCTGCAACCGAGTCTATGCTGGGGCTGTTGGGGTTTGCACTGGCTACCGGTTTAGTTTACGGACGCTTTTCAAAACCTGCAGCAAAATTGAAGTATAGCGAGCAGGCTGTGGTTGCTCCTTATAAAGACATTAATGGTTTTATGTTTCGGGTGGCAAATCCACATGGTAATCAATTGCTTGAGGTGGAAGCTAAAGTTTCACTATCTATATTACGTGAGAATTCAAGCCTACGGGATTTTTATGAGCTGGAATTAGAACGCTCTAAAGTTGTTTTCCTTCCGGCGGTTTGGACCATTGTTCATCCCATTTCCGGGGACAGTCCATTCTTAAAATTCAAAAGAGAAGAACTCGCGATGGGTGACATTGAGATTATTGTCGTGATTAAGGCTTTTGACGAAAGCTTCTCGCAATCGGTTTATTCCCGCTCCTCGTATAAGTTTGATGAAATCAAATGGGGTGAAAAATTCATTTACCTGATGTCTCACAAAAATGGCAGAATTGCAGTAGATCTGAGTGGATTAAGCACTACAGAAGATGCTGAGCTAAACGCTTAAAGCCTCGCTACTTCAAATCATAAAACCTTAAGATAAAATTAAAAGTATCGCAGTTTAGAATTGGTAATTTCAATGGCTAAATGCTTCCGGCGGTTTAAATGCCATCTATGAGAAATACATTACTTCAGTTTATTTACAAATTAGGCCGACTGCTGCGCGATAAATTTCATCAGTACAACCCCGGGCTGCCTTATCTAATTACCATCCTTGTTGCTTTGGTTATTGTAGTCTTTGGTATCAACCTGTTTATTGAACTTACCGATACGCTGGAATCTGATATGCTGAATGCCTGGGATGCTCGAATTACAGATTATGTTCTCTCCTACCGCAATCCTGCACTTACCAGGTACTTTATTTTTGTCACAGACGTGGGGGATTTGTACGGCTACTTAACCATTCTGGTAATCGCTACAATTCTATCGTATTTTGTCTTTAAGCAATGGAAGTACGTTCTGCAAATTGTACTGGTACTGGCTTTAGCGTCCATTTCAAACGTAATTTTAAAACGCTTTATAGATCGCGCACGCCCCAGTATTGAACATCTGGTTACCGTAGAAACCCTAAGCTATCCCAGCGGCCATGCGATGAGCGCTATGGCTTTTTACGGCTTTCTTATTTATCTGGTTACCCGTTTTAGAATTAACAAGCTTCTAAAAGTACTTTGCATCACGGTTCTGGTGCTTTTTATTCTAAGCATTGGCATCAGTCGCATCTATCTGGGTGTACACTTTCCGTCAGATATCGCTGGTGGCTTTATCGCCGGTTTTATCTGGGTTATTTTCTGTATTCTGCTTTTTAATGTAATTGAGATGTTCCGCAGAGATCCTAAAACCTAGGCCTGTAAACAGGCAGTTATTATACTTGATAAATTGGAAGTCCTAATTTTGTTCTTTTCTTTGCTTTCGCGAAAGCTTAAAACGGATACCCAATAGCGAAATTAAGTATCGGATTACTCACATCCCACGACCAACGTTTCCCCTGTGCTAAACTGGGATCGTGAAAAGGAGCCGCAAGATCCAACCGAATTACAAAATTCTGAATATCTACGCGCATACCAAAACCTCCGCCAATACCAAGTTCACTGATAAAATCACTGCCAAAAGTATCCCCTTCCAGAGCTTCATTATTAGTCGTGTTCCACACATTACCGGCATCTACAAATAGAGCTCCCTTAAGAATATTTACAATAGGAAAACGGTATTCGAGATTAGCTTCTAATCTTAAATTTCCGGTCTGGTCGTAATAGCTGTTATTATCGGGCTCATACGTACCCGGGCCTAGAGAGCGGGTTCTAAATGCCCTTACGCTATAAGGTCCGCCCGAAAAGTACTGCTTGGTATAAGGCACCACTTCCGAATTGCCGTAAGGCACACCCAAACCGGCAAAAAGCCTGGTCGCGATGGTTTGATTACTGAAGTTGAAATGGTATCGCACATCAGCATCCAGGCGTGCATACTGGGCGTAATCGAGACCAAAAATACTCTGAGGCTTATCGCCACTGGCAAACAAGCTCAGGCTGTTTCCGGCCGTATCAAAATTGGTATTAAAATAAATCTGATGGGTTTTGCCGGCATCAACCATTCCGTTATAAATAAAAGAGTACGTAAGGCCTGAAATAAACTGCTGCTCAAAACTGGTTTGTAAAAAGGGATTAGCTTCTAAGATGGCATCAAACTCAGGAGTGGTATTGGCCAAAGAGACATAGTTTATCGCCACCGGATTTATCTCATGGGTAACATATTTATTAGCCTGCCATATATAACCAAATTTACCTTCAACCGAACCCAGTGTAAACAATTGTGTACGGTTAAGATAAGCCACACCTAATTCCATTTTTGTTTTGGGAATATCGTATTTAAAATAATCCTTTGAGATGTCAATAGGAAACAGCATTCTCGGGAAAATCAAGGTTCCGTTTAAACCCAGCTGGATGCTCGAACTCCCGGAATTATTTCCGGCACCACCGGCCTGAACTTCATAACTTCCGTCTAAAGAAATATTGAGCGTCTCCCCGCCTTTAAACAGATTTCGGTTCACAAAAGTGAGCCCCAGACCGGGACCCGTAAACCCGTTTGACTTGGTTACCGCTTTTACCTCAGCGCGCACAGCCCGTTTATTTAAGGGCGAAAGAAAAATATTGGCTTCCAGTAATCCCAGACTATCATCTGCCGCATCGGTTTCCAGCTCGTTGTAGCGTATGTTTACAAACTTATAAGCACCAATAGAACCCAATCTGCGGCTAGTGGCCTTCGAGGTCATCGGACTGTATAAATCGCCTTCTTCTAGCAAAATAAAGGGGTCGAGACGCTTCGGTTTGAAGAAGGTTTCCCCTTGTATAAAACTCTTCTGAGCAAATCGTGTGGTGTCTAGTGCACTGCTGTCTAATTCTACCGTATTATTGGGGTATACATTGACTTTGGCAATTTTATAAGGAATTATTGATTTTTCAGGCACATCTTTTTTAAGTCTCAAATACAGATCAAAACGCTTATTTCGGTACTGATTGGTATCGGTCTCAAAAATTAAAAACGCCGAATTAAAATTGTAATAACCGCGCTCTTTTAAATACCCATCAATACGTTCCCGCTCTGCCTTCATAGCGCTGAGATCAAAACGCATATCTTTTTTAATAAGACTTTCAGAAAGGGAGTTTTTAATAGGATTGTAAACCATCAGCGTATCGGTGTCGAGCTGATAGGTTTTGAGACGGTAAGGCTTCGACATCCGCAAGCGGTAAATGGCTTCAGCTTCCTTATTGGTCGTATCGCGCACAATCTCTGAAGTGGCTACACTGTAGAAAAAGCCTTTATTCTCGAGACGATTCAACAGAATTTGCTCCATCTCGTAGGTCTGTACATCGGTATCGTAAACCGGTTCCTGTCCAAATTTTTTATTGAGGAAGCGATTGATGAACCCCGGTTTTTCCCGGTTTGCCTTATAGTGAAAATATACACCGGGATAGCCTCCTAAAAAGCTACTCACGGGATCTGGTCTTAGCGCTGACTCCAGGTCAAGCTGTATGTTATCAATATCATTAACCACAGAATCTGGTGTTAGCTCTACCCGTTGGTCTGTAAACAGAAATTTATCTTCCGGAATAAAGCGCTCTACCGAGCAGCTGTAAAGCATAAAACCCAGTATGAGAAGAACAGTGAACTTGCCAGTAATTTGTATTTTATAGTTAGTTCTTATCATTCTCTTCTTCTTTTTTTGCCGGAAACATCGACTTCCAAAGCTCTGTAAACTTGTTAAACTCCTGCGTAAATAAAAGCGAAATACCGTTCACTATAATTTGCCCGTCAACGACGTTCTCAAACTGACTGCGACGATAACCTCTAAGGCGATAGCGACCATCTTCTGTCAATAAATACTCTATACTTACATTACCTACTACTGGGGCCGTACCGCCATCTGCATTAGTATTACTGCCCTGCAGGTCTACATTGCTTCCTACGCTAACCACTACTCTATCATCAAAGAGTTTTTTCTGTGCAGCGATGTCTAGTGTTGTCCGTTCACTAGGTGAACTCCCCTGATAATCGGTGTAGCTGTCCAGACCAAAATTTAAATTGAAACCGGTATCTCCTAAAAGCTTATCTGAAAACAGGTTTAACTGATCTGAAATCGCATCGTTTAGGTTATCACGCGCAATGGTTGCCGTTCCTCCCGCGCTTCCGTCACTGGATGCTGAAGGGAAAAACCGATTGAGTACCAAAAGGGAAAACACCTGTTTATTGAGTTCATTTTCCTGCTGATTAAGTTGTTGTACCCGGCTGTACACCTGCCCTCCTACTGCACCACGGCTACCTTCCGGAATATCCAGATTAAACGAAATAACCGGCTGCATGAGTTCGCCATTGATATTGATGTAGACTCTAAAAGGAACCTCCTGGCGATACTGGCCCTGCGTACTGATGTCTGCTCCACTCGTCTGCGAAGCCATAAGCCCGCTTGCTGAAGTTTCAACGCTGTAGTAGGCCTTGATATCCAGGTCGGCATCAAAAGGGTCCCCAGACCACGTTATGCGGCTATCAGGTGCCAAATCAAAACGGCGTTTAACCAACCCGTATAAACTCATTTCATAATGCCCGTCTGTAACATTATAGCGCCCGCTCAGAGTCATTCTTCCGTTAGGATACATATCAAACTGAAAATCCCCGGTACCCGAAACCTGAAAGTTATCACCGGTTTGTTCATCAATAACTAAATTGAATGTAGCGCCCTTTGCTATACTCAGCTTTGCATCTACGCCAAAACCAGAAACGGTATACGACTTTTCTTCAGAATTGGTTAAGATCGCATCTGGATTTTCCTTATTCACAAAAATCACAACACCATCTTTTGACTCAATCTGTACCTCCGAAGGTGGAACTACATAGGTTAGATCGGTCTCCGGTTTAACGGTTAGATCAAGATCAACTTTTGGCAGATTGAGATCACCGGTTATGCTTGCGTTTGCATCAAAAACAGCCCTGCCGTAAACCAGGTCAAAATCGTCTTTTGTTGAATTTAGTGCTTCAAAGTTCGTTGCTTTGATATCTAAATCGAAGGTAGGATTTACAAAACTTTCGGTGCCCACTTCCCCATTTACTACCAATGTATTGGAACTGGAATCCAGTATTTTAAAATCTGAAAAATACAATGCGGTATTATCAAGTTTAATGCTTTCGTTAGCTAAAAGAAACGGAGCATTGAGTTTGGTTACTTCAAACTTGGCCTGATCAAAATTTAAAGTTCCTTCGTAATTGGGCTCTGCGGTGGTACCGGTTAGACTCAATTTACCGTTGACCGTACCGGAAGCATTGCTGATTTCACCCACTGAAAAGTTCTCAAGAGCCTTCATTTGTAAGGAATTGATATCGAGATCCAGATCAATTTCTGCCGCGGTGGTGTTAGTACGATAGGTTCCTGTAAGGTCCAGATCGGCAACGCCTTCTTTAACACTCATATCAAAATCATAAGCTGTTGAACTGATGGATTTACCATTCGCGGTAAGGACACCCATATCGGTCCCCATTACTTCAAAATCTACAATCTTAAGATCGGTGACCATTCCGGGGGAGGTTGTAGGTTCTTCTACGGCAAAAGTACCGCTCAACTTACCTTTTGCCAGACTTTCATCAGGATTTAGAAAACTGGTTATGGTCGAAAGTTTAAAATTATCAAATTGTACGCCCAGATGCTCTTTAGATACCCGAGGCAAGTTGTTACCTGCTTCTACCCTCTGGTTGTTGTAGCTTAGAACAAAATCAGTAAACACGGTATTATTTTCCCGGAAGGCAATGCGGTTGTTCGGGTTTACATCCCAGGAGTTTTTATTTAAAATCAATTCTTCAGGCAGAATATGCAGCGTGACGACATCATCCTGCAATTCGATCTCTGAAGCAATATGCATCAGGCGTTCGTTTTTGTGCATAGAACTAAAATCAAGAGCCAGCTTACTATTTTGTAGAGCTCCCTCGAGTCTGGTATTTTGAAGATCAACAGGCCCGGCTATCAATTCTTTTAAACCAAAGTCAAAATTTAAATGCTCAGCATCAGAATTCACGGTAAATGCGAGGCTGTCGATGGTATAGCCGTTATAATTGATATAGGGTAAATTAATGTCCGCATTGAGATCACGCTTGAGTTCATTAAAATTAATTGCAATTTGTACGGTGTCAAGCTGCCGCAGGTTGGGTACAAAAACTTCATTGAGAATAGGAGCTTCGTGAACCGTTCCCCGCACACGAATCACAACCGGGTCTGCAATGGTATCCATATTGGGATTGGTATCCAGATAACGTCTAAAATGATTTTGAACCGCTGAAAGGAAACGCCCCGGACTCGTATTGGACTCCAGGTCTAATTCTAAAATTCGATTTTGGATGTCTACCGAAGTAGTATCAGGCTTAACAAATGCATTTACTGAAAGGTCTCCCAGTTGATAGGCTTCATCATCGTAAACAGCCACTCCGCGGGTTATTTCTGACTGAACTTCATAGTCGGTCGCTGTTCCTTTAAAATTAGCCTGAAGATTGAATGCTGCTTTAATATTTTGCTTTACCAAACCTAGCTCTTGTAAATCAGCACCAATTAAATCAAGATTTACCCGCGCACTACTTGCTACCGAATCGAGTTCTACATCTGCATTGAGCTTCATATTCAGGTTGCTGTCTTTATACGCCGAAGTAAGGGTGCCGATTCCATTTTTAAACTCACCGTCAAGTTTCAAATCCTTAAAGGTGTAGTTATTATAGCCTAAGCTGTCAATCTGTGCGGTAAGGCTTGCATCAAGATCATTTAACGTAGCTCCCGAGCCTTGTGCATCAAGATTAAAACTAATCTGACCTAGGCTTTCATTTTGTAAAAGACTGCCCAATTGTATTTGTGAGCCATTTACTTTACCCTCAAACTCGATAGTGTCTCCAAAAGCCAATCTACCATCTAATCCCACTTGACCTTTGCTGGTTTCCAGTTTGCTTTTAGTAAGCAATCTACTGTCGGTTCCCTTAAGCGATCCGTTTAGCTTTACATCTTCAGGCAATGCGACACCAAGTTCTTCTTCATTAATAAACTTATTAATATCACTACGTGAGCTCGTAATGCGGTAATCGGGGAAGTTGTAGGCTAATTCCTCGGGCTCAGTTAGGTTGTAAACCGTACCTCGCAATCTGACATTGGTAGCATTACCCCAGTTGATTTGAGCTGTATTAATGTCGAGAGCTGAAAGGTTTCCGCTAGCTGAAAGGTTTCCGGTAACCGGGCGTCTGCTTAGCGTAGCAAGATATTCATTAGAGCGCAGGGCCGGCTGAAACTTAAAAATCGTATTTAAATCTGCGACGATTCGATCTAAATTGAGATTGAGTCTGGCATTTCCCGGCTTTTCAATAAAGTCTGCCAGTGAAGTGTAACTCAATTGTGAAGAGCCTGAAAGTTCATTTCCATTCAGTGCTAAATTAAGGTCTCGAATATTTAAATTTTCATCAGTTGCTTCAATTTCAAAGCCAAGCGTCTTTAAGTCAATACCTGAAGCTTCCTGAAAATTGGCACTAGCTACAGTTGCTGTTAGGTTTCGGTCTTTAAAATTAAAATTAGGAATCTCAAGATTCAATTTAGATAGTGCAACAGCATTGGGGTTAAATTGACTCGAGGAAATCTGAGCTCCATCTAGTGTATACGTGAAATTTGTATTTCGAAGTTCTACATTTTCTGCGTTGACCACCATTTGAGGCCAACTGAAAGGAACGGGTTCCTGAGCATTTTGCGAAGCCTTTTCTTGCGTTTCTAAGTCGAGATTTACAATACTGTTCTCCAGTAAAAAACCATCAATAGTATAGTTCTGGTCTTTTAGATTTAACTGCGGTACCGATGTAACCAGATTCCCTACATCAGCTTTCAGAGCAATACCATCAGGCTGTGATGCGTAATCAACATCAACATTATTTATCGTGAGGCTGCTTATACGTATCTGAGGCATCGGTGCAGCTGTAGTGTCTGCACTTTCAGGAAATGGCTTTGTTTGCTTGTAGAAAAGGGATGTGTTACTAAGACGTACATCCCCCACATCAAATACAAATTGATCCAAATTAGTCTTATCTACGTCCAATTCAAGTTCATCAAGTTTTAACCGGGCATCAATACCGGCAACATCATCTTTAAATTTCAAATCGAAATTCTCAAAATCAAAAGTCCCCAGATTAAGTTCTAAAGCTGTGGTATCTTGTGGTGTTTGCTGTACTGTAGTGGTATCTGAAGCAAAGGCATCAACTAAAAATTCATAATTAAAGCCTGAAACAGAATCTTTACGAATGATGTTTGCCTTTAATCCGTTCCAACTTACGTCATCAATACTAATCGGTCCGCCTTTAATTAATGACCACAACGGAATATCTGCCTCCAGGTGTTTGCTATAGACCAGCGTATCGCCTTGCTTATCTTCAAGATATAAACCATCTAAAGAAAGGTTACCACCAAATGTGATAAAAAGGTTATCAATCTGAACTTCGGTATTGGTTTTTGATTTGATGTAATTTACCGCCTTATCTACCAAAATACCCTGCCCCCAAGGACTGCGCACAAACAAGATGAGTGCTAAAAGTAAAAGCAGTATTACCCCAAAGATTTTAGCGATAATCTTCAGGCTCTTTTTAAAAATCTTCTTGCTTTTTGAAGTCATATACTCCCGGTATCACAACAAATCAATCTGCTGTGTTTTTGAAATGTTAAAAGTACTCTTTCTGGCTGTGCCACTGGCTACACCTTCTATTAAAACCTTGTTATAGTTTTCTTTAAAGGCAGTTAAAAAGTTTCGATAACGGTAGCGGTCTGCTACCTTTAATAAAATTGATATTATGAAAACAGCGAAAAACGAAGAAAAAACTTATAATTCAGATCTTACTCAGCACGACAAAGACATTCTTAATCAGAAGAATATTCACAAAGACGGCGGCGCTGACGAGCAATTGAGAGATCGAAAAAAAGAAGTCGATTTTACCGGAAGTGACCTTGATGTTCCCACTGGTGAAAAAACAACTGAACAAACAACCGGTTTAAAAGATGAAGAAAATAGACTCTACAGTCAGGGCGGAAGCCGAAACAATAACCTTGAGGAACAAAAGGGTGAGTTGTAAATCTGTAGCATAATCAATAAAAAATGGTCTGCAAAAGCAGACCATTTTTTATATCTAATACCTTCAATTTAATTATTACTTTCTTTTACATAGACAAACTGAGCTTCAAAACCGGTTGCAAGTAGCCACTGATTAGAATAAACTAAATTTCCAAGTTCATCATAAATATAGAATTCTGCCGTATTTGCACCCAATGAACCTTGATTTAATGCTTTAATCGCTATTTTATTGAAACCTTCCTGAAGCTGCATGGTGATCTGAGTAAATGTGCCCGCTAAAAATATGCTGGGCACTACAGTGCGGTCATTGTTTAAAATAGCCACACGATCATTGTCAATGGCTCCAAAATCACGACACTTAATTATAAGTTGTTTAGAATTGCCTTTAAAAACACCAAAATCAATATTCTCACGAGGAACATTGCCTCGACGCTCCCGATCTAAACGTGCCTGATATTCATTCATCGAATCGGTATAGCGCTTTCCGGAATCTGCAAAATCCTCCCGGTCCAACATATAAAAGTCTGAAGACTCAGGAGCCCTTAGAACCGGTCTTTCAACCAATTTACCGCTTGCATCAAGTTTCAAGCCTCCCTGTGATTTTGGAATTTCAATATCTGGTGTAGATTTTTCAGGCTGAATGGAAGGCGTGGCCGTAGAATCTTTGGCAGCCGGGATTTTAAAAGAACCCGAGCGATTATCAATCTGGCTTGATGCACTAAAACCAATAAAAATCAGGAATAGCACAAAAACTATCCCATTAGGGAATACCTGTAATTTATGATTTTGCTGATTTCTGATCACTTTAGTTTTATTTAAGTACCCGGATTACCCTGTAATGTTGCACAAATTTACACAATTATAATTTTCATAAATCGTGCCAAAGCCTTTTACTATTAAGATTGGCTTTTTATCTATCGCAGAAATCCGTATATTCAAAATAAAATTTCTGATGAAAACAAGTCAATCATATCATACTTTAGAGCATCAATTTAAGCTTATATTTAGCTACCTAGGAGTCTTAGTTCTGTTGCTCGCTTCAACTTCTTTAAATGCCCAGGAAACCGAAGGCTTTATTGAATATAAAGGGACTGTAATTGATCGAGAAACTGAAGATCCACTGCCCTTTGTAAACATTCTTATTGAAGGCTCAAACATAGCGACCGTTACTAACTCTGAAGGGGACTTCGTATTAAAAATTCCGGAAGCTATGCCACAGGCTAAAGTTTCGTTTGGCTATCCCGGTTATGAAAAATTGCTTATCATCCTGAGTGATCTCAGCAAAACCGAAAACACCATTAGTCTTAATCCGCAGGCTACCCAACTCGACGCAGTAAATGTCACAAGGCCCAAAAGCGCCGAAGCCTTGGTACGTCTCATTTTTGAGAACCGTAATCAAAATTATTTGGATGATGAGACGTATATGACTGCGTTTTACCGGGAATCCATCAATCGCAGAAACCGAAGTGCGTCACTGGCAGAAGCTGTAGTCGCCATTGAGAAAAAGCCCTATACTTCAAACGGTAAAGATCTGGTTGCGATTTACAAAGCTCGAAAGAGCACCAATTACGATCGTTTGGATACCGTTGCACTCAAGCTTCAGGGAGGACCTTTAAACGCCCTATATGCTGATTTGATGAAATATCCTGAGTTCTTTATGACCCCGGAGACTATTTCAGACTACGATTTCAGTTTTGGAGAACCGGTTACAGATGATGGCCGCTTGGTTTATACTGTAAACTTCAAGCAAAAGGAGACTATTATAGACCCGCTGTATTATGGTAAACTCTTTATTGACGCAAACAGTTATGCGCTAACCAATGCGGTGTATAATATGAATGTCGAAAACCGAAAGCTTGCAGCCGAATTGTTTGTACGTAAAAAACCAAATCAGGTAAAAGTCTGGCCTACCGAAATAATCTACCGCGTAGATTATCGAAACCGCGACGGTAAATGGTATTATGGGTATAGCAATGTTAAGCTTGAGTTCGTAGTAAACTGGAAGCGTAAACTCTTCAATAATAAATACCGGATCAGTAGTGAAATGTTAGTTACAGATTGGGAAAAGAATATTCCAATAGCTGATATTTCAAGAAAATCAAAATTTAAGAACAACACCATTCTGGCTGATGAAGTTTCCGGTTTTGCAGACCCCGAATTTTGGGGAGCTTACAACCTGATTGAACCGGAAAAATCAATTGAACAGGCTATTGAAAAAATTCAGCGGCAGATAAAGCGCAGCGAATAAATACAAAATCTGTTTAGCCGTAAATTCTCATAAACAATCATTTAGGCATATTACTTGATACGTGTTTTTTATGTCTAATTAAAAACACATTTTATGAGAACAACTACTACTGTAAATGCCGGTTCAATGGCCGACATCGCATTTTTAATGCTCATTTTTTTTCTTACTACGACAACTATTGAGACAGACAAGGGTTTAAGTCAAACACTACCGGAACCTTGCAAAACGAAAGATTGCTCTTCTCAAATTGCAGAGCGCAATCTGTTTAGTATTTCGGCTGATTCTGACGGAAACTACCTGGTAAATGATGAACTGACAAGTATTGAAACGCTATCGGAAGAAATCATTCAATTTGTAAAAAATACAGACCAGTCTGAAAATAAACCTGCTCAGCCTAAAAATGCAGTATTGAACTTTCAGTTCTCTCGCGAGCTCGATTATAAGGCGTATGTGGAAATTTTAGATCAGGTAAAAACGGCTTACAAACAGATGCGTACTACCTACAGTCAACAAAAATTCAATAAAGATCCAGATCAGCTTTCTGAATCGGAATTAAAGCTGGTTTTAGAAGCCTACCCCCTAAATCTAGGTGAATCAGCTCCAGCTATTTTTAATTTATAACCTGACTGCGACGGGCAATTTGCTCTGATATAGCCTTAAAAAATTTCTCGGTATTGAAAGGTTTGGTAATCACGTCATTCATTCCGCAAATCTGCGCTTTTCGAATAACATAATTTTCTACAGAGGCCGTAAGCGCTATTATAGGGACATCTAACTCAAATTCACGTATTATCTGAGTGGTTTGATACCCGTTTAGTCCGGGCATATTAATATCCATAAGTATGAGGTCGTAGTCCTGATTTTTAATCAGATCTATGGCCTCTTTACCGTTAGAAGCCTCGTTGACCTCAGCTTTAAAATTACTCAGAATACGATTGGTAACCAACCTGTTGATTTTATTGTCATCAACAATTAAAAATCGCTTTCCGTTAAAGTCTACTGGTAGTTCCTTTACAGGCTGAACAACTTTTTTAGGTGTATTTGCCACTTGTTGTAAAGTAGCCTCGTCAAGTAATAAATCGAAACTAAAAAGACTTCCCTTTCCGGGTTCACTTTCCACAGTTATATCAGCTCCCATTTTATGAAGCAACTTGCGCACGATAGGAAGCCCAAGTCCAGTCCCTTTGGCCTCACGAAGCTGTAAATCTTCAAGTTGACTGAATTCATCAAAAATAGCTTCCTGCTTCTCTTTTGGAATTCCGATTCCATCATCTTCAATTTCAAAATGTACCTGATGTTTACCTGATTCTACGTGTTTGCTGCTCAGTCGAAGCGTAACCACACCTTTTGGAGTAAATTTAATGGCGTTACCAATGATATTAAGCAGTACCTGCTTGATCCTTCGGGCATCACCCATGACATAGTTGGGAACACTTCGGTCAACTTCACAAGTTAAGAAACACTGTGAATTGCGTAATCTGTTACGATCAAAACTGTTGATTACATCTTCAACCAGCAATTTTATATTAAACGATTTCTTAACCAGCTTGAATGAATCATCTTCCAGCTTTGAGATATCAAGAAGATCATTAATAATCTCCAGCAGGTGATCTGCACTAAAGCGCAGCGAACTAATTTCTTCACGATATTTTTTTAGTTCGGGATTATTTTCAAAAATGGTAATAGTACCCGTTACTCCGTAAAGAGGCGTACGCATCTCGTGACTTAATGTTGAAAAGAAACGGGTCTTGGCACGTTCACTTTTTTCGGCACGAAGTTTAGCCTGTTCTAGGTTTTTATTCTTAATCTTTAAATTCTTGATCAGCCCCAGCCTGAGTCGCTCACTGTAAAATAAATAAGCCAAAAATAAAATCATTAGCACGATGATCGATGCCAATAGAACAGCCTGAATCTTTTTACGTTTTAAATCATTGTCAAGAATCTCCTGCTGCAACTCAGCCTGATTGCGCTCACGCCGCGCTTCGGCGGCCTCAAATTTTGCCTGAGCCAACTGGTAGGTTTCTTTGGCTTTTAAACTTTCCTGAGCTGTATAATATTCCTGAAAACGCTTTTGTACTTCGTAAGCCTTTTCGGGATAGTTTTGTTTCAGAAGAAATTTCGCGTAGCGCTCATAAAAATCCAGCGCCAGATAATCAACTTTCTGACTTTCTATAAGTTCATAGGCGTGGTTATAACTTTTTAAGGCACGGTATTCAGACTTAAGAGCCAAATAATAATCACCCCATAAAATCTCGAGATGAATCAGCGGATCATCAAAATATATATAATCAGCATCATAGCTTTCCTGGGCTTCCTCAAGATATTTGCGCATTAACTGATAATCGCCTGATTTATGATACAACTCAGCCAGGTTAAGCGCAGCATCATAAAACTCTCCGTCATTTAGCCTGCGTTGTATATTCAATGACTTTTTATAATATTCTAATGCCTGATTACGGGTTTCCTTTCGCGTAGAAAGATCTGCCGCCAAATTATTATAAGCCCAAGAAATGAGTGTGTCGTTTTGAGAGAGTTTAGCATAATAAAGGGCCTTTTTTGAATAATTCAAGGCAGGAACGCTATCTCTTAAATTAGCGTGATTGATGCTCAGCAGATTGTAACTGTGAAAAAGATATGTGAAGTTTGACTCCTTTTCAGAATCTTTAATTAATTTACCAATTAACTCAATTGCTGTCTCATAATCTTTATTATCTGTTACGGTAAAAATGCTATCAAGCTGGGACTCTAAAGAAACCCCTGGTTTCTGCTGGATATTTTTAAAAAAAACAAAAGCTGATGCCGGGCAGCAATAAAATACGATCAGGATTAAGAGAATAAAGGGGCCGAAGTTCTTTCTCAAGTTGGGGGACATTAATAACTGTCGTAAAGATACATTTTATCGATGATATGCACGTAATAATTTGATTAGTTTTATTTTAACAAAAATAATAGCGCATAACTCAACCTTAAAAACTGAGTATTTCTAAAGTTCTTTTAAGGCTATTTGGTATTACACACTCCCCATTAAAAAATTATCTTTACCCCTTTATTAAATGTTTATGAAATCTGTTTTACACCCTACTTATTTTCCCGATATTCTAACTACAGCTGCATTGGTACAAAGTGATCAAATTTTGTTTGAAATATGTGATAATTATCAAAAGCAAAGCTATCGGAACAGGATGTATATAGGTACAGCTTATGGCAGGTTACTCCTTAATATTCCCATTAAACATACCGGTACCGGCAGTCATAAGAAAACAGCTGATGCACTAATCGAACAAAGCTTTCATTGGCAACGACAGCACTGGCGCTCGCTGATTATAGCTTACCGTACTTCTCCCTTTTTTGAGTTTTACGAAGATGACCTGTACCCGTTATTTCATAACGAGTTTGATTCTTTGCTTAACCTTAATAAAGCCAGTCTAAATTGTATTTCTGAAATGCTCGGTATAACGCCGGAAACAATGAATACCAGAGAGTATAAAATGAATTATGAAAAATCCGAATTTACTGATCTAAGAAATCTAGCAGATGCTAAACGTAAGCCGGAAATTGAATTGCCGCGCTATCGCCAAGTTTTTGAGGAAAAAAATGGTTTTATTCCGCACCTCTCTGTTCTTGACCTGATATTCAATCTAGGACCCGAAAGCCTGAGCTATTTAAACGATCTTGATTTAAAACCGCTTTTAAACTCAAAAGTTTAACACCGCCTGAATAGGATAATGATCAGAATAGTCAATATCAAAATTACGAAATGCACGTACCTGAACTTCAGAATCAGCTAATATAAAATCGATACGCATCGGGATAATATCAAAGATAAAAGTTCGGCCAAAACCGGTTCCTTTCTCTTCAAAAGCATCTTTTTTATCCCCTCGTATTTTATTATATGTGTACGAATAAACGGTGTTATTAAAGTCTCCGGTAACAATTTTTTTATAGGTGCATTCTGCCTGATGTCTCAAAAACAAACCGGTTTGCTCTTGTTGTTTCTTAAAGGCCAGTCCCAGCCTCCCTACAAGGGATTTTGTATTTTCTTCTTCTAAAGCGTCTAATTTTGGTGTAAGTGCCAGCGACTGCATATGCAGATTATAAACCCGCAAGGTATCCGCATTCTTTACAATATCCACAAAAATCCCATTATTGAAGGTGCTTTTAAAGTCTAGTGAACCACTGTTTATAATTTTGTACTTAGAGAAAATTGCAGGACCATAATTTACTTTTTTGGCTTTGCTTCCCAGGTATTTATGAGGAAGTTCCTTGAAATCAGGTGCGTTGTGTGAAGAAAATTCCTGAAAGCAGATTACATCGGGCTTTGCGTCTGCAACGAGTTGAGTTATTCCATTTGTAAGAGCCACTGCATCATACGTTTCGCTTCGGAATACACGAACGTTATAGCTCAGCACATTAAGTTGATTTTCGATTTTATTAACTTCACTGGGAAGTACTTCTTCTCCAAATCGATACAGTGTCTTTCCATTAAAAAAACTAAAGCTTATAAGCAATGCTGAAAGCAAAAATTGACGTTTAAACTGAATAAGCCAATAAATCACAAAACCTAAATTTACAGCTAGTAACACCGGTATGATCAATGTGAGTACAGAGGCCGGCGGAAAAAGTCGTGGTGGAAAATACGGCAGGATATAACCTATAAGCAGAAAGAATGCAAAAAGGCTATTAATAAAAAAAACAAGCTTATTGAAAAAGCCAAGGTTGCGCATCAGTTCTCTTTTCCGGCTTTGAATAGAAAGTCTTTATCTTCTTTAGAAAGACTTTCGTAGCCACTTTTACTTATTTTATCAAGAATACTGTCTATGCGCTTTTGCTGCTCGCTTTTTGACATTGCTGAGGCGTTATAGCTCGTTGTAGAACGGGACTGGTTCTTATAAACAGTTTTCATTTTGGCTTTTTTGGGTTGTTTTGGTTGAGATTTAAACCATCCCATTACGGTATCAGCAAGGCGTTCCCACCAGGCTCCAATATCGTTCCCTTTTGCCAATTGGGTAGCATACACGTAACCAAACAACGCACCTCCCAAATGTGCCAACAAACCGCCTGCATTGCCAGAGGTAGGCAGTTGAATCAAATCCGTCAATACCACAAAAACACCTATATGCCAAAGCTTCACATTAAAGAAAATGATTCGAACTTCTGTATTAGGAGAATAAGTGGCTATAAAAATCATAATCGCACGTACCGCCGCACTGGCTCCTACTAAATAAGCCGTAGAAGTGATCAGAACCGGGAAGAGGTTATAGGCCAAAACATACAATACACCGCCAGCTAAAGCACCTAATAAATAGACTGTTAAAAAGCGCTTTTCCGTAAACAGATTAAGTACAATCTGCCCAAACCAATAGAGAATGAGCATATTCCAGAAAATATGCCAGAACCCTCCGTGCAAAAAAGCATACGTGAGCAGCGACCAGGGCTGTATGAGCAGACGACCTAAGTCTGTGGGTAAACTCAGCCAGCGTGTAATTACCGGCCCCATATTTAACGCCCACTCTATTAGGAACAAGCCCAGCCATACCACAACGTTAATCACGATGAGCTTTACGACTATGTTAGCCGTTTTAAACTTATAGCTTAGATCGTTTGTCGCCATATTTAATACCAGCGTTTATCGTTAAAACTATTCTTTTTCCAGTACCACATCATTATAAAACCAAACAGGGCACCGCCGATGTGGGCGAAATTGGCAATATTTTGACCAAATAAACTAAAACCGGTTACTCCTGAAAACAAATCTAACAGTATTAACGCAGGAATGAAGAATTTAGCCTTAATCGGTATAGGTAAAAAGATTAAAAATAATTCAGCATTGGGAAACAACATTCCAAAAGCCACTAAAACCCCATAAATAGCTCCAGATGCTCCAACAGCCCTGGTGGAAAAGGCTTCTACCATCCCTTTAACTGCCTCGACATCTGTTACCGAATTAGGAATTCTATACTGACCTTGATTATTGGCAATACTTGTGAATGCATCATTTACATATGTAGTTATTTCGCTCGGAGAAAAACCGGAATCAATTAAGGCCTGATAACCCTGATAGTAATAGAAATATCCAACTGCCAGATGAATCAAGGCAGCACCTAGACCGGCTGAAAAATAAAAAAAGATAAATTTATTTTTTCCGATGGAAGCTTCTACAGCACTACCAAAAGCCCAGAGCGCATACATATTGAACAGAATATGGAAAATGCTGCTTTGATCGTGCATAAACATATGCGTAAGCGGCTGCCAGAACTCAAAATTAGGATTTAGCGGAAACCACAAAGCAAAAAGTCCCTGCGCCTGTGGAAAAAGAAACTTCGTTCCCAGAAAAAATATAACATTGATTATCAGGAGGACTTTTACAGTCTCGGTTATTCTACCCATTGATTTAGTTTATAAATTAAGGTCGAGAAATCCTCGACTCTTGCTTTAAGCGTTAAATTTACGATCGAGCTCGTCAACGCTAAGCGTTATAAAGGTTTTTTTATGAAATGGTGACAGTGTGGGCTCTGTACAGGCAAATAATTTGTTAACCAAATGCTCGCGCGACAAATCATCAAGTTTTTCTCCAGTCTTAACCGCCATACTTTTAGCCATACTTTTAGCCAATAAATCAGTTTGACTAAAACCGGTATCAGGAACTTCATTTTCCATATCGCTTAATAGCTGCTCAAGCACGATGGAAACCTCACTTTCTGGTATACCTGCCGGGATGCCAGAAATTTCTAAAATACCGTCTTCAGGCCTGTCCATTACAAAACCGGTATTTTCAAGCGAGTCTTTGATTTCATCTAAAATCAATAACTCATTTGCCGAAAAATCAAGCCTCAACGGAAACAACAATTGCTGACTTACCGATTCTCTAACACTTATATTTCGCAAAAATTCTTCATACAAAACGCGTTGATGCGCACGCTGTTGATCAATCACCAGCATACCGCTTTTAATCGCACTTACTATGTATTTGTTATGTAATTGATAGGTATTTGCGGTTTCATTTTCAGCAACAGGTTTATCTCCAAACCCTTTACTTTCCTGCTCCACAAAAAGCGATTCGGTTTCTGGCTCCGTTTCAATCTCCACGCTGCTGAACGCTCCCGATGTGTTCCGGGTTTCAAGTCCGTCATAAAGATTTCCCCAACCCGCAGTACTTTCCTTGTTATAATTTGGAGTACTGGTATAGCCACTTTTAGGAGCCACAGTCTCAAACGGATTAAAATTGCGATCTACATCAATACGCGGGGCTTCTACAGACTTATTTTTGTAGGAATAGGGTGTGTCCATGCTTGACTCCCGGTTAAAATCAAGTACCGGAGCAATATTAAACTGTCCCAGACTATGCTTTACTGCTGCACGCAGTAAAGTATAAATAGCGTGTTCATCTTCAAACTTTACCTCTGTCTTAGTAGGATGAATATTGATATCAATGGTCTTGGGGTTTACAGTAAGAAAGAGGAAGTAGCTCGCTCGCGCACGGTCTGGCAACAAACCATCAAAAGCTGCACTTACCGAGTGATTGAGATAGGGATGCTTAATAAAGCGATCGTTGACAAAGAAGAACTGTTCTCCTTTGGTTTTTTTAGCGAATTCGGGCTTTACAATAAAACCTTCAATCCCTACAATTTCGGTGTCTTCGGTTACAGGCACCAGCTTTTCATTGGTTTTTGGCCCAAAAACCCCGACTATACGCTGTCTTTTATTTGCTTTGGGAAGATTAAAGAGTTCACTGTCGTTATGATACATCATAAAAGTGATGCTTTCGTGAGCTAGCGCCACTCGTTGAAATTCGTCAATAATATGCCTGAGCTCAACCGAATCTGATTTCAGAAAATTTCGCCTTGCTGGAATATTAAAAAAAAGATTTTTAACTGCTATTGAAGTTCCCTTTAGACATGCACAAACCTCCTGTGACTTAATGGCACTGCCTTCAATCTCAATCTGAGTGCCCACATCTTCACCTCCAGGGCGCGTTTTTAAATCTACGTGAGCAACTGCAGCGATTGAAGCAAGGGCCTCGCCGCGAAACCCTTTAGTATGTAATGCAAATAAATCTTCCGCACTTGAGATTTTTGAAGTAGCATGCCGCTCAAAAGAAAGACGGGCATCAGTAGTAGTCATTCCCTTACCATCATCAATCACCTGAATAAGTGTGCGTCCTGCATCTTTAATCAACAGCTTGATTTGGGTTGCCTCAGCATCAATGGCATTTTCCAGAAGTTCTTTTACCACAGAAGCCGGGCGTTGTACCACTTCTCCTGCAGCAATTTGATTCGCCACATGATCAGGTAAAAGCTTGATAATATCAGACATGAATACGGTTTAGCTAAAAATTAAAAAGTAATGCAAGTTAAAAATCTGCAAGTAGATTCTTTAAGCTAAACTTAAAAAATACGTAGGATTATGCCGGAAAGAAAATGCTCAGGTCAAAATCGATAATATACAGGAATACAAAAACTAAAACAGCGGCAATAAGTAAAGTTGTCTTGCGTGCACGCTCATCTTTATTATACTTATAATCTTCCCAGGCGGTATTAAACTTTGCTTTTAAACCTTTAGTCTCGAGAGTGGCCTTTCGGTATTTATCAAATTTAGACTCCAATTTATACGGACTACCCTCCCCCTCATAATAACGGGGACTGTAGCTAAATTTCTTATTCTTGCGTGTTTTTAAAACTCCCATAATCTCTATAATCTAAAGTTACAAATAAAAGTAAAAAGCGCTAAAGCTTCAGATAGGTTGTTTCAAAAAGTATTCCAAAATAGCAGTTTGCAGTCGTAGTAGGCAGTTTTCGGTTTTTAAATAACCCAATCACTTTTAACAATTAACTTTTAAAACCGGGCTTCTTTGCGCAGTTGCGCCATTTTGATGGCCGCGATGGCTGCTTCTACTCCTTTGTTGCCGTGTTTTCCGCCACTTCGGTCAATGGCTTGTTGCATAGTATTATCGGTAAGTACACAAAAAATAACCGGGATATCGCTTTGCACGTTGAGATCTTTTATGCCCTGAGCGACTCCCTCACATACAAAATCAAAGTGCTTGGTTTCGCCCTGAATAACGCTCCCAATTGCGATAACGGCATCTAGCATATCGTAGCTCTGCTGCATCTTTTTACAGCCATAAATGAGTTCAAAACTCCCGGGAACATTCCACCGTACAATGTTCTCCTTAATTACACCACAGTCTCTAAACGTGTCAAAAGCACCTTGAAAAAGGCCTTCGGTTATGTTGTCATTCCATTCTGAAACAACAATCCCAAACCGAAAGTCTTTCGCGTTTGGGATTGTAGATTTATCGTAAACAGACAAGTCTGTTGTTGCCATATTTTAATTTTTTAGCTTTTCACGAGCAATTATTCGGCTTTTGCCATACCCATATATAGAGCTACTTCACTTGCGATAGGTGAGTTTGCATACTCCTCTTCAATCTGCTCTAAATAGCCTACAGCCTTATCGTTATCACCAAGGCTAATAGCCGTTTGCGCTGCCTTCATTAGAAAACGCGGTGTTGTAAAGTCATTTTTGCGCATTTTTGCTGCTTCCTCGTAATACGATAGCGCTTCTTCAGGCTGATCCAACTGCATAAAGGCGTCACCAATAGCTCCTTTAGCAAGTGGAGCTAGCATCATATCGTCGCTCTCAAAATCCTCAAGCTCATCAATAGCCTCCTGATACTTATTCAGGTTTAAATAAGCCATACCTGCATAGTAATGTGCAAGATTACCAGCTTTTGTGCTTCCGTAATTATCAATGATTTCAAGGAAACCAAATTTACCTTCACCACCATTCAATGCCAGAGTAAATAGTGAATCTTTTGCAGTAGTACCTTCAATTGCTTCATTGAAGTAGTTTTGTGCCTGATACATTTCGTTAGAGGCTTCTAATTCTTTAGGCTGCTGAATGAATTTTTCATAACCCAAATAACCTAAAACGGCGATAACAATCACAGCAATTCCTATCAAGATAGGCTTTTGGTTTTGCTCCACCCAGGCTTCCGTGCGGTTTGCTCCTTCATCAAGAGAATCAAATACTTCTGCCGTTGTGCTTTCGTCGTGCAGTTGCTCCTCTACTTCCTCCTCTTTCTTAGGTTTATATCCTCTTTTTTGATATGTAGCCATATTTTAACTTTTGTTGGGCGCAAAAATAAAATTTTTATTCAATATTGATAGCGGATTGTTTTGTTATTTTTCAATAATTTGCAAACGACACCGGTACAATACAGCTCCTTATTTTTCAAGCAATTAGCATTTTTCAAGCCGAAAAAAAACCTATGATTCTTAAAGCCCTTTCGCTTATCAATTATAAAAATTTTGAATCGGCATCCTTTGACCTGGATGCCAAGATCAACTGTTTTGTGGGCAATAATGGGGTTGGAAAAACCAATGTGCTTGATGCAATTTATCACCTTTCCTTCGGTAAAAGCTACTTCAATCCCATCACCACTCAGAATATTAATCACGATGCTGATTTTTTTGTAATTGATGGGGTTTATGAAAAAAACGACCGCGAGGAAAAAGTAATTGTAAGCGCCAAACGTGGTCAGAAAAAGGTCATTAAACGCAACGGTAAAATTTACGAACGCTTTTCAGACCATATTGGTTTTTTGCCGCTGGTAATCATATCTCCCGCAGACCGGGACCTTATTATAGAAGGCAGCGAGACCCGCCGAAAGTTTATAGACGGCGTGATTTCCCAGAGTGACAAATCCTATCTGGACACGCTACTTAAATACAACAAAACCCTATCACAGCGCAACGCACTGCTCAAATATTTTAATTCGAATCACACGTTTAATCCAGATACGCTTGAGATTTACAATGCACAGATGCATGAGTTGGGAACGGTCCTGTATCAAAAACGGGCTGCGTTTTTGGAAGCTTTTACCCCTATATTCAAAAAACGCTATCAGGCCATAAGCGGCGGAAAAGAAATCGTCAAACTCAAATACAAAAGCCAGTTGCACGATGCGCCCCTAAGCGAGCTTTTTATCGAAAATTTAAAAAAGGATCGTGCCTTACAATATACATCGGTGGGCGTGCATCGTGATGATCTTAATTTTAAAATTGAAGGGCATCCTGTGAAAAAATTTGGTAGTCAGGGACAGCAAAAATCCTATCTCATTGCTTTAAAACTGGCACAGTTTGATTTTATAAAAGCTCAAAGCAATACCACGCCTCTGCTCCTGCTGGATGATATTTTTGACAAGCTTGATGAAAATAGGGTAACCCAAATCATCGATCTGGTAAATGATGAAAATTTTGGGCAGTTATTTATTAGTGATACCCACGCCGACCGTACTGAAGCCATAATAAAAGAAATACACCAATCGTATAAACTCTTTAAACTGTGAAAAGCTCTTTTTATATAGTAATTGTAATAAGTTTTCTGGTTTTGGGCTGCGCCCGAAATAATCCGCATGAGCAATTGCAGCATCTTAATGGGTATTGGGAAATTAAGGAGGTAAAAACAGGTAGCGGTAAGGAACGTGAATACAGCTTTAGCGAGCAGGTAGATTATATTGAAATTAAAGATTCTACCGGTTTTCGAACCAAGGTACTCCCACGCATAGATGGTACTTTTGCAACGACAGATTCTCGCGAAACGGTAACTGCACATATTGCCAATGATTCCCTATATTTAAAATACAGCACCACTTATGACACCTGGCAAGAAGTAGTACTAAAGGCCAATAGCGAAGAACTGCAAGTGCGCAATGCACAGGGAATCACCTATACCTACAAAAAATTTGAACCTATAAATATCACCGATTAATGGCACAACGCGACGCAGATCCCAAATCTTTAAAGGATGTTTTAGGCGCATTTGTTGAAAAAAATAAACTGCAAAAAGGCATTGATAAAGTTGATGTAGCCGAAGCCTGGCGCGAAGTGATGGGGCCCGCCATTTCCAAATACACCACTCAGGTTAAACTTGACGGCGATCGCCTTATGGTACAACTAAGCTCCTCAGTATTGCGGGAAGAATTAAGCTACGGAAAAGAAAAAATACGCACCAACCTGAATGAACAATTGGGACGGGAGATTATCAAAAAGGTAGTCCTACGATAAGAATTATTGAAACTGAACTGAATTCCGAAACAATGAACTAGATCCTGAAAATCCGGATTCGCTCAAACCCTATTCAAATAAAAAAGCAGCCCGAAAGCTGCTTTTAATAATTTAATTATCCGGCAGGATTAAAACATCTCTCTACCTGAAAAGTGAAAAGCACCTTCAATAGCCGCGTTCTCATCGCTGTCACTACCGTGAACCGCATTTTCACCTACTGAAGTTGCATATAATTTACGGATGGTACCTTCTGCTGCGTCAGCAGGGTTGGTTGCTCCAATAAGTGTTCTGAAGTCTTCAACCGCATTTTCTTTTTCAAGAATTGCTGCAACGATAGGACCTCTGCTCATAAATTCAACAAGTTCGCCATAAAAAGGACGCTCGCTGTGTACAGCATAAAATTCTTGTGCATCTGCTACAGTCATTTGAGTAAGTTTTAGCGCTACAATGCGAAAACCTGCTGCGGTAATTTTTTCTAGTATTGCACCGATGTGTCCGTTTTCTACAGCATCAGGCTTAATCATGGTAAACGTTCTGTTTGTTGCCATCTTTCCTTTTTTTAAATGCGCCGATATGTATAATGCGCGCTTCTGGTTTTTAAAAATCGCTGCAAAAGTAATGTTTTTAATAACAATAGCTCAAAGGCTATAAAAGAATTAATAATCCTGTTCTATCTCCTGCAACACCTCGTTATTTTCGCCCATGATTTTGAAATTAACCGCATTGGTGTTCAAATTGATGCTGACCAGACCATAATTCTTACGCGTGACCACTTCCCCTACCCGATACTCGTTAGGTTCACCATCAAAAGCGGTGTAAGTATGCGTGAGCCCGCTACTGGTAAAGTCTATAAGCGGATATTGAAGTCCTGGAATTTCCTTTTTTGAAAACTCGGCTATATGGCGGTCACCGCTTAATAGTATTACTCCATTTGCATTTGAGTTTTTAATCAAACCTTCAAAACGCGCCACTTCATATGGAAAATTACCCCAGGCTTCAAAGCCATGCTCGTGGCTTAAAAATTGAATACTGCTCATTATCACCGTAAAATCGGTTTTATCCTGTAGCTCTCTAGCTAACCAATCCCATTGTGTTTTACCCAGCATTGTTTTTGAGCTATCAGTTGTAGGGTCGTAGCGCTTTTCGGGATTTGCAGATCGCTTTAGGTTACTTCTAAAATAGCGGGTATCGAGAATAATAATTTTAATCTTTTTACCCGAAACCTCAAAGTCGCGTGAGGTATAAACCCCTTCAGTCTTACGAGTTTCAGCATTTTTAGGAATTTCTATAAAATCAAGAAACAACTTTTGACTTTTTTGCTTTTGGTCATATTCGGCTCCGGCATCGTTAAGGCCATAATCATGATCATCCCAGGTGCCCATTACCAGAATACTTTCGGCGAAAGCCTTATAATCAGGAATCTTCTTTTGCGCCACGTACATTTTTTTCATTTTACGCATATTACGAGTATCTGCATAAATCGCATCTCCACCCCAAATAAAAACATCAGCCTGATTTTGAGCCATCTGCTCCCAAAAAGGATTTTGCAGTTCCACCCGATTACAGGACCCAAAGAGAATCTTAAACTCGGTAACATCAGACTCCTGAGCGTATGGCCTTTGAAGCAGTATAAAACAAAATGCTACAGCAGCAAGGACAAAGTTTACGGTTTTTTTCATCAAAAGAAATGTATGTTCCATTCAAAATTAGAACATCTCACATTAAGTCTATATCAAGAAATTGTATCTTCGCCTCTTATGAAAAAAGCAGAAATAGTCCTTCTCAAAGAGTTATTAGCAACTCCTAAAAAGATTGTAGTTATCCCGCATAAGAATCCTGACGGTGATGCGATGGGTTCTACCTTAGCCCTGAATCAATACCTTACAAAAACCGGTCATGATGCTACGGTAATCACTCCAAATGATTATCCTAAATTTTTAAAATGGTTACCGGGCGACAATGAGGTGGTCAATTTTGAATTTCAGAATAAGAAGGCCAAACGACTTATTAAAGAAGCTGACCTAATTTTCACACTTGATTTTAACTCGCTCTCGCGAGTGGGTGATATGCAACATGATCTGGAAAAAGCCAGTGCACAATTTGTGATGATAGATCATCACCAGCAACCTGATGATTATGCAGTAGTAACCTACAGCGATGTTACGGTATGCGCGACCTGTCAAATGGTATATCACGCCTTCGAAATGCTTGACGCAACCCACCTGGTAGATGCCGATATGGCTACGTGTCTGTATACGGGTATTATGACCGATACGGGATCCTTCCGCTTCAGATCAACCACAGCAACCACGCATCGTGTGATTGCAAACCTGATTGAAAAAGGTGCCGATAATGCTACAATACACCAGCAGATTTTTGATGCTAACAGTTATGAACGCATGCAACTGCTGGGTACAGCCCTTACCAATCTGGTAAAACTTGAGGAATTTAAAACCGCATACATCACCTTATCTCAGGAAGAACTCGACAAACACAATTACCAAAAAGGCGATACTGAAGGCTTTGTTAATTATGGACTGTCGTTAGATGGCGTAGTTTTGGCTCTGATTTTTATTGAAAACAAACAGGAAGGAATAATTAAGATTTCCTTACGTTCTAAAGGTACATTTTCAGTCAATCTGATGGCTCGTGAGCATTTTGAAGGAGGCGGACATACCAACGCCGCAGGTGGTAAAAGTGACCGCTCACTACAGGAAACAGTTGACTATTTTATTAGTATATTACCCCAATACAAAGAAGCCCTAAATGAATAGATTAAACATCCTACTGGTTTTGCTTGTTGCACTTGCCGGTTGTAAGACCCCGGAGGCTCGCCGACCCGTGAGTCAAGCTTCAGGCTCTTATATTGACGCTTCCATAGCGCGTAATAAAGAGCTCAATAAAGCAGAAGAAACTGCCATTAAAAAACTGATGGAGGCCAATCCACAATACGAATATTTTACTTCAGACAAAGGTTTTTGGTACTATTATAATGTTCAGGATACCACGGCAATCCCTACTGCCGAAACGGGAGATCTGGTCACTTTTGATTATGAAATCAAAACATTAGACGGCCAGCTCATCGTTAGTGAAGAAGAGCTGGGGACTCAGACCTATCAAATTGAGCAAAGCAACCAGGAATTGATTTCGGGTCTTAAAGACGGACTTAAATTGATGAAAGAAGGTGAAACTGTTACCTTTTTGCTTCCTTCTCATAAAGCATTTGGCTATTATGGATATCTCGATAAAATTGGTTCAAACTGGCCCATACAAACTCGGGTTACACTCAATACTATAAAAACCGGAGAAACTAATAATCCGTAAACTCCAAGTTTCCAAACCTTCTACCCCAATCTTAAAAGGTTTTAACCGTAATTACAGGTTGACAAATACCAAAGCTTTTACTTAAATTAAATGCCATGAAAAAAGCGAAACTTTTTGTTTTCTTAATAGCCCTGACATTTATAGCCTGCTCAGGTGATCAATATCCTGAGTTGAAAGATGGTCTTTACGCACGTGTCAAGACTAATAAAGGCACGATGATTATTGAACTTTTCTACGATAAGGCTCCGGCTACGGTTGCTAATTTCGTTTCTTTGGCCGAAGGCACTAATCCCCTTGCTGATTCCATTTACAAAAAGAAAGCCTACTACGATGGTCTCACCTTTCACCGTATTTTGAAAGAATTCATGATTCAGGGAGGCGATCCTGAAGGAACCGGTATGGGTGGCCCAGGCTATAAATTCCACGATGAGTTTAACCCGGAACTCAAACACGATACTATTGGCCTGATTTCTATGGCAAATTCCGGCTACGGAACTAACGGTAGTCAATTTTTCATCACTTTGGCTCCTTCCCCGCATTTAGACGCTTACAATGAGGCAGGTGAACTACGCAACTGCGAGAACCCTAAAATAAGCTGTCATTCCATTTTTGGTAAAGTAGTTGAAGGGTACGACGTATTGCAAAAGATAGCAAATGTCGAAATGCTGAATCCCGCTACCGGAAAACCTAAAGTTCCTGTAAAAATTGAGGAAGTAGAAATTATTCGAAATGGAAAAGAGGCCCGCTTTTTTGATGCACCAAAAGTATTCACCCGCGAAATAGACGAAAAAGAAAAGCTACGTAAAAAAGCTGAAGAAGAAGCGCGTAAACGAAAAGAAGTCAAGCGGCAGGAATTTGAAAAATTCCGTAAGGAGGCCGATAGTCTGCCAAGCGGTCTGACTTACGTCATCACCAAAAGTGGTAGCGAAACTAAACCCAAACGCTCACAACGCGTTAGAGTAAATTACGCAGGTTATTTTGCAGACGGTGAGCTTTTTGACACTAATATTAAAGAAATCGCCGACAGTTGGGAAAAGCAGACCCGCCCTCAACCCGATATGTATGAACCAGTTAAGATACCCTACGGTCCCGAAGCCGAAATGATTTCAGGATTTAAAGAAGGAATACAACAGCTTAATTACGGGGATAAAGCAGTCCTATTCATTCCGTATTATCTGGGTTATGGTGAGCGCGGTTATCGTATTATTCCGCCACGTACCAATCTTGTTTTTGAGATTGAATTACTCGAAGACCCTGAAGAAGAATAGCAGTTTTCAATTGAATTATGAGGTATTCACCAGGCAAATGTTAATGCTTAAGCATTGATTTGTTAATTTTTTAATAATAATCTGAGATTGTGTGTGATATCTCTGGTATTGCTAATCCTTTTCTTTATCCTTCAGGTTAATAATTTAAAGCAATAAGCAATACATGATTACATTTAAGAAAAACATTATAAGTCTGGCACTTACCGGTGCATTATTGGGAGGATTTAGCCTTACGGCGAAAGCGCAACAGGCTGATGCTGTGACCCGGTCTCAGGATCAGGTCAACGTCACACCTGCCGAACTCAATAACTTTGCCGACGCATTTGTTGAAGTACAGACCGTTAATCAAACGGTAAAGCAAAAAATGATGACTGTGATTACCGAAGAAGGGCTCGAAGTAGAGCGTTTCAATACCATTCAAAAATCAAAAATGAATCCCGAAGTACCCGTTGAGGCTTCTGAAGAAGAATTAAAAATACACGGGGCAATCGTAACAAAATTGCAGGAAATGCAGCCGCTTCTGGTAGCACAAATGAAAGAGGTTATAGAAGATCACAACCTCTCCTTTGAACGCTATCGTGAAGTCGCAATGGCCTTGCAGCAAAGCAAGGATTTACAGAAACGTTTTCAGGACGTAATGAGCCAGAAACAAACCAATACTGAAGGATAAAATTTAAAAAAGGAGCTGTCAAACAGCTCCTTTTCTTTTTTAAGCCTTAGGAATATCTTTTAAAATCTCCTGAATAAACTTCCAGAATTTCTGTACTGAAGAAATACTTACACGCTCGTCAGGAGAATGTGCTCCGCGAATCGTAGGACCAAAGGATATCATATCCATTTCAGGATAATTTTGCCCCAGAATACCACATTCAAGCCCTGCATGGCAAGCCGCTACGTGGGGTTTTTCAGTATTCAGTTTTTCATAATGTGCAACCAAAACCTTTAAAATAGGACTTTCCATATTGGGTTTCCAGCCGGGATATTCTCCTGAAAACTTTACCTCACAACCTATCAATTCAAAGACGCTTCGTACCGTGTTGGCAAGATCTGTACGGGACGACTCAACAGAGGACCGAGTAAGACATAAGACTTCAAACTCTCCCCCACCAGCTCTTACTCGGGCAACATTATTTGAGGTTTCTACCAGATCTTTAATATCCGGACTCATACGGTATACCCCATTCCAGGCTGCGTGTATAGCTTTTATTAAAGCTTCCTGCACTCCAAGCTCCATAACCTGCTTGGGTAATATCGTGGGTTCAAGTTTGATTTTCAGATTAGGTTCCAGATTTTGATACTCGGCCTTTATGGCTTCAGCAAGTTCGGCTACGTCAGCCTCAAATGCTTCCTTGTGAATTGAATCAATGCAAAATACTGCCGTACTTTCCCGAGGGATAGCATTTCTTAAACCGCCACCGTCAATTTCGCTTATGCGCAATCCGTAGTTTTCAAAACCATCCAGTAAAAAACGATTCAGCAATTTATTGGCATTGCCCAAACCTTTAATGATATCCATCCCGGAGTGGCCGCCCTTCAATCCGTTTAGGGTAAGCCTATAGCCTGTTTTACCCGGCTCTGTCTCTTCCTGTTTATAGCTTCGCGTTGCTGTAACGTCAACACCACCGGCACAGCCCACACCTATTTCATCGTCCTCTTCAGTATCCAGATTTAGAAGAATTTCTCCTTTCAACACACCCGGTTTTAAACCCATTGCTCCGGTCATTCCGGTTTCTTCATCTATGGTAAAAAGAGCCTCAATAGCTGGGTGGGAAATGGTAGTGCTTTCTAATACTGCCATTATGGTGGCTACGCCCAAACCATTATCAGCTCCAAGTGTTGTGCCTTCAGCTTTAACCCAATCACCGTCAATCTTCATTTTAATTCCTTCTTTGGCAAAATCAAATTGGGTATACTTATTTTTCTGATGCACCATATCCAGGTGCGATTGCAGCGTTACCATTTTTCGACCCTCGAGACCTTTGGTCGCGGGCTTGCGTATAATCACATTCCCCACTTCGTCTACAAAAGTTTCCAGATTCAAGCTTTCGCCGAAGGCTTTCATAAAAGCAATAACCTGCTCCTCATGCTTTGAAGGCCGGGGAACTGCATTGAGGTCTGCAAAGTTTTGCCATACCGGTTGCGGCTCCAGCTGGCGTATATCAGCATTTGTCATATAATTATTTTTTGCAAAGGTACAGGTTCTGCTTTTGCTCTAAAGCCTAAACTTAAAATATGCTTAAAACACACGGATGTATAGCCAATTGACTGCCCGGTTTGAATATAATTGGCGAAATTTGATTGTATCACTAAAACAATTATAATGGATAAATTAGACCAAAATACAATACAGAGCCGTTTGGAAAAGCTAGAAGGTTGGGAATACAAAGACAACGCTATTCACACTTCTTTAGAATTTGAAAATTTTAAAGAAGCCTTCTCTATGATGACGCGCATTGCTTTTGAAGCTGAATTGCAACAGCATCACCCCGAATGGACTAATGTTTATAACACCCTAAATATCTCCCTTTCAACGCACGACGCTGATGGAGTGACCGAAAAAGATTTCAAACTCGCTCATACTATTGAAAAGCTCATTGATGCTTAAAAAAATAGAGGGGGTAAAAAGCACTTTTGGAACTGGCGAATTTTACTAAATTTACCGCCTTTAAAAACATATATTATGGGAAGAGCATTTGAGTTTAGAAAAGCTCGCAAAATGAAGCGCTGGAGTGCGATGGCCAAAGCTTTTACGCGCATAGGTAAAGACATTGTAATGGCCGTGAAAGAAGGTGGTCCTGATCCTGACTCAAATTCAAGACTGCGTGCGGTAATTCAAAATGCCAAGAGCGTTAACATGCCTAAAGACAATATTGAGCGCGCCATTAAACGCGCCAGTGATAAGAGTTTAGGCGAATATAAAGAAGTGCTTTTTGAAGGCTATGCCCCGCACGGTATCGCTATTCTAATAGAGACAGCAACAGACAATAATAATCGTACGGTTGCTAACATACGTTCCTATTTTAATAAGTGCAACGGAAACCTGGGCACCTCCGGCTCTGTTGAATTTATGTTTGACCACACATGCAATTTCAGAATTGCCGCAAACGGCATTGACCCCGAAGAACTGGAACTTGAACTTATAGACTACGGTGCCGAAGAGGTTTTTGAAGATGAGGATGGAATCATCATTTATGGCCCTTTTGAGAGCTTTGGAACTATTCAATCTTATCTTGAAGAAAACAATCACGAAATTTTATCGAGTGGTTTTGAACGAATTCCGCAGGTGACCAAAAAACTCACTCCCGAGCAGGCTGAAGAAGTAGAAAAGCTTTTAGAAAAAATAGAAGAGGACGAGGACGTGCAGAATGTGTATCATTCTATGGACGAAAGTTCGTCAGACAGCTAATTTCATCAGGGAAAACAGGTATTTAAATAGGGGCATTTGCCCCTATTTTTTTGTTTTTTGTTTAAGCCACGCTTTAATTCATACTTTTATAAAATGTTAATATAAAGCGAGTTATGAATACGCTAAGATTAGGTTCTGTTGATACCGGAAAGCTACCAGGCGATAAAGGCGATTTTTTAAGACCTTACCATAGGTGGATGGCAACACGTCTTCGCGATCGCGAACAGTTTAGAGATGAGGCCAACTTTCAATGGCAGGATTTTAAGGAGCTTAATGGTAATCTGGTCTTTAGACTACAGCGCTTTTTGAAAAACAAAGGCTTCTTTCCCAATGCTGAACTCAGTGGGATTTTTGGTTATGGAACTCAAGCAGCCACGCGCCTGTTTCAGGAATATGTATATTCAATTGAAGGTGAGAAATCTATAGGCCTACCCGATGGTATTGTGGGGCCTAAAACCTGGAGCCACATCGATCGCTGGGAATCTAATGGAATCATCAATGACTGGGCACGCCATGATTTGAGCAATCCTACAGAAGAATTTAAACTCTGGCTTGATATTTTAAATCAGGCTAAATCGCATTACAGTTTACATTCAAACAAAATTCTGACCGACGTATCTAATTACCCCAAAGCTTCTGATACCTATAGCCCGGCAGACTGGCAGTTTGATCCGCATAAAACCCATTTAATTGGAATACGACGTAATCCTGATTTAAGTACAGCCCGGCGTGAAAATGATGATCTGTTTGTATTGCTTATTAAAGGTCTCGCTTTTACCTTTTGGGGCAGCACAGATCCTAGCGCTTCGATGGCAGATCGCAGTGATGAGGCTTTTTTAGTAGAAGGACAACATAAATACAGGCTAAGCTGGCATAAGATAGCGAGTGCTCAAAAGATCTATAAAGCCTTAAGACCCTACTCTAAAGGGGTATTGGTTTACAGGGATAAAGTAGCAGACAATGCGCTCACCGATGCGGATATCGCAGCGGGTCTTGATGAACCAAATACAACTATAAATATTCATTGGTCAGGAGATGGCCGTACAAATTTCTCAGCAGGTTGCCAGGTAATTGCTGGTCGCAGCTATATTGATCCATCAGGTCAAGTGATTAGCTGTAAAGATTATGCCGCCGTCTCTTACGATGATCTCGCCCGTGGCAAAACCAGGGGGGCATACAATGTATTAAGTGATCTGGTGGTTTGTTATAACAAGCCCAATGATGACTGCGTCTGGTATACTTTAGGACGCGAAAAGAACCTCACCGAAATCAACAACACCTTCCCAGCCAAATATCTAAAAAAATCGCTGGATGAGCTTAAAAATGTTTAAAAATGGACGTCGCTAAAATCATTTCCCTGATTTTAGGAAGCAGTTTACTCACAGCATTGATGGGTTTTCTGTTATTAAAGCAAAGCGAAAAAATAACCAATACCGTAAAATCCCGGCTGGCCTGGAAAGAAAAAGCATGCGAAGCAATGGGAAGTATCTATTTTCAGCTACAGCGATCAAGCCTGGCTTTTGAACGATATGTAAAAGCTAAAACGGAAGAAGAACGTAGGTTTATTGAAACCGAAGTTCTTTATAAGTCAAACAAATCTGTAAACAAACTCATTCTTACACAAGGCTATCTCATAGCTCCGGAACTTCTGGAAAACACTCAAAAACTACTTAATCATTACGACGCGTGGATTGAAAAGTATCACCGCCTACGCGTGAGCAGTCAAAGTGAAGATAAATTTATTTTTGTAGGGCCAGATGGTTATCCTTTTCCCAAAGAATTGGAGCAGCAATTAGCTGATCAGTATCTTAAGCTTTGGAATGAGTTATATGGAAAATAAACCAATAGAATAAATATTTTAGAAAGTGACCTTTAATTTGATATACGAAGAAGGCTTATTATTAGGTAAAACTAAAAAGCCGCTCTGTAAGGAGCGGCTTTTTAGTTTTATTTGGCGATGTTGACCGCCCTGGTCTCCCGTATTACGGTAATCTTTACCTGCCCGGGATAAGTCATATCGGTTTGTATTTTTTGTGAAATCTCAAAAGATAAAGCCGAAGCACGCTCGTCATTGACCTTTTCACTCTCTACTATTACACGAAGTTCACGACCCGCCTGAATAGCGTAAGCTTTCTTAACTCCCGCAAAACCAAAGGCAATATCTTCAAGATCTTTCAAACGCTGAATATAGGAGTCAAGCACCTGACGTCGGGCTCCCGGACGAGCACCACTAATCGCATCACAAACCTGAACTATAGGTGCAAGCAGTGTTTTCATTTCAATCTCGTCGTGGTGAGCTCCAATGGCATTACAAACATCCGGTTTTTCTCCGTACTTCTCTGCCCACTCCATACCCAATAATGCATGTGGAGTTTCGCTTTCAGTTTCAGGTACTTTACCAATGTCGTGTAGCAGACCTGCACGCTTAGCCAGTTTTGGATTCACACCCAATTCTGCTGCCATAGTTGCACAAAGCTTAGCCACTTCCCTACTGTGTTGTAACAGGTTTTGACCATACGAGGAGCGGTACTTCATTCTACCCACGGCTTTGATCAATTCCGGGTGTAGCCCGTGAATACCCAAATCTATAACAGTTCGTTTACCTACCTCAACAATCTCCTGCTCTATTTGCTTGGTGGTCTTTTTAACCACTTCTTCTATACGTGCCGGGTGTATACGTCCATCAGTCACGAGTTTATGTAAAGAAAGGCGTGCAACTTCACGACGTACACTGTCAAAGCATGATAATATTATCGCTTCAGGAGTATCGTCTACAATAATCTCAACACCAGTAGCTGCTTCAATAGCTCTGATGTTTCGCCCTTCACGACCAATAATTCGTCCTTTTACGTCGTCGCTTTCTAAATTAAAAACGGAGACGCAGTTCTCTACAGCCTCTTCAGTACCAATACGCTGAATGGTATTGATGATGATCTTTTTGGCATCCTGCTCTGCAGTTAGCTTAGCTTCCTCCATCGCATTCTGAATGTACGCCATCGCATCACTCTTAGCCTGATCCTTAAGTGATTCTATGAGTTGCTCTTTAGCATCTTCTGCAGATAAGCCACTGATAACCTCAAGTTGTTGAATTTTATTAGCGTGCATCTTATCAATGTCTCCCTGACGTTTTTCCAGATACTCTAAACGCTCATTGTAGTCTTGTACTTTGGTCTCAATATCCTTATTGAGTTTCTTGTTTTTGGCAAGTTCACTACTCACCTGAGACTCCTTATCCCGGGTACGCTTTTCAACCTCATTAATCTTTTTATCACGGGCTAAAATCACCTTTTCGTGCTCAGACTTGAGTTCAATAAACTTTTCTTTCGCCTGAAGAATCTTATCCTTTTTAAGAGATTCTCCCTCATTTTTAGCCTCTTTGATGATATTTTCGGCCTCTTTACGGGCGTTACTAACGATTTGAGAGGCATTATTTTTCTCCAGCAATTTTGCCAGCAAAAATCCCAGAGTGCCGGCTATCAAGATGACCCCTACGATTGTAAAAACTGTTTCCATAAATTTAGTATATATAAAAAAAGCCTACATTGGAAGTGTTTTGTGTAAACTCCTTATATAAATCATAGGACTAACGGGCTGATCAAGAATCCGTTCATCCCGATAAATCGGGAACGGCGCGCTTTTACAACCCAGACTCATCCTTCTATAAAGAATTAGTGTTGAGTTTACCAAAAAATGTAACCAATGTAGGCAGTAAGTAATTTCTATTTAAAAGAACGTTAGGATAACTGGCTTTGAATCAAATCTTCCAGACTTTTGAGTTTAAGAGCTGCTTCAGCTTGCGCTCCTTCTCCTGCCAAATCCCTCTGTATCGTTTTTGAAGCAAATTGTAAGGCACACATGGCCAACACATCCTGCTTATCTCTAACGGCATAACTTTGCTCAAACTTTTTAATCATCGCCTCAATATCCTTTGCCGCTTTACGCAAACCTTCTTCCTGTTGGGGCAAAATAGTAAGTGGATACACCCGGTCTGCGATAGACAATTTTATTTTAAGATGTTCAGACATATCCTTTAATTTAATCTGCTAATTGCGCGATGCAGGCATCTATTTCCCGCATCATCGCATTTATTTTGAGCTTGGTTTCCCGTTTGTAATCGTTACTGCCCAGCATAGCATTTGCAGTTTTGAGTGTGCTGTACTTTGCTTCCCAGTTTTCTACAAGTTTCTTGAGTTGTGCATTCTCCTCTTTGAGTTGTGCATTTTCGGCCGCAAGAACCTGTAATTGCTGTTGAAGTTGCTTGTGTCTGCTAATTAACGTACCCGTTGCCTTCTGCAATGATTCGACACGCTCTAACAGTTCACTCATAACCTTTTTTTAACAATGCTTGGTCTCACAAAGTTAACATTCGACATCTAATAACACAATACAATCTATTTTATTTTTAAAGCTCTCGCGGCTATGATGTAAACAATTGAATATGAAACCGGGCACAGTTTTTTGAGCTTAAATTCGAACATCTAAAGAAACTCAACATTTAAAAAAAAAGAATTGAAAATACGTTTTTCATTCCACAACAGTTATTTTGTTGTATCAACCGGCTAGCTTCAAAATGAATATTTCAATCTTATTATTTACTTTAAAATTTTAAGAACGGTATCATTTTGACAACATTTTAAAAAAATCTAATTCCCTTTAATTAATTTTCCGCTTTGCGAAACCAAATATCCAACTCTGTGCATAAATTTCTCAGCTTCTTCTTTCTACTAATTTCAGCAGTTACTCAGGCTCAGGATGAAATTCCTCAGAATTATTTTATCAAACCCCTTAAGATTCCAACAGTACTTGCAGGTTCATTTGGTGAATTGAGAAGCAATCATTTTCACAGCGGTCTGGATATTAAAACTCAGGGACGTACAGGCCTGGATGTCGTTGCCAGCGCCTCGGGATATGTGAGCCGAATTAAAATTTCACACTACGGTTATGGAAAAGCTTTATACATCACACATCCTAATGGTTACGTAACGGTTTACGGTCACCTTGATAGTTTCGCAGGTGGCATTAAAGAGTATGTAAAAGCCAAACAATACGAGGCCGAAAGCTATGAGATTGAATTATTTCCCAATCCCGATGAGCTAACGGTAACTCAGGGACAACTTGTAGCTTACAGCGGCAATACCGGAAGCAGCGGAGGACCACACGTTCATTTTGAAATTCGCGATAAAAACGAGCGCCCGATGAATGCACAATTGTTTGGTGTTGATGTGCCCGATAATAGCGCACCGATTATCAATGATCTTTTAGTCTACCCCCTTTCAGATAGCAGCACGGTCAATGCCTCGCGTACCAAAATGCGATTGAAGTTTACAAAACAACCTGATGGTAATTTTTTAAGTGAAAAAATCACAGCATACGGGCCCATCGGTTTTGCTATTGGTACCATAGACCGGCAAGACGGAGCCCCAAACAGCAACGGGATTTATAAAATTGAAACACGCTTAAACGGATCTAAAACGCTGGAGGTCGAAATGGACAAGTTTTCGTTTGCCGAAACCCGTTATCTGAATCGCATGATTGATTATGCGCTCTTTGAGTCTGAAAGAGACCGGGTTCAAAAACTGTTTATAGAGCGCAACAACCCAATAAGTATTTTTAAATTTGAGCAGGAGAAAGGTGTTTTAAACCTGGATCAGGAAGGAAAAACAGCCTTATATACAATCAAAATTTCAGACCTTCCGGGAAATACGACCACTCTTACAGTTCCTATTACTATTAAAAAAGATTACACGGCTCCCACGCATGATTTAAAGGAAACTCCCTATTTGGTTCAGCCCGAAACAACACAGAGCTTTCAGGATGGCTCCTGGTCAATTTTTATTCCGAAAGGGGCATTTTACGATGATTATTATCTGGATATCAAGGCCAATACAGATGCGTTGCATCTGGATCAGGATACGATTCCCGTTCACGAATACATTCGTTTGGGTTATGATGTTTCAGCGTTTAAACCACAGGATCGAGAGCGATTATATATCGGCAGAGTAAACAGTCGAGGCTTACTCAGTTATGAAAGAGCCACGCTAAATGGAGATGAACTTGCTGCTACTGTCAACAGCTTGGGAGATTTTAAAATAGGCCTTGACACAACCGGTCCTACCATTGAGTCGCTTGACTTTAAAGACGGTAAATGGATTTCTGAATTAAAACATATTGATTTTAAAATCAACGACAGGGATAGCGGTATAAAAAGTTACCGGGCAACCATCAATGGAAAATTTGCACTGCTCGAGTATGAGTATAAAAACAACAGGCTCCGGTATTTTTTTGAAGATGGAATCAGCGTAAGCGGAGCAAATGATTTTAAACTGATTGTGACCGATAATGTAGGAAATAGCACTACTTTTAGCGCAACTTTTTACCGAAAATAATCGTATTGAAGCGTTTCGTATATCTTCTTACCGGTATTTTGACTCTGGCAACACAGGCTGTAATTGCACAGGAAGCCACATTAACCGGAATCGTATTTAGTGAAGATAACAAGCCTTTACCGCAAACTAACATAAGCGCAAGCGAAACGGGAACCACAAGCTCAGAAACCGGCTTTTACAGGCTAAAGATTCCTGCTAATACTATTGTAGAAATTGAGTTTACACATATCGGATATATGCCGGTCAGGCAGCAATTCAGGCTTGAAGCAGGTGAGGTTTTTGAATACAATCCCGTTCTAAAAGTAGCTATCGAGCAAATATCAACGGTAGTTATCTCCGGCAATAACAGAGATCAAATTGAAGGCATCTCCAGTCTTGACCCGGAAACGGTACGGAAAATTCCCGGAGCCAATCCCGGAGTCGAAAATCTGCTGCAAACACTTCCGGGCGTAAGCTCAAATAATGAACTCAGCACGCAGTATGCCGTGCGCGGTGGTAATTATGATGAAAATTTAATCTACATAAATGACATTGAAGTTTACCGTCCCTTTTTGATACGCTCTGGTCAACAGGAGGGTTTTAGTATTGTCAATGCAGATTTGGTTCGTGATATCGATTTTAGTGCGGGCGGCTTTCAATCTAAATATGGTGATAAGCTTTCTTCAGTTTTAGACATTACCTATCGCAGGCCGGTTGATTTTGCCGCCTCTGCAGATTTAAGTCTTTTAGGGGTGTCAGTTTCTGCGGAAGGACTTTCAAAAAATAAACAATTTACAGCTCTTGCCAGCGCTCGGTATCGGGACAACTCCCTTTTGGTGAATGCCAAACAAACTGAAACTAATTACAGACCTCGCTTTACCGATTTTCAAACCTATTTAACCTATACATTCAGCTCTAAATTTCAATTGGACTTTTTAGGAAACCTAAGCAGTAACCGCTATAATTATGAACCGCAAACCCGGCAAACCAATTTCGGGACTTTGGCCAATCCGATTGCTTTAGTGGTCAACTATCAAGGGCAGGAAGAAGATCGCTATACCACTGCTCTGGGTGCATTTTCCGGTAGTTATAAACCAAATGAAAATCTCAATTTAAAACTCATCGCATCTGCTTACCATACTCAGGAACAGGAGTATTATGATATTCTCGCCCGTTATGCACTCGGAGTTCCTAATACCGATATTGGAAGTGCTGAAGCCGGCAGTGTTGATTTTACGCAGGATATAGGCTCACAGCTCACGCACGCACGTAATAAACTGGATGCGCTCATTGTAAACCTACACCATCGCGGGCAGTATCAAAAAGGAAGCGACCTGCTCGAATGGGGTCTAAAATGGAGTCAAGAATCTATAAGAGATCGACTGCAGGAATATGAAATTATAGACTCAGCCGGATTTTCGGTAAGACCGCCTTTAGAAGGTTTTAGCAATCAGCAGCCATACGAACCATTTAATGCACCATTAGAACCTTTTACAGCGGTTCGTGCTCAAAATGAAGTTAACATTAACCGAATTTCAGCTTATGCACAGTACAGTAAACGGCTCAATCTAAAAGAAGCCAGGCTTTGGTACAATCTTGGTGTACGTGGGCAAATGTGGAATGTAAACAGTCTAAATCAGCCTCAGACGACACAATTTATAGTGAGTCCGCGTGGGCAGGTAAGTCTTAAGCCCAATTGGGATACAGACATGCTCTTTCGCTTTGCGGCAGGCCTCTATCAGCAGCCTCCTTTTTATAGAGAATTGCGGGATTTTCAGGGACGTGTCGTTCCTGACGTTAAGGCGCAAAAAAGCCTGCATATAGTCGCTGGCAATGACTGGAGTTTTGATCTTTGGGAAAGGCCATTTACTTTAAATACCGAATTGTACTATAAAAATCTCACCGATGTAAATGCCTATACTCTAGAAAATGTACGCATACGATACCGGGCTGATAATAATGCAAAAGCTTATGCCTATGGTTTGGATTTAAGACTTTCAGGAGAATTTGTTCCGGGAACCGAAAGCTGGGTTAGTCTGGGAATCCTTAAAACTGAAGAGTCTATAAATAATCGTGGTTATATACCGCGCCCCACAGATCAACGTTTGAAACTAGGCATTTTATTTCAGGATTATATTCCCACGATACCTGATATGAAACTGTATGTAAATACCGTTTTTCAAACCGGGCTACCGGGTGGCTCTCCCAGTTATACCGATCCCTATTTTTATCAAACCCGGCTACCCTTCTATTTTAGATCTGATATCGGATTTTCTTATGTAATCATCAATGCTTCAGACCAAAAAACCAAAAGCGGTCTATTTAAAGAACTGAGCGCAGGTCTGGAAATTTTCAATGTATTTGACCGCCAAAACAGCATAACCAATACGTTTGTACGGGATGCTGCAACACAGCAGCAATACGCAGTACCCAATTATCTTACACCCCGCGTGTTTAACTTTCGCGTAAGCGCAAAATTTTAAAAAGACTGGAAGTTACTTCAAGAATTCTTTAAGACTCTGTACCACGTAGTCTACCTCTTCTTTTGTATTCTCATGAGAAAACGAAAAGCGAATAGAAGGCTTGTTTAATTTATCTTCAGAAAGAAAAGCATTGAGTACGTGACTGCCCTGATCGCTTCCACTTTGACAGGCACTACCTTTAGAACAGGCAATACCTTTAAGGTCTAATTGAAAAAGAAGCATCAATGATTTTTCAGGTGGCACCGGCAGGCAAACATTTAATAAGGTATAGGTACTAAGACTTCCGTCGTGACAGTTACCGTTAAAACTCACTCCGGGTATATTTTTTTCAAGCTGCTCTTTAAAATACCACTTGATTTCTTCTATTGTCTTACGCTCTTCGTTGAGATTTTCCTGTGCTTTAATTAAAGCAGTTTCCATTCCAGCGATGTTATGCACCGCTTCGGTACCGGCACGACTGCCTCGCTCCTGTCCACCACCAAAAATCAAGGATTTAATCTTTGAATTTTTCCTCAGAAATGCAAAACCAACACCTTTAGGTCCGTGAAACTTATGAGCTGCAGCAGCGATGAAATCAACTTCAATTTCGCTTAAATTCAAATCGAAATGCCCCACAGACTGAACCATATCACTGTGAAATAAGGCATTGTAGGTTTTGGCCAGATCACTCACTTTCTCCAAATCGAGCAGATTCCCTATTTCATTATTAATATGCATCAGGCTTATAAGTGTTTTAGTATCTGAGACTTGAAGCAACTCTTCAAGGTGATCTAAATCAACACTGCCACATTCTTTAATTCTAACTTGAGAAACCTTTACCTGAAAACGTTCTTTGAGATGCTCTACTGTGTGTAAAACAGCATGATGCTCAATGGGACTGGTGATAATATGTTTAACATCCAGATCACGTACCGCACTGTTAATGATAAGATTGTCTGCCTCAGTACCTCCCGAAGTGAATATAATTTCAGCGGGCGAAACGTGCAAATAGTTTGCAATCGTTTTACGCGCCTGCTCAATGATGCTTTTAGCTTTTCGGCCTACAGAATGTGTAGACGAGGGATTACCCGGCACCTCACGCATAACCTCGACCATGCGATCTATTACTTCGGGGCGTAATGCAGTGGTTGCTGCATTGTCAAAATACACCTGATTCATAAGACTAATTTAGAGGCTGCAAAAATAGCCAGAATAAAATTATTAGATAACGGAAGGCCCTTTAAAAACCAATTCGAGTATTTTTGCGCTAAAGATCGAAATTGATATGAAAAAGATTGGACTCGTAATTTTGTTGTTAGTGGGTATGGTTTCCTGCGATGATGGGGATTTAATTGTCACCTCATTTGATTTTTCCGAGCTACCAGTGAGATATTGCTCTACTGTCGATAACAATGAGACAACTGCCACCAACTACATTTTCTATAAAATCAACCCGGAGACTAACGAAGCACTGGCATTTCGGTTCACTACAGACATTCCTATTCTTGAAGAAATTAGCGAAGTTGACATTGATTTAGGCCGAAGTAACTCTTCTTTTGTTTCGTATCGATTGTTTAATGATGCTGTTGATTCTGATTATTTCTGTTCAGACATTCCGCCGGCGCAGCCCACGGTTTCTGAAGAATATATAAGTGCTGAAGGCAATTTAAGAATTGTAACCCAAGGAGACTTTAATGATAATGACGGCATCGCGGCAGAGTTTGAGCGCGTTCTAAAAGACTCACTTGGTGTAGATCAAACCGATTATGATTTTGACGGTATACCCAATACTTATGATTTCGATGATGACGGTGATAATGTCCCCACAGACCGAGAAGGCGTAGTTTTAAATGACGACGGTTCAATTAATATGGAAGAATCTCGAGATACAGATGAAGACGGGCTGCCTGATTTTATGGATCCTGACGATGATGATGATGGCGTTTTAACAATTAATGAAGCTAATCCTGAAAATGGTAGATTAAATCCTTTAAATACCGAAACTGATATTTCTATTGGCCCAGATTATCTAAATCCAAACATAGCCATAGATTATAATATCGAAGAATACCGCCAGCATACCTATGTCCTTGAAAATATTGTACTTACAATAAATCTGGAGAATCTGGTTTTTATAAACGACTCAGGAAGTGAAACAATACGGCAGGAATCTTTATTCTTTGGCACTTTAGAGACTCCAAATCAGACAATTACAGTCATACCGGAGTTTTAATTAGGAGGAACATTTTGATATATATAAACTTCTGTTGCTCCAAGTCCATATTTCTGAAAATCTGCATCGTAGAATTTTATCTGTTCGTATCTTGAAAAAAGATACTCCAGTTCGGCTCTTAGAACACCCTCTCCTACACCGTGAATAAAAACAATACGCTGTATACGCTTAGATATAGCAAATTCGAGCTTTGACCGTGCCACATCTAGTTGTAGGTTTAATTTATCATACGCACTCATACCCCTTTCGTTTGCTGTAAGCTGGTGAATGTGCAAGTCAACTTCCATTGGAGGAATTATACCTTTAATTTTATTTGTAGGTTTTTTCTTTCGTTTGTAGGCTGCATTCTTCTGCTCCAATGCTGCATTAAAATCTGAATTAAAGCGAATATCAAGCTTCTTATCAGGAACTATTTCGTTCTTAAAAACAACGATTTCAAATTCATCATCGGTCTGAATATAAACCCGTTCGCCTTCTAAACCGGTAATCAATCCCGAGATCGCTTCATCCAATAAACTTACCCGTTGCCCAATTTCTAGATCAAAATTCATAAATTACTTAATTATTCGATGAAATACACTACAACACCTTTAAGAAGATTATATTCTACTCAAATTTGATTATCTTTACAAAAATATTTCATTATGGGAAAATTTTACTCCAAAATCATTTTTTTGATGTTACCAGTATTTGCAATGGGTCAATTGCACATCAAATCGGCTACTGCCGGTACAGCTGCAAACAAGACCTACGTTTATAATAAGGGTGAAATACTTTTTGTAACACAGGGAATCGGGATGGATGGTAATCCTGACCAAGACGGGGGAAATCTTTATTTACGAGAAGAAGGGCAATTGATACAAGGCAATAATGCATCTGCAAATACAGGTGATGGTATTGTTTCGGTTTATCAGGAAAACACCCGAAACGCCTGGGATTACCACATGTGGACTTCTCCGGTGGGAGATCCTTTAGAGTCAGCTGGCGGTAATGGTAATACGGGTAATGCTCGATTTTATATGTCATCTAACTTGGGTGGAGGTATTTATCAGGTGGTTGACGAATTAGATAGCGATCCCGCTTCTTTTACAGCAGGCTATGATGGCAAAATAAGCCCTTTAACACTTTCTACAACCTGGCTTTACAAATATATTGCTACTCAGGGATATAGCGGTTGGAAAAAAGTTGATGCCGCAAACCCTCTTCTTCCAGGGGAAGGTTTCTCAATGAAAGGAGTTGGAGGTGGTACCACACCCACAAGTACCGCTTTTGATTTTAGAGGAAGACCTAATAATGGTACTATTGAAGTTGATATTAAAAAAGGGCAAAGAACATTAGTTGGCAACCCTTACCCATCTGCAATGAATTTAAGCTATTACCTGCTTTATAATTCAGCAGGTTCAGTGACAGGTTGTGAAGGTATTGGCACCCCAAGTACCGGACCTGAAGTTATCACAGGTGAAGCTTTTTTCTGGGAATCAGATGAAAACGTAAAATCCCACTATCTGTTTGACTACCAAGGTGGGTATGGAACATTCGTACCGGACGGTACTTGCGGTTCAACAGGAACTTACACGGGAGCAACTTATTTGAGATACAATGAAGACGGAACCGTGAGTACAGCAGCAGCATTTCTTGGAGGCTCTGGCAGTTCGTCAATTGGAAGAAGATACGCTCCTATAGGTCAGGGATTTTTTGTTCTGGGTAGCGACAATTTAAATGATGGTCAGGTTTATAAGATTGTGGCTAAGAATGATTTCAGAGTGTTTGAAAAAGAAGATAGCAATCCAAATTCTGATTTTAGAAAACCAGGTAAGGGTACAAAGAAAACCGAAACAAAAACCACAATAAATCTTAGTCCAGGCCAAATTACCTATGACGATAATGGCTTTTTAGTTTTACCAAAATTTACTTTGGAAACGTTCATCAATAAAACTTATACTCGTACGCTTAAGGGCGTTATGTTTGATGAGTCTACGATGGGTTATGATTATTCCGCAGATGGTCAAAATAGGACTTTACTTAAAACAGATGTGAATTTTAAATTAGAAGAAGACGATCGACCTTTTCTAATCAATAACTTCCCATATTCTATTGATGCTGCCCTAGCATTGAAAATTGATGGAGAGAAAGAAACTAACTTCTACGCTATGCGTGTGACTGATTTAAACTTCACCCCAGATGAAGGAATTTGGTTATATGACAAAGAAACTGATGAATATTTTGATATTCTAAACGAAACCTATGAATTCGAATTACCTAAAGGTAATTATGCTGATCGTTTTGAAGTTCGTTTCAAAGACGGGAATAAAGAAAATCTGGATATAGCTGAAGAGGTGAAAGAATCTTTTGCCGTGTACCAAAACAACAGTTTAGCCGAACTTACCATTTTAAATCCACTAGAAACTGAACTGAAAGACATCAGTGTTTACGATATTACCGGTAAATTGCTAGTCTCTAAAATTAATGAAGGTACAAATTCGAAAGTTACAATTCCTTCAAATACCTGGAGTGATGGTATCTATGTTGTGCGTGTTGTAACACGTGACAATGTAGAATACAGCAAAAAAGTATCTGTGTTTAATAAAAATTGATTCTATTTTGGAAGAGTATATGCTCCCCTGCCTAAACAAGAAATTCTTCGGGTTTGAATGCATGGGATGTGGAATGCAACGATCTTTAATGGCCCTTCTACAGGGCCATTTTGCTGAAGCTTTTTTTCTTTACCCTGCGGTATTTCCTCTTATCGCCTTAGGCCTTGCTATTGTTGCTAATTTCTTTCTTGATTTTAAATATGCCGGAAAGGTTATATCCTTTTTTGCTATCTTGTCTGTCTTAACTATTATTACTAACTATATTATCAAACTAACCCTCTAAAAAATGGAACAAAAAAAATTACCTAACGTTACAATTTCATTAGTTCTAGGTATAATATCTTTTATTGCCTGCTGCTTTAGCTCTGGTTTTGGTGGACTGCTATTCTCAGGTATTGCGCTTTATCTCGCCAACAAGGATAAAAAAGAAGCGCAACCAGATCCTGAATCTTATGAAAATTATGGTCAACTCAAAACCGCTCGTATTATTGCCATTGTCGGTTTAATTCTAGCAGTTATTACATCTGTTATCTCAATAATTTTCCTTGTTATCTTCGGAAGTGTAGAAGCTATTCAGGAATGGGCACAGGAAATGCAGGCTGCTCAACAATAAAAATTCTATCTACATTTAGTACATGAAAACCTTGCTATACATACATAGCAGGGTTTTACTTTTATATAATTGTCTTAAACTAAATATCTGCTTTCTTATTTGAATGCTTTAAAATATGCTCTCGCTCGCTGCATAACTTTAGGCGCTAAAATTAATGTTGCAAGCATGGTAGGTATAGCCATTAATGCAAAAAAAGTGTCAATCACATTAATCATTAAGCTCAGAGAAGTCGTAGCGCCAAGCAAAATACTTGCTATATAAAAATAGTTATAGAGATGACTGTATTTAGTCCCAATCAAAAAGGATAAGCATTTTGTACCGTAATAGGAGTAACTAAATAACGAGCTTATACTGAATATTGCAATGCAAATAAGAAGAATATAGGTTCCAAAGCCAGGCATAGCATCCCCAAATGCTTTTGCGGTCAAACTCACCCCATTGGCATCAGAAGTTTGCCATACACCGGTTACTAAAATACACATTGCAGTAAGTGTACAAACGATTAGGGTATCTATAAAAGGCCCCATCATAGCCACAAGCCCCTCGCGTATAGGTTCATTAGTACGTGTTGCACCGTGCGCCATAGGTGCTGTACCAATACCAGCCTCATTAGAAAACGCTCCTCTGCGTATTCCTAAAACAATTAGAGCGCCTAAGACACCTCCAAAAATAGGATCACCTCTGTAATTTTCGGCTGTAAAAGCATCAGTGAAAATCAATTTGAAGTAATAGGGTACCGATTCCAGGTTAACAAAGAGTATGATAATTACTGCTATAAAATATAATCCAACCATCGCCGGCACCAATTTAGATGCAGTTTTACTGATACGGTCTAAGCCTCCAAGAACAACAACCGCTGTGATTACCGCTAAAATTACCCCTATAATTAAATCACTTGAGAAACCCTTTTCAATCCCATTAGGAACTAGCAAAATGTCATTTATTGCCTGTGTAAGCTGATTTACATTAAATACCGGAAGCGCTCCTATTAAACCGGCCAAACTGAAGAAAACAGCCAAAAACTTCCAGCTTTTTCCTAAGCCTTCAACAATGAAATACATTGGACCTCCCTGAATCTGCCCGCGATCATCCTTGCCCCTATATAGAATTGAAAGACTACAGGTAAAGAACTTTGTACTCATACCCACCACACCGCTAACCCACATCCAGAATACGGCGCCCGGTCCTCCGGCAGCTATAGCTACAGCGACTCCTGCTATATTGCCCATTCCTACCGTAGAAGATAAAGCTGTCATCAAAGCCTGAAAATGGGTAATCTCACCCGCATCTTCCGGGTTGTCGTATTTACCGCGTAAAACCTGAATGGCGTGAACAAAATACTTGAAGGGAACAAATCTGGAATAAATCATTAAAAGGAGTCCTCCACCGATGAGCAAAACCAATAAGGGCAAGCCCCAAACAAAGCCTGAAGCTTTTTCGAAAAACACATTTAGCTTTTCCATCGCATAAAAAAACCGAAAAATTATTTTCGGTTTAAAGGTTTACAGGTTAGGTATTCAAATACTCTAAAACATTACTTTCTATTCTATTTTCTATATCTGTCACATCTGCTTTAACAAAACGCTCACCGGTTATATTTTCAAACAATTCAATATAGCGCTCTGAAACAGTTTCAATATAGGCATCAGTCATTTCGGGAAGTTTCTGACCTTCAAGCCCCTGAAAACCATTACTTATAAGCCATTGCCTTACAAATTCTTTAGATAATTGTTTTTGAGGCTCGCCTTTTTGCTGACGTTCCTCATAGCCTTCGGCATAGAAGTAACGAGAAGAATCTGGAGTGTGTATTTCATCAATCAGTACAATCTTTCCATCGCTAGTTTTACCAAACTCATATTTGGTATCTACTAATATAAGTCCGCGTTTTGCTGCGATTTCAGTACCTCTTTTAAAAAGCTTGTGCGTGTAATCTTCAAGTACCGCATAATCTTCGGCTGAAACAATTCCACGTTTAAGAATATCCTCTTTTGAAATATCCTCGTCGTGATCTCCCATTTCAGCCTTGGTAGCCGGAGTAATTATAGGTTGAGGAAATTTATCATTTTCTTTTAGACCTTCCGGAAGTGTAACTCCACAAAGCATGCGCTTTCCGGCTTTGTATTCACGAGCTGCGTGACCACTCATATAACCGCGTATAACCATTTCCACTTTAAATGGCTCACACTTTTTACCTACTGCCACATTAGGATCTGGAGTAGCCAGTAACCAGTTAGGCACCAAATCTTCGGTATCCCGCATCATTTTAGTAGCAATCTGATTAAGAATCTGCCCCTTATAAGGAATTCCCTTTGGCATTACCACATCAAAAGCGCTCAGACGATCTGTAGCAATCATAATCAATAAATCATCTTCAAGGCTATAGACTTCGCGAACTTTACCTTTATAATAATTAGTCTGACCCGGAAATTTAAAATGTGTCTGGGTAATGGTTTTATTTGACATTGCTAAAAAATTGCATTTTAATCTCTGTTTTCAATCGCTTTGTAGGCTGCGATAACTTCTTTCACCAGTCTGTGGCGAATCACATCTTTATCGTCCAGATAAATCATACCAACACCTTTTACGTCTTTGAGGACTAAAAGCGCCTCTTTAAGTCCACTTATAACGCGTCTGGGCAAATCTATTTGACCGGGATCACCGGTTATCAGGAATTTAGCATTTTTACCCATACGGGTTAAAAACATTTTCATCTGTGCATGCGTGGTATTCTGGGCTTCGTCCAAAATTACAAAAGCATTGTCCAGAGTACGCCCGCGCATAAATGCCATTGGGGCGATTTGAATAACCCCTTTCTCTATAAAACTTTCCAGCTTTTCGTGTGGAATCATATCCCGAAGTGCATCATACAAAGGCTGCATATAGGGATCGAGTTTTTCTTTAAGATCTCCTGGTAAAAAACCCAAATTCTCCCCTGCTTCAACTGCAGGCCTAGTCAAAATAATGCGTTTAACCTGCTTTTCTTTTAGCGCTTTTACTGCCAAGGCTACACCGGTATATGTTTTCCCGGTTCCGGCAGGACCCACTGCAAAAACCATATCATTTTTACGAGCCATATCAACCAGTTTACGTTGATTGGCTGTTTGCGCTTTTATGAGCTTGCCCCCTACCCCGTGTACTAAAATTTCTCCGCTGGCTGCAGAAGTCTCATAATCTTCACGGCTTTCGCTGGTAAGCACCCGCTCAATACTATTCTCATCCAGCTTATTGTATTTGGCAAATTGCTCTAAAAGCATAGTGATGCGTTTATCAAATTCCTCTAGGAGGTCTTCATCTCCATAAGCTTTAATCGTATTACCTCGTGCAACAAGTTTTAATTTGGGAAAATACTTCTTGAGAAGCTCTATATTGGCATTGTTCTGACCAAAAAATTCACGCGGTGTGATCTCTGAAAGTTCGATGATAAGTTCGTTCAAAAGCGAAAGGATTTTTATAAAAAACTAGTTAATTATCTTTAGTTTTGTGCTTAACAAATGTAACCAAATTTAGTTACTATCCCCCTTAAAAATATCAACAACCACCTATGCCCATTATAACCTTAACTACTGATTTTGGCCTGAAAGATCATTTTGCAGGTGCAGTTAAGGGGGCAATCTATAGTGAAATGTCTGAGGTAACGGTTGTTGATATCTCGCACAATGTTTCGCCCTTTCATATTACCGAAGCAGCCTACATAATTGAGAATGCCTATAGAAATTTCCCCAAGGGAACTATTCATATTATAGGTATTGATTCTGAGCGAAACCCTGAAAATAAACACATTGCCGTTAAACTTGACGGGCATTATTTTGTATGTGCGAATAACGGAATCATGTCTATGATTACGCGAAACATTTTGCCTGAAGAATTGGTAGAAATCAATATACACGACCGCATCAAAACAAATTTTACGGAGCTTGATGTTTTTGTACAGGTGGCCTGCCACATTGCCCGAGGTGGAAAACTGGGTGTTATAGGTAAACCCATTCAGGAAATAAAAGCCATCACGGGTATTATGCCGGTTATAAGTAGTGAGCAGAAGCAAATTATTGGTAACGTAATTTATGTTGATAACTACGGAAATGTAATAACCAATATCACACGCCGCCTCTTTGAAGATGTAGGCAAAGGACGGTCTTTTATTATTCAGGCGAAACGTGCCCATTTCAAGAAAATCCATCAACATTATAGCGATGCCATCAATTTTGAAATTGAAAAAAGTAAACGGGAAGAAGACGGAAAAAAAATAGCGCTATTCAATTCTTCGGGCTATCTGGAACTGGCGATCTACAAAAGCAACCCAAGTACCGTGGGTAGCGCTTCAACACTTTTTGGGCTGGACTATCGGGATACAGTAAGCATTAATTTTGAGTAACCTGCATATGATTATTCGTATTGTAAAACTTACCTTCAGACCTGCAGAAGTAGCTTCATTTTTAGAGCTTTTCGCCAATGCGAAAAAAACAATTAGATCAACTCCCGGGTGTAACCACTTGGAACTTTTAAGAGACACTTCAAATCCGTCAATTTTCTTTACCCACAGCCATTGGGAGCAAACCGAAGACCTGGAAGCTTATCGCAAATCTGATTTTTTCAAAAAGACCTGGTCACAGACTAAAGTTTTGTTTGCTGAAAAACCGGAAGCGTGGAGCCTTGAAAAATTCGTAAATTTACCAGAATCAACTTCAGACAAAGTTGATTATTGACAAATAAGTTATTCTAAAAACAAGAATATCTCAATATATTGAGATATTCCGCATAAAATTATAATATGAAAAATATCGCCGTAATAGGTGCCGGTACCATGGGCAACGGTATTGCACACACCTTCGCTCAAAATGGGTTTAAAGTAAATCTTATCGACATTTCTGAAGAAGCATTAAAAAAGGGTGTCCAGACCATCTCTAAAAACCTGGACAGGCAAGTTGCTAAAGAAATACTTACCGATGCACAAAAAAATCAAACCCTTCTCAATATAAAACCGGTAACCGATTTAAAAGAAGGCGTTTCAAGCGCTGACCTGGTAGTAGAAGCAGCGAGCGAGAATCTGAATATAAAATTAGATATTTTTAAAAAGCTTGATGCGTTTTGCAAACCCGGGACCATTCTGGCAACTAATACCTCATCAATTTCCATTACTCAGATTGCTGCAGTAACCAATCGGGCAGATCAGGTCATAGGTATGCATTTTATGAACCCAGTGCCTGTAATGAAACTTGTTGAAATTATTAGTGGATATTCAACTTCAAAAACCACACTAAACCACATTATAAAACTTGCAGAACAATTAGGTAAAACTCCGGTACCGGTTAATGATTACCCAGGCTTTGTTGCTAACCGAATCTTAATGCCCATGCTTAACGAGGCTATTGAAACTTTATACAACGGCGTTGCCGGCGTTAAAGAGATTGACACGGTTATGAAGCTTGGTATGGCTCATCCTATGGGTCCGTTACAGTTGGCTGACTTCATAGGGCTTGATGTATGTCACGCCATTCTTGAAGTGATGTATGAAGGCTTCAAAAACCCAAAATATGCACCCTGTCCTCTATTAGTAAATATGGTACGTGCCGGAAAGCTAGGCGTTAAAACCGGAGAAGGTTTTTACGATTATAGCGAAAGTCGTAAAGCGGAAAAAGTTTCAGATCAATTTAGCCAGTAAGCATTCCTTTAGACTTACCACATTGCTTAAATTTGCTTCAACTTAAAAATTTGTTCTGACCTGTATGGCTTCAATAACCGAAAACCTAAGCGCCTTTAAAAAGGCAATTCCTGAATATGTTGATCTGGTTGCTGTGTCTAAAACCAAACCGGTTTCTGATTTACAGGAGGCGTATGATGCCGGTCAGCGTATTTTCGGTGAAAACAAAATACAAGAGATGACCGATAAATGGGAAGCGCTTCCTAAGGACATCAACTGGCACATGATTGGGCATGTTCAGACCAATAAAGTAAAATATATGGCGCCTTACGTAAGTCTTATTCATAGTGCCGACCGTCTAAAACTATTTAAAGTTATTAATAAGGAAGCCGAAAAAAATGACCGTATAATTGATGTCTTGCTTCAGGTAAAAATTGCCGAAGAAGACAGTAAATTTGGGATGGATCCTGAGGAAGCAAAAAAGCTATTATCTGGCGAGCAACTTCAAAAATACCCTAATGTACGCGTCGTAGGTTTAATGGGAATGGCATCGTTTACCGATGATGAAGACCAAATAAAACGTGAGTTTTCTCAACTTGAAAAAATTTACAATACCTTTAAAGCATCGCAGGGCTTTACAACGCTCTCAATGGGAATGAGTGGCGATTATCGTTTGGCTCTGGAATATGGCAGCACGATGATACGAATTGGTAGTGCCATCTTTGGTGCCCGTAATTATGATTAAGCCATAAAAGTAGGATTTAAAGCTGTTTATGTACGCAATACTCGATCTTGAAACTACAGGAGGAAAATACAATGAAGAAGGCATTACCGAGGTTGCTATCTATAAATTTGACGGGCGCGAAATTGTAGATCAATTCATTAGTCTGGTTAACCCAGAACGTCCCATACAGGCCTTTGTGGTAGGTCTGACGGGAATCAACAATCAAATGCTGCGAAACGCACCCAAATTTTACGAAGTCGCAAAACGCATTATCGAAATTACGCAGGATTGCATCATTGTTGCGCATAATGCTCAGTTTGATTACCGCATTCTTCAACTTGAGTTTGACAGGCTTGGCTATGATTATCAACGCAAAAGCCTGTGTACGGTAGAATTAGCTCAAGAACTTTTGCCCGATCAGGAAAGCTATAGTTTAGGAAAACTTGCTCGCAATTTAGGTATACCAGTTACAGACCGGCATCGCGCTAATGGAGATGCTTTAGCGACTGTAAAACTTTTTAAAATTTTACTTGCTAAAGACACGCAGAAAAAAATCATTCAGGAGTCTGTAAAACTGAATCCGAAAAAACAATTAGACACCAAATTGCGTGATCTAATCGAAGAGGTCCCCAGTGAAACCGGTGTTTTTTATATGCATAATGCTAATGGTAGGGTGATCTACATCGGCAAAAGTCGAAACATGAAAAAGCAGGTTAATCAACACTTTACCAGCGATAACAAAAAATCTAAACGCATTCAGGATGAGGTAGAAGCTCTGAGCTACGATGAGACGGGCAGTGAATTGGTTGCCTTGCTTAAGGAAAATGAGGAAGTCAAAAAAATTAGGCCTTATCATAACAAAAGTACGAGACGTGCCAGATTTAAGGCTCAATTGGTAAGCTTCCTGGATGCGGATGGTTATCTAAATCTCAAGCTTGAAAAAGCAGATCGCAACAAGGCTTGCATCACGACCTTTGCAACAATACCTTCAGGGTTGGCCTATCTGCAGCGCAAAAGCGAAGAGTATGAATTGTGCCCGGTGAAGACAGGTTTGGAACATTCTGAAGAACTTTCCGGCTGCGAAGATTCGCCTGAGGTGTACAACCAACGCGTTCAAAACTTTATTGACACCCATACATTAGAAGGTAAAAACAAGATCATAATAGATCGTGGTCCAAGCCGAGAGGAACGAAGTGCTATCCTGATTGAAAATGGTCAATTTAAAGGCCTGGGCTATTATAACCTTAACCATCAGATCACAAATCTCGAAATTCTGGAACGCATAATTACAACAATGCAAGATACTCAGGATGCCCGTCACATCATTCAAAGCTATTTGCGCAACCGAAAAGTCATTAAAATAATCGAACTTGAAGAGTTAAATAACACTAATTAGTCTAAACCTGGTGGTAGAATCTGCAAAACATACATGGCGATCTAAACTTCACGAGGTTATTTATGAAGCAGATACGCCTGCAGGGAAAGCATTTGATGTTGTTCTGCTTATTCTCATTTTTCTAAGTGTAGTTCTTGTAATGCTTGAAAGCGTTTCCAATCTTCAGATTGAATACGGAAAGTACTTTTATATTGGAGAATGGATAATAACCATCTTCTTTACTATCGAATATATTTTGAGAGTCATTTCGATAAAAAAACCTTCGGCATACATATTCAGCTTTTACGGTCTTATCGATTTTATTTCTACGATTCCGCTGTATTTATCCTTCTTTATTGTGGGAACTAATGCCTTATTGACCATTAGGGCTTTAAGACTACTACGGGTTTTTAGGATCTTAAAAGTTACACGTTACATTGGTGAAGGAAACAAACTTGCCAAGGCACTAAAAGACAGCAGACCTAAAATTCTGGTCTTTTTGTTTGCGGTAATGATCCTCTCTGTAATCGCAGGTACACTTATGTATATTGTTGAGGGCCCCGAACACGGCTTTAAAAGCATCCCTGTGAGTGTTTACTGGTGTATTGTAACACTTACTACTGTAGGCTTTGGAGACATAGCTCCCGTCACGGCTTTGGGTCAGTTTATAGCTACAGTAATCATGGTTATGGGTTACGGCATTATTGCAGTACCTACGGGGATTGTGAGTGCAGAAATGGCAAAAGGCGGAAATGCCGAACCCGAACCCAACAAGCTACACCTCAATACGCAGGTTTGCCACAATTGCGGAGCCAAAAAACATCAGGACCACGCCAAATATTGCCACAACTGCGGAAACAGTCTGCACTATGAATAAAACGCTTCTTGCTGTAGTAGGCCCCACGGCCATAGGTAAAACTGCCCTTGGTATTAAGCTCGCCAATCATTTTAATACTGAAATACTTTCGGCAGATTCCAGACAGTTCTTTAAAGAAATGAGCATCGGTACTGCAGTACCTTCATCTGAAGAATTAAATGCCGCTACTCATCATTTTATTCAGCATATTTCAATCAATGATACGTATAATGTAGGCCTTTTTGAAGCAGATGCATTATCTAAATTGAAGCATCTTTTTAAAAATCAAGACTATGTAGTGTTGGTTGGAGGTTCAGGATTGTATGTAGATGCTGTAATATCCGGACTCGATGATTTTCCGGAGGTAGATATTAAAATAAGAGAAGAACTGAAGGAAAAACTCGAATATGTCGGTATTGAAAGTTTACAACACGAACTTAAAACACTCGATCCCGATCACTATAAGAGCATGGATATTAATAATCCGCAGCGGCTTATACGAGCTCTTGAAATATGTATAGGCACCGGGAAACCTTATTCCTCATTCACAGCACAAAAACGTGTAAAGAGAAATTTCCAATCTTTGAAAATTGGGTTGACTGCAGATCGCAAACTTATTTACGACCGCATTAACAATAGGGTTGACCTGATGGTTGAAAATGGCCTTATTGAAGAAGCCGAATCCCTCTTTGCTCAAAGACACCTTAATGCTTTACAGACTGTAGGTTACCGTGAATTATTTGCTCACTTTGAAGGTAAATACGACCTGGAAACCGCTATTTCTGAAATCAAGAAGAATACCAGAAGATTTGCTAAACGCCAGTTGACCTGGTATCGCAGGGATGATTCAATACTTTGGTATGAACATACCACTCCTGTTGAAGAAATTATTGAAGCAATAGAAAGAAAAGTGTCTCTGTAGCAGAGACACTTTTTCTTTTACCACTATTATTTCTTTTCTTCTTCGTTTTTCACTACGAGACGGAAACCTTCTCCGTGAATGTTAAGTATTTCTACTGAATCATCACGCTTCAGATACTTACGCAATTTAGCGATATAAACATCCATACTTCTGGAAGTAAAGTAGTTGTCATCACGCCAAATCTTAGTAAGAGCAAGCTCTCGAGGCATCAAATCATTTTCGTGCAAAGCCAAAAGGCGTAATAATTCGTTTTCTTTGGGAGAAAGTTTATTTGGCTCTTCGTCCTTATAGGTAAGAAAACGCAGTTTTGAATTCAAGAAAAAATTACCGATCTGAAACTCAAACTGTTTGCTATCTGCAACAGAATCTGTTGCTTTGCGCATCATGATCGCCTTGATTTTCATCAATAAAACTTCACTATCAAAAGGCTTATTTAAATAATCATCTGCACCTACTTTGTAACCTTTAAGTACATCTTCTTTCATAGCTTTCGCGGTCAAGAAAATAATTGGCACATCTTCGTTTTTCTCGCGTATTTCTTTAGCTAAAGTGAAGCCATCCTTATAAGGCATCATTACATCAAGAATACAAAGATCGAAATCGTCTTTCTTAAATTTTTCAAAGCCTTCCATTCCGTTCTTGGCGTGCGTAACGTCATAATCATTCATAGAAAGATAGTCTTTCAGGACTGTTCCAAAATTTGGATCATCTTCTACGAGTAAGATTTTTTTGTTTTCTGTTTCCATGTTGTTTAAGATATTAGTGGTAATTTAATTATAAAGGTACTTCCCTTTCCTTTCTCGCTTTGTACCCAGATTTCACCTGCGTGATCCTCTACAATACGTTTAGCATAAGAAAGGCCAAGACCGTGACCCTTTACGTTATGAATATCGCCGGTATGTTCGCGATAAAATTTGTCAAATATTTTTTTCTGAACCTGTTTGCTCATCCCGTCTCCCTGATCTTTTATTTTCACGAGAATAAAATTCTTAAGATTCTCGGTGTAAATGTCAATTTTAGGGGGTTCAGAAGAGTATTTTACAGCATTATCAAGAATGTTGACCAGTACATTTGTAAAATGTGATTCGTTTGCCAGTACTGATGATTTAACGGCTCCCAGGTGTTGTTTCACATAACCCTCCCTGTCTTCAACGTGCAATTCTATATGCGTTACGGCATCTTCAATAAGATCGTGTAGCTTCAAACGCTCCTTCTTGATATCAAGCTCATTTTTTTCCAGTTTTGAAATGCGTAATACATTTTCCACCTGAGCGTGCATACGCTTGTTTTCCTCGCGTATCATCCCCATATAGCGGTTAAGCATCTCGGGATTACTCGATACTTTTGGATTACGAATAGAATCAAGTGCAAGGTTTATCGTAGCAATAGGAGTCTTAAACTCATGCGTCATATTATTTATAAAATCGGTCTTGATTTGAGAAATCTGACGCTGCTTAACCAACTGTTGTAAAGCGCTGCTGTATGCTATAACAATAATTAAAGTAAAGAGTATACTCAAACCGCCCATTCCTATTACCGAGGATACAACGTATTTCTTTTCTCCCGGAAAATTAGCTACCAGCTGATAGTCACTATTCCCTTCACTATCTGTAAAAAGTGGTACACTAAAATTTTGCTCTGGAGATTCCATATCAAAATCTTCAGATCGTACATTGGTAACCAGATTATTACTGTAAACGGCATACTCAAACTTCGTATCCATATCACGCTCAGCAAGCTCCATAGTCAAAAGACGTGATATATCTTCATCAGATACCCGCTTATGAATAGGGATTTTACGGGTTATATACATAACAGCCTGCTCAATATTGAAACGCTCAATTTCACTTAAATCTGACATCCTGTTGAGAATGTTTGTGCGATCAACCTCCGATTTATCGATATCGTTATTATCAATAATCTGCGTGTATTGACGTTGTAAATAACGTTTAAAACGAATACTATCTACTTCGTAGTCTAAAACTGGTGCGCTAAGCTTATAATTTTGCTCAACAATACTGTTTCTGAAAATTTGAGACTCATTGGTAAGACTATCATCGGTCTTGTAAACCAGGTCATACAAACTTATATCATCTGGTATTCCTAAACTGTCGCGTATACGCAAAACAGGATTGTACCATGTATTCACCTCTTTAATCTGAATCTCGCGAGCAACATCTTTAAGCACCTGTCTTGCATTAAAAGCAAATTGACCACGCTTGGCTTCAATGCTGTTAGAAATCCAATATCCCTGAACAAATATGATACCTATGAGCGACAGGCTCATAAGTACAACCAGCAGGACAAAGAGATTTCTATTCATAGGCCCAAATGTATAATTTTAACATTTAAGGCTTTGGTGGTTTAACCAAATGTTAACAAGACCAACCTATGTATTTATGCGGTCTCCGAGAAGTTTAGAATGAATTTTTTCAGCTTGTTTCTTGCTGATGGAAAGTTCAATATTCTCAATGACGAAATCGGCAAGAGGAATTTTTCTGGCATCACTCCACTGCTTATTCATGCGATCCTTAACATCTTCAACTGAGGTGCCGTCCCGTTCAACCACGCGTTTAATACGCAAGGCTTCGGGAGCCGTAACGAGAATTACCGCATCGCAATCTGCAGCGTTTCCATTTTCAAAAAGAATAGCAGCCTCCTTTAAAACATAAGGCGCGTGTTGCTCTTTTACCCAAAATTTAAAATGCTGCTTAACTGCCGGGTGCACTATAGCATTAAGTTTATCAAGAAGCTTTTGATCTTTAAAAACACGAGAAGCTACAAAGGCGCGATCCAGTTTCTCGCTTTTATATGCCTCATCTCCCAATAAGGCCGTTATTTTTTTAACCAGCGCGGGTGAATGCATCAAAGCTTTAGCTTCAGCATCTGCATAGTATACCGGTATCCCAAACGTACTATTAAAATACCGCGCAAGGGTCGTTTTTCCGCTACCTATTCCTCCCGTGATCCCTACAATTTTCATTTGATAAGCAAATATTGCACTGTACTCTCACTTAGTCGAATGTCCCGCACAAAATCCGGGGCTTCTGCCACCTGAGGAGTTAGCGATGTAGACAAACTATCTGTTTCTTTAAAATCAACAACAACTCTAAAGTCTGATGATTTCACCTGTTCATAATTTGACAGGTTGACATTAAAAATAACATTGATTCGTTTGGGAAAAACTTTGGCCGAGACGCCAGCCGGCACATTGATTAATTGAAGAGGTACCGTGACGTTTCCTTCTGTAAATTTATCGACATCCAGGCTGTAAGCCACAGTGTTTGGAGTAATCTCTACTAATGGAATATTTTTAGAAAGGCCTACAGATAAATTCCCCTCCTGATTTGTACGTACGTCTTCAAGTTGAATCTGCGAAACTACGCCTAAAATCGAATCGAGTTCAGATTGCGGCCCCCTTACCATAACACTATCCGGTTCTAAAACCAAACCTTTAAGACTACCATAGCCCGCAGCGAAAGTAAGATCTGCCTGTACTTGTACTGGCACGCGCTTTTCAAAATTACGATCCAGATCAAAGAAAACGGTATCCGGTTTAAAAGACGTGATGCTACTCCCACTTAAACTACCCTTCAACGCGTCATTTTCGGTATTGAAAACATAAAAATAACGATCATTTTTACGAGATAAGGCTGATAGATCAATAGGAAAATCCTGAGAAAAGAACCGGTATTTGAAATAATCGTAGCCACTAGCCTTACCTGTTACCTTTACACTTTCCGCAGAGCTTGATTTTAAAATCAGGTCATCGGGAAGGTTTTGAAAAGTAAGCGGAATAGTAACCGAAAACGTAAAGTTTCGGTTGAGTTTTATCATTACCGAAATTGTCGCAGTGACCAGTAAAATGGTTATAAAAACCCGAAGGTTTGCCTTTCTATTTTTACTATTTCGGTTTGACATAGCAGGTATCTGATGCTGTAAACTTAGTCAAAAAATAAGTGAGGAAAGCTTTGCCTGGCGTCCTTTTTAAGAAGTCTAATTTTAACGAAAGACTCTAAAAAACCCAAACCATAACCGGTAAATTGAACTAAAACTGCCACAATTGAAAGTAATCCTATATAAACATTGCGTGTTACCAAAGTCGCATGAATTAAAATAAGCATAAGATAGCTCAGTACAAGGTATAGAGGTGCCAAATATCCAAAAGCAGCAAATATCAAACTCGCCAGCACTCCACATACAAATAGGGTAGGAAACCAAAACGTGATTTTGGCTGTTTGCGGATGCCAGCTATTCAGTATGGGTCTTACCAGACCGAACTTACGAACCTGAGTATAAAACTTCGACCACGAGATCCGCCTCTTGTGATATACGAAAGCATCTGCCAATAGCCGCGAGTTAAAACCTAACTTCCAAAGTCTGATAGTTAAGTCGGGGTCCTCGCCCGGATGAATGCGCCCAAAACCTCCTGAAGCTTCAAATGCTTTTTTTGAGATACCCATATTAAAACTACGAGGCTCAAACGTACCGGCAGCAGCTTTTTTCCCGCGAATGCCGCCTGTGGTTAACAGTGAAGTCATGCTGTAATTGATAGCCTTTTGGAGCGATGTAAAATCGTCTCGCGCGGCATCTGGCCCTCCATAAAAATCACAGTAATCTCTGGATAAACATTCACTTACCTCACTCAGATAATGCGAAGGAATAACGCAATCACTGTCAAAAATGATAAAGAAGTTCCCTTTTGCCTTTCGCATTCCAAAATTGCGTGAGTCGCCCGGACCAGAATTTTCTTTGAAGAAATAGGAAATATCCAATTCTGGAAAATCTGAAATAACCTTCTCAGAGGTATCAGTCGAACCATCCTCTACCAAAACCACATCAAAAGGGTCGCTATAATCCTGTGCATTGAGACTTTGCAACAATTCGCGCACCTCATCTGGACGGTTATATACCGGTATAACTATGGAAAAAAACAAGGTCATTACAAAATAGCTGACAAATTAAACAGGGCTTCCTTTTCTATACAAACTTAAAATGAAAATGCCCGAAAACACAAGGGTCTCGGGCATCATTAACTTTTTGATGTCGTTTTATTTCTCTTGCTTATCTACAAAAGCTTCCATTACTGCATCACTTACTCCCATATTGCTAAATCCGCCATCATGGAATAAATTCTGTAAGGTTACTTTTTTGGTCAAATCAGAAAATAAAGATACCGTGTAGTCTGCACAATCCTGAGCAGTAGCATTACCCAACGGACTCATTTTTTCTGCATACGCGATAAAACCATCAAAACCTTTTACGCCCTGACCTGCAGTAGTAGGCGTTGGTGATTGCGAAATAGTATTAACGCGTACTTTTTTATCACGCCCAAAGAAATACCCAAAACTGCGAGCAATGCTTTCTAAATAAGCCTTGTTATCTGCCATGTCATTATAATCCGGGAATACACGTTGCGCTGCCATATAGGTAAGTGCTACAATACTTCCCCACTCATTCATCGCATCCTGCTTGTATAAAACCTGCATGGTTTTGTGAAAGGACATCGCACTTACATCTGTTCCCTTTTGAGTCCAGTCGTAATTCTGATCTGTATAGTGCTTGCCCTTACGTACGTTGATTGACATACCAATACTGTGAAGTACAAAATCAAGCTTTCCGCCCAGTTCTTCTACCGCACCGGCCACAAGTTTCTCAAGATCTTCAATGGAAGTAGCGTCTGCAGGAATAACTTTAGAACCGGTTTTCTCAGCCAGTTTATTTATAGATCCCATACGCATAGCTATTGGAGCATTGGTAAGGACAAACGTGCCACCTTCTTCGTGCACACGCTCTGCGGTTTTCCAGGCAATAGAGTTCTCATCTAATGCGCCAAAAATAATTCCTCGTTTTCCCTTAAGTAAATTATAAGACATAATAGTTGTTTAATTTAAGTCGTCAAATATACATTTTATTAGTCAAGAAGTTGTCTTGCGTGCTCAAAAGCAGATTCTGAAGTTGCTTTACCTCCTAACATTTCTGCAAGTTCAACTACACGCTCCTCCTTGATTAATTCACGTATAGCCGTTGTGGTTTTGTGATCTTTATCTTCTTTATAGACTTTAAAATGCGCACTCCCCTGCCCTGCAATTTGTGGAAGATGCGTTATGCTAAGCAATTGCATACGCGAACCCATGGCTTTCATTATACGACCCATTTTTAATGCAACTTCCCCGCTTACTCCGGTATCAATCTCATCAAAAATCAACGTAGGTAGGTTAGCATAATCACTCAACACCGATTTAATAGCTAACATAATTCGTGAAAGCTCTCCGCCCGAAGCGGCCTTTTTCAACTCCTGAGCACGCATACCTTTATTGGCAGTGAAGAGAAAGTGTAATTGATCTTTACCATTCTCCAGGAAAGATGCATTATCGGTTAAGCTTACATCAAAACGGGCGTTAGGCATACCCAAATCAACCAGAATTAAACGCAAACGTTCGGTAAGTGCCGGTATCACCTCAGTACGCCGAGCCGTTAGTTTTTTAGCTAGTTCTTCAAGGTCTAGTTTAGCCTGAGCTATCTCCCGCTCAAGTCGTAAAATATCGGCATCCAGATTGGTTAATGACTGTACCTCTTCGTCCAGCTGCTCACGAATACTGATTAGTTCGTCTACTGTATCAACCTGATGTTTCTTCTGTAAATCGAAAATTAGCTTTAATCGGGTTTCAATTTTGGCCAGTTCTTCAGGGTCGCTTTCGGTATCTGATGCTAAATCATTGATGGTCTCAGCAATATCTTCCAGCTCAATATGCGCGGCCTCTAATCTGCTGCTTAATTCGCTAAACTGATTTCCGAAACCTGCAAGCTTTGCTATCTTGACCTTAACACCTAATAAAAGATCATTTACACCCAGTTCATCCTGACTTAAGGTTTGATACGCTTCTGCTAAAGATTCGGTTATGACCTCAACATTATTAAGAGCCTCAAAAGAGGACTCTAGTCCTTCCTGCTCACTGGGTTTTAAATTTGCAGCAAGTAACTCCTCCAGCAAATAAGACTTGTATTCTTCCTCCTTCTGGGCTTCTTCTTTTAGTTTACGCAGTTTTTTGAGTTCCTGCTCCTTCTTTCGGTACGTATGGTATAGCTTTTTATATGCCGATAAGTTTTCAGAATTTTCAGCAAAAGCATCAATTACCTGAAACTGAAAGTCAAGATCAGTAACTTCAAGCGTCTGATGCTGGCTGTGAATATCTACCAGTCTTTCACCCAAAGCTCCCAATTGCTGCAGTGTAACCGGAGTATCATTTACAAACGCCCTGCTTTTACCGCTGGGTAAAATCTCTCGGCGTATGATGGTCTGAGCCTCATAATCCAGATCTTCTTGCTCAAATAGCTTTTTGAGGTCATAAGATTGAATATCGAAATGTGCTTCAATTATACATTTCTCTTCCGGATTACCAATACTGCTTAAATCGGCGCGCTTTCCTAAAATCAAACCCAAAGCGCCTAAAAGTATAGACTTACCAGCACCGGTTTCACCGGTAATTACCGTAAAACCATCGGTAAACTGAAGCTGTACCTCTTCAATTAATGCGTAATTTTTGATCTGAAGTGAACTGAGCAAAAGATTCTTGTGATTTAAGTGAAAAAAAGCGAGGCATCACACCTAGCGGCGTAAAGATAACAGAGAAAAACGGCACAATCAAAGATTAAAAGACCTTGTTATCTATAATTTTATCTGTTGCCAGTACGTAGATTTTGTAGGCGCAACTTTATTGAGCATAGAGACCAGACTGCTAATATTTACCTGAGGTCCCCCTGAAAAAATAGAAGCTATTTCTTCGGCTTTAGAATCAAAAAATACCCGGGTCAAAAAGTTGTTAGGTCTGTTTCGGTAAAGTTGTTCAAAAAGCCCAAGACTTATGGCGATAGACTGTTTGGCCTCCCGATCACTTTGAGCCATATAATCAAGACCGTTACGGTGATAGGCATACATCGCATCAAAAAACTCCCTAAAATTGGGTGAAAGCAAATCCTGATTAAGTCGGTAACGCGATTGAGTACCGCTTTGTGGAGACCAGCCGTCACTTACCTGCTGTTGCGCAGTATTTACAATCTGTTTGGCCTCTTCAAAATAAGGTTCTCCGGCACCTAATTCATAAGATGCAGCATCAAGCCCTATAATGGTGTAGGCGTAAAACGCCAAAACCGAAATAAGATTTGAATCAAAAGTATTTGCGTTGTAATTGAGGGGTTGAAACTCGGTATATTCAAAATTAAACTGCCGGTCATTAAAATTTAAAATCGGCGTGTTATAGGTACTGTTGTAAACGGGACGTGAGGATTGAACCTGAATACTTGCAGTAAAAAAATCTGAATTAATATTAGAAACGATAATCACCAGACTACAATCTATCTTTTCCTGCTGTTTTATATTCAGATCAGTCCAGTTGGTTTTATTCATAAACTCAGTAATCTCCGATTTCAGCGTTCTGAATACCTGCAAATTACTTTGACCGGTTTGCTCTGCATTGATATTTACCGTACAATTGAGTTCCTGAGCCTGCAGACTCCCGGTAAAAATTGAAAGAATAAAGAGCAGTTTACGCATATAGTTTTTCTTGTATTAATTGAAACAAATCCTGAGCAACGCTTTCTTTTGCTTTCAGTTCCTGCGGAAGGATATCCCCTTCTCTTGTGATGAAAGTTACTTTATTTGTTTCGGTTTTAAAACCTGCACCGATGTCGTTTAACGAATTGAGGACAATGAGATCCAGATTCTTTCGGCTCAATTTTCCTGTTGCGTTTTCAATTTCATTTTCAGTCTCCAATGCAAAACCAACTAAAAACTGTTTGTTTTTGTGCTCCCCCATATACTTCAAAATATCAGGAGTAGGTTCCAAATTGATTTGAAGCGAGGCTCCCTGTTTTTTAATTTTTTGATCAGCAACCTTTTTGGGACGATAATCTGCAACCGCTGCAGCTGCAATAGCAATATCTGCATCTGCATATTCAGACTTGACAGCCTGAAACATTTCTTCCGCAGAAGTTACATCAATACGCTTAATTGTTTTATGAGTCAGGTTAAGATGCGTGGGCCCGCAAATCAATACTACCGAAGCACCCAGTGACGCCGCTGCTTCAGCTATTGCAAAACCCATTTTACCACTGCTATGGTTGCCTATAAAACGCACCGGGTCTATGGCTTCGTATGTAGGGCCGGCTGTAATCAAAACTTTTTTACCACGCAGGGGAAGTTTTCCTGTAATGTCATCTTCAATGAATGCAACAATATCTTCGGGTTCTGCCATTCTACCTTTACCTTCAAGACCACTTGCAAGTTCTCCGCTTGTAGCGGGTATCATTATGTTTCCATATGAAATGAGTTTTGCAAAAGACTCTGAAGTGCTGGGATGTTTATACATATCCAAATCCATCGCGGGTGCAAAATAAACGGGACATTTTGCAGATAAATAGGTTGCCAGCAAGAGATTATCCGAAGCCCCAGATGCCATCTTAGATAAGGTATTGGCTGTAGCTGGGGCTATAACAAAGAAATCGGCCCAAAGACCGAGTTCTACGTGATTATTCCATACGGTATTCTCATCTTCCTCACTTGTAAAGCTTGAAAATACCGGGTTTTTAGATAAGGTTGAAAGGGTAAGCGGCGTAACGAACTCTTTGGCATCTGGCGTCATTAATACACGCACTTCTGCTCCGGCTTTGATAAAGCCTCTAACCAAAAAAGCCGCTTTATAAGCAGCTATCCCGGCGGTTACTCCAAGTAAAACTTTTTTACCGCTTAAAACAGACATGACTACTCTTTTGTAGTCGTGTCGCGGTAGTAGATTTTGTCCTCTAACCACTCTTGCACTGCCATTGCGTGAGGCTTAGGTAAACGCTCGTAGTACTTGGATACTTCAATCTGCTCCTTGTTCTCAAAAATTTCTTCAAGACTATCGCTGTAAGTAGCAAACTCATCAAGCTTTTCAAGAAGTTCACGCTTGATTTCAGTGTTGATTTGAGTTGCACGTTTAGCAATGATTGAGATGGCCTCATAAATATTTCCTGTAGGAGCATCAATCTCACTTCTATTGAAGGTGACTGTATTTACGGGTGCATCAAGATTTTTAACGTCCATGGTATTCGCTTTAAATTAATTAGGAATAATTTTCTAAAATAGCATCAATATCTTCTCGCAATGCATCGGCCTCCTCGCGGTATTCTCCTTCAGGGAAATAGCGTATTAAGGTTTCATACATTTCAATAGCTTCATTTAATCGCGGCTTTACAAGTACACTTATGCTTTTTGAACCGTATTGATACTGGGAATCAAATTTATAAAACAATGCGGCTTCCCTAAAGGGAGAACCGGGATAATCTGATAAAAAGTCGTCAAAAGCAGCAATTGCAGTAGGGTAATCCATAATCTTATGCCATCCTTTAGCAATCTCATAAGACTTCTTCTGCAATTTTACACTCAATTCCTGAATGCGCTCGCTGGCCTGTTCTGCATATTCAGACTCAGGATAAGCAGTAATAAACAATTGCAACTGGTCAAGACCCTTTTCGGTCTCACTTTGATCTAACTGATAATTTGGTGATAAAGCCGCATAGCTCATCGCTGCTTTATATTGTGCTTCTTCAGCTTTTTGAGAATCAGGGTATGAAGACACAAAACGATCAAACTGGTAACCGGAAAGATAATAATCCCCTACCTGATATAAGGCATCCGCATTGAGAAACATAATACGCTCTGCCTGAGGTTTACCCCGGTATGAAGGTACTATCTGATCCCAAAGTTTAATTGATTTACGGTATTTACCAATATCGTAAAGTGAGTCTGCAAAGGCGTATTTGGCTCCCATATCTTCAGATTTTAAAATCTTTTGATATTCACTACAGGAGGCCAAAGTTACTATTGCCAACATTACAGGAATTATCTTCTTCATCAAGCTTAAAAACATCGTGCAAAAATAGGTTTTTTCTAAGGATTACAAAACTTAAAGACCGTTGTCTTGAAGGTATGTTGCAATATCCTGTTTTAAAACTGTAGTTGCAGACATTAAAGGTAGTCGCACCGTGTCTTTACAAAGACCTTTATGCGCCAGTAGAGCCTTAATTCCCGCGGGATTACCCTCAGCAAAAATCAAATCTGTAGCGCGCATCAGTTTATAGTGCTTATCATAAGCTGCTTCAAAATTTCCGCTTAACCCCTCACGAATCATATTTGAAAACATTTTGGGCAGACCCTGTCCCAAAACCGAAATCACGCCTTCTCCTCCAACACTAACCGTAGGCAATGCAATCATATCATCCCCTGAAAGTACCAGAAACCCATCGGGCCGGTCTTTAATAAGACGCATCATTTGAGTAAGATCACCCATTGCTTCTTTGACACCAATAATGTTTGGTTCGGCCAGGGCTAGTTTAATAACTGTTTCAGGTAAAACATTGCTACCCGTTCTACCGGGAACGTTATAGAGAATAACAGGCAACTTCGACGCTTTTGCCACCTGAGAATAATGTGCAAAAATACCTGCCTGAGAAGGCCTGTTATAATATGGAGAAACGGAAAGGACAGCGCTAAAGGCTGACAAATCTTTCTTTTCCAGAGACTGTGTAAGTGCAGCCGTATTATTACCTCCTGCGCCTAATACAAGCGGAAGGCGACCGGCATTAACCGCAACAGCTTTGTTGATTACAGACTGTTGCTCTTCTGCCGTAAGTGTCGCATTTTCAGCAGTTGTACCCAGAATAACCAAATAATCGGTACCGCCTTCAATATTATATTCGATAATCTGAGCGAGAGCATCAAAATCAATCGAATAATCTTCATTAAATGGTGTTATCAGCGCAACACCTGTTCCTTTTAACTCCTGCATGTTAATCTATGCGGTTTACAATTTTTAAATATTTGATGATCTCAGTCTTGAAAACTTCGGTTTGATCAGGATGCGTTTCAATCGTCAAATCCTGAAAACAGTCAGAAACGCCGTGCTGAAATCCAATTTTAAAGGCAGCCCTTGAGCTCGCCGTTAAAAAGTCCAAAAATACATTTTCTCTTTGGTAATAACTGATTAAGAATCTAAAAGGTTTTGCTGTAAAATCAATAAGATTTGTTGATTTAATAGCTCCCCAGAGCTTAAAATCGGAATTTGAAAAACCCAGAACATTCTCTGCCTCAAAATTACGTGCACTTTTGGAATAGGCTAAAATTTCCAGAGGAGCATCTGCTGTAAGTGAGCGGGACAAATTCTCTAGAAATTCAAAATCCGAAAATTCATCTGAATTTACAAGAATCCCCACACGTTCTTCAAAAGTCACAGCATCATTATGCATATTGGCCTTTTGAAGAATTTCAAGTTTTCTTTTGATGAAATTCTGTTTGCTTAAATACAAAACGTCTAATTTTGTTAGGCGACAAATGTACTTAATTCTGCCACACAATAAATCTCAATAAAACGTCTGATTTATGTTTAAAAAATTCTGCCTGCTAGGTTTGCTTCTCGCTTTATTTGCCTGCAAGGAATCGCAGGTCACCCTAAATGCCATTGAAGGAACTCAACTCGCGATTACAGACAGTTTACCGCAAGATCAGCAGGTACTTGATTATATAGCACCCTTTAAAAAGCACATTAATGATGAAATGAGTGCTGTATTGGCTTATGCCCCGCAAAGCCATTCAAAAACTGAAGGTCCTTACAACACAGCTATAGGTAATATGATGGCCGATGCTGTATTGGAATTAAGCAATCCCATTTTTAAAAGCCGTACCGGACACGAAATCGACGGCGTATTGTTGAATCACGGCGGGATCAGGTCTACACTCAATGCCGGCGATGTCACTATGCGCACAGCTTATGACATTATGCCTTTTGAAAACAGCATCATCGTAGTAGAGCTCAATGCAGACAAGGTAAGGGACATGTTTAATTATCTTAAAAGCGGAAAAGCACATCCTATCGCTAATATGCAACTCATTTTAGGGGAAGATGATTCTATTGTAAAAACACTTGTAAATGGTAAACCCATTGAAGACGGAAAAACCTATTTTATCGCGACCAATGACTACCTCAGACAGGGCGGTGACGGAATGGTGTTTTTTGAAGATCCGGTAAGTGAAACCGTTCTCAATTACAAAGTACGTTCGGTGCTGATCGATTATTTTAAAGAAAAAGATACTATAGCGCCGGTACGCGACAACCGTTTTATAAAAGAGTAAATGATGGAAAGAAGATCGTTTTTAAAACAAACCTCAATAGCTACAGCTGCGTTTTCGGTATTACCCGCTTTTGAAACCTTTGGCGCTTCCTCTGAAACTAAAAAAATTACCATCCTGCACACAAACGATGTGCACAGTCACATCGAACCCTTCCCGGCAAGTGATGCCTCCTACGCAAATCAGGGTGGTGCTGCACGTAGACTTAGCCTGATCAACCGTATACGGCAAGAAAATTCAAATGTCCTGTTACTTGATGCGGGTGATATTTTTCAGGGTACACCCTATTTCAATTTTTATGGAGGTGAACTTGAATTTAAACTCATGAGTATGATGAGTTATGATGCAGCCACCATAGGTAATCACGATTTTGACAATGGGGTTGAAGGTTTAGCCAAACAAATGCCGAACGCCTCTTTTAAGATGATAAGCTCCAACTACGATTTTTCAAATACGATTATGGAAGGTCTCACAAAACCTTATGAGATTTTTATCAAAGACGGAATAAAAATAGGGGTATTCGGTTTGGGCATCCAACTTAAAGGTTTGGTTACCGAAGCTTTATCTAAAGAAACCCAATATCTTGACCCGTTAGAGATTGCTCAGGATATGACTCGTAAACTGAAACACGAGGAGAAATGTGACCTAGTTATTTGCCTTTCTCATCTAGGATATGAATACCGGTTTGACAAAATTTCAGACGTTAAACTTGCACAGCAAACTCAGGATATTGATTTGATCATCGGCGGACACACGCATACGTTTCTTCCCAAACCGGTTGTTTTGAAAAACAAAATCGGTCGCGATGTATTAGTTAATCAGGTAGGATGGGCCGGTATAAATCTCGGCAGAATTGATTTTGAGTTTTCTACAGCTTCAAAAGAATCAAAACCTGTTGATGCTGCTGTTATAACAGTTTAAAGATAATAACGATCATCCGACCGAACCTGGATGATTTTCACAAAGTAGGAACTCACTGCAGTTTTATGTACACAAATTGCAATGTTTAGCGTAGTAAGCATCAAACTCATAGGAATACTATAGTAGTATAAAAATCCTAAAATACATTCCACGAGTAACGAGGCAGCAATAACATAAAGATGAATATTATAAGGATGCCTATTGCGCAAAGGTATAAGTGTGCAAATAAGCGTAAATACCCATAGAAGAATAGCCGCGATCAAAAAAAGGGGTTTATTGGGTACATTCTCGTAAAAAACGGTAATCAGATGTACAATCAAATATGTACAGAAGATCACTCCAAGTATCGGTTCGATCAGCATATTACTTTTTATCTCCTGTGGTTTTATCTTCAATACCGGAACAAAAGTCATCAACATCATTGCTGTAGCGATGATGTAGAAAAAAATAACCTCATTGAAATAGTTATTGAGATCAATTAGAAAATAGATTTCTGAAATTAAAGCTGAAAGCTGAAACCCAAGAAAAACCAGATTGTGTTTCTTTGTAGAATTGTAGTAATACAGGTAAAAAAGCAAAGCATAAACAGGCTTCAAAAAAAAACCCCAAACGACATCTAGGTTAGATACTATTATAAATAAAAGGCAACTCGCTAACGCAAGATACCAATACCTGGATGAATTCATTTAAGGAATCTATTTCTGGCGAAAAATAACACGAAATATCGACATATCAAACAAATTAACAAGCAGGTAAATTTTACTTGTAAGAACTACCTCACTAATTTTAGCTATATAAAATCATCACAAGTTTCCAAAATTTGATCTCTACGAATTAAAAAAGTTGCAATAACCCACTTTAATGTGAGCATGCTCATCATGCATAAGGCTAAAATCAAATTGTGATCCCACAGATATGTATAGATAAACATTGTAGGAGCCATAATCGCCATCAGTCCACCCATCAGGTAGAGCAGTGAATTTTGAGGATGTCTATTTTTTAATGGCAATACCGTACAGAAAAATACCCAGCTAAGCAATGCAGACAAGCCTACGAAGAACACTGTATAGTTCGGTATTTTTTCAAACACAAGTAGTAAAAGTTCCCAGAAAATTACGAGCATACCCAATATTCCCAAAAGAGGGCCAATCACAATATCAAAATTAAGTCTAAGTGAAGCCTTAACAAATAATGGCCACAAGTGATAAATCATTGAAATGGTTGCCAGCGTGTAACAAAGTAACACCAGTTCAAAATAATATTGAAAATCAAAAAGAAAGAAAACTTCGTTTAAAAGCTCGCAAGCAAAGTAAAAAACAAGGTAGTAATTATGGCTGCGTACGTTGACATAATAAAACCAGTATATCAAAAGTACCCCAAGAGGGTGTAGAAGAAAGTAACTTGTAGAATTATTTACAACCAGAACTATCTCTATAAGTCCGAGTAATAAATAAATATACAACAGTAATTTTCCCCGCATAAACTTTCTTATTTACACCTAATTATCATTTAAAAGAATTAAACCATTGCTAAGAATTCATCTTCAGATATAATTGTAACGCCCAGCTTTTCTGCTTTTTCGCGCTTGCTTGGCCCCATATTATCACCGGCAACCAGATAGTTGGTTTTTGATGAAATGCTACCAGCCGCTTTACCACCATTATCTTCGATTGTTTTTTTGAGATCGCTACGCGAAATTTTTTCAAAAACTCCAGATATTACAAAAGTTAAACCTTTAAGCTTTTCGGTTTGATTCTCAAGGACTGAAGCATCTAGTTCTAATTGCAAACCGTAAGTTTTTAAACGGTTTATCAATTCCTGATTTAGGGCTTCAGCAAAGAAACCAACCACACTTTCCGCAATGCGACCTCCTATCTCATCTACCCCTACCAGCCGCTCTTCACCGGCTTCGACCAGTGCATCAATAGTCTTAAATTCTTTGGCCAGTTTACGGGCTACTGTTTCGCCTACATATCGTATACCCAATGCAAACAAGACCCGCTCAAAAGGCACGGCCTTTGAGGCTTCAATACCCTTTATCAAATTGTCTGCAGATTTTTCTGCCATTCGCTCTAACGGCAATATCTGCTCTTTTTTTAATTCGTATAGATCGGCATAGTTCTGAATTAAACCTGCGTTAACTAATAGCGCCACGGTCTCACCCCCAAGCCCTTCAATATCCATTGCTTTTCTGGAAATAAAATGCTGAATGCGACCAATAATCTGAGGAGGACACCCCATCTCATTAGGACAGTAATGTTGTGCCTCCCCTTCTTCCCTCACTAAAGGCGTATCGCATTCTGGGCAATTGGTAATATAAACAGTAGGCTCAGATTGAGGATCTCTTTTTTCAAAGTCGACTCCAACAATTTTCGGAATAATTTCTCCTCCTTTTTCTACATATACACGATCACCTTCGCGAACATCTAACTTGGCAATCTGATCTGCATTATGCAAAGAAGCACGTTTTACAATGGTTCCAGCAAGCTGAACAGGAGTCAGGTTTGCAACCGGAGTAATTGCTCCTGTACGCCCTACCTGGTAGGTTATTTTCTCCAAAAGTGTTTCGGCCTGTTCGGTTTTAAACTTATACGCCATGGCCCAGCGGGGCGCTTTAGCTGTATACCCCAGCTCCTCCTGCTGCTGTAAATCATTAACCTTAATTACCACACCGTCAGTCTCATAGGGCAAATCGTGTCGATGCTCATCCCAATATTCCAGGAACTTTAGTGTCTCGGCTGTCGAGGCAGTCACCTGTGCGACTTCAGGCACTTTAAAACCCCAGGAACGTGCCTTTTCCAGGCCTTCATATTGAGTTTTAAATTTGAGATTTTCGCCTTTAATACTGTACAAAAGACAGTCTAATGGTCGGTTTGAAACCTCTGCACTGTCCTGTAATTTAAGACTTCCTGAAGCGGTATTGCGTGGATTGCTATATGGTTCTTCCCCAGCCTCTACGCGTGCAGCATTCATCGCTGCAAAACCGGCCAGAGGCAAAATAATTTCCCCCCGAATATCAAACTTTTCGGGATAATCTCCTTTTAGTTGTAGGGGTATACTGCGGATGGTTTTTACATTATTTGTAACATCATCCCCCTGAACTCCGTCACCACGGGTTACTGCACGCACGAGCTTGCCTTCTTCATAAGTGAGACTTATAGAGGCGCCGTCGTATTTAAGTTCACAAACGTATTCAACCTTACCATCAATCAGTTTTTTAATACGCTTCTCCCAGTCTTCAAGATCCTCCTGAGAATAGCTATTATCTAACGAATACATTCTATACTCGTGGCGTACTGTTTCAAAATTTTTAGTAATCTCACCACCCACACGCAAGGTTGGAGAACTCGCATCATAATATTCAGGATGCGCTTCTTCAAGACGCTGAAGCTCTTTCAGTTTCTGATCAAAGGTATAATCATCTATCTCAGGCTTGTCAAGTACATAATAGTTGTAATTGTGCCTGCGCAGTTCTTCTCGTAACTCGTGTATTTTACTTTCTATACTCATAAAATAAAATCAGGTAATTAGCCTATGTGTTTTCAGGCTTTAAAAATTTAGACTGAAGATCAGGTTCAAATTGCTCCATAGCATCTAAAAGACGCTTGATATCTGTATTTACTATAAGAAGATCGCGATTTTCCTGTTTTAAAAAACCCCGCTTTACCATCTCATCAAGCATCTCAATCAAAGCGTTATAAAAACCATTTGTATTTAAAAGACCAATGGGCTTATGATGTAAGCCCAGCTGACTCCAAGTGATGATTTCAAATAGTTCTTCAAAAGTCCCAAAACCTCCCGGAAGCGTAATAAACCCATCACTTACTTCCTGCATTTTTAGTTTACGCTCGTGCATGGTTTGTGTTGTAATCAGTTCATCAAGACCGGTATGCACAATTTCTTTAGTCTTTAAAAATTCGGGAATGATCCCAACTGCTTTACCGCCGGCTTCGAGGCAGCTTTTAGCCACTGCACCCATAATCCCTAATTGAGAACCCCCGTAAACCACTGTAATATTTCGCTCTGCGAAAACTTTTCCGAGGTGATTAGCTTCTTCAATAATCTTTGGATCATTGCCATCACTGCTTCCGCAAAAAACACATATACGTGATATTTCTTGACTCATAAACTTGCTTTTATCATTCTGGGTTTACCTGCAAAATCATTCCGAAGCTCCACTTCATTAAAACCAAATTCCTTAAAAAGAACCTGGGTTTCTTCAGCCAGATACTGGTTAATTTCAACATATAGCCTTCCCTTCGGGCTTAACGCACCTTTTGCAAGTTCAGCAATTTTTCGGTAAAAAATAAGCGCATCGTGATCCTCAACAAATAACGCAAGGTGCGGCTCGTAATCTAAAACATTAACTTCAATTTCTGTTTTTTCAAGATTGCGCACATACGGCGGGTTTGAAACAATAATATCATAGGATTTTTGAAGCGCTTTGGTCTCCAAAATATTTTGCTGTAAAAAGTGAACCTCTGCATTATTCAGTTCAGCATTATGTGCTGATAAAGTCAAAGCGTCTTCAGAAACATCTAATGCAGCAACACTGGCTAATGGCAAATATTTCGCAAGACTTACAGCGATACAACCCGAACCCGTTCCGATATCCAAAATATTGAAATGAGCTCCGGCATCTGTGTCTTTTAATATCCACTCGACTAGTTCTTCCGTTTCAGGTCTGGGTATAAGCACGTTGGGATTCAGTGTAAAATGCAAACCATAAAATTCGGTCTGCCCCAATATATATTGTAAAGGCTCAAAATGAACCAAACGTTCGAGCGCAGCTAATAAATGATCTAGTTTCTTAAGTTTAATTTTTTTATCTGGATTCAAATGCACATCTATACTACTTAGACCCAAATAGGTTTCCATTAGTATTCTAAAAAAGCTTTCAAGCTCCTGTGCAGGATATAATGGACTTAACCTTTTAAAAAAATGTTCCTTAAATTCTTTAAGTGTCATTATTCAAATCTTTGAGCATATGTATGGGGCAGGCACAGTGCCCAGTATCTCCCATTGGACCGTCTATGTAATAAAAACCTGATTTTACATACAATTGCTGAGCAGCCTCCATATAAGGCATTGTTTCTAAATATACCTGTTCGAAGCCAACTTCCCGGGCAAAATTCAGGCATTTTTGCATCAATTGCCTGCCTACACCCTTACCTCGAAGTGAAGCATTTAAGTACATCTTTTGAAGTTCGCAAACCGGCCCTACATAATTAGCCAACGGAGCAATACCCGATCCACCTACAATCCGGTCACCCTGTAGCACAACAAAGTATCGAGAAAGGGAAACATCGTAAGTCTCAAACATACAATCTAGCGCTTTATCTGCATAAGCCGTACCTACTTTAGGCACTCCCATTTCTACCAAAATACTGCGCAATGTTGCTGCCAGTTCTTTATTATCAGCGGGTTGAATGGCCCTGATTTCTAACATCGTGTTTGTAATTTATAAATGCTAATTTTGAGGTTGTGAAGATACACGAAAAATACATGGCGCGCTGCCTTCAACTGGCCAAAAATGGCCTGGGAACAACCTATCCCAATCCGATGGTCGGCGCCGTTGTTATACATAACAACCGTATAATTGGCGAGGGCTGGCATCACAAAGCAGGACAGCCTCACGCAGAGGTAAATGCAATTAACAGCGTCAATACAAAAGAGCTGTTAAAAGAAGCTACAATCTATGTCAGTCTTGAACCCTGCAGCCATTTTGGCAAGACACCTCCCTGCAGTGACCTTATAATCGCTAGCGGAATAAAAAAAGTAATCATAGGCAGTTTCGATCCTTTTGCAGCTGTTGCGGGCAGAGGCATTAAAAAACTGCTTGATGCGGGATGCGAAGTTATGGTTGGAGTCCTGGAGCAGGACTGTAAAGAGTTAAACAAACGCTTTTTTACCTTTCATACGCAGCAGAGACCTTATATTATTCTCAAATGGGCCGAAAGTAATGATGGTTTTATTGCTCCGGATACAAAAACACGCGAAAACAGAGAGCCTGTCTGGATTACAACTCCGGCAAGCAGGCAACTCGTACACAAATGGCGTGCTGAAGAAATGGGTATTTTGATAGGTACAAATACTGCAAAAGCAGATAATCCCTCTCTGACAACCCGTGACTGGGCTGGCAACTCACCTGTACGTATAGTTTTAGATCGCGAGCTAAAATTGCCCAAATCTTCAACCATTTTTGACGGAAGCCACCCTACACTCATCATCGCCGAGAAATCTGGTGAAGACGCTGCAAATCTGAAATATATAAAAGCTGATTTTGAGAAGGATTTGCCAGTTCAGATTACTGATATTCTGTATTCTGAAGGTTTACAATCGGTTATAATCGAAGGCGGTGCCAAGACGCTTAATTCATTTATAGAAAGTGGACTTTGGGACGAAGCGCGTATATTTAAGGGCAGTACACATTTTGGAAACGGAGTAGCCGCCCCCAATCTTGAGGCATCTGGTAAAACTTCTACCAGTAATTTTAGCGGAGACCTACTTACTATACATTATCGCTTATGATAAAAAATTTACTCTTTGATTTTGGTGATGTGTTCATCAATCTTGACAAAAAAGCCCCAGAACTTGCCTTAAATAAACTGGGGGTTAGGGAAATTTCAGAAGAAATGACTAACTGGCATAACAGTTATGAAAAAGGAATTATCAGCACAGATCAGATCATAAAAAATTACCTAAACTCTTTTCCGCAGTTATCAGCACTTTCATTTAAAAACGCCTGGAATAGCATCATACTTGACTTTCCGCAACATCGACTGGATTGGATTGTAAGACTCCATAAAGAAAAAAAATACCGACTATTTTTATTGAGTAATACTAATGAGCTGCACATTGAACAGGTAATCAAAAATATGGGCGCCATTCGCTATTCTAAATTTCAAAGCTGTTTTGAACGGTTTTACCTTTCTCACCAGATAAATATGCGTAAACCCGATTTAGATATTTATGATTTTGTGATGCAAAATGACAATTTACAACCCAAAGAAACTTTATTTATTGACGATACGCTTTTAAACACAGCTGCAGCGGCATCCATGGGCATTTACACCTGGCATCTGGAGCCTGCAAGTGATGATGTTACCCAGGTTTTTAATTTGAAAAAAGAGCTGTTTTGACTTATCTCTTTCTGAGTATTCTTGCTTCAAGCGTTATATTTTTGGTGTTTAAACTTTTTGACACCTTTAAAATCAATACCTTTCAGGCCATTGTTGTTAATTATCTTATTGCAGCCGCGTCGGGTTTTATAGCCTATGATAACCCAATAGATTTTAGTCAAATTTCAAATGCCTCGTGGTTGCCAGGTACATTATTTTTAGGAGTACTTTTTATCGTAATCTTCAACCTAATGGCTATTACGACACAGCGAAGCGGTCTTTCGGTAGTGTCTGTTGCCACAAAAATGAGTGTTGTAATCCCTATTCTATTTGGCTTGATTTACTACAAAGAGGCTAGTGGATTTCTAAAAATTACGGGTATTATTCTGGCGCTTGTAGCCGTTTATCTTGTTTCAGTCAAAGAAGAAAATAAGACACAAAAAATACCAAGGAATTTACTCTTTCCAATTTTGGTTTTCCTTGGAAGCGGCATTATTGACACCAGCATAAAGTTTCTTGAAGACACCTATGTACCTGAATCAGATATTCCGGTTTTCTCAGCAGTTATTTTCTTAACCGCTTTTATCCTTGGTATATTGGCTTTAATTTATCAGATCATAAGTCATAAATCGAGTATTGAATTTAAAAACATCCTTGGCGGAATAGCTCTTGGGATCCCCAATTATTTTTCGATCTACTTTTTAGTTCGGGCCTTACGCGCACCGGGATTAGACAGCAGCACGGTATTTACACTAAATAATATAGGCATAGTTATGCTGGCTACGCTGATAGGTTTGCTGTTCTTTAAAGAAAAACTTTCAAAGAAAAATTGGTTGGGAATAGGCCTTGCGCTTTTTAGTATTGTACTCATCGCCCTGATAAAATCAAACTGATGACCCAAATTAGAGATAGCTATAAAACTTTAAAACGTGGAGGAGAACCTGTTTTATTCAAAGATCGCGGTAGTAAATTCATCGGCCAGGCCCATCCCGTTTTAAATGAGAAACAAATCGAAGAAATACTGGCAAAACTTTGGTCTGAACATGCCAAGGCCTCTCATATTTGCTACGCCTGGCTATTAGGTGCTAATTACGAAGACTACAGGGCAAATGATGATGGTGAACCGAAAAATTCTGCAGGATTACCCATCTATGGACAGCTTCAGGCCTTTGAACTGACTAATACCCTTATAACAGTCGTAAGGTATTATGGCGGTACTAATTTAGGAGTAGGCGGATTAATACAGGCTTATAAAGCTTCAGCACAACTAGCTATTGAGGCTTCACAAATCGTTACCAAAACAATCAAACAAAAACTATTTTTAGATTTTGACTACCCCCTCATGCATACTGTAATGCGCATTATCAAAGAAGAACAGTTGAAGGTCGAAACTCAGGAAATGGCTTTAGACTGCAAATTTACCCTTCTAATTCGCAAAAAAGATTTCAAGCGAATTAAAAAACGCTTTGAAGCCGTTTATGGTCTGAATATAAAAACTTAGTTTTTTAACTCTTCAAGAATGTATTTTGGGCAACGTGTAGGGCGATTTGTTTTCATATCGACAAAAACTAAAGTAGTTTCGGCTTTAGTTAACAAAATACCATCCTGATTGATGATTTTATAATCAAAAATTATACTTGCGCCCGGTAGTTTTCGAAGTTCAGTTTTAACACATAAAGTATCATCAAAATGTGCTGGTTTTAAAAAAGAAAATCTCATGTCATAAACAGGTAACATTATCCCATTTTCTTCCATATTTTTATAGGAAATTCCTATAGCACCCAACCAATCTATACGTGCAAGTTCCAGATATACAGCATAGTTAGCATGATGTACAACTCCCATCTGATCGGTTTCAGCGTATCTTACTTTAACAAATGTTTCGTGTAATTTCATAGAGTTATTAACAGAGTTTACTTGCGCAAAAAAATAAAAAAAGAGTATGAGTAAAAAAATCTAAAAATGCAATCTAATTTTCTTTTTTTATTACATTTTTTGTTCACATATTTGCCTCGCACTGAACAAAACGAAGATCTCTTTATTTTCTCACTTTTCAGTTGATCTAAACCAAAAATAACTTAAAACTTAGTCACTAGAATGAGTATGACTGCGCAAACAGTATGGGATAATTGTCTCTCGTTCATACAGGACAATATCACCCCGCAGGCCTACAAAACATGGTTTGAACCCATACGTGCGGTAAAACTTACAGATAATGCGTTAAGTATTCAGGTTCCCAGTAAATTTTTTTACGAGTGGCTTGAAGAACATTATGTGAAACTCTTGAAAGTTTCTCTCACCAAAGAATTGGGAGAAAATGCAAAATTGGTTTATGTTATACGTATGGAGAACACCTACGGCAACAGGCAACCTTTTACCGAGAAAATACCAAGTACCAATCGCCCTTCTGCAATGAAATCCCAGGAGGTAGATGCCCCGCTTAAAAATAAAAACCCAGAATTAAAAAATCCTTTTGTAATTCCGGGGATTCGAAATTTGGAAATCGAATCTCAGCTAAATCCTAATTACAATTTTGACAGTTTCCTAGAAGGTGATTCTAACAGGCTTGCGCGCTCTGCAGGATTAGCAGTTGCAAACAAACCCGGCGGAACATCATTCAACCCTCTGTTGATATTTGGAGGAGTAGGTCTGGGCAAAACCCATCTGGCGCACGCTATTGGGGTCCAAATTAAAGACCGTTACCCAGATAAAACCGTTCTCTATATTTCTGCGGAAAAATTCACACAGCAATATATTGAGTCGGTAAAAAAGAATAATCGTAATGATTTTATTCATTTCTATCAGGTTATAGACGTACTCATAGTTGATGATATTCAATTACTTTCGGGAAAGGCAGGAACTCAGGATGTATTCTTTCACATCTTTAATCACTTGCATCAAAACGGCAAGCAGGTAGTACTAACAAGTGACAAAGCTCCTGTAGACATGCAGGATATTGAACAGCGCCTGCTATCACGTTTCAAATGGGGTCTTTCTGCGGAATTGCAACAACCTGGCTTTGAAACCCGCGTTTCGATCATCAAAAATAAATTGTATCAGGATGGCGTAGAAATGCCTGAAGAAATTGTTGAATTTTTAGCCAATAATATAAAAACCAATATCCGGGAGCTGGAAGGTGCTATCATTTCACTAATCGCACATTCCTCATTCAACCGTAAAGAAATAAACCTTGAGCTTGCTAAAAAGATTGTAGATAATTATGTGAAACACACCAAACGTGAAGTTTCTATTGATTACATTCAGAAAGTAGTAAGTGATTATTTCCAAATGGATGTTGACACGCTTCAATCTAAAACCCGTAAGCGTCATATTGTACAGGCTCGTCAGCTGGCTATGTTTTTTGCAAAAAAACTAACCAAGGCTTCTTTGGCAAGTATAGGTTCACAAATTGGGAAGCGCGATCATGCTACTGTATTACACGCCTGTAAAACCGTAGACAACCTTTCTTCTACTGATAAGCAGTTTAGAAAATACGTAGAGGATCTCAACAAGAAACTTACGATGTAACAACGTTTTGCAGCCTCCTGCACAGTTGTTAATCTAACATAAATCACGCGAAAGCGAAAAATTAGCTTTATGAAAACGCGCATCCTTATGGTATGCCTGGGTAATATTTGCAGATCTCCACTGGCAGAAGGCTTATTACAATCTAAATTAGATGCTAAAAAGTTTGAAGTGGATTCTGCGGGTACAGGTCACTGGCATGTAGGAAGTGCTCCCGACTCCAGAAGTATTGCCGTAGCCCAAAAAAATGGATTGGATATTTCGCATCAAAGATGTATGCAGTTTAAACCTGCTTTTTTTGAGCGTTATGATTACATTTTTGTTATGGATCAATATAACTATGAAGACGTTTTAGCAATGGCTTCAACTGATGCTGAAAAGGCAAAAGTACAAATGATACTTGACGAACTGTTTCCAGGCGAACGTGTAGACGTACCAGACCCTTACAATGATAGCTTAAGAGGCTTTGACAGGGTTTACGAGATGCTCGATGAGGCAACATCAAAAATTGCTGAACGCCTTTCCTGACTACAAAACCTGAATTATGCCTACCGCTTCTCATTTCGGTAAACTCTATCTTATACCCGTTACACTGGGCGATACTAATCCTCTTGATGTTATGCCGCAGCAAGTACAGAGTTTAATTACCGCAATTGACGAATATATCGTAGAAAACGAAAAAACAGCCCGAAGATTTATAAAGGAAATCTATCCTCAGAAATCACAACCTTCATTATTACTACACCCACTTAATAAACATACAGATCCTATTGAAATACCATCCTATCTTGATGCCTGCATTGCTGGAAAAAATATAGGATTAATGTCTGAGGCCGGAGTCCCGGGCGTTGCTGATCCTGGTTCTGAAGTCGTACGTATTGCTCATGAAAAAGGCATTCAGGTTGTACCCCTAGTTGGTCCCTCGTCAATTTTAATGGCAGTTATGGCCAGCGGTATGAATGGTCAAAATTTTGCTTTTAATGGTTATCTTCCCATTGATCTAAAAGAGCGGCGTAACGAACTAAAACGTCTGGAGCGCGTTTCTAAAGACTACAACCAGTCTCAACTGTTTATTGAAACGCCTTACCGCAATGGAAAAATGCTTGATGAGATTTGTAATACGCTTCAGTCTTCAACACGTTTGTGTATAGCCTGCGATATCACCTTACCTACTGAGTTTATAAAAACTCAGCCTATACTCGACTGGAAAAGAACTACTATTGATTTACACAAGAGACCAGCTATCTTCATTATTCACGCATAAAAAAAGTGACCTTTCAAAGGTCACTTTTATAAACTGATATCTTAATAGTCACTTAACTCTCGAGCTTTACTTTAGCGTTACGATCGGGTACAATAAATGAAACATCATAACCACCAAACTTTTTCATATAACTGCGTATTGAAGTGCCAAAGGCATCTTTAAAACCTTCAACTCCACCTGTTCTAAGATAGCTTTTTACACTACCCGGACCCGCCAGGTGTGCGGCTGCAAGTATTCCAGATTCGGTTACTTTTACACCATTGATTACTTTTCCGGAAAAACGCTTAATATCCTTACGTAAAACCCATTTGTTACGCGATGCATTCGCAATAAAAGCTTTTTCCTGTAAGATAGGGTCATTTAAAAAAGCGTCGGTATCAGTAACACCTAATAACAATAAGGTACTTCGGCCAAATTGATATTTTCCCAGATAGCCAAACTGATTGATGCGTTTGTAATCATTTTGAGACTCTTTAAATCCAAGGGCTTCTTTAAAACCTGTAAATGACTTTCCGGTGGTTGCCAGATTCACATTTAATGAATTATCCAGCTCTGCTGTGTCGGTCTCGTCGACCTGTGGAACTGTATAAAATAACTCTAAACCTTCAGTAGAATTTTGACTCGGCTTCTCGGCGTCTTTTACAGACATACTTAAGGCCACAAGGCCAAAAACCGACGGAAGCGCTGCTAATTTTACAATGTTCTTCGTCATATATAAATTTTCAGATCTCTGCTGTGCGCTACTACAGTTTCAATCTATATTACTGCGCAAATATACTTATCCTAATTAATATACTGATTACTAAAGGGTTAAGCTTTTCCCAATATCATTAAAACCCAGTAAAATAAGCGGGTTAAAGCAAAAAAGCTTGCGATTAAAGCACCTATTTCTAGTTATCAGTCCGTATTTATGCCAAAGCTTCAAAACTTTAACACTCCAGTCTCATGAATAGAAAAGAAAGGTTTTTTAACAAACCTAAAACCCTAAAACTTTATTTTAATCGGGTAATTCTAACTTTTATCGATTAATTCCCTGAGCATTTATCCAATCAATGTACTGCCTACGATTCGCATTATGTTGCGCGACCGTTTTTGCAAATAAGTGATAACCGGGATTAGAAACGTCTGCAACGAAGAAATAGTATTCATGCTTTTCAGGATTAAGCACCGCATTTATAGCAGACAGGTCAGGCATAAATATTGGTCCTGGGGGTAAGCCTCCATATTTATAGGTATTATAAGGAGAGTCAGTTTCTAAATCACGGTATAAAACACGCTTTATGACCTGATCAAAATCGTTTTGACTGTTCTTTACCGCATAGATAACCGTAGGATCTGCATCAAGTTTCCAACCGTTTTGTAAGCGGTTAAGATACACTCCAGCTACACGCGGCCGTTCATCTGCCTTTGCTGTTTCCTTTTGCACGATTGAGGCCAGTGTATACACTTCTTGCGGATTCAACCCCTGCGCTTCAGCCTTTGCTGTACGTTCCGGAGTCCAGAATCGCTGATATTCCTGGAGCATTCGATCTCTAAATTCTTCGGCATTGGTATTCCAGTAAAACTCATATGTGTTAGGCAGATACATAGTAAGAGCATTTTGCTGGTTTAAGCCGTGTTCCTTAAGGAAGTTTTCATCTTTAAATGCTTTTAGAAGCTCAAGGCTATCTGCTTCAATCTGAACTGCGATTCGGCCGGCTAAATTCTCCAAACGTTCCTGGTTATTGAAACTAATCTTTACCGGAATGTTTCCGCTACGAATGGAATTTACTATCTCATTATTATTACTTCCCTTCTTAATAATGAAATGCCCGGCCTTTATAGCATTCGTGTAACCCTTTCGCTCTGCGACTTCATCAAATGAAACCGGATTTTTAAGAAGAGGCTCTAGCTCTGCTCTGACATCTGTATAATTGGCATCAGAAGGAATATAGACATGCGCCTCGTCATTATTGAAAGCTGTATTGGGTGAGAAAAACTTACCATAAACTACGTAAGCAAAAATCCCTGCGATCACAAGACCTATTAACGCTGTTGCTGCTACTATTTTTTTAATGTACATGAGTATTGATCAATTGATATAAGTATTCATTTTTAAAACTGCCTGCCAGTTTAAGCCAATCTTTTTTCAAACCTACTGGTTTAAATCCCTGTTTTTCAAATAAGCGTATACTGGGCTTATTCTCTTCTAGTATATTAGCGTAAAGCTGATGCAGGTCAAGACGCTTAAAACTGTAATTAATCATCAGTCTTAGAGCCTCAGCTCCGTAGCCTCTACCCCGCTCTACCGCGCTAAAAATAAGTATCCCCAATCCCGCGCGCTGATGCTTAGGGTCAAAATCAAACAAGTCAATTAAACCCAATGCCTCATCAGTATCCTTACGGCAAATGACTAATCTCAATTGCTTGGCCTCATATATATCTTTATGCGAATTGCGCAGGTATTGCTTGAGTAAAAATTTAGAAAAAGGGGTAAGAGTTGTTGTAAGCTCCCAGAGATCCTCATCGTTCTCTATTTTAAAAACGAGGTCTAGATCTTCAGGCTCTAAAGCTCTTAAATAAACGAGATCTCCCTGTAATGTTAGTCCGGCCATACTCCGGTATATACGGCCTGTGCAGGCCCGATTAAATATATGTTTTGATATCCCTCTGCAACCGGTTCAAAAGTGACTTTCAGATTACCGCCTTCAACTTTAAGAGGGATTTCCCGAGAGTCAGTTTTGCCATGATGATGAATAGCCAAAGCAACAGCTGTTGCGCCCGTACCACAACTGAGTGTCTCATCTTCAACACCACGCTCATAGGTGCGCAAAGAAAACGTAGTACCCGTTTGCTCTGCAAAATTAATATTACTACCTGCTGGGCCATATAAATCACTATATCTAAGTTTAGCTCCTTCACTTCTGACATCATAAAGGGCTAAATTCTCTACCCATTGTACGTGATGGGGTGAACCTGTGTTTAAAAAAAGATGATCTTCAAAAGTTTCAATGCGCTGTACATCCTGCATTTTCAAATGTACCATATCGTTTTCTACCCGAGCCTCGTGCTCCCCGTCTACAGCATCAAAAACCGTTTCATCTTGAATAACTCCTAATTGCTTTGCAAACGCCACGATACAACGACCGCCATTACCACACATAGAACTTGGGTTGCCATCAGCGTTGAAATAAACCATTGTAAAATCAAGAGCCTTATGATTTTCAAGGAGAATGAGACCGTCTGCACCTATGCCAAATTTTCGGTCACACATTTGCTTTACGAGTTTGGTATCATTTTTGGAAAATATATCCTGTCGGTTGTCGATCATTATAAAATCGTTGCCCGTGCCTTGATATTTGAAAAAGGGTATTGCCATAACTTATTTTTAAAGCCCTGCAAAAATACATAAAGCCAAAATTCTACGGCTTGTTAAGGCTTAGTTAAATCGTGCAACACGACATACCACAACTCGTATTTATAGTGTTAATAAAAAAGAAAAGGAACGTATTATGAAAAAATTTGCCAGTTTATTAATTGTAGCCATCCTGGGTGGTACAATTACCCTAGGTGCGTACAAATATTTAGAGGATGAACCAATCCTTCCAACGACTACCACCTCTTCAACTAATTTCAATCCTGTAAATTATAAAGGAACACCTATTACCAGTACCAATGCAGATTTTACGGAAGCTGCAGACAGAACAGTTCATGCTGTGGTGCACGTAAAAAATGTTCAGATTTCCAGAAAACCGCGTACAATGCAGGATTTCTTTAATGGAGGAGGTGAATTGCGCAAGGGTCTTGTAGGCGCCGGTAGTGGTGTCATCATCTCTGCCGATGGATATATCGTTACTAATAATCATGTCATTGACGGTGCAGCAGAACTTGAAGTTTCACTCAACGACAATAGGACTTACAAAGCTGAAGTTATAGGCACTGATCCAAAAGCTGATATCGCTTTGATAAAAATTGATGCAGACGATGATTTGCCCTACCTCCCTTTCGGTAATTCAGACAATGTGCGATTAGGTGAGTGGGTGCTCGCAGTTGGTAACCCGTTTAATCTAACCAGTACGGTAACTGCCGGAATTATTTCTGCAAAAGCGCGCGATATAAATGAGTACGATTCTAATCCTCAATCGTTCATCCAAACCGACGCTGCAATTAATCCTGGTAACAGTGGTGGAGCTTTGGTAAACATTAACGGAGAATTAATTGGTATCAATACGGCGATTACTTCACAAACCGGAAGTTATGTAGGTTATGCATTTGCAGTACCGTCAAACAATGCCCGTAAAATAGTAGAAGATATTCTTGAATATGGTGATGTACAGCGCGGTATCCTTGGCATAATACCAATAGACATCAATGCCAATTTTGCAAATCAATATGACCTTGAAACTTCAGAAGGCGTATATGTAGGAAGTGTTGACTCTAATACAGGAGCTGCAAAAGCAGGATTGCAAGAAGGTGATATTATCGTTAAAATAGATAATACCAAAATATCTAAAATTTCTGATCTTACTGGCTATTTAGGAGCACAACGTCCTGGCGATGTGGTTGAAGTGTCTTATACACGAGATGGTAAGCTCTATACAACACCGGTAAAACTCACTAAATACGTAACCTATGTTATTGAAAAACCCGGTATTGAAATCAGTGAAGCTTCAAAAGAAGCGTTAAAAGAAATGGGGGTTAAAAATGGCGTGGTTATAACCAAAGCTGTAAATGAACAATTGCAGCGCTACAATTTAAGTGGAATTGTGATAACTGCTATTGACGATCAAAAAGTAAACTCAGTTGAAGATGTGAAGCGTATTATTTCGGAAAAGGATTCTCGTGAGCCCATCAGTATTAATTTCGCCAGTCAGAATGGTGAGTCAAAGCAAATTATTTTTAACTAAAATTTGATTTTAGTACTAAAAAAAAAGCTCTTCAATGAAGAGCTTTTTTTATTTAAACCTATTACGAAAACGATATAGTTAAGTATCTTTGCCAAAAAATCAAAAACCACGTTAAAACCAATTCATGAGTTCGTTAAACACTTACGAGAAAGAATTAACCTTTCAGGCAGACCGTCGCCGTGCGACTGTTGAATTTATTAAGATCATAAGCGACCTGTGGTATGACAAGAATATCGAGCTGGTACTTTTTAGAAATCAGCTTCTGGATCGCAATGTGAGCGAAATTTTAAATTTACACGCATACGCCGGAGCTTTTGTTCAAAAACCAATTTCAATTTTTGATAGTGTGGAGTTGGCCAAAGCTATCCAACAAGCTGATCTACCTCCATCTAAATTAGATATTGGCAAACTTACCTATGAGTATCATTTAGAAGAAAATGAATACACTGATGCTTTGATATTCATTCATCACAAATTGAAAGATGCCAAAAGCTCTAAAGAAATTACACCCCGAGACGTGGTTCTTTATGGCTTTGGAAGGATAGGCAGACTTGTTGCACGCGAGTTAATGACTCGCACCGGGAGCGGCAATCAATTGCGTTTGAGAGCTGTAGTGGTGAGAGGCAGACTTGATGAGGAAATCCTTAAGAAAAGGGCCTCTTTATTTAAAAGCGATAGCATTCATGGAGATTTTGCGGGAACAATATCTGTAGATGCTGATAAAAACACATTGATCATAAATGGCACTTCGGTACAAATCATTTCTTCAAACGAACCGGAATCTATAGACTACACCAGTTATGGTATAGATGATGCCCTGGTTATAGATAATACCGGGGCATTTCGCAATAAAGAACAGTTGAGTCGACATTTAATAGCAAAAGGTGTTTCAAAGGTATTACTTACTGCTCCGGGTCAGGGTATCCCTAATATTGTACACGGCGTCAATCACAAAAAATACAATCCTGATGAGTGGGATATTTATTCAGCAGCATCCTGTACCACCAATGCCATTACACCTGTTCTGAAAGCTATAGAAGAAAGTTTTGGCGTTGAAAGCGGACATATAGAAACGATTCACGCTTATACCAATGACCAAAATTTGGTAGATAATATGCATTCCAAATACCGAAGAGGTCGTGCTGCTGCGTTAAATATGGTAATTACCGAAACAGGAGCTGGAAAAGCCGTTTCTAAAGCGCTTCCCGCATTGGAAGGTAAACTTACTTCGAATGCTATACGCGTTCCGGTACCCAACGGATCTCTGGCCATTTTAAATTTAAAACTTCAGCAGAAAACCACTTTAGAAAGTGTACATGCTAGTCTAAAAAAATATTCGCTCGAGGGGGATTTAGTCGAACAGATTAAATATTCAATTAATAATGAATTGGTCTCCAGTGATATTGTAGGCTCTTCAGCACCCTCTATCTATGACAGTCAGGCAACTATACTTGGTCCCGATTTTAAAAGCCTTGTACTATATGTTTGGTATGATAACGAGTACGGTTACAGCCATCAGGTAGTACGACTGGCAAAGTATATTGCAAAAGTGAGACGCTACACCTATTATTAATAGGTTTTCAACAAGTTAACCTGACTCTAGGATTATAAATAGCTGCCCCGGGGCAGCTATTTTCATCAATTACTAAGTTTAAAACCATTGGTTTTAATTATTTTTGCGGCTTGTTATACTAAGTGTGGAAGCATACCGTTTTCCCACAAACAGCAAAAAGACTAACTCAAAATGACTACGATACGCATCAGCTTACTGTTAAGCTTATTTTCAATTATAGGCTTAAACGCTCAGGAGACAGAGACCCCAAAACCGAAAACAAATACCATTTCTCAACAATTTGAAGATCTGCTAGATAACTCCAACAATTATCAGGACTATAAAGTTGTAAAGCTTAATAGTCTCAACAAATTAAAAGCTAATACTGCAGATAGTATTTCAGCTTTCAAAGTACAGATAACTGATCTCCAGGCTCAAATAAACACACAACAGGAAGAGATTCAAACCTTGAATCAAACCCTTGAAGAAACCAAGACCACGCTAGAGGAAACCCGTGCAGAAAAGGATTCTATCTTTTTCCTGGGTATACCGATGAGTAAAGGCGGATATATGAGTATGATGTGGGGTATTGTAGCTGTTCTTGCACTTGCTCTTGTGTTTTTCATCTTTAGATTTAAAGGAAGTAATGCACATACCCAGGAGGCCCGTAAAAAATTAGCGGATCTGGAAGTAGAATACGATGAATATCGCAAGAAAGCATTAGAAAAAGAACAAAAAATGGGACGTTTACTTCAGGACGAACGCAACAAAGCTGTTAAGAACACTAAGAAATAAGCTGCTCTTACGATTTTGCAGATAACGATTTTAAATCGAACACCAGCATCTCTTTAATATGCGAATAGATATTATTACAGTCGTTCCTGATTTGCTCAAAAGTCCGTTTGAAGCATCCATTATGCAGCGTTCCATTGCTAAAGGACTTGTTGAGGTTCACTTTCACAATATTAGGGATTATACCTCTAACTCCTATAATCAGGTAGACGATTACCAGTTTGGTGGCGGTGCAGGTATGGTGATGATGATTGAACCCATAGACAAGTGTATAAGCAAGCTGAAAGCTGAACGCGAATATGATGAAATCATATATATGACTCCGGATGGGGAAACATTAAATCAAAAAATCGCCAATCAGATTTCGCTTCAGGAAAACGTTATTATTTTATGCGGACATTATAAAGGGGTTGATCAGCGAGTACGGGATCAGTTTATCACACGGGAAATTTCTATTGGAGATTATGTTTTAAGCGGGGGCGAACTTGGCGCACTTATTCTTTGCGATGCGGTGATACGTCTCATTCCCGGTGTTTTAGGGAATGAAACCTCTGCCCTAACCGATTCCTTTCAGGATAATTTACTGGCTCCACCGGTTTACACGCGCCCTGCAGATTATAAAGGTTGGAAAGTTCCGGAAATTTTAACCTCGGGCAATACTCCAAAAATTGAAGCCTGGCGCGAAGAACAGGCTTACCAGCGCACACAGGAACGACGTCCCGATTTATTGGAGAATTAATTCTTTAAGCATCAAATAATTGACCCGTAGTGGTTGCCAGATTCATTTTTTATAGTAAATTTGCAGCCTTGTAAGATCAACCTCTGGCGAAAACCGTGAATGTTGGTGTTATACCACTTTAATAAAATCTTAAAAATGGAAGATTTAATCAGTTTTGTACAAAACGAATTTGTAGAAAAGAAAGAATTCCCAGAATTCAGTGCCGGTGATACCATCACTGTGTATTATGAAATTCGTGAAGGTGAAAAAGTACGTACTCAGTTTTTTAGAGGTGTAGTTATTCAGGTTCGCGGAACAGGATCAACTCGTACGTTCACAATCAGAAAAATGTCTGGTACTGTAGGTGTTGAGCGTATTTTCCCAATCAATATGCCTGCTCTTCAGAAAGTTGAAATCAACAAAAGAGGTAAAGTACGTAAATCACGTATTTACTATTTCAGAGGTCTTACCGGTAAGAAGGCAAGAATCAAAGAAATCAGAAAATAAATATCCTTTAAGAGGTATTAAAAATGCTCCGCTCTGCGGGGCATTTTTTAGTTAATCACCTAAGGTTATTAACTATTGTGAATAGCAGAGGTTTATAACCGGTTGATAATTAAACACCTAAACTCTTGATTTTTTAAATTCTTTTCATTTACTTTATTGAAAGAAATTATAATGGTGAACATCTTGAAGTTGTTCACATTATGTTCCCAATACAGTTACGATAACCTCTGTAGGGTTTATAAGTTATTTTGAAAAGAATCTGAATTATAAAAGATATCAGTGCTGTTTCAATAAACTCAAGTAAACGTATTGGATCGGGGCTTAAAAAGCCCCAATGTATTGGTTCACGGTGCAAGTACTAATATTCTTGCTAAAGGACTTCAAGGGTTCACCGGTAAAAAACCAAAACATTAGAAGCTCTGATAGAATTATTAAATTCTGTCAGAGCTTTTTTTGTTTTAAAAATCTCACACTTCAAAAACAACTTAAATACATACATCATTAATAGGCTTTAAGAAGAATTTAAGTGTTAAAATCTGCCATAAAACCCTATATTTGCAATCCGAAAAAAAGCGCTTGAGGCGATAATCTGCAAACCCTATATGCAGCCTTGTTTTTTCAACCAAATTTTTAAGAATCAGGATTTATAAACGAACTTATTTATGTCTACTAAAACTTCTACAATAGCCTACACTAAAACTGACGAAGCTCCGGCTTTGGCCACGCATTCGCTTTTACCCATTTTGCAGAAATTTGCAAAAGAAGCTAACATAGAATTTGAAGTCAAAGACATATCCCTCGCAGGAAGATTATTGGCGAATTTTCCTGATTATCTTGAAGAAAATCAAAAAGTAAGCGATGCACTTGCCGAATTAGGAGAATTAGCAAAAAGCCCAGAGGCAAACATTATTAAGCTTCCTAATATTAGCGCATCTATACCGCAGCTTACAGCAGTAATTAAAGAGCTGCAGGCAAAAGGATATAACATCCCGAGCTATCCTGAAGAAGCAAAAACTGAAGAAGAAAAAGAACTCAAAAATCGTTTTGCAAAAGTTTTAGGCAGTGCGGTCAATCCCGTGTTACGCGAAGGAAACTCGGACAGACGCGCACCAAAGCCTGTTAAAGAATATGCCCGTAAAAACCCACACAGCATGGGAGCTTGGGATAAAGACAGCAAATCACATGTAGCCACTATGAGTTCAGGTGATTTTAGAGCAAATGAAAAATCGGTAACTTGTGAGGATGCAACTAAAGTCTCAATTGTACATACCGATGCAAACGGGAGTGAAACTGTACTGAAGAAAGATCTGGCATTACTTCAAGGTGAGGTTATTGACGCCACACTTATGAGTAAATCTGCTTTGGTTAAATTTCTTCGCGAGCAGATTAAAGATGCCAAGGACAAAGGAGTTTTATTCTCCATACACCTTAAGGCAACGATGATGAAGGTATCTGACCCTATCATATTTGGGCACGCCATGCGTGTTTATTTTGAAGATGTTTTTGAAAAGTATGGCGGCGACTTGAAAGCCATAGGTGTAGATCCTAAAAATGGACTTGCTGATTTACTTAGCGACATCAACAGATTACCGGAAGACAAACGTAGCGAGGTTGAAAAGGCGATTATTGACACCCTTGAAAACCGTGCAGATCTTGCAATGGTTAACTCAGACAAAGGTATTACCAATCTGCACGTACCCAGTGATGTGATTATAGACGCGAGTATGCCGGCTATGATACGCAATAGTGGTCAAATGTGGAATGCTCAAGGAAAATCTCAGGACACTAAAGCGGTGATTCCAGACAGTTCATATGCTGGTATTTATAAGGAAACCATTGATTTTTGTAAAGAGAATGGCGCATTTGATCCAACCACGATGGGTACGGTTCCTAACGTGGGGCTAATGGCAAAAAAGGCCGAAGAATACGGTTCTCATGATAAAACTTTTGAAATTCCACTTGACGGTAAAGTTTCAGTTATTGATGCTTCCGGAAACGTCCTAATGGAACATCAGGTTGAGCAGGGAGATATCTGGAGAATGTGCCAGACCAAAGATGAGCCGGTTCAGGATTGGGTAAAACTTGCCGTAAGCCGCGCTCGGGCCACTCAAGATCCTGCTATCTTTTGGTTAGACAAAGACCGCGCACACGATGCAGAACTTATTAAAAAAGTAAATGTTTACCTTAAAGATCACGACACAGAAGGATTAGATATTCAAATTATGTCTCCTGTTGAAGCTACTCGATTTACGTTAAAACGTATGAAAGTAGGAAAAGATACTATTTCAGTTACTGGAAACGTGCTCCGTGATTATAATACCGATTTATTTCCGATTCTAGAAGTAGGAACCAGCGCTAAAATGCTTTCAATTGTTCCGCTTATGAATGGTGGCGGTCTTTTTGAAACAGGTGCCGGAGGTTCTGCTCCAAAACACGTTCAACAATTTGTTGAAGAAGGTCATTTAAGATGGGATTCACTCGGTGAATTTTTAGCGCTTGCAGTTTCTTTAGAACATGAAGCCTCAGTAAATGACAATGTACGCGCTCAAGTACTTGCTGAAGCCCTTGATGAAGCGACAATTAAGTTTTTAGATAATAAAAAATCGCCATCACGCGTGGTAAATGAACTCGATAACCGAGGTAGTCATTTCTACCTGGCTCTTTATTGGGCTCAGGCACTGGCCGCTCAGGATAAAGACAAAGAACTTCAGGTTCACTTTGCAGAGATCGCAAGCGAATTAGAAACAAATGAAGAAAAAATCAATCAGGAACTATTAGACGCGCAAGGCTCTGAAGTAGATTTAGGTGGATATTATTTTCCGGATGAAGAAAAAGTAACTGCAGCTATGCGACCTAGCGCAACCTTTAACGCGATTATTAATTCCTAGTTGCAATAAAGAATAACGAAAAAAGGCTTCCTATGACGGGAAGCCTTTTTTAATTTCAATAACTTTTTCTTAAAATAGTATCAGAATGACCTAAGTCCGCTATTTTTGAAAAAAAACAATTTGCTGAAAACTCTTTACTCTCTTGTTTTATTTCTTCTCGTTAGCAGTACCTGGGCACAAAAGAATTATACTCTAAGTGGAACTATAACTGCTGAAAATTCAAACGAAACCCTTATAGGCGTCAATGTGTTGTTCCCCGAGATCAACAAAGGCTCTGTCACTAATGAATACGGGTTTTATTCAATAACCCTTCCTGAAGGCTCGTATACGCTTCAAATTAGTATTATGGGCTATAATTCTGTTCAGCAAACCATTCAATTAGACACAGATAAACGTCTGAATTTCAGTATTGAAGAAGCAACAGAAATGCTTGATGAAGTTGTAATTGAAGAAAATATAGAAGAGCTTAACATTCGCAAACCTCAAATGAGTGTAAACGCACTAACTGCAGAGACCATAAAACAGATTCCGGTTGTTTTTGGTGAAGCCGATGTTATCAAATCTATACTATTACTCCCCGGAGTAACCAGTGCCGGCGAAGGTGCCTCAGGCTTCAATGTGCGGGGCGGTGCCGTTGACCAAAATTTAATTCTGCTGGATGAGGCTATTATATTTAATTCTTCTCACCTGTTTGGTTTCTTTTCTGTTTTTAATCCCGACGCAATTAAAGATCTTAAACTATATAAAGGTGGTATTCCTGCCCGGTACGGTGGTCGGGTAGCCTCAGTACTCGATATTTATCAAAAAGAAGGTAACAGCAAAGAATTTCACGCAAATGGTGGTATTGGTGCGATAGCCAGTAGATTACTGGTTGAAGGGCCTATTGTTAAAAATGAATCAGCCTTTCTGGTAGGAGGACGAGCATCTTATGTTCATCTTTTTCTGCCCATATTCGATATTGACAATAAGGCCTATTTCTACGATCTTAATGCAAAATTGAATTACCGATTAGGAGACAAAAACAGTCTTTTTCTGTCAGGATACTTTGGTCGAGATTTATTTAGCGTTAATGAAAGTTTTGTAAATACCTATGGTAATGCTACCATAAACCTAAGATGGAATCATTTATTTAGCGACAAAATTTTCTCCAATTTATCACTCATTTATTCAGATTACTATTACGGTTTACTTCTTGATTTTGTTGGCTTTAAATACGATTCCGGAATTCGCAATTTTAATTTAAAATATGATTTTCAGCATTACATAAATCAAAATTTCAAAATGGGTTATGGCGTAAATAACATTTATTACCGCTTTAATCCCGCCACCATAATGCCCAATCGTCCTGACAGCGGGATTGTTCCCTCCCAGCTCACGCATAAATACGCCAATGAATTTTCGGCATATATTGAAGCTGAACAGGATTTAAGTGACGCGCTCACATTGCGTTATGGATTTAGACTGAGTCATTTTACCCGTTTGGGTCAGGATCAGTTTTACAGGTATGCCAATGATAATCCGGTGATCTTTGATGAAAATCTTAAAATCTATCAACCGGCAACACCTATAGAAACAGATCTAAATACAGGAAAACTGGCTGAATTCACCAATTTTGAACCGCGCTTGTCGCTGAGCTGGGCTGTAAATAGTAGAACATCCTTTAAAGCGAGCTATAACCGAATGGCGCAATATCTTCATCTTATTTCAAATACCAACTCCCCCACCCCTCTAGATGTATACACACCGAGCGGACCTTATGTAGAGCCACAATTACTCGACCAATACGCAGTTGGCTTCTTTAAAAAAATTAAAGACGGGGAATTTTCATTTGAGACCGAAGCATTTTATAAAGACATTCAAAATCGTCTTGACTACCGTAACGGCGCACAGCTTATCGCTAATGATGCCATTGAAGGTGAAGTGCTTTCAGGTATTGGGAGAGCGTACGGTCTGGAGTTTCTTCTTAAAAAAAATGATGGAAATCTTACCGGCTGGCTGGCTTATACTCTTTCTCGCAGTGAGCAGCAAACACCGGGCAGGACTCCAGAAGAAATAGGTATAAACGACGGTGACTGGTATCCTTCGGCGTATGACAAGACACACGATCTGAGTGCGAATTTAAATTTTAAACTAAATACTAAATGGAGGTTTGGTGCTAATTTTTTATTTCAGACCGGCCAGCCCACCAATTATCCTGTAAGTCAGTCCCGTTTTCAGGGCCTTTCAATCTCTAACTACGGAGGTCGCAACGAACAACGCCTGCCCGCCTACCACCGGCTTGATCTTTCTGCTACTCTGACACCAAAAAGCAATGTGAACCGAAAGCTTAAAGGAGAATGGGTATTTAGTATATACAACGCCTACAATCGTATGAATGCTGCTTCAGTAAACTTTAGACCTAATGAAGAAACCGGCCAAAATGAAGCTGTAAAAACCTCAATTTTTGGCATATTACCTTCGGTAACCTATAATTTCAAGTTCTAGATGAAAAACTTTAAAAATTATATTTCGATTTTGGTTTTGATTCAGCTATTTACAAGTTGCCAGGAAACCATTGACGTTGACCTTCCTCAACAACAAGAACGCCTTGTCGTTGATGCCCTGATGCGCATTCCCGATGATAGTTCGGCCTTTACAACTGCTTATCTCAGACTTACGCTCACGGCAGATTATTTTGCTGATGATATTCCGGTAGTTGCCGATGCTATTGTAAACATTAATAGCGAATCTAACACCTACAGAATGCAATATCGCGGTGACGGTTATTATTCAATTGCGATACCACGTACCGAATTTATACGGGATCTTATGCGGCTTACTATCTTTTATAACGGAGATACCTACCGGGCAAGCGCTCGGTTTCAAACAGCTGTGCCCTTTGATAATATAGTACAGGGAGATGGCAGCCTTTTTGCCGGGGATGAGACTGAGGTGGTATTTAGTTACACAGATGAACCGGGGATTACTAATTATTATTTGTTCGATTTAGATAAAGGACAATTTTTAACCAGTGAAGACACGTTCTATAAAGATCAGGCTTTTTCATTCTCTTACTTTTATGAAGATTTAAAACCCAACGACACCTTGAATGTTGATTTGATAGGAATCAACAAACCGTTTTTTGATTATATGAGCATTGTCATTAATCAATCGGGACAGGCATCAGGAAACCCCTTTACCGCACCACCTTCCGAGATACGGGGTAATGTCATCAATGCTACAAATGAAGCGAATTATCCATTGGGGTATTTTGCAATAGGTGAAGTTTATAGCGACCAGATTGTGATTGAATAACGATATTTGCTAAGGCAATAAAAACCGGAAATGAGTTTTACTAGAACTACAGAACAAGATTCAAACTATAATGGGCTTGAGCAAATGTCTGTCTCAGAGCTGTTACAGCATATCAATACGGAAGATAAAACAGTTCCACTTGCTGTTGAAAACGCATTACCCCAAATAGAACGCTTAACTCAGGAAGTAATCAAACAGTTAAAGCAAGGCGGAAGACTTTTCTATATGGGTGCCGGTACTAGCGGAAGACTTGGAGTTGTTGATGCTTCAGAATGTCCACCCACCTTTGGTGTACCTCACGGAATGGTCGTAGGTTTAATTGCCGGTGGCGAAACAGCCATCCGCAAAGCCGTTGAGTTTGCTGAAGACAGTTCTACTCAGGGCTGGGCAGACTTACAGGAGCATGCTATAACTGAAAAAGACATTGTTATTGGTATCGCTGCCTCAGGGACTACTCCTTACGTCCTGCATGCACTGGAGGCCTGCAATCAAAACAATATTCCAACCGGAAGTATAACCTGCAATGCAGGAAGCCCAGTTGCTCAAATGTCAAAATATCCTGTAGAAGTTGTTGTAGGTCCAGAATTTGTTACCGGAAGTAGCCGTATGAAAGCGGGTACTGCACAAAAACTGGTGCTTAATATGATTTCTACAGCTACAATGATTCAATTGGGTAAGGTAAAGGGAAATAAAATGGTAGATATGCAGCTTAGTAATGATAAGCTGGTAGATCGTGGGATACGCATGATTCAGTCAGAAATACCGGTAGATCAAGCAAAAGCTGCGCAACTATTAAAAAAACACGGGTCTGTGAGGGCTGCAATAAACGCATACCATGGCAACAAATAAAGAAGCTCTGGCAAGAGGTGTGCGCACGCTGGCAACATCATTATTATTCATGTTTCTAGGTCCCGGTATATTATATCAGGCTTTTAAAAATCAGGAGCACCCCCTTTACATACCGGTATTGATTTTAGGTATTGTTGCCGCTTCATTAGCTATTTACTTCGGTTTTAAAGGTATTAACCGAATCATGAAAGCTTTGTTCAACGATTAAAATAGTAAACGTTGTAAACAAAAAAAGCCTTTGCGAAATGCAAAGGCTTTTTTTATATCTGTTGAATTCTGCTTATTTAGCGAATTTCTTGTATTTGTTTTTGAACTTGTCAATACGACCAGCAGTATCTACCAGTTTAGATTTACCGGTATAAAAAGGATGTGATGCTCTAGAAATCTCCAGTTTTACAAGCGGATACTCCTCACCGTCAACTTCAATCGTTTCTTTTGTATTTGCTGTAGATTTAGTTAAAAACACCTCGTCGTTAGACATGTCTTTAAAAGCTACTACTCTGTAATTCTGTGGATGTATATCTTTTTTCATCTTAAATGCTTTAAAATCTGCTGAATTTTGAGGTGCAAATTTAGAAATAAAAAACAATCTGACAAGGCGTAATTCAAATAATATTTCCTTTCTAATTATTCTTTACATCTCAAATGTAACATTTTTAGATTTCGCAGTACTTATGCTACATTAAAAACTAGGTGTATCTAACGCTAATATGTACTTTTACACCGCAATTCTTAAAATCATGGAAGCACAAAAACCATCAACCGGGCAAATCGCCTTAACTTATGGAGCCCTGCTAGGGTTTCTTTCTATTGCACTAGCTGTAGTACTTTATGTTACTAACCAATTACTTGATCAAAACTGGATTACAGGTCTCGTTGGCTTTTTAATAATGCTTGGTGTCATTGTTTACGGGCAACAGGTTTTTAAAAAGGCAAACGGCGGTTTTATGGAACTCAAAGATGCTCTAAAGGTAGGATTAGCTATTGCACTCGTAGGGTCTATACTCGGCGCTATTTACAATTATATTTTTCTAACTGTAATAGAGCCCGACTTTATAAATCTTATCATTGAAAAACAACGGGAAGCGATGGTTGAGTCTCAGCCCAATATGACCGAGGCCCAGATGAATCAGGCTTTGGAGCTTGCTGGCAAGTTTGCCCGCCCCTGGGTTCAATCTTCTATTCAGATTATTGGTGGTATTTTCTTTGGGTTTATCATTTCATTGATAAGCGGTCTTATTTTAAAGAAATCAAATCCACAACAATATTAAGAGTCTATGCAGCTATCGGTAGTTATACCCCTTCTCAACGAACAGGAGTCTCTACAGGAGCTTTACAACTGGCTTACCGGCGTTTTGGTTAAAGAACAGCTGGCTTATGAACTCTTGTTTATCGATGATGGTAGTACAGATGGTTCGTGGGAAGCGATAGCGCAATTAGCAGATGTTGACAAGCGGGTTAAAGGCATTCGCTTCAACCGAAATTTTGGTAAAAGTCAGGCGCTAAATGCCGGTTTTTTAGCTGCTGAAGGCGAAGTTGTAATTACTATGGATGCCGATTTGCAGGACAGTCCGGATGAAATTCCGGAATTGTACCGTTTGATTACCGAAGAAAACTATGATTTGGTTTCAGGCTGGAAAAAGAAACGATACGATTCGGTACTTTCAAAAAACCTTCCGTCTAAACTTTTTAATGCTGCTGCTCGCAAAACAAGCGGACTCAAACTGCACGATTTCAACTGTGGTCTTAAAGCTTATAAGAGTGAGGTTATTAAAACCATCGACGTGTATGGCGATATGCACCGTTATATTCCGCTACTGGCTAAAAATGCAGGCTTTTACAATATAACCGAAAAACCCGTAAAGCATCAGGCTCGTAAATATGGAGAGACCAAATTTGGCGCAGATCGTTTTATCAAAGGTTTTCTGGACCTGATCAGTATCTGGTTTATCACGCATTTTGCCAAAAGACCCATGCACTTGTTTGGAACTTTAGGAGTAATCATGTTTATACTTGGCGGCTCTTTTGCAGCATATCTGGGTATTGACAAATTATTTATCAATCCCACCGCACGCCTGTTAACACAGCGTCCTCAGTTTTACCTTTCGATCACTAGTATGATTATAGGGGTGCAGTTATTTATTGCAGGATTTATAGGGGAACTCATTCAACGTTCACAAAACAACAGTCCGCGCTATCTAATCAGAGACAAAAAAGGCTTTTGATCCTGGTTTATCTGGTCGTACTATAAAAACGATTCGGGAATCTGTTTTTTTTAAAGCCACTACCTATTTATTCGTTCTTGTGTTTATTCCAAAATAGTTTACTTAAACCGAAATGCCTATTTTTGGATTTTCAAATTGAATTTAAAATTATGAGCGCCGAAATACGAGAAAAAGCCGAAGCCTGGTTATCCCCTACTTTTGATAATGCCACACAGGAGGCCGTCAAAAAAATGATGAATGACAACCCCGAAGAACTCAACGAAAGTTTCTATAAAAATCTGGAGTTTGGAACCGGTGGAATGCGAGGAATAATGGGTGTTGGTACCAATCGTATTAACAAGTACACTTTAGGCAAAAACACGCAAGGCCTTTCTGATTATTTAAAAAAATCGTTCACAGGAGAGACCATAAAAGTTGCGATAGCCTACGACTGCAGAAATAACAGTAAAGAACTGGCTCAGGTAGTTGCAGATGTATTTTCAGCAAATGACATCAAAGTATATTTATTCAGCGATCTGCGCCCAACTCCAGAGCTCAGTTTCGCGGTAAAACATTTGGACTGCCATTGCGGTATCGTATTAACAGCCAGTCACAACCCACCGGAATATAATGGGTATAAAGTGTATTGGCAGGATGGTGGTCAGCTCGTACCGCCACAGGATTCTGAAATTGTTTCAGTAATTGAGTCTTTAGATTATGATGCGGTTAATTTTTCTGCGAAAAAAGAACACATTACTTACATTGATAAAGACGTTGATCAGGCGTTTATCGAAGCTTCATTAGCTAACGGAAGCTTTTCAGAACTTGATGGGCATCGCGATGATGTAACCATTGTTTTTACACCGCTTCATGGTACTTCTGTGACCATTATTCCTGATGTACTGAAGCAGGCTGGTTATAAAAATGTTCATGTAGTTGAAGAGCAGCGCAAACCAGACGGAAACTTCCCAACGGTTAAATCACCTAACCCGGAAGAACCGGAAGCGCTTAAAATGGCTCTAGAATTGGCCGAAGAAAAAAATGCAGATATTGTAATTGGTACAGATCCCGATTGCGATCGTCTGGGCATAGCAGTGCGTGATAATTCAGGTAAACTGGTTTTGCTTAACGGAAATCAGACAATGGTTGTTATGACCGATTTCTTACTTAACCGTTACTTTGACAAAAACACACCTAAGGGTAACGAATTTATTGGTTCGACTATCGTTTCTACCCCAATGATGGAAGTTCTTGCAAAATCGTACGACCTGGAATGCAAACTTGGCCTTACCGGTTTTAAATGGATTGCCAAGATGATTAAAGATCACCCGAAACAGCATTTCATTGGCGGTGGTGAAGAAAGCTTTGGTTATATGGTGGGTGACTTTGTACGCGATAAAGATGCTGTAACTGCTACGCTGCTGGCTTGCGAGATCGTAACCCAGACAAAAAGTGAAGGTTCTACCTTCTACAAGAAGCTACAGGATTTGTACGTAAAACACGGATATTATAAAGAAGACCTTACCTCTTTGGTTAAAAAAGGAATTTCAGGTGCCGAAGAGATTAAACAAATTATGATTGACCTTCGCGAAAACCCTTTAAATACGGTAAACGGGGAACGTGTGGTGCAGATAGATGACTACGCGTCTTCCAAGTCACTTAAAATATCAACTGGTGAGTCAACACCTATCGATATCCCGAAATCTAACGTACTTATTTACCATACCGACCAGGGGTCGCGCATTGCTGCCAGACCAAGTGGTACTGAGCCAAAGATTAAGTTTTACATCAGTGTGCATCAACCTGCGAAAGATTTAGAAAGTCTGTCACAGGTAGAGCAAAAACTCGATAAAAAAATAGCCGGAATTCAGAAAGACCTGGGTCTTTAATCGTAATTCTTGCTAAAAATCAATATCTATCCCCGATTTTTTTCGGGGATACGTATATAAACCGACTATGGTTCTTATGAATTACTTCAAACAAATCATACAATTTGCAAGACCCTACAAGCAGTATGCAATACTGAATATTATCTGCAATATCTTGTATGCGCTATTCAGTACCTTGTCCTTTTTGGCCCTAATTCCGGTTATCGAAATCCTGTTTGACAAAAGCAAACGGGTTACCGAGATGCCCGTTTATGAAGACTGGAAAACTTTTATAGACTATGCAACAAATTATTTTTATTATCAGGTAAGTTCAAGAGTTGCAGAAGATGAACTCTCGGCTCTGGTATTCATTTGCGGAATTGTAGTGGTTCTGTTTTTTCTTAAAAATGTTTTTGGTTATCTGGCCACATTCTTCATCACCTTTTTAAGAAACGGTGTTATGCGTGACGTGCGTGATGCCATCTATGATAAATTGATTGAACTTCCCGTCGCCTATTTCTCGGAAAAACGTAAGGGGGACACCATTTCTCGGATAACCGCAGATGTAAATGAAGTAGAGCGTTCGTTCTTGTCTATTTTAGAAATGGTAGTAAGAGAACCGCTTACTATTATTTTCACAATTGGAGCAATGTTGGTAATAAGCGTCAAGCTTACCATCTTCGTTTTTGTTTTCCTACCCATATCGGGAATGATTATTTCCAGAATTGGTAAATCACTAAAAAAACAGTCCCATCAAGCGCAGGAAGAAAATGGAGCCTTTCTCTCGATTGTTGAAGAAACACTTTCAAGTCTTAAGATCATTAAAGGTTTTAATGGAGAAGATCAATTCAGAGCTAAATTTAGAGCAAGTACTACCCGACTCAATTCCATTTTAAATAAACTCATCAACCGGCAAAACCTGGCTTCACCCGCCAGTGAGTTTCTGGGTATTTTTGTAATTGTGGTGATTTTATGGTTTGGTGGCCAAATGGTGTTAGTTGAAGGATCCCTTGAAGCCGCTCAATTCATTGCATTTTTAGGACTCTCCTATCAAATATTAACTCCGGCAAAGCAAATCAGTAAAGCTTCATACAACGTAAAACGAGGCAATGCAGCAGCTGAGCGTATTCTTTCTATTTTGAATACGGAAACCACTATTAAAGACAAACCCGACGCAATTGAAGCAGCCGAGTTTAAAGAAGCTTTGACAATTGAAGCGATATCGTTTAGCTATGAGGATGAAAAAGTACTTAAAGACTTTTCTGCCAACATTAAAAAAGGACAAACCGTTGCTCTTGTGGGACAAAGCGGTAGTGGTAAAAGTACCATAGCCAATTTGGTGACTCGTTTTTATGATGTGGATTCTGGCGCCATCAAATTAGATGGTGTAGACTTAAAAGATTTAACCAAGAAATCGGTACGTGCACAAATGGGACTGGTCACTCAGGATTCTATTTTGTTTAACGATACCGTACGCAATAATATCTTGCTGGGTAAACCTAATGCAAACGATGAAGAAGTCATTGATGCCCTGAAAATTGCTAATGCCTGGGAATTTGTTTGTGAGCTTCCACTCAAGTTAGACACGAATATTGGAGATAGCGGTAACAAACTCAGCGGTGGTCAAAAGCAACGCCTTTCTATCGCACGTGCTGTTTTAAAGAACCCACCCATTATGATACTAGACGAGGCGACTTCAGCGCTTGATACCGAAAGCGAGCGTTTGGTGCAGAAAGCATTAGAGAATATGATGATGAATCGTACTTCGATTGTTATTGCACACCGTCTTTCAACCATTCAAAATGCCGATTTAATTATCGTAATGCAGCGCGGTAAAATTGTGGAGCAAGGCAAACACCAGGAGCTTCTTGATGCTAACGGAACCTATAAAAAACTGGTTGAAATGCAGTCTTTTGAATAAGTAAAATTGCAGAATTTCAATCAAAATCCGCAGAACTGCTTCTAAACTTTATTATGCCTTTGGCAGAACCCAAAACAAAAAAATCCACACCGTAAAGAATGTGGATTTTTTTGTTGTTGACTTAAAACTTTAGCTGTTGGGTGAGAAACTTCTTTTTAATTTGGGACAAAAAAGGAATTAAACAATTTAATCGTGTCTATAACAGTATTCGCATTTGCAACGGATCAAAGATAATCTCAAAATCATTAAATGCAAACAATTAATGCATTTTAACTAAAATATTTGCATTTTATCGTTTATTTAAGCTTTTTTGAGAATTCCAAAACCTTTTAAAAAACTGAAGCATTAAAGGCTTTCTTGTTAACTTTAATCTTCCCTTTAAACCTTTTCACTAATTCAAAGTCCAAACAAATAGAATTTCAGAATTGAGTAAAACCGCTACATATCCTACAGACCTCAAATTTGAGGATTTGGTAACCGAGTACAAAGAGCGCTTGTACTGGCATATACGGCGCATGGTGGTTTCACACGATGATGCAGATGACGTTTTACAAAACACATTTATTAAAGTTTATAAAAATCTGGATCGTTTTAATGGCGAAAGTCAGATTTACACGTGGCTATACCGCATAGCGACTAACGAAAGTATAACCTTTATAAATAAAAGAAATCGTCGCGCCAGTGTAGGGAGTGAAGAATTGCAAAGCGCCATAGTCAATAACCTGACGAGTGATCCCTATTTTAACGGAGATGAAGCTCAGGCTAAATTACATCAGGCATTAGACACGCTTCCTGCAAAACAAAAACAGGTTTTTGTGATGAAGTATTTTGATGAACTGCAATACAATGAAATTTCTGAAATATTAGGCACTTCTGAAGGTGCCTTGAAAGCCAGTTACCATCACGCGGTAAAAAAAATAACCGACTTTGTAACAGGTCATTAAACCTTCAGCATTTTTTAAAGTCAAAAAGACAATGAATAACAACGATAAACATATACCGAAGGATTTTAAATTGCCCGAAAACTATTTTGAGCAGTTTGAAAAGCGTTTGTTTACAGAACTCAAATTTCAAGAGCTCTACCCTGATAATAAGGATGGCTTCTCCGTTCCTGATGGTTATTTTGATAAAGTTGAAACCTTAATTTTAGCCAAAACTACTAAAGAGCCCAGGGTTATTACCTTAAACTATAGAAGATTTGCTGCCGCTGTAGCCACTATTGCGGCTCTTTTTGCCTTGCTCTTTTATGCGGTAAAACCTAATGCTAATGACGCCGGTTTTGAAGGTTTAAGCTTAAGTAATCTTGAAAACTATCTGATAGAACAAGACCGTATTCAGGATTTTTTTTCTGTTGAAGAATTAAATACAATCGAAGCAAATACTTCATTTTTTGATGAAGATCATCTTAGTGATGAAGTGATTCTTGAATATGTTGATCAGGATGTTATTGAGTATGCTTTAAATACAGACGATTAATTTCAACCCTAAAAAAAACTATGAAAAAGTTTATAACTATACTCGTTTTGCTGCTTTGTCTGACTTCTTATGGTCAGGAAGGCGACAGGCACGAGCGCATAAAAGCTCTTAAAGTTCCTTTTATTACTGAAGAATTGGAGTTAACCCCGGCAGAGGCTGAAAAATTTTGGCCCATCTATAACAGTTACGACAAGCGTATGCACGACTTACGAGAGCGTGAGCGGGATTTATTTAAAGAAAAATTTTCCAAATCAGGCTCAAAAAATGAATTGAGTGAGTCTCAGGCCCAAAACCTGATTGAAAAATACAATGCGCTTCAAAAAGAAAAATATCAGCTTGAAAGTGAAATGCTTAAAGACTTAACCAAAAAACTCCCGGCCTCTAAAATGGTTTTTCTACCGGAGGTAGAACGCAACTTTGGGCGGAAGCTTTGGGAAGAATATAAGAAAAGGAAAAATAATTAGTGTGACTCTAAAGGCTGTCAATTGACAGCCTTTTTTTAGCGCTTAAATTTCAATTTTGCAATCCGGTTAGTTCCTGCTGCGTATGCCGTCGAATCATTTAAAAACCGAAGCGTAAAAAAGCCCTCATCACTTAAATGTTTCCAGGTAGACCCCTGATCTTTAGAATAATCCACACCTTTAAAGCCTATTGCTACCAAACCTTTTCCATCACTATTTGGAATAAACTGAACACCACTTCGGTAACCCGGTTTTTGATTATTAGCAACCAGCTCCCACGTTTTTCCTCCATTAAGGCTCAGCGCTTTAGTTGCTGTATTTGCCTCAGGATTAGTATAATCACCTCCTACAATAAAGCCCGTGTTTTCGTCATAAAAATCAATAGCATAACCTCCTGTGGTGGGCGTTCCCTGTACTAATGGTGTTTCAAAAATCTCCCAGGTATTTCCTTTATCTGCAGTGTGTAATACGCGCGATTTCATTCCACCGGTAATAATCCACGCATGATCTCCGTATACCGCAATATTGCCGTTGCTTGCTGCAAAAGCCGCCTCCCCTGCTGCAGCTTCGGGAAGCAGATCACAACTTAATTTGTTCCAGGAATTTCCTCCATCACGAGTAATAATCACCGAAATACAATTTTCAGTTGGATCGCCCATCGCTATTCCTTCTTTGTCGTTCCAAAAAATCATAGAATCGTAAAAAGCTTTAGGATCCTCTTCTTTATAAACCACTTCCATCTTACCTGCATCGCCGGTTTTATAAAGTAGCGCAGGGCTTCCGATACTAAGCGCGAAAAAATCCTCAGTCGTATGAGCTACAGCTCTAAAGTTTGGTGTAATCGAATCATATTGAATGGTAGATGTACTCCAAACCTGAGTAACCGGATTATAAAGTCCGTATTTACCATTAGAACCTGCAAATGCCAGACTTCCATCGGCAAGTATATCAATTGCCCGGATGCTCACCGAGTCCGTAAAAATTGGTTCAATTACTACTGCTTGTATAGGTCCCAGATCCCGCTTATCTTCAGTTTCTTTACAACTCGAAAAGGCCAGAATACTAAAAAATACTACTAATAGTCGCATAATCTAAATTTTTGCCCAATTTAAAACTATTCCTTTTGAAACCTGTACCTTTGCGGGCATTTTAAAACAAAAACGTATGCGCTTACACCGCAATCTGGTCTTTGCCGTAATTGATGGACTGATCGAAATATTTAACGAAGGAGGCTACGCCGATAAGGTAATCGCAAAACAATTAAAACGAGATAAACGCTGGGGCTCCCGCGACCGTAGCTTTGTGGCGGAAACAACTTACGATATCGTACGCTGGAAACGTCTTTATGCAGAAATAGCAGAGGTTAAAGAACCTTTTGAGCGTAAAGACCTTTGGCGCATGTTTGCCGTATGGTGTACGCTACGCGGAATTAAATTACCCGATTGGCCTCAAATTGAAGAAACTCCTACCCGTCGCATCAAAGGGCGTTTTGATGAACTTTCTAACATCAGAAAATATCGGGAGTCTATCCCAGACTGGCTTGATGAGTTGGGCGAAAAAGCTTTGGGCGAAAAATGGGATGCCGAAATTGCGGCTCTTAATCAGCAGGCACCCGTCGTTTTGCGCATAAACCGTTTAAAAACCGATGCTGGCAAATTACAGGCAGCTTTAGTTGAAGAGGGGCACGAAACCGAAAACTTAAAAGATTACAAAGACGCCTTGCAATTGCAGGAACGCGGTAATATTTTTACCACACAGGCTTTCAAAGACGGACTTTTTGAAGTACAGGACGCCTCCTCTCAACTGGTAGCTCCCTATCTGGGTGTTGAGCCGGGTATGCGTGTCATTGACGCCTGTGCCGGTGCCGGTGGCAAGGCATTGCATCTGGCTGCTGAGATGGACAATAAAGGTCAGCTCATCGCGCTCGATATTTATGCAAATAAATTAAAAGAACTCAAACGCAGAGCGCGTCGCGCCGGGGCTTTCAATATAGAAACCCGGGCGATAGACAGCACCAAGGTCATTAAAAAACTGCACAACTCGGCAGATCGCGTATTGCTCGATGCACCCTGTACGGGACTGGGCGTTTTAAGCCGTAACCCTGATGCCAAGTGGAAATTACAACCTGATTTTGTCGAAAAAATTCAGGAAACACAGCAGACTATATTAAGAGATTATTCTAAAATGGTTAAACCGGGCGGAAAGATGGTTTATGCCACCTGCTCCATACTACCATCGGAAAATCAGGAACAAGTCAAAAAATTCCTAAAAAGCGAGGAAGGAAAGAACTTTAGCATTGAGAAGCAGCAAACCGTACTTTCAAGTGAAAGCGGCTATGATGGTTTCTACATGTGCCTGATGGTAAAGAAAGACGAAAAGAAATAAGCTACCCAGCGTGGCTAATTCAAACCTCACAGGTTTTAAAACCTGTGAGGTTTTTTCTTTTCTGTAACAAAAAACCGGCGGCTGAGTAAATTTAAAACCCAAAGGATTTTAAATTATAGTAAAGCCCGGTTATCAACAAAACCAATGATTTTCTGTTGATTTTGTTTCCATTTTTGAGCCAAATAAAAAAACAAAAAAGCCTAAATTTGTCGCTTCTTAGCAAACGCATTATGATTCACTTTTTCGGTTCTCAGGACACCAAAATTTTCGCAGTTCAAAGCAAAAACGAACTTTCAGAAGAAACGACTAAAAAGCTCAACTGGCTTTTCGGCAACCAGCCCAAAATACAAGCGTCTGCAATCGACGCTTTTTTTATTGGTCCGCGTGCCACAATGATCACGCCCTGGAGTACCAATGCCGTTGAAATCACCCAAAATATGGGGATTGAAGGTATTATCAGGATCGAAGAATTTGTTCCCGGCAAAGCCGAATTTGACCCGATGCTTTCTCAGGAATACAAAAAACTGGATCAGGAAATTTTTACTATAAATATTCAACCTGAACCAATAAAATCTATTGAAAACATTCAGGAATACAACGATCAGGAAGGGCTGGCACTCAATGCCGAAGAAGTGGCGTATTTAGAAGGTGTTGCAGAACGCATCGGTCGCCCGCTTACTGATTCAGAAGTTTTTGGCTTCAGTCAGGTAAATTCCGAACACTGCCGTCACAAAATTTTCAACGGAACATTTATCATAGATGGAGAAACAATGCCTTCTTCCCTATTCAAAATGATTCGCAAAACTTCAGAGCAAAACCCTAACGAAATCATTTCGGCTTATAAAGACAATGTGGCTTTTGTAAAAGGGCCAAAAGCCACGCAATTTGCTCCGGAAACTGCAGATAAACCTGACTTTTATACCGAAAAAGAATTTGAAAGCGTGCTTTCGCTTAAAGCCGAAACCCACAACTTCCCTACAACAGTAGAGCCTTTTAATGGTGCAGCTACGGGTTCAGGTGGTGAAATACGCGACCGTCTTGCCGGTGGTAAAGGTTCGTTGCCACTAGCCGGTACTGCAGTTTATATGACTGCCTATTCCAGATTGCTCAACGACCGTCCCTGGGAAGAAGCGATGCCTGCGCGTAAATGGTTATACCAAACGCCGATTGATATTTTGATTAAAGCTTCTAACGGAGCTTCAGACTTTGGTAACAAATTTGGCCAGCCGCTTATTGCCGGTTCGGTACTTACTTTTGAGCATGAAGAAGCGGGTCGCAAACTGGGTTACGATAAGGTGATTATGCAGGCCGGTGGTATTGGCTACGGTAAGAAAGCACAAGCACTTAAAGACAAACCGGAAACCGGTGATAAAATCGTAATTCTGGGAGGCGACAACTACCGTATTGGGATGGGTGGTGCTGCTGTTTCTTCGGCAGATACCGGCGCCTTCAGCTCAGGGATTGAGTTGAATGCCATTCAACGTTCAAACCCCGAGATGCAAAAACGGGCTGCAAATGCCATCCGTGGAATGGTAGAAAGCGATGAAAATACTATTGTTTCCATTCACGATCACGGTGCCGGTGGACACCTCAACTGCCTTTCGGAACTGGTTGAAGAAACCGGAGGAAAAATTGATCTGGATAAATTACCGGTGGGTGACCCTACCCTTTCAGCTAAAGAAATTATTGGCAACGAGTCTCAGGAACGAATGGGACTGGTTATTGGTAAAGAACAGCTAAAAACCCTAAAAACCATTGCAGAACGCGAACGCTCTCCTATTTATGAAGTAGGTGACGTGACCGGCGATCACCGCTTTACCTTTAAATCGGCTACCACAGGCGCTGCGCCTATGGATCTGGCGATGGAAGATATGTTTGGCAGCTCGCCAAAAACGGTAATGATCGACTCTAAGGTTGAACGTATGTACAGCGATGTGGCGTACAGTCTGGAGCATTTTCACGATTATCTGGAAAACGTTTTGCAGCTCGAAGCTGTAGCCTGTAAAGACTGGTTAACCAATAAAGTTGACCGTTGTGTAGGCGGAAGGGTTGCCAAGCAACAATGTGTAGGAACGCTTCAATTACCCCTGAATAATGTGGGTGTGATGGCGCTTGATTTTAAATCTAAAAACGGAATCGCAACTTCTATTGGTCATTCACCAGTAAGCGGACTCATTGATCCCGTTGCCGGAAGTAAAAACAGTATCGCGGAAGCACTGACCAACATCATCTGGGCGCCTTTAGAAAAAGGTCTTAAATCGGTTTCACTGTCTGCAAACTGGATGTGGCCGTGTAATAATGAAGGTGAAGATGCGCGTTTGTACGAAGCAGTACAGGCTGTTTCTGAATTTGCGATTGATCTGGGCATTAATGTACCAACGGGGAAAGATTCGCTTTCTATGAAGCAAAAATACCCGGATGGCGATGTACTGGCACCGGGAACCGTGATCATTTCGGCAGCAGGAAGTTGTAACGATATTGATCGCGTAATAGAGCCCGTCTTACACGCAGATGCAGGAGCCATTTATTACCTGAATCTTTCTAAAGACACCTTTAAATTAGGTGGATCATCCTTTGCTCAGGTACAAAATAAAATTGGCGCTCAGGCACCGAGTATAAAAGACAATGTCGCATTCGCGAAAGCTTTTGACGTCGTACAATACCTAATTAAAAACGATATGATCGTTGCCGGTCACGATGTGGCTTCGGGCGGATTGATCACTACCCTACTCGAATTGTGTTTTGCAGAAAACAAACTGGGTGCTGCTTATGATTTTTCAGCCTTCGGCGAAAAAGACATCATCAAAATCCTCTTTGCCGAAAATGCCGGAATTGTAATTCAGGCAGCAAAAGACCGGGATATTGAAAAAGTACTTAACGAATACAACATTGAGTTTTTCAAAATTGGTACTGCAAATACTTCGGAAGAATTGACCATAAAGAAAGACCTGGTTGAGATCGGGTTAAATATTCCTTCTTTACGAAGAAAATGGTTTAAAACCAGTTATTTATTAGATCAAAAACAAACCGCAAATAATCTTGCCGAAGCAAGGTTTGAAAATTTTGACAAACAAGATTTAGAATATGTGTTTCCTAAAGGCTTTACCGGATTAAGACCCGGATCGCATCTGGAAGGCACACGTCCTAAAGCGGCAATCCTTCGCGAAAAAGGATCAAATTCTGAACGCGAAATGGCAAATGCCATGTATTTAGCCGGTTTCGACGTAAAAGACGTACATATGACCGATTTGATCAGCGGTCGTGAGACGCTTGAAGATATTCAGTTTATAGGTGCTGTGGGTGGTTTCTCAAATTCAGACGTTTTAGGCTCTGCAAAAGGTTGGGCCGGAGCATTCTTATACAATGAGAAAGCCAATACCGCATTGAAAAACTTCTTTGCAAGACCTGATACGCTTTCGGTGGGTATTTGTAATGGGTGTCAGCTTTTTATAGAACTTGACCTGATTAATCCCGAACACGATCAAAAGCCTAGAATGTTGCACAACGATTCGCACAAACATGAGAGCGGCTTTACCAGCGTAACCATTGCCGAAAATGATTCGGTAATGTTGTCCACACTTTCAGGAGCAACTTTAGGCGTTTGGATATCTCATGGCGAAGGCAAATTTGATCTTCCACTAGATGAAGAAAACTATAAAATTGTTGGGAAGTACGGCTACGACGCCTACCCTGCCAATCCAAATGGAAGTAGCTATAACACGGCAATGATGACCGATAAAACCGGTCGTCATTTAGTAACGATGCCACATATTGAGCGTTCTATTTTCTCTTGGAACTGGGCCAATTACCCCAAAGATCGTAACGATGAAGTTACGCCTTGGGTTGAGGCCTTCATCAATGCCCGGGAGTGGATTGAGAAGCAGTAAAGACGTATAAGCTTGAATTTATATAATAGCACAGGTGAAAATCTGTGCTATTTTGATATTCGTAAGTTTTCATCGTAAATTTTTCTAAAACGATATAGTAAAGCAACTAAATTCGTTATTTTGCATGCACAAACCCCATAAATACTTCTCAATTACTTTGTCAGAAGGATTAAATGTGGGGATTTAACCCTTATTTTTCACATTTAATAAGCAAATCCTATTTATAGCGCTATGGAAATTAAACGCCTATTTGACTTCCCCTATCATCAACTGGAGCAATACAACCTTAAAAAAGCTTTGGTCACAAAATATAATGGAGAATGGAAAGCCATTTCTACCCAGGAATATATTGACCAGGCAAATGCTGTGAGTAGAGGGCTTCTGAAACTGGGAGTAAAACCTAACGATAAAATAGCGGTCATTTCTTCAAACAACCGTACCGAATGGAATGTGATGGATATTGGTATCCTTCAGTTGGGAGCTCAGAATGTTCCTATTTACCCTACCATTTCGGAGGAAGAATATGAATATGTACTCAATCACAGTGAGTCTATTTACTGCTTTGTATCTGATCAGGAAGTGCTCGATAAAGTAAATGCAATCAAGGCAAACGTTCCTTCTTTAAAAGAAGTTTTCAGTTTTGATGATATCAAAGGATGTAAGAGCTGGAAAGAAGTTCACGAGGCAGACACCTCCTCTCAGGAAGAGGTTGAAAAACTAAAAGCTGCAGTTAAAGAGGACGATTTAGCGACTTTGATATATACCTCAGGTACTACCGGTAAACCTAAGGGGGTAATGCTTTCACACAAAAACGTGGCCTCAAACGCCATAAATAGTGCAACGCGTTTCCCAATCAATCCGGGCGAAAGTATTGCGCTCAGCTTTCTACCTGTTTGTCATATTTATGAACGTATGTTGATGTATCTGTATCAATATACCGGCGTGAGCATATATTTCGCTGAAAGTTTAGACACAATCAGTGAGAACTTAAAAGAAGTTAAGCCACAGGTAATGACTGCAGTGCCTCGCTTACTTGAGAAGGTTTACGATAAAATCATCGCTAAAGGAGCTGATTTAACTGGCATTAAGAAAAAATTATTCTTTTGGGCTGTAGAAACCGGACTTGAATACGAACCTTACGGCCAAAACGGCTGGTGGTACGAACAAAAATTAGCTATTGCCCGCAAACTTATTTTCAGCAAATGGCAGGAAGCTTTAGGCGGAAATCTTAAGGTCATCGCTTCGGGAAGTGCTGCACTACAACCCAGATTAGCACGCGTCTTTAATGCTGCAGGAATGGGTGTTATGGAAGGTTACGGACTTACCGAAACATCGCCTGTGATTTCAGTAAACGATATACGCGATCACGGTTTTAAAATAGGAACTGTTGGAAAACCAATTCCAGAGACTGAAGTAAAGATTGCAGAAGATGGTGAGATTCTAATTAAAGGTCCACAGGTGATGATGGGCTATTATAAAGACCAGGAAAAAACAGACGAGGTACTTGAAAATGGATATTTCCACACGGGTGATATTGGAGAGATCGATAAAGAAGGGTTCCTAAAAATAACCGACCGTAAGAAAGAAATGTTCAAAACCAGCGGTGGTAAGTATGTGGCACCACAGCTTATTGAGAATGCGATGAAGCAATCCCGTTTTATTGAGCATATAATGGTTGTAGGTGAAGGCGAAAAAATGCCGGCCGCTTTGATACAGCCCAATTTTGAATTTATAACTGATTGGGCAAAAAAGAAAAATATAAACGTTGGCGCTACCAATAAAGAGATCGCCGAAAACGAAGAAGTGAAAGCACGTATCATGGAAGACGTGAATCTTTTTAATGAAAAGTTTGGCAAGTGGGAACGCGTTAAAAAAATTGAATTGACGCCTGATGAATGGAGTATTGATGCTGGCCACCTTACACCTACTATGAAACTCAAACGCCGCATTGTTAAAGAAAAATACTTAGATCAATACAATAAAATTTACGAACACAAATCTTAATTAATTTCAAAATTAAAATTTCTAAAAACTCCCTACTTTCAGGGAGTTTTTTTATATCCAAAACTAAAATCCATATGTAAATTAAGATTATCTGATAAATTTTACTTAATTTATTATGCGTGCATAGTATTATTTTCTAACTTTACGCAAACGTATGAGTAAAAAAGATATCACTATAGATCACGCGCTTAGGGCAACCTGGCAAGCCATAACAAAAATGTACAATGAGCAGGCCGCACAGCTTGACAGCACTATGGCGACCGGTTTTGCGCTACTAAGCATAGACCCGGAAGAAGGCACACCTTCAACGGCCTTAGGTCCAAGAATGGGTATGGAAGCAACATCGCTATCCCGCACCCTAAAATCGATGGAAGAACGCGGGTTAATTGAACGCAAACCGAATCCGGCTGACGGTCGTGGGGTATTGATTTTCCTGACGCCTTTTGGCAAAGAAAACCGGGATTTTAGTAAAGACCGGGTCTTAAAATTCAATGACGCCATTCGCGCCAACATTGAAGCTGAAAAAATAGATCACTTCTTTGAAGTCATAAATGTCATCAATGATTTGATTCAAAATAAAAAAGTGTATAAAACATCTGAAACGACTATAAAACAATGAGTAAAAGACGTATCAATAAAGTTGCAGTAATAGGCTCCGGGATTATGGGAAGCGGTATCGCTTGTCATTTTGCCAACATAGGAGTTGAAGTATTGCTTCTCGACATCGTTCCTCGTGAACTAACCGACAAAGAAAAAGCAAAAGGTTTAACCTTAGAAGACAAACAAGTGCGTGACCGTCTGGTTAACGATCATTTGCAAAATGCTTTAAAATCTAAGCCCTCTCCTATTTACCATAAGGATTTTGCCAGCCGCATCACGACTGGTAATATGGAAGATGACATTGCTAAAGTCAAAGATTACGACTGGATTATTGAGGTGGTGATTGAGCGTCTTGATATTAAAAAACAGGTTTTTGAAAAGCTTGATAAGCACCGTACTCCGGGAACTTTGATTTCTTCAAACACTTCAGGGATTCCTATTCAGTTTATGAGTGAGGGTCGTAGTGAAGATTTTCAGAAGCATTTCTGTGGAACGCATTTCTTCAATCCGGCTCGATATTTAGAGCTTTTTGAAATCATTCCGGGACCAAAAACAGATCCTGAAGTTCTGGATTTCTTAAATGCCTACGGCGAAAAATTCCTGGGAAAAACATCGGTTGTTGCAAAAGACACTCCGGCGTTTATCGGAAACCGCGTGGGTACCTTTAGCATTATGAGCTTATTCCATACGGTGAATGAACTCGATATGACGGTGGAAGAAGTTGATAAACTTACGGGACCGGTGATTGGTCGTCCCAAGTCGGCCACCTTCCGTACGGTTGATGTGGTAGGTTTGGATACTTTGGTTCACGTGGCAAATGGTATTCGTGAAAATGTAAAAGACGATGAGCGTGCTGAACTGTTTTCGCTCCCAAATTACATAAACGCAATGCACGAGAACAAATGGCTCGGTAGTAAAACTGGTCAGGGATTCTATAAAAAAATAAAAAAGGATGACGGATCAAGCGAAATCTTAACGCTCGATCTTAATAGTATGGAATACCGCGCTAATAAACGCGCTTCCTTCGGTACTCTTGAAAAAACAAAAGGCGTAGATAACGTTGCCGATCGTTTCCCGATTTTAGTGGATGGAAAAGATAAAGCAGGTGAATTCTTCCGTAAAAACTTCGCCGGACTTTTTGCTTACGTCCAAAACCGCATTCCTGAAATCACAGACGAACTTTATAAAATTGATGACGCGATGCGTGCCGGTTACGGCTGGGAACACGGTCCGTTTCAGATTTGGGATGCTGTAGGCGTTGAAAAAGGAATCGAATTGATGAAAGCCGAAGGCTACGAGGTAGCAGATTGGGTTTCTGAAATGCTTTCGTCAGGTAAAAAATCATTCTACACCGTAAAAGAGGGCAATACCTTTTATTACGATATTCCAAAGAAAGAATACCTCAAAAAACCGGGTCAGGATGGCTTTATCATTTTAGATAACATCCGTGAATCGAAGCAGGTATTTAAAAACAGTGGAGTTGTTGTTGAAGATTTAGGCGATGGAATTTTAAATGTAGAATTCCGTTCAAAAATGAATTCCATTGGTGGCGACGTACTCTCCGGATTGAATAAGGCGATTGATATGGCCGAAAAAGACTTTGCCGGATTGGTTGTTTCCAATCAGGGGAAAAACTTTTCGGTAGGGGCCAACATCGGAATGATTTTTATGATGGCTGTTGAGCAGGAATATGATGAGCTCAATGCTGCTGTAAAGTACTTTCAGGATAGTTGTATGCGTTTACGCTACTCATCTATTCCTACTGTTGTTGCGCCACACGCGATGACTCTGGGTGGTGGTTGCGAGATGACGCTGCACGCAGACCGTGTAGTGGCTGCTGCTGAAAGTTATATTGGTCTTGTGGAATTTGGCGTTGGGGTAATTCCCGGCGGTGGTGGTTCTAAAGAAATGACCGTTAGAGCTTCAGACACCTACCACAAAGATGATGTGGAGCTAAACCGTCTTCGCGAATATTTCTTAGCGATTGGTATGGCAAAAGTTTCGACTTCAGCCTACGAAGCTTACGATACTGGTATTCTAAAACCTGGAAAAGACATTGTTATTGTAAACAAGCACCGCCAGATTGCAGCTGCTAAAGAAGTAGCAAAATTTATGGCCGATCAGGGTTACACTAAACCTATTGAGCGTACCGACATTAAAGTTTTAGGTAAACAGGCTCTTGGTGCATTCTTAGTAGGAACCGATCAAATGAACGCGGGTTATTACATCAGCGATCACGATAAGAAAATTGCAAACAAATTGGCCTATGTTATGGCAGGGGGTGATTTATCTGAAGCTTCTTACGTAAGCGAGCAATACCTACTTGATCTGGAACGTGAAGCCTTCTTAAGTCTTTGTGGAGAACGCAAAACCTTAGAACGTCTAGAGCATATGATTAAGAAAGGGAAACCGCTAAGAAACTAAATGCCCCACCTAACCTCCCCAAAGGGGAGGAACAAATAGTGTTGAACCATAAAAATCCTATTTCCTCCTAATAGGTATTCCCCCTTCGGGGGATAGGGGGCTAAATATGAGCAAAACAGCATATATCGTACAAGCATATAGAACAGCCGTAGGGAAAGCACCCCGCGGATTGTTCAGATTTAAAAGACCAGATGAGTTGGCAGCCGAAACCATCGATTTTATGATGCAAAAGGTGCCCAACCTTGATAAAAAACGTATCGACGACGTGATGGTAGGTAACGCAATGCCCGAAGCCGAACAAGGCCTTAACGTAGGACGTTTAATCTCTCTTATGGGATTGAAGATTGAAGACGTACCCGGCGTTACTGTTAACCGCTATTGCGCTTCTGGTATTGAGACCATTGCTATGGCATCGGCAAAAATTCAGGCCGGAATGGCAGATTGCATTATCGCCGGTGGTGCCGAAAGTATGAGCTACATCCCAATGGGTGGTTACAAACCGGTTCCGGATTATAAAGTAGCCAAAGCTGGAAACGAAGATTACTACTGGGGAATGGGGCTAACTGCAGAAGCAGTTGCCAATCAGTTTAACGTCTCTCGTGAAGATCAGGATGAATTTGCTTTTAACTCGCATCAAAAAGCCTTGAAGGCTCAAAAAGAGGATCGTTTTAAAGAGCAAATCGTGCCGATTGATGTCGAACACACATTTGTAAATAATTCCGGTAAAAAAGAAACCAAAACCTACACGGTAAGTAAAGACGAAGGTCCGCGTGCCGATACCAGTTTGGAAGTGCTTGGAAAGCTACGTCCTGTTTTCGCAGAAGGTGGAAGCGTCACCGCAGGGAATTCGTCACAAATGAGTGATGGTGCTGCTTTCGTTTTGGTGATGAGTGAAGAAATGGTCAAAGAACTGAATCTGGAACCTATCGCACGCCTGGTAAATTTTGCAGCAGTAGGAGTTGAACCTCGCATTATGGGTATAGGGCCTGTAAAAGCAATTCCAAAAGCATTAAAGCAGGCCGGTCTTAAACAAGATGACATTGATTTAATCGAGTTAAACGAAGCTTTCGCTTCACAATCGCTGGCTGTAATTAGAGAGCTTGACCTCAATCCGGATATCGTTAATGTAAATGGAGGTGCAATCGCATTGGGTCATCCATTAGGATGTACCGGAGCAAAGCTTTCGGTTCAATTATTTGACGAGATGCGCAAACGCGAAATGAAAGGAAAATACGGTGTCGTAACGATGTGCGTAGGTACCGGTCAGGGCGCAGCAGGAGTTTATGAGTTTCTCAACTAGATTATAGATTAGAGACTTGAGATAATAGACTCTTTCAAACATAAATTAATTATTAAAACATTTTTGAGAAAAGATTTCTAAAATCTAATATCTCAATTCTTATATCTTATTTAAAATGGCAGAAACAGCAGACAAAAAAGACATTTTACGTGGCGGACAGTTCTTAGTTAAAGAAACTGCTTGTGAAGACGTATTTACTCCCGAAGATTTTAACGAGGAGCAAAAAATGATGAAAGAAACGGTTAAAGAATTTGTTGACCGTGAGATCGTACCGCACAAAGAACGTTTTGAACATAAGGACTATGCATTGACCGAAGAGGTGATGCGTAAAGCAGGTGAACTTGGACTTTTGGGTATTGCAGTACCCGAAGAGTACGACGGACTCGGGATGGGCTTTGTTTCTACAATGCTAGTTTGCGATTACATTTCGGGAGCAACCGGTTCTATCGCGACTGCTTTTGGTGCACATACCGGTATTGGCACCATGCCCATTACCCTTTACGGTACTGAAGAACAAAAGAAAAAATACGTTCCAAAACTCGCTACCGGTGAATGGTTTGGCGCATATTGTTTAACCGAACCGGGAGCCGGTTCTGATGCAAACAGCGGTAAAACCAAAGCCGAACTTTCCGCAGATGGAAAGTCCTACAAAATCAACGGTCAAAAAATGTGGATCTCCAATGCAGGATTCTGTAATGTGTTTATTGTTTTCGCCCGTATTGAAGATGATAAAAATATAACCGGTTTTATTGTAGAAAATGATCCGTCTAATGGAATTTCACTGGGAGAAGAAGAAAAGAAATTAGGTATTCACTCCTCTTCTACCCGTCAGGTATTCTTTAATGATACTGTCGTTCCTGTAGAAAATATGCTAGCAGGTCGTGGTGAAGGTTTTAAAATCGCAATGAATGCGCTTAACGTAGGCCGTATCAAATTGGCTGCAGCCTGTCTTGATGCTCAACGTCGTGTGATTGATTTAGGTGTGAAATATGCTAACGAGCGCGTACAGTTTAAAACTCCGATTGCAAAATTCGGTGCTATAAAATCAAAACTTGCCGAGATGGCGACTAACGCTTATGCCAGCGAAAGTGCTTCTTACCGTGCAGCAAAAAATATTGAGGATCGAATTGCTATTCGTTTAGCTGACGGTGCAAGCCACTCTGAAGCCGAATTGAAAGGTGTTGAAGAATATGCGATTGAATGTTCTATTCTTAAAGTAGCGGCTTCAGAAGATATGCAGAATTGCGCCGATGAAGGAATCCAGATTTTTGGAGGAATGGGCTTTAGCGCAGATGCACCTATGGAAGCAGCGTGGAGAGATGCCCGTATCTCACGTATCTACGAAGGTACCAACGAGATCAACCGTATGCTCGCTGTGGGAATGCTGGTTAAAAAAGCGATGAAAGGCCACGTAGATCTTTTGAATCCGGCAATGGCGGTAGGAGAAGAACTTACAGGAATTCCATCTTTTGATACTCCCGATTATTCTGAAGTGCTTTCTGAAGAAAAAGCGATGGTTGGTAAGCTTAAGAAAGTCTTCTTAATGGTAGCCGGTAGCGCAATTCAGAAATATGGCCCTGAACTTGAAGAACATCAGCAACTGTTAATGGCTGCTTCAGACATTCTGATTGAGATCTATATGGCTGAAAGTACCATCTTACGTACTGAGAAAAACGTGAAACGTTTTGGCGAAGACGCACAAAAAGAGCAAATCGCAATGGCGCAACTGTACTTATATCATGCGGTAGATACCATTACCCAAAAAGCAAAAGAGGGCATCGTTTCTTTTGCCGAAGGTGACGAGCAACGTATGATGCTTATGGGTCTTAAGCGATTTACAAAATATCAAAATCAGCCTAACGTGATTGCATTACGTAATCTGATTGCAGAAAAAGTAACATCAGAAAACACATACCCCTTTTAGATTTGACCCCTAAACTTGATAATCTGAGGACAAAAACCTGTAGCGATCTGCTGCAGGTTTTTTTATTTAGGGCGTGCCCTTCGGGCGGGGCTATCCGTTGCAATCTTTAGTCGCTCGCGCTCCTAAAGGATTTCCACTACTATCCCTCACGCGGTTTTAAATTCTATATTTCTTATTTTGTATTTCTAATTTCACCAAAACGGCTCAATCCTTGCAACTGTCTTTACACAAACATCAGTATATTTAAAATTTGAACCGTATCTATGCTTAAATCATCATTCTTTTGCCTTTTCGGACTTTTGAGCTTTAGCCTTTGTGCACAAAACGCTCCCGACGTGTATCTTTTTAATATCAGTACAACTCCTACCACACTTAAAATTACCGAAGGTGCAAACATTTCATCCAATGCAGGTTACGACAGTCAGCCCTCATTTTACGATGATAACACGCTATTGTACAGCCGTACGCAAGACAGTCTAACGGCTATTGGCATTTATGATCTCAGCACTAAAAAAACTTCGCTGCTCACCAACGAACCCAACAACGGCTTTTTCTCACCCCAGCGCCTTCCCGAAACGGATCACGTTGTTGCAGTTCGCCAGGATCCCGAAGGCAGACAGCGTATTGCAGAATATGACTTTAAAACCAAGGCTTTTCAGAGATTGCGGGACAGCAGCCAGGTTGGCTATTTCAAATTTTACGATAAAGACGCGTTTATAGCTTCAGTTCTAGTGCCTAATCAATTGGATTTAATGCTTTCAAGTCCGGCTATGGATACGCTGCAAAAAATAGTTTCCAAGTCCGGCCGCTCACTACACAAAGTACCCAACAGCGAGTCACTGAGTTATACTGTAGAGAACGATGATAAAAATATGGATTTGTATATGCTTGATCTTTCCGGCGAAAGCCCAACCAGTTATTTTGTTTGTGAATTGCCCATAGGCCGTCAGGATTATGCCTGGCTCGATGAAAATCGAATTTTGGTAGGTAGCGGTGATAGTTTATTTGTCTATGATCTTTTTGGAGAACCGGCCTGGGTTTTTGCAGCCAGCCTGAATGCATACAATCTTACCAACATTACCCGTATTGCCGTAAGTCCAGATGGCAAGAATCTTGCTCTCGCAGCAGAACCTGTTGAATAAACCCTTTAGAATTCCTGTGCTTCAAAAATCCCGAATCATCATCCTTATTGTTCTCGCTCAATTTCTGGGAACATCATTGTGGTTTGTGGGTAATATTGTGGTACCGCAATTGCCCATTTCGGCTTTGCAAAATCCGGATGCGGTAGGTGATGTGCTGGCCGCTGTACAGTTTGGTTTTATCACAGGGACTTTGGTTTTTGCCGTACTCGCCTTTGCTGATCGGTTTTCGCCCTCAAAAGTATTTTTGATCTGTGCCATCTTGGGAGCAATCACAAATCTTGCGCTGCTTTTACCGGGAGTGCAGTATCAAACAATTTTAAGTTCGCGGTTCAGTACCGGATTTTTTCTGGCGGGCATTTATCCGGTGGGAATGAAAATCGCTTCCGACTACTTTGAAAAAGGACTGGGTAAAGCTTTGGGTTATCTAGTCGGCGCTTTGGTTTTAGGTACTGCCCTACCCCACGTTCTCAATAGCTTCGGACTTTCCCTCGATTATAAAACGATAACCGCAATAACCAGCGCTTTCGCAGCATTAGGTGGAATTCTCATTGGTTTTGGAGTTCCCGACGGACCCTTTCGCAAGCCACAACAACGATTAAGCTTTAGCGGAATTCCTCAGCTATTTAGACAAAAATCCTTTAGAGCCGCGGCATTTGGTTATTGGGGGCATATGTGGGAATTGTATGCGTTTTGGGGATTTGTCCCATTGTTTATAACCTACTACGCCACACAAAACGAATTGCTTCTCAATATTCCACTACTCGCATTCGGTACCATTAGTATTGGTGCTGTTGCCTGTGCCGTAGGTGGTCATTTGGTTTCCCGCTTCAGCAGTACAAAAGTGGCGCGTTTCAGTTTACTGGCTTCCGGGATTTGCTGTGTGCTCTCACCGTTTAGCCTGCAATTTCCACCGGTTTTATTCATTGTGTTTATGCTTTTCTGGGGAGCAGTTGTAGTGGCAGACAGTCCGCAGTTTTCAACACTCGTTGCTACACAAGCGATCCCAGAGTATCGGGGTACAGCACTTACTCTTGTGAATTGTATAGGTTTTGCGATCACAATTTTGAGTATTCAGCTTTTGGGGCATTTTGCATTGGCAAACGATTTGAGGTATCTCTTTTTGGTTTTGGCTGCAGGGCCTATATTTGGCGTCCTCAGTCTGGGAAGAACCAATTTATGAAGTATTTAATCCTTTTTCTTTTAAGTCTTATATTCATCGCCTGTAAAAGCGATGATACGCCTCCTCCCCTTTTTGTAAAAAATACGGCTGTTTATCAACCGATTAACAAAGCCGTTACTGCTCCAAAAATTGATGGAAATCCCAATGATCCCGCGTGGAATAAAACCAGCTGGCTGCCTCTGAATCAGCTTTGGCTGGGAGAAAAACAAACTGAAAACATACGCTACAAACTTGCGTGGACACCCGATGCACTCTACGTTTTGGTTAAATTTGACACCTATATCCCCGTCATAAACTCCGGTAATAATCCATTAAAAAATTTTAAGGAGCAGGACCGTTTACTGGTGTATCTGGACGAAAACAACAGCGGCGGAACTTACGCAAACGATCACAGTGCATTTGCCTATCAGGTTTTACCTAATGGTTTTACACTTGATTTTGATAATCAGGGTAAGACCACATCATACAACCACATCAGTAATCGTATGATGCGGAATGGAAAAAGCACCATCTGGGAACTGAAGATTAGCGTGTTTGATGAGACCTACTGTGATGATCAACCCAACGAAGCTGTCAAACTTACCGCAGGAAAAAAACTGGGATTTGCTCTAGCTTTTCTTAAAGTCAATCCTGAAGAAGAACCTGATACGATACTCGGTTCTTTAGAAATACCGGAAGATTACGAAGGGCGCATCGAGATAGATTCCGGCCTTTTTGGTACCTTACAATTAGAAGAATAACTACTATGAAAAATACATTAGCACTTAACGATAACCTCAGCCTTTCCCGCATCATTCACGGATACTGGCGCCTGCGCGACTGGAACCTCAGCGATCGTGAACTTCTTAAGTTAATCGAACAGGTTCTAGAACTGGGGATTACTTCTTTTGATCACGCCGATATTTATGGAAACTATACCTGTGAGGAATTCTTTGGCCGTGCCTTAGCGTTGAAGCCTGAATTGCGCGAACAGATGCAGCTCATCAGTAAATGCGGCATTCGACTGTCAACCGATTTTAATCCGGAACTGGACGTAAAGATTTACGAGTACAGTACGGAGTATATCATTCAGCAGGCTGAAGCTTCGCTGAAGAATCTGGGGACAGACCGTCTGGACTTATTATTACTCCATCGCCCGGCGCCGTTTTTCAATCCGGAAGAGGTTGCTAAAGCTTTTGATCATTTAAAGCAAAGCGGAAAAGTGCTCAATTTTGGGGTCTCCAACTTTAGCCCGATACAGTTTGACAGCCTTCAGTCCTATCTCGATATGCCTTTAGCTACCAATCAGGTTGAACTTTCTGTTGCCTGCCTTGAACATTGGGAAAATGAGAATATTGAATTTTTCCAAAAACATAAAATCAAACCAATGGCCTGGTCTCCCCTGGCCGGTGGAAAAATCTTCAAACCCGAAAGTCAGCGTGAACACCGCCTGCATTCGGTGCTTAAAGAAGTCACGGCAGAACTAGGTATTGAAGCCATAGACCAAGTGATGTACGCGTGGTTATTGAAGCATCCGGTGGGTATTCTGCCAATCGTAGGCTCTCAGCACATCGACCGCATAAAAAGTGCTGTAGATGCGCTTAAAATTGATTTAAGCCTGCAACAATGGTATAAAATCTGGATTGCTTCAAAAGGCGAAGATTTGCCTTAATCTTCAACCTTATATTCAAGCGATTTATAACCCAATTTACCATCATGGGAAATAACTTCTACAAGGATCGTTTTAGTTCCCGGGTTTTTAGTGTTGGGAAATGTAACCATAGCCGAAGCCTCACTTTTCAGATTAATGTCGGGGTTCCAATATAAGGTAACCTCATTGTCTGCTGGCCCTAGAGATGCATCTTCCGAATCATATTTGGGAATGTAAAATTCTTTGGTAGGCGTAAACAGCGGGATGCTGGTTTTTAAAATTCCTTTTGATTTATAAGCCGTGTAAAATCCGTTGCCACTGTAGGTATAAATGGCGAGAATACTTCCCTGGGTTGGAGTCGTCCTCATATCCCTAAACGGATACACCCTGCGGTAAAGGGGCATAAAATTTTGAGTCACACCATCCAGAATTTCGACGCTTTTCACTTCACTGGGTGGCAAATTGGGCAAAAACTGATAGGCATCGGCCAATACGGGAATTCCGTCAACCAGAACTATAGTTTCCATACCACCGGTTACCATCGCTTTTTGATAGCGGACTCCGGTACTGTCCTGATATAATTGAAAACTAATTTTATCACCAAATGCCTGCCTGAGCACACCATAGAGTCCGTTGCTGTACTCATTTTCTTTACGCTCAATTTCCTGCCCGTCAATAACCACATCGGGCTTTCCGTAAGTGTCCATCACTTTTTGACGTTGCGGAGTAAGCTCGTAATTACTAATGAGCACCTCGTCTAACTCGTTTATATTGGGATCGTATTCAAAAAAAGAATCTGGGCCGTCATTCTTTTCAACCGATTTTAATACCTGAGGTAACGAATCCTGATCCTTAAAATACGCCCGGGTGCGGTCGTATGTGATTTTGGGTTTTGTAGGTTCATCAAGACTCAGCGTATAGTTCCTATTCTTACCTGCATCGCTTTTAGTTTGTAAAACCGCACGAACCCGCCTGCCTTCAAGTGAAGGCAATAGAAAATTAAAGCGTCCCAGACTATCGGTTTTTTGATAGTAAAAACGTTGTTCCTCACCAAAAACCATAAGACTAACGTCCACGTCTTCTTTGGCTTTATCTTTATCAAAAAGCGCTGCGATCTCTCCCTGAACACCCAATCCAAATTCCGGTAAAAAGTCCATTGCTTTTGTATCTGGTGGGGTGTTAAAGGTATAACCCCGCCAACCCTGAGTTAAAAGCAGGTTATCCAGTTCGTTGGGTTTTACAAGCTGGGTGTCTTTAAAATAAAAAGACGGATTTTCAATCCTTCCTCGCAATTCCGAAGTAAGCATAAAATAGGTCCAGATACTTTGCTCCTCTTTCAATTCTTTAGGAATTACCAAAACTGAAGCACTGGCAGACCAACTCGTATCCGCCGAGACTCCTGCTGTGGAAAGCTTCAGGCTTATTTCTTCATCTGACTTATAACCATCTCTGAGTAATTCCAGATTAAGATCAAGGGCCTCGGTTTCTAAATGATTGAAGTATAAACGCTCGGCTATCGGATTTCGATTTTGATTTTTAAGCGTAAAAACCAGGATTCCGGCAGGTAAAGATTCATTTGAGAACACCAAGTCACGCTTTCCTCTTTCAAGTTTTCGGCCTACTTCACCGAGAGCCATACCCCGGCTACTCACTTCCACATAAATAGAATCATTAATCAGTTGGGTCGAATTCACTTGCAAGGCTATATTTTTACCTACGCGGTTTACCGAAAGTGTACTACCTTTTTCAACTACTTCAGGAAATGAATAAGTAAGCTTGATGTTTTCTTTTGGCTCTGCCAGCTCAACTTTATAGCTTGTTGATGCATTGGGAAACATATAAACCCGTCCCATTCCCAGTTTATTGCTTTTAAAGGCAGTTACGGGATTGTTTTGCGAATCGTAAATCGTTCCCTGAACCGCAACGCCTTTTCCGATCTCATCGATTGCTTTAAAGCCCAAAAGATTGTTCATCCCAACGATTAAGCTTCCGCCTTCGGGCAAAAACTGCATGTCTATCGCCGGTCTGGCAAGGGGTATGCTTTCGCTCCATTGCTTGCCCGATTCGGTAGTCAGTTTAAAATGCACCCAGCTCGTCTCTTCCGGAAAATCTTCTTCCAATAAAAAATAATCAGAGGCATTTTTACGAATTACCCGTTTTTTTACCTGATCATTATAAGCCAGTTCGAGCTCAAATTTTGAACCCACAGTACTGTCAATAAGCTTTGGATTGAATACAAAACGTAAAGCATCCCGCCCTTCAACTTCCAGTTTGCGTACGACATCTTCCGCTATCCGATCTTCGGCAATCGTGAGATAGGTAGAAAATAAAAAATCAGAATCAAAATTTTGATCCCATTGGGTATATGCCCGGAGCTGATAGGTGCCGGGAGCATAAAAATCTTCAATACTGAAAAAATTGTTGCCAATGCCGTTATCGAGTTTGACCAATTTCTCACCTACGATCGTCTCAAAGGGATCAATCAATTCAACCCGCAACACACCACTTAAAGTAGATGGCACATTATCTTTAGCCTGAGCGACAATTCCTTTAAACCAGATCGTCTCCCCTTTTGTATAGGCTTTGCGATCGGTTTGAATGTAGATCTTTTCGGCCAGGGCCTCGTGAGCAATTAGATTTTGCTGCGCGGAGGCCTGAGCGGCCACGAAGAATAGGATAAAAGCACAAAGGCCCGATTTAAATTTGATGAAGAAATTTGTTAGGGGGCTCTTCGGTACTTTTAAATATTGCATTTGGTTTAGTTTATGGGTTTTATCAGAAAACTGTAACTATAATTCTGTGGTTTCAATTGATATTTTTCGTGAGGCTTTGCTCCCCAGCTGTTATCACCTCCCACACCGGTTTGCTTGTAATCAATACTTAAACTGATTAAATCCCTGGGCTTAATATCAATTGTGTGACGCTGTTGCTTTTCTTCACCCGGATCAAAATCGGAAAGGTAATTGTGATGTGCGCTAAAGGAAACTGTAGGTAACCCAATGATTTCAATGCCTGCTCCGAAATCGTTAATAAGGCTAATCCATCGGTTATCGGTGCGATACCCATTTTCCTGAGGTCTGATATAGGGAAAATACAAATCGGCTACCGACCCTTCATAAATACCTACAAAAGCAGCTTCCTTACGATCCTGATAATTTTCATGCGGTCCACGGCCGTACCATTTTACATGATCGTAGGTTTTGGGCAGAATGAAATTCATCCCAAAACGGGGGATCTCCGCCACTTTTTCTGGATCAGCGTAATTAAGGCTGTTGGTTACTTTAAGGCTTCCATCTGCGTAAATCAAAAAACGCGATGAGGCTCGCGCCTGTAAGGTATCTAACTGATAAACCGATTCTACCAAAACCGAATCAGGGGTTTTCGTCGATATTTTAAATGAAATCAATTTCTGATTTTGGGATGCATCTTTCCAGAGTTTACCTCTTTTTTGATAGTTATTTCCAAAATCATTATCGGTAGGCGCACGCCAAAAATTAAGACGGGGGGCTTCCTGAATGTAATTTTGGCCTTTAAAACTATATGATTTTAAACGCCCGCTTCGCGGGTCAAAACTCAGGCTTACCGCTTCTGTTTTCACTGTCAGGGAATCTTTATAATCGATAACATCAAGCTTTTCTTTTGATTCAGTAAATGCATTATTGGTTAGCGGTGTATTCTTAAGCAGGATTTGATCACGGGCAATTACAAAGTCTTTAGGCAACAATGGCGAAGCTGTTTTGGCACGTATTGTAAAATTGATAAAATATTCATGCCCATCGTCGGGAAGCTGTAGTGCGTTAAGTTTAAACACAATGGAATCTTGTGGGACTACCTCAAAAGACCCCAGGTTATTAGAAGAGATCGCAACTCCGTCACGCAATAGATCATAAGAAATGGTGTAAGCATCCAGATTGGTAAAGAAAAAACGGTTTTTCAGGGTAAATTCAAGGGCTTCGGTATCGCGGGCTTCAATTTTTACGTTTTGATATACCTGCTTAACTTCTGCCAAGGCAGGATGCGGTGTACGATCAGGATTTACGATACCGTTCAGCACAAAATTGGCGTCGTGACGGTATCGGTCGGGACCATAATCGCCGCCGTAAGTCCAATAATCGGTACCCGTACTATCCTGTTTTACAAATCCCTGATCAACCCAGTCCCAAATAAAGCCCCCCTGCATTTGCGGTTGCTCATAGACAAAATCCCACAAATCCTGCAAATTCCCGGTACTGTTGCCCATACTGTGCGCATACTCGCACCAGATAAAAGGCCGGTCCGGATACTTCCCGATATAATTAGTTTTTATGTAATCGAGACTGGCATACATCCACGGGATGATGTCAGTATGGGGTTCCTGAAAACTGGTACCGCGCTCAGCCCGTTCATACTGTACCGGACGCGAATTGTCCCGATTTTTGATCCAGTGATAACCGTCTATAAAAGCAGGGCCATCGCCGGCTTCGTTGCCCATGGACCAAATGATAATGGATGCATGGTTTTTATTGGTCTCTACCATCGTCTCCAGACGATCGTGGTGCATGGCCGCGAATTCCGGTTTATTTGCAGGCGTTTTATCTTCATCGTAACCAAAACCATGGGTTTCCAGATTGGCCTCATCAATCATATAAATCCCATATTCATCACAGAGTTCATACCATCTGGAATCGTTGGGATAATGCGAATTACGTACCGCATTGATGTTGTTTTCCTTAAAAAGCCGAATATCTTTCAGCATCGATTCTTCACTAATCACGTGACCCGAATATTGATCGTGTTCGTGACGGTTGACGCCTTTAAGCAAAATGGGTTTGCCATTTACCAGAAGTTTTCCACCTTTAATCTCGACCGATCTGAAACCAATTTTAAACGAGCTGCTCATCAAGGTATTTCCGTCTTCAACAAGGCTTAATGTTGCGGTATATAAATTGGGATGTTCGGCGCTCCAGACTTTAACCTGTTTTAGTAAATGCTGAAATTGAAGCGTATCTTTTGCCGAAGCGGCTAAACGCACTTCCTGATCAGCAGCATAAACTTCCTGAGTGCCATCATAGAGTTTCAGTTGCAGCTGCAATTTTTTCGAGCTTGAAGATTCATTCCTCAAACTTACCGAAGCATCAAGAATTCCTTCGGTGTAGGTTGAATCGAGACCGGCTTTAAAAAACGCATCGGTTATATAGGCTTTTGGGGTTGCGTATAGGTAAACATCTCGCTCGATACCACTCAATCGCCAAAAATCCTGATCTTCCAGATACGTACCATCGCTCCAGCGGTACACCTCAACAGCAAGTTCATTTTCACCAGCTTTTACAAATGAGGTAATGTCAAACTCAGAAGACGTTTTGCTATCCTCATCATAGCCCACTTTTCGCCCGTTTACCCAAACATAAAACGCACTGTTTACGGCACCAAAGTGTAAGACAACGCGCTTATTCTTCCAATTCTCAGGTAGTTTGAAGCTACGTTTATACGAACCTACGGGGTTGTAAACCGTATCTACATACGGCGGATTGATCTTGTGTGTATAACCTGAACTTACATAAAGTGGAAAATCGTAGCCCTGCATTTGCCAGTCACCAGGTACAGCAATTTCATCCCAGCCCGAAACGTCATAATCTGATTTATAAAAGTCTTCAGGCCGAGTCTGCGGCGTTTCAGCAAAATTAAATTTCCAGATTCCGTTGAGTAAAAGAAGATTCTTAGAATTATAATAGTCGTTTTCTAAAGCTTCATTTTCCGTATCAAAAACATAAAAAGTAGCCCGCGGTTTTAGTGTGTTGACCTCAAAAATCCTCAGGTCCTGCCACTCGGGAGGATTTTGCTGGGCATTTAATACCTGAGCTACTAAGACGATTAGTATTACACTCAACTGGTTTTGCATTCGTTTCATGGACTTTGATTTAAGAGAAAGGAGCATAAAATACTATATCAAATAAAGAATGGATTGTTCATAATTATTCTTTGTTTATTAAATACTAACCCGTTTATACAAGATTGAAAAAACCTTCCAGAACTGTTCAGTTTTTGTTCAAAACCAGGCCTCAGGCAGGGCAACTCCCAGGCAAAGGCATAGCAAAGCCTAGGATAGAGTATAAATAGAGTATGAAAAGGCCTTTTCAAAAGAGAGAATTTAATATTTTATTAACAATCACGGATTAAGTCGTAGAAATCGTTTTTACAATTAAAACTGAACGGTTTTGATTGAACCATCTGCCAATGTAACTTCAACGCCGGTTGATGTATTTTTTAATGCAACCGGCATCAACTCCTCATCCGTCCAGGCTTCTCCTGATTTTTTCCAAAGCATCAAGGTCGCGTAAATGTTGGTTTCAGCCTGCGGCGAAAAGCTTGCTGAAACATTGATGGTTTTGCTTTCATCAGAAACCGGGTTGAGACCTTCAGCAGAAACGAATTCGGTTTTCTCCCAACCCTGAACCGGTACTAAAGCCAGTTGGTATTCGCCGTTATCAACTATATAGGCTTCGGTATCCCCAACTTTTTGCCTGGATTGCTTCAGCTCTTTTCCTTCCAGTTTCGGTAAGGCATAATGTCCTAAACGCATCTCAACCGGCACCTGACTCGTCTGATGATCAACGCGTAATATTCCGTTAGGCAACGGAATATCTGCCAACTGCATGGTCACGTTATCGTTCGTTTCCAATACTGCATCCCGGCGATACACGCCGTTTTCAAAGCTCTTAAAGGTGTATAAGCGCCAGGGTTCCCATTCGTTTTTGGCATTTTTAAATACATAGTTCATGGAGATTTCGCCATCTTCCCCATCTGCCTGCCACGGAAAAGCTGAATTGTACGATAGCTTGTTATAATTCTCGCTACTGCGAAAGCCCTGCCAGTCGTCTGCTTTTTTCTCGTGACACCAGGCGCGGATTTCGGCAGCGCCGATATCGGGATAATCGGTGATTAGAATATTGGATGCCGCCTGAAATTTATTGTAAACCTTGCCTTTTTCAAAGGTGGTATCCCAGGGACCTAAATTTTCGGTTGCGGTCCAAAACGGATTATCATCAGGAACCAAAAGACCCAAAAAGGCTTTCCCCATCCAGAATACACTTCCGCGGGCACTGTACACCTGTACGGCAGGCTCAAAATGTCCGTAAAAACCTAAAGTCGGAATACGATCTAACAAAAAGTCTTTATTCTGTAAAAACTGAAGTAAGGTACCTGAAGAGATGCGGCGCAACCAGCCAAAATTAATCGTGTCGTCCTGAAGGGTTCCTGTAAAGGGAAACGGACTGATCGACCCAATGCGATAACTGATGCTTCGGCCCCACATAATCATCTCTCCATCTTCAGAAAACATATAGGGATAATGATAAACCAAATCCTGAAAATTGGTTTTAAAGGCTTTTGCAATCTCCGGGTAATGCGTATCACCATAAACCGAAGCCCACATAGGCCCGTACACCTGAAAAGCCCACATACTGTAGTAATCGTAAGCCGGATTGTCATTATACCAGCCCTGACCACGATAATGATCCAGGGATTTTTGCAGGTACTCTTCCAATAAAGGTTTGTTTACTTCGTAACCCTGCGCGTCAAAAAAACTGAGTACAAATATGTTGAAGAATTTCCAGTTGGAAGGGACGGTAGGTCCGTCACCGTAACTCAGCATCGAAGCAGCCAATGCGTCTTTATCTTCCTGACTTAACGGATCCCAAAGAGTTTCCGGAGCAATAAACAGGGAAATCGCCAGCGCACCATATTCAACGAGATTCTGACTGGGACCACCATTCCCACGAGGTTTTATATAAGCTTCACTTTCCGGATCAGCCAATTTGGGTAATTGATGTTGATAATACTCGGCTACTTTGATTCCGTTTAAGGTGATATCAGGTTCTTTTTTGAGGAGTGGTGCTGCAACAAATAAAGTGCGCACGAGACCTTCCAGTTTTTCGGTAGGAACCCGGCTGATATCGTGCGGGTAGCTTTTTCCGGGAAGCTTTGGGAATTTCATAGGATCGTCCAGATTGTCGATATAACTAAAAGCTCCCGTTAATAAATATCGCGCGGCATCTTCCCAATGTTTTTTGGTCATACCGGTATACGGACTCGTTTTAAAATCGGGATTTTCTACCTGAAATAAGGGCATCTCACCATCTACTTTTTTTGCAGGTTTGATTTCCTGCGCTGTTAAGACAGAAAAACTAAGTAACCCTATAAATAAGCTTGTAAGAATACTTTTTTTATATAAAATCATCTCGTGTGTTTAATTTGTTTTTACCAATCTGTACATTTCGGAAGCAGCGAGTAAAAAGGCCCCCACTCCAAAGTCGGCAGTAGAATTTACATCAACCACCTGCCCGGGAATAGCTCTTTCGCCGATAGGCTGTACATAACCCACGGCTCCATTTTTCTGCAAGGCAACATCAGAAAGATACTTCCAGCTTTTTTCTACAACCGGCAGATAGGTTTTGGCGTCAAGAATACCGTTGTTAATACCCCATAAGTAGCCATAGGTAAAGAAGGCGGTACCGCTGGTTTCAGGTCCCGGGGCGTGCTCGGGATCAAGCATACTGCGCGTCCAGTACCCTTCGGGCTGCTGGGCCATTTTAAGGGCATGTGCCATTCTTTTATAACGGGCTTCAAAAGCTTTACGGTATTTAGAGTCCTGCGGCATATCTTGTAAAACTTTGGCTAAACCGGCAAAAACCCAGCCGTCACCACGCGCCCAGAAATCCTTTTTACCATTCAGGCTTTTGTGCTTGGGATAGACGTATTTCGCATCGCGGAAGTACAATCCCGTTTCTTCATCAAGCATGATACTGTCTGCATAGGTTAGGTACTCGTTGAGCTTGTCTAAATACTGCTCATTACCGGTCACCTGATAGAGTTTGGTCATTACCGGCATCACCATATACAGGCCATCTGCCCACCACCAGTAGTCGTTTTCAGGCGTGCTCATCTGGTATTCCATAACCTCACGGGCACGAGCGATTTTTGAAGGATCTTTAGAACCTTCTAGTGTGTACAAATCAATATAGGTCTGAAATGCGATCTGCCAGTCGCCAAAAAGTACGTGATCATCCGCTTCTCCATAATTGTATTTCCAGGCCGATTTATCATCAGATTTGGCACCTTTCCACTCGTTATGTTCTGCCCATGCGGTGGCGTAATCCAGAAAATCGTCATTTCCGGTTACTTTATACGCTTCGATATTCCCGGTTTGGTAGGCCGCAGGATGCCAGAATGCAGATGCGGGCTCGGGATGCGTTTCCTGCCAATGCGTGTTTACTTTTTCAATACTAGCTAAAACCTGATCAGGCTTTGGAATCGAAGCATCTTTTAAAGCTGTATTACCGGATTTTGAAGCCCCGCACGAGGTCAACATTAGGGTTGAGACGAAAAGATAAATCGCCTGTGTTTTGAATGATTTGTGTTTCAAAGCGTATTTCATAATTGATTTTCTGTTTTCTGAAATACCCGTACATAGTCTACGAGGTATTCTTTGGGGAATTTCGTTTGTGACGGGTCACCACCATTGGAACCTATCGCCAGATTGAGTAAAATATAATGCGGTTGCTGAAAGCCATTAGAGCCATCCGGATTTTTAGTTTTGGCTAAATCAATGGTGTTTAGGAGTTCGTCATCGAGATACAATTTGATGAACTTTGGCGTCCATTCCATTTTCCAGATGTGGAATTTTTCGGGCCATTGCGGGTCTTTCTTTAAAAACTCAGTAAAAGGAATTTTGGCACTGTCCCAGGAAACATTCTGCCAGTTAGGACCCCAGGCGGCATTTGCCAGGATATGTGGCTTTCCATCAATTTGGTAATATTCCATCATATCGATCTCGCCATTGGATGGCCAGCCCTTTTCAATACCCAAAGTCCAGATTGCAGGCCACATTCCGCTTGCGGTATCAATTTTAGCCCGTACTTCTACAATACCGTACATAAACTCAAATCTATTTCGGGTATGAATACTTGAAGAAGTATACTGCGCTGTTTCCCGTTTCTTTATCCAATCATCATTACCTGCTTTATAAGGCAATTTTACGGGCTTTTCCCGTTTACCGGTTATAATTAGATTGCCGTTATCAACAGCAGCATTTTCCTCCTGATACCATTGCAATTCATTATTACGCACAAAACCGTGCTCATACGACCAGGAATCCGAATCCGGCTTAGTACCGGTATCAAACTCATCGTGCCAGATAAGCTCATAGCCATTAGGCGTTAGAATAGTAGAATCCCCTTTAGCTTTTGGCTTTGCGGATTTACAGGAAATCACAAAAACACATAAAAACAGGGAAACTATAATTCTCATAATTTGGATTTAATAGGTATACAGACCCGGACTGTCGTTATTTCGGGTTAGAAGCAATTCTTGCTTACCGGATTTAAATTTTAAAATCTGAAGGGATTTTATATCGCCATCCAACCACAGATTAGCCGATTGGGGCTTTAGGATGAAATTACCGTCCTTAAAACTGAGTAATGATCCAAAAGAAGCATCAAGTGGTCCCTGACTCACCCGAAACGGATATAAATTACCCGCAGCAAGAACTTCTTCCTGGCCATCGCCATCAAAATCGGTATACACAAAATCCTGAATGGGTGCATCCTGAACCGGCTTGGGTAAGGCTTTTATGCTGAACGTGCCATCGCCATTATTTTCGATAAATGCCGAAGCAAGCGTTTTGATTTCCAAAGTAAAACGCGGTTCTATATTATTCGTTTTCAAGAACTCGTCGGTATTGGTTTTAGCATAACTTTCATAAGACTTGTACTGCTTCTTTAAAGCGGAAACCTGCCCCATCAGTTCGTCGCGGGTAGGCCACGGATAACTAACCCCGTCGATGTAGTAGGTCAAAATAGGATCGATGCGCCCATTGTTATCAATATCCTGAATATAATAGCGCATAGGCTCTTCAACCGAAGCTTTAAACTGATTGTTTTCGCCCAGATTGCCTGCTAAAAGGTCTATATCCCCGTCGCCGTCAAAGTCTCCGGATTGAAGGCTAAACCACCAACCGTTTGAATCTGCAAGTCCGGCTTCTTGTGTAACATTTTTTAAGGTTCCCTCGGTATTCTTAAAAATGCTAATGGGCATCCATTCTCCTGCTAAAACCAGGTCCGGCCAGGAATCGTTATCGATATCTACCCAGTCTGCATCAGTCACCATACCCAATTGTTGCAGGTCATAATTGCGAACTGGAACAAACTTTACCTCATCTTTAGTGCTTTCATTGCGTAATAGCGTACTTCTGGGCGACATTGGGTAATTTCCACCGGAAATCCTTCCTCCAACAAATAAATCCAGATCACCGTCCTTATCAAAATCTGCAGCTTTGACCACTCCCCCACTGAATTTCATATCAGGTAGCGCGTTTTCAGCTTTGCTGAACTTTCCACTACCGGAATTGAGGTATAAACGGTCCTGATAATACGCATCACCGTTAAACTCCTCATTACCGCCGCTTACCACATACAGATCTAAATCCCCATCGCCATCTGCATCAAAAAACAAGGCATCATAATCTTCGTGTACTAGGTCTTCGGCTGCAGTCCAGGGCTGCCCGGTATTGTTTAATTTGAACTTCCCGTCATCAGTACCCAGATATAATTGGGAGGTCTGACCGCTGGCTCCGAGAAAGAAAATATCGTCGTTACCATCGTTATTCACATCACCTACAGAGGCCTTACCACTTGTTTTTGACAGCTGATACGGGATAAGACTTTCGTAATTATAATCTACATAGTCATTCTCCTGATGTTTAAAATCGATATTTGAATTGGCAGTTATCTCTGTGAAAAAGCCTTCTCCCGGTTTGATGTTGTAGTCGTAAGTTTCGGTAGCTTCGGTCTCCTTTAAAATCAAAGTTTGATTTGCCTGAACATGTTCAAGACGGGTTAGTTTTTTAGAAGGCCAAATAACTTCAAGATTCTGAATAGTTTCGGCTTTGCCTAAACCAATAGTCATTTTAGGCTCTACCGAAGACTGGTAACCGCGTACAAAATAAGCTTCCTGATAGATTTGCTTTCCATCTTCAAGCTGAAGCATTACTTTGGCACCTAAAGCCTGCGTATTTTTTGCTTCGCCTTTTAGCGTCAGCGATAAAAAATTATTTTCTAATTGTTCATTTTCACGATTCTCATAAACCAAAACCGGATCATTCAGGTTATTGATTATTAAATCCAGATCTCCGTCATTATCTAAATCTGCATAAGCTGCAGCATTAGACACCGTTTTCTTGTCAAGTCCCCAGGCTTTGGTTTTATTCTCAAAAAGGAGTCCGTCTACATTTTTATAAATGTAATTGGAAACTTTAGTTGAAGGAATCTTGCTGATAAGTGCTCCCATATCAAGCTTCTCACCTGTTGCCTGTGCCCGCGCATTTGCTTCGTGTACCGTATAATTATTAAAGTCGAGATTGCTGTAATCGCGTAAATATCCGTTAGTTATAAAAATATCTTTGAAACCGTCGTTATCATAGTCTGCAACTAGCGGTGCCCAGCTCCAATCTGTATTTGAAATACCAGAAAGTTGAGCTACCTCTGTAAAACGCAAATCGCCCTGTGGGTCAAGACCTTTACTTAAATGCAAATTATTGTGCATATACTGCGGGTGATAGCCGCTATCTATAAGTCTTTTGGATTTATTGTACTCATCAGGCCCTTTGAGCACTTTTTGACGGTAATTATCTTCAGGAAGCATATCAACCACAAACAAATCGGGATTGCTATCGTTGTTAATATCTGCAACATCAGAACCCATTGAGTATTTTGAAAAATGCTCAAACGATTTCTTAGAAGTCTCTGTAAACGTACCGTCACCGTTATTTAAATAGCAAAAATCCTGTTCTGAATAATCATTGGTTACAAAAATATCAGGATACCCATCTTTGTTTAGGTCACTAATAGAAGCACTTAGGCCAAAATTAATTCCCGTACCGTTAATACCGGCTTCTTCTGAAACCTCAACAAATTTGTTATCACGGTTCTCATATAACTTGTTTCCGTAATACGGATGCCGTTTGCTGCGCAGCATCGTCACATTAAAAAAGATGTTGTAAAATTTATTAGCGTGATTGAGTAGAAACACGTCAAGATCTCCATCCAAATCATAATCTAAGAAATAGACTTGAGTGGTAAATGTACCTATGGCATCTAAACCATATTCTTTAGCTTGATCTTTAAAAACAGGAATACTGTCTTTACCTACACCCTGATTGATAAAAAGTTGATTGGCCCGGGGTTTATAATCGCGAATAACAGGTTGTGTAAAACCTTCCTGTGGAGCATTCCCCGAGTAACAAACATAAATATCCAGTAAACCATCCCCATTAACGTCTGCCATTGCCGTACCGGTTTTCCATCCGTCTTTTTCGGTAATTGCCGCCAGGGTAGTAATATCTTCAAACCTGAAGCCACCTTTGTTTAAAAAAAGCTTGTTTTTAACCTGGTTACCGGCAAGGTATACATCGGCAAGTCCGTCATTATTGATATCTCCTACAGCTACACCACCCCCATTATAGATATACTCATAGGTCATTACATTCTCATCTTCGGTTTCAACAAGGGTATTTTCAAAATCAATACCTGTTTTTGAGGTGTCAAGAAGTGTAAATAAAGTAGAAGGATCCTGAGAGGAGGAGGACTCTTCTTTACCACAAGACGTCAAAAGCAAAATCCCGATTAAATAAACTAGTGTAGGGTTAGATTTCATAAAATGATTTTAAATGAATACGCTCAATCACCGGATTGTTTTATGCCATAAAGCTTTATTTACTGATGATTATTGCACCACCTTCTCCGAGTAATTTGACTTTCAATTTACCATTTTTATTGATTTTCATTGGTTTTAGACCTGCTGTTCGGTCTGATTTATCATAAATAAGTGTGATTTCTGCATTTTTAAGCATGGGCAAGTCGAGTTCGAGCGTTCGATCTTCCTTTTTTCCATTGGTTATTGCCACATACCATTGCTTTTCTTTTCGCCTTGCAATAGCTGCATAGTCACCAGGTTCTCCGCCAATATATCTGGTTTCATCCCAGGTTGCAGGCACTTCTTTTAAAAAATCGAGCACAAATTGGGGTTGTTCTTCCAGATTATTTGGGGTTAAGCCAAAATGCTGAATGGGCGAAAAATACAAGACGCCGGTCGCTAACTCAAAGGCCTCGGTTGTTTTGCGTAAGGACCCTCCTTTTTGATCTTTGGTAAGGCGCTTATTGAGAAAAACCGGACCAAAATCCATCGCTCCCACGGTATTCCGGATAAATGGGTGCAGGGTGCTTTTAAATGCGTGCTGGTCTGAAGCTTCCTGAGTAAAAATCAGGTTTTCAGATGCCAAAACCGCTTCTGAAGACATATAATTGGGATACATACGCTCCCAGCCACGAGGCAAGGTACAGCCGTGAAAAACCACACCCAAACCATAATTATTGGCATCATTGAGAATATCTTCATAGAGCTGCATCGTGGTTTGCTTATCACCACCAAAGAAATCTACTTTTATCCCTTTAACGCCTATCTCCTGCATCCAGGCCATCTCCCGCTGGCGTTTGTAAGCCGTGTTCATAAAATCCTGCGGCGTTTGCGGTGCATTACTCCAATAGCCGTTTGAGTTGTACCAAAGCAGCACAGAAACGTCTTTAGAGCGGGCATAGTCTACCAACTCTTTCATCCTTTCCCGGCCAATATTGGCATCCCACCAGTTATCGATAAGCACGTACTCAAAATTGAGGGCAGCAGAAAGATCAATGAATTTGATTTGATCTTCGTAATTGATGCTGCCATCCTGCCAAACAATCCAACTCCAGGTAGCCCTTCCGGTTTGATAGTCAATGGAAGGTTCATATTTTGGTTTTACCAAGTCAAAAGCCACTGTAGACTCGACAATTGGTTTCAACGTCTTGCCCAGCGTAATGGTACGCCAGGGTGTTTGTGCAGGCATCGCCATCGCTGCATACACTTCTCCAATTCCATTATTCTCCCCTTCCTGCGGAAACAACAACGGGAACAAGCCACCTGTACCAGACTCACCCAAACGCGAACCGGGATAGGTGCCGTCTACTCCGGTTTCTGAAATCAATAACCAGCCTTTATTTTCATTTTTGAAAAGCGCCGGAAAGGTGTAACCTACCCCATATTGAGAAGGTTCTCCCAGAGGAGCATCAAACGTATAGCCTTCTTCATAAGAAGGTTTGGTCTGCTCCCAGCCGGTCATCGGCAAAGCCTGCGCGCTAAGAAATGTCGTAGCCTGATCAGGTAGATTAAACGCGGTAGCTTCGCTAAGAATCTTAACCCTTGTATTTAAGCTTTTTCCAATTAGCTTATACGAAAAGGCAACATCACGGTCACTCACCCTAAAAATCACTTGTAATGTGTCTTGAGCCTCATTTGTAAATGCTGCGACTAACTCGTTTGCCTGATATTCGACTTTACTTACTTTAGCGCGGTTTAACTCATAGGTTTCTGAGATATTCTGAGTTCTAACACCTGCAAAAGTGAGTCTCTCACTAAAATCACCAATTGAAGTTTTAAGGCCTAAAGGGGATTCTTCTAAAAATACTTTAGAATCTTGGGCAATGCTGTAAAGCGGTTTTCCGTTTTGTAATGAAACGGTAACTGATATATGCCCATCTGGCGAACTCACTTTTACAGGAGTTTGCGCCAGTAAGACGTTTACAATAAACAGGCTAAAAAAGAGTGGTATAAAAACTGAAAAACGCTTCTGCATAGTTGACCTTATAGTAATGAAATGGTATAGCTGTAGTTATACTTCCCGTCTTCGAGTCTGTACTCTTTAAACGGATATTGTCCCCAGCTGTTTAGACCACCCAGACCGCGTTGCTTGAGGTCTACATGTAAAAACACCTTATCCTGTACCGTTAAATCTGTAGGGTGTCTTTGATCTTTAGTCATTCCAGGGTCAAGGTCTTCAGTAGATATATCAAGCGCACTAAAACCTAAAGGTTGTTCACCCACTATTTTGAGTCCGTGACCGGCGTCATCAGTAAGTGTTAACCACCGCGCATCGGTATGATAACCCGATTCTTGCGGACGGATGTACGTCCAGGTAAACTGGTTTTCTACTTTGTCTTCGTAGGTACCCATAAAGGCCGATTCTTTTCGGTCTGAATAATTCTCCCAGGGTCCACGACCATAATATTTAAGATTATCATATTTGCCTTCTAACACCATACGCATTCCAAAACGAGGCATCTCAGGTGTTTCTTTGGCCGAAGTATCTAAACTTGCGGTAACTGTAATGCCATTATTTGCATCAATTAAATAATTTACTGAATAAGGCAACTCAACGCCTGCTAACTGATATGTGAAAGTTACCGGTAAGCCTGCTCCCTCATCGGTTCCTACCTCTGCTGAAACCAATTGCGGGTTTTGGGTTGCGGTTTTCCAGGCTGCCAATTTTTTAGGCATCCCATTACCAAAGTCATTATCTGTTGGGGCTCTCCAGAAATAGGGTTCGGGGAAAGTATTGATTACGCTGCTACCATCTTTAAGCTGATACTGCTGAATTCTTCCGGCTTTGAGATCCAAAACACCCTGTGTTTTGGCCGTGTTAAATACAAGTAAGGAATCTCCCTGTACCTCATAAACCAGTTCATCTTTTGTCAACGAATCTGAAACTTCTGCAAAGAAGTCTTTTTCGCCCAACTGAAATTGCTCGCTTGCCAGTTCATAACCAGCAGGAACTAAAGGAGAAGCCTTCTTGGTGTAGGCGTACACATTAAAAAAGTACTCGCCGTCGTTGGTTTCAGTAAGCTTTAAGGATACAGTCTGTGACGTGTTTGGCAAAGCCGAAACTTCAAAATCACCAGAATCGACCTGCACGCCATCTTTCAACAACTCCCATTTAAAATTGAAGGCATCCAGATTGGTATAGTTATATTTATTTTGAACGGTAAGCGTACTTCCTTCCAAATCAAACTCGATGTTTTGATATACTTTTTTCACTTCCGCAAGTGACGGATGTGGCACCCGGTCTGCGGTCACCAATCCGTTAGCGTTGAAGTTTTCATCGTTTTGTAAATCTTTTCCACCTAAATCACCACCGTAGGCCCAAAATTCGCGACCATCTTCGGTTTTTGCGCGTAAGCCCTGGTCTACCCAATCCCAGATAAAACCTCCCTGCATATGCGGGCTGCTGTCTATAATATCCCAGTATGCTCTGAAGTTACCACTGCTGTTACCCATCGCGTGAGAGTACTCACACATAATAAATGGGCGGGTTACGGTGTCGTCTTCGGCATATTCTTTCATATGCCTTATACCCGGATACATAGGAGCTACGATATCGGTATTTCGGTTTTGCCCCGCCTGTTCAAACGAAACTACGCGGGTAGGATCTGTTTCCTTTAACCAGTCATATGCATCGTAAAACACGGGACCATTACCACACTCATTACCCATAGACCAGATAATTACCGAAGTATGATTCTTATCTAACTCATACATACGCTTAATACGATCTAAATGCGCTGGCGCCCATTCTTTAAGATATGCAGGATGCTTCGATTTATCAAAGTTACCTTGCCATTCTGCGCCCATTGCATGGGTCTCAATATTGGCTTCATCTACAATGTAAAATCCGTATTCATCGGCCAGATCATAAACCTCCTGCCCGTGTGGATAGTGACTCATACGTACCGCATTGATGTTGTTGCGAGCCATTAATTCAAAATCTTTACGGGTCATTTCCAAATCAGGTACGTGGCCTTTATCAGGATGGTGTTCATGTAAGTTTACACCGTGAACGGTAACAGGTTTACCGTTTACTAAAAGCTGTGCATTTTTAATTTCAACTTTTCGGAAACCTAAACGCCCGGAAGTTACCGCTACCGGATTACCATCCATATCCTCGAGTTTAAGCGCATAGGTATAGAGATACGGAGTTTCTGCACTCCAACGTTTTACCTGCGGAATGGTACGCGTAAAATCAATAGTTCCACCGGAAAGAGAAACCGGTTTCTTTTCAGCAAAAACAAGATTGCCCTGCGCATCGTAAAGCGAAACGCCCAATCGTGCTTTTTTCAAATCAGACTTTCCAAAAGTTCGGATATCTACAGATGCTGCAAATGCTCCGGTTTTATAGTTAGAATCCAAATCACCCACCACTTTATAATCCCAAATTGTGGTTTTAGGCATTGCTTTAAGCACTACTGAACGCTCAATACCACTTAAACGCCAAAAATCCTGATCTTCGAGATAGCTGCCGTCGTGCCAGCGTGTAACCTGTACAGCTAACTGATTTTCACCTTTTTTTAGTAAGTCTGTGATGTCAAATTCTGCGGGAGTTTTAGAAGCTTTAGTCATCCCGGCTTCTTTACCGTTTACATAAACACGGGCATAACCCGAAATAGAACCAAAACTCAACAACACTTCTTTATCTTTCCAATTTTCTGGAATCTCAAAAGTGGTGCGATAGGTTCCTACCGGATTGTAATCGCCATCAATAAATGGTGGATTCTTTGGAAACGGATAGGCCACGTTTGTGTAAATGGGAATATCAAAACCTTCGGTCTCCCAATTTGAAGGAACTGTGATCTTATCCCAACCTGAATCATTAAAATCGGTTTCATAGAAATCCAGAGGACGCAATTCTGGATTTTTAACGATGTTGAACTTCCACTCCCCGTCCAAACTTTTTTGCAATGTTGACTGTTGAGGATCTAAATTTTGTGCCTCCTGTAAACTATTATAAAGTATAAATGAACTGCGCCCTTCAACCTTATTGCGGTCTACAACTTTAGGATTTTCCCATTCATTGATATCTTGCGAGAAACTAGTGTATGCCTGTAAAAAGCATACCGCTAAAAAAATGACTAAGCGTGATTTGTTGTTAATTTTCATAGGTTTTTATTCTGGTAATGTATTATACTCTAATATTTTTACAGGTGTAGGAGCGCTGCTTTGAAGCCCTTCGCCATCCACCTGATTCACCTGTTGTACAAAAAGGTGAAGCTTTCCTGTTTTTTTAAATAATTCTTTGTCAAAATTGGGTTCCCAATCCCCTACTGATTCTTTGGTTAGATCTATAACTTTCCAGGCTTCTTTTTTGGTTAAATCACGTGAAGCCAGTGTGATTTTTGAACCCCGGTCTGCATCCCGAAATAGCAAGCAAAGTTTTTTACCCGAGGCCTCGTCAATGAATAGTTCGGGGCGGGATATGGGTATTTTTTTGGTGCCGCCACCACCCAGCTGAAAACCGGTAGTTCTAAAAGCGGTATTTTCTGTTAACCATTTACCTTCTTTGAGATAAACCACGTGATATTGCGTGGTGTTTCCTTCATTCCAGTAATTGGCGATATAAGGATTACCATCTCGATCTGCAGTCATCGCGGTCTGGTTAATAAGCGAGCTATTTTGAGGTATCATCGCCGCATACTCAGCACTAGCTTGAGTTATGGGTAGTTCGTATGAACTTCCGTCTGATTTTTCCCAGGTTTTACCTCCATCAACAGATTTCGCATAAGCTATATCGTGATTGGTAGATACGTCCCAGCTTTCGCGCCATACCCAGGATAGATGAATGGTTCCTGACTGATCAACATAAGCCTGCCAATAGGCATTACGCGCTCCCTCGCCATCAATGAGGTTGCTGTGCAGCTGATCCCAGTTGTGAGTACCTAAATTATACCTGTTTAGTACTAAAGTTCCGCTACCTGATTGCCCGGATCGATACATGAAAATCAAATCCCCCGAAGGCAAATTATAAAACTGGGGATAAGAGACTTTATTCTCATCAATACCGGTCATGGGTTGCATTTCAGATAACTCGAGTCCGAGTGGTTCAAGACTTTTTGCATAGCGCAATGGATTGTCGTGATGATCCCAACTGATATGCAAAAACCCCTCACCATCAACGGCTATACTAATCGCATTATGAGCATCCTTAGCATTTCCTGTATACGGGGTTTTATGAATTTTCCTATTTCCCCGGGGTAGTTTGCGTTTAGCCAAAACAACATTTCCCTCCCCATCATAGTAAGCTGCAAATTGAATATCCTTGTGGGTCGTTACTGCATTTTGTCTAAAAATAACCGTGTTGACAGAATTTGAAGACCAGCCCTCACCCAGCACATTTTCTTTAGCATGATAAGCTAAAGGAATGCTGCTACAGCTTCCAAAAATGGAAAGCAGAATGATTGAAAAAATGCAGAATCTGAAATTCATAATAATTTTATAAATGTAATTAAAACATTTATAATAAGATTTGTTTACGCTCTAATCTTCGGTTGCTATACAACCTCTTATTTTGAAAACGTAATAGTCTTTATACCACCTACACAAGTTTCCTAAAAAATGAATGTTTCCAGAGGGTATAAATTGACATATTAAGGGGGGCGGGGTGGTCAAAACTGAAGATTATTGGTTTTAACCAACGTACGACTTAATAATTCGTCACAAATAAAATCAAGTTAGATATATAATCTCAATTGATAGGCAATCCATCAGCACGCATTCCTTGAATAATTAGTGTGTTGATAATATATGTTATTTCCTTACCATCATCTTCATGGGCTCCATTTATTCCAAAAGGCCAAAAGTGTAAGCCATCTCCCTTTACAGTTGCCTGCTCATCCTGCGTCAAAAGCCTTAAAATTTCATTTGCCCGCGTTCCCTGATAGACGCCATCTTTTAAGAGTTCATTCCATTTTGAATGAGTACCCACACCTACAGTATGGGCTACCTCGTGCAAAGCAGTACCTGTTTGCTGATAGGATTGATTCGATCCAAAGCGAATCCACCCCTCAAAATTGGCATCTGCTGTAGTCACTCCGGGTACATAATTTACCCAAACGTGTTTCTTTATTGAGGTGTAGTTATTGTAATAGTATTTAACGTTTTCTATAGCTTCCTTCAATCTTACAAATACAGGATTATTTTCATCATATCCATTTATAGTATAGCTGAAATCACCGGAGGATATTGTACTAAATGTTGCTGGATCACTGTAATAAACATCATCATTTTCAGTAATTGCATAAGCCTTGAAATAATAGCTTGTATTTCCTTCAAGTTCTGTAATTCGACTTAAATATTTAGATTTCACTTCATCCTGTTTAACCACCTTGTCATTCTCAATATTTAAGTCACCTGTAATACCATAGACCAAACCCAACTCCTTAATAATAGCATCGCCATTCTCCACCAGGCTGGTTTCAATCCAGATATCATGTACACCACTTACTTTGACTTCACCTATTTTAAATTTTGGGACATCCGCATTTAAGGTTTTAAATGACAATTCATTGCCATAGGCAATTCCCTTAGCGTTTTTTGCAAATGCTTTGATGTAATAGGTGGTATTGTCCTTTAGACCCGATAGATTCACTTCGTATTCACCTGATCCTTTAAAAGAACTGGGAATTGCCTTCTGATTTTCATAATCAGGGTTCGTTTTTTCTGAATAACAGACTCCCCTTTCCTTTACGGAACTACCTCCATTATTTTCAATTTGGGCAGAAACAGTTGCCCTATAAGCATCTAGATCTGACACAGCAATAGTACTAACAGTAGCTAAATCAATCTCTATTTTAGGTTTTTCCTGACTCGTTTTTTCTGAATCTTCTGGTGAACAGCTAAGACTCAAAAACGTAATTCCAGCTAAAAAAATGTTTTTGAAATAGTTCATTATGTTATGGTTAATTTTAAGACCTTCTTTATAAAAGTTAAACTTTACGAAAGCGAGCCATTAAGCTCCATATTTTGATAAAGAAAAAGGGAAGATCTTTGTAGTTCTTCCCTTTTTGTAACACATCTAATTCCTTACGACAATATCCCAAGACATTATCTTCCAATAACTTTGATCAATTGTAAAATCTGTAACCACACCTACAGAAACCATTTGCTCTTCAGTAGAGGTGAAATCAATTACGTAATCACCAGTTGCAGTCACTCTTTTGTAGCCCAAAACTGCATCGTTATTCTCAATATTGTCAACATTTGGCAAACCATCACCATTTACAATGGTTAGATAAACTTTAGTGCCAGGCTCAGCCAGCTTATTACCGTTTCTAACAAAAACCCGTAGTGAATAATCCGCTTTCTTTAAAGCAACCTGTTGGTGTATCTTACCATTTCTAATTAATGGAGAACCCCAACTTTCCTGACCCATTGCATCAAGATTTTCATTATCATCAAATCCACCTACAGGAGGATCTCCAAACGTTTTAGCAGCGTCATTTGTAGTCCAATCTGCAAGAGTACCCCATCTGTTGTCTGCACCAACTTCTCCTCCTCTTACAGTAGTTTCAAATGGTGCTGAAGCATTTACCAGTATAGGCTTGGGAATTGGAGTAAAAGAAACATAATCTGTGTAAAAGGTATCAATAGCTGTTTCTTCCGGTAAGAACAGGGTCCTGTACTTATAGCTACTATTTACAACATAATCGGAAATTTCATATTCCTCTGAATCTATCGGGACAAATATGGGCTCAGAGGCTCCGTCCAATAAAACTTCTGTTCCGATTACCCCAGTTGTAAGATCCATACTTGCGTATGAAATAGTTAATGTATTATTTACCAAATCGTTTGCCAGTACTGGTCTGTTGAATAACGTATTTTGATAACGTTCACCATATACCGAACCAGTTACATTAGAGATCAACGATTTATTACCGGCTGCGTCATAGGTACGCACTTGAAAATTGTATATGTTTTCAGGCATATCATCAATTGTTACGCTAAGTGTATCAACACCACCGCTCCGAGTTACTGGGACGGATATAGAGTCTCTTCCATCATTCCAAAACACACGGAATTCTGTAATTTTGGGATCTGCATCTATTATTCCCTCAAGCATAATTCTGTTTTTCCCGGAAAAGGCTTTCAAAGAATCTACTTTTTCAGTATAATTTATTTCACCCCCATTGGCAAATTTCTTGTAATCGTCGTACTCCTGATCTGAACAAGACCAAAGGATTGTAAAACAGCTCAATAACGCTGCATATATATATAAATGTAAATTTTTCATCTTGCTATTTATTTAAGATTAAAATTCTGTATTACCATAAACCTGAAGCTCAGCGATTCCCATTGAGTAGGTACCAGCCCAGTTATCAATCATCTCTATCCGAATATATCTTACAGGTTCGGCGCTTGCATCAATATCCCAACTAAATCCGGAATTTGCCGTTTCAAAATCTTCACCGGTACTCTGCCCATACGGTAATCCAGATGGCTTCACCTCTTTGTAGGTACCTAAAAGAGTCCACTTGTCCAGGTCTCCGGTAGTTTCTAATTCTGCGGAACCATAAATTTTAAACTCTTTCATACAAACGTTATAATAATACGCTCTTCCGGTACCATTACCGCTATTGTAATATTCCGGATAGTCCCATATAACTATTCGACTTAGTTTGGTAAGTACCCCAATATCAAAGCTGGTAATGTGAGTATCGGCTATAAAATTACCCTGAGTTAGATAACAGCGTGGCCAGTTTATCAAGTCATTATCCCACATTCCACTCTTGGGAGTTGAATTGTGTCCCGGAGCATCGTTTGGCAAACGCAAATCTCCGTAACTCGATTTAGGTATCGCCTGTTCAAAAAGCGGCGTAATAGAAGTCACCAAGGTATCAGTATAATTAAGCCATCTGTCACGAATGGTAAATGCAAACTCTCTAGGTATAGTATCATAACCTCTTACCGTACGTCTAATTTCATCTGTAGAAGTGTAGATACTATTGGGGTCTGCTACATAATCGCCTTCCTCGTTTTTGGTAAGTATTAAAATTGCAAGATCCTCTCGCTCCGGATTTTCGGCATTTACGAAAATACCACCAAATGCACTACCTACGCTCATACTTTCGTAAACGTCAAATATTGGAGACTGTAATGGCTTAACCGTTATCTGTACTGGTTCTGACTCGACCTCACTACGGTTTACAGCAACCACTTCTACGTCTACATCTTCATTACCACTAAATCCCTGTAAAACCATTGAATTAGAATACAAAGATGATTTTACTTCCATCTTTCTTCCTGTAGGAAGTGTGTAGTTAGCTTTTACATATAACAGGTCCTGGTCTCCAGGGAGCGTAAAAGTAAGTTTAACTTTACCTGGTAAATTTTCAACATTTAGATTGCTCACAGGTGCTGGTGCAGTACTGTTAGATTCCAAAGGAACCTGCTCTACTTCTTCCGAGCAGCTCAGACCAATAACTAAGAGTCCGAACAGAATAACTGATTTCATAATTTTTGTTCTCATAATATTATTTTTTTTGATTACCAACCTGGGTTCTGAACCAGATTTGTATTACGAATTAGTGAAGTTTCACTTAAAGGCCAGAAATAATCACGAGGTGAAATAAAGTTTTGTAAATGAATAGTACGTATCTGATAATAAGAAGCCTCATCATCACCTTTAATATTCCAACCCTGAATGTTATCATTAAACTCCTGAACAGCACGTTTCCAGCGTAAAAGATCCCAATAGCGCTGACCTTCAAAAGCAAGTTCTATCATACGTTCCTGTTGTATTATACTTCTAAGACCTTCTTTAGATGTTGGCTTATTTGGGTTATTAGAATGTGCCGTCCAAGATTCTACAACACCATCTAAACCAGCACGTTCTCTAATTTGATCTAAGTAGGAATATACCTCTTGTGAAGGTCCGGATACCTCATTAAGAGCTTCTGCATAGAGCAAATATAAATCTGCAAGACGCATTTCGGGCCAGGCATAGGTTTCAAAAGTTCCACCGTCATTACTAAAGGTCATTCTCCAATTCACCAGTTTTTTACAGTAATAACCGGTCTCGTTAAAATAGAATGGGTGATCACTTCCCGAATAGTCTCCAAATTTACCTTCTATATGCCATTTGGTCTCATCTCCCAATGCATCACGCTTATACCACATACTTCCATCAAAACCCAGATCTGCATAAAAACGAGGTTCTCTATCAAAATTTAATCTTGAGGTGCGGTAACCTTCTTCAATATTATAACGCTCATCGGGTTGAGCTTCTCTCAACTCCAGAATATTATTAAAATCGTAAGCCTTATCTTCGGTAATAGGCACTCCATTATCGGTATAAAATAATTTCGCCATCGTAATGGTAGGTGAGATTACTTTACGTGCTACCCGAGTATTATGACCAACTTCAAGAGGGGCCATAGCACTGGCTTGAAGACCATCTACTCCATCAGTAAGACTCTGAGTATTAGGCCAAATTATTTCCAAACTTTCAGGATCTGTAATTGCATTACGAATACTCAACTTGGTAACGGTTGTATCTGTAAGGTCAAAACCGGTTAAAGCCTCATTGAATTCATACAATCTAAGCCCCGCAGCTTCAGCTGCATCAATAGCTTCTTTTGCCGCATTGGCTGCAATTTGCCATTTATTGGCCTCAAAAGTGGTATTGTACAAAGGTGTACCATCGTTATTGATTACAACTGAAAGGTCTGGGTTACCATTATATAGCGGACTGGCGGCAGTCACCAAAACCCGTGCTTTTAATGATCTTGCTATAACCGAAGTAATTCGACCATATTCTGTATTGATATCTGCGATCACTGGTGGCAATACCGCAGCCGCTTCATCTAATAGCTCAACTACATACGCAATTCCTTCATCATAGGGGTCACGCGGCAAATCAAATGCCGGCGTTGGAGCATCTACAGAAACATTCTCTTTAATGATGGGTATTGCCCCATAATGCCGCATTAAATAAAAATGATAATAAGCTTTTAAAAACTTTGCTTCGGCAATCCAGCGTTCTCTTTCTGTATCTGTAATGTCAGGTACATTACTAGGATCAGACATATTCTCAATAAAAATATTACAATGTCTGATACCGTCCCAAATTTCAGAACCGTCGAAAGGTAGACCTCCCTGATACTCTCCCTGCCATACATCATAATATGGATTGGCAACGCGCTGTCTTCCTAGAGCTATTTCTAATGCAAAATAATCTCCATTTTCACGATTATCTGGAACCCACATTTCATCACCTGCCAGAAAGCCTGCGTTTCTACGCAAGTCTCCTAATCTCGGCATATACGAGTAACAGGTAAACAGATACTTTTCAGCTTCCTGTCTCAGGTTAAAAATCTTATCAACTGTTGCCAGGCCATCAGGAACAACATCCAGATAATCATCCTGGCAGGCATTATAAATCATCACAAAGGGAAGTGCCAAAACAAGCACTAACTTTCGTTTAAGAGATTTTTTTAATATTATATTTTTCATATTTCAGTTTTTTTTTAAAAGTCAAATTGAACACCTAAATTGTAAGTAGATTGAATAGGATACCCTAAACCATTTCCTCCCATTTCAGGATCCCAAAGCTTAAAGCTGCTCCACACGGCAAGATTAATCCCACTGGCATAAACCCGTAGTGAACGTAGACCTAAAGACTCTGTAAGTTTTTCTGAGGCGCGATACCCAAACTCGAGATTTTTAAGTCTTAAAAAGTCATTGTTTTGTAACCACCATGATGAGCTCTGCACATTATTCTCAATTTCTGTTGAGCTAAGACGAGGCCAAAAAGCATAAAGATCTCTATTATCTTCAGACCAGTAGCTGTCTGCAATAACTTTAAGCAAGCCATTTTGGCGGCCTAAGTTATCACCACTACCTAGAACAAATGGTGATATGGCGCCTGGATCGATTTGAAACGAAGATCGTGCCGATCCCTGAAAGAAAATACTCAAATCAAAATCCTTATAACCTACAGTACCTCCAAAACCGTAGATTAACTCAGGAGTTGTTGGTAGACCAATAGGTACACGGTCTAATGGAGTAATAACTCCATCACCATTTACATCGCGATACTTGATATCTCCTGCTGAATAATTACCAAATTGAGTTGGTGAATTATTTACTTCTTCCTGATCTGTGAACAAACGCTCAGCAAGATACCCATACATTTGAGAAGCATTATTACCTACTTGGGAGAGGTAACTTAAATCATCGGGATAGTTAAGCTCATTAGTTTGCTTCACTTCATTAGTAGCTAATGTTAGGGTAGCTCTTGCCTGCGTCCACCATTCCTGATTAATCTGTCTGTTATAATCCAGTGATAAATCAATACCTTTTGATTCCAATTCTGCAAAATTCACCTGTGGATTAGCAGTAAGACCAATTACATCTCCTATTTCCGTACGTCTCTGAAGTATGTTTGAGCGGTTTTGTCGGTAAATTTCAGCGGTAATATTCAAATCTCTCCATAAACCTATATCGATACCAAAATTATACTGTTCAGAAATCTCCCAGCCAATATTTGGGTTCGCATATCTGTCAATTGAGATACCTGGTCTGTAGTAGTTGTAATCCTGACCGAATAGGGCTCCAAAACTTCCATTGTTTGCATTAACCCGGGATAAGTAGAAAAAGCGGTCTTCATCCTCATTACCTATCTCATCATTACCCGCTTTACCATAAGTAAATCGAAGTTTGAGGTTAGTCACAGTTTCTTTAATTGGTTCAAAAAACGCCTCATTAGAAACTACGTAACTTACTCCAAATGACGGAAAGAAACCATATCTGTTACTGCTGTCAAAACGTTCAGAACCATTATACCCGAAACTAAATTCAGCAATGTATCTTCTGTCAAAAGCATAGGTGAATCTTCCTGAGAATGTATGGTTACGATACTGTAATGATTGTTGCAGATTATCATAATCTGTAGTTTCAAAACTCTGCAAAACGTTAATTAAGAATGCCGACACGACGTGCTTTTCGTTAAAGGTCTTATCATAATTAAGTGTAAACTGGTTGTAAAGTCTGGAATTAGACTCATTGCCTCCTCCCGCTAAATTGAGAAATTCAGTTCCTGGTGTTCCTATCGAGGATTGAGTTCCATCATTTAGCACCCTTAACATAATACTGTTATCGACGGGATTTCGGGAAGCCTGATAGAAAAATGGATTATAAGCTCGACTTATTGAGTAGGTATTATAACGTCTTATGTAATTCATCGTTCCTATCTTGAGTCCATCAGTTATAAAATCAAGTTTTTGATCTAATAAAAGCTGAGCCTGCACCGTCGAGTTTTTTGTCGTACGGTATCCGCGAACCATCTCTGCGTATGGATTTCTGTATAAAGCATTACTTGATAGAGATAAGGGTGCATTACCAAACAAAGGATGTTCTGCAATTGGGTAGAATTCTGAGGGAAAAATTGCAGGAAAGGCGACCGGATTTGAATTAACGGTTGAAGCAATGATATCTCCTCCACCGGCAATAGGACCATTATAATCGTCAAACTGACCGTATATGTTAACTGTTGCAAAAGTTGTAGGCGTCAGATCTATATCCAACTTACTTCTAAGTGAATAGTTCTGAAGTTTAATATTACTATTGAAGTTATTAATAGGATTTATATCCAAAATACCATTATCCACATTATAGGTTCCTGAAACATAATAACGCGCGCGCTCTGAACCACCACTGGCACTAATATTAAAACTTTGGTTAATTGTATAATCTTTCAAAATCTGATCTATCCAGTTATTGCTGGGGTATAAATACGGGTTATCCCCTGTTGCGGTGCGATCAATTTTTATTTGAGAATATGGTAATGCAGCTAAAGGATCACGTGTTAGTGCGGCCTCATTAGCCAAATTCATATAGGTGATATTATCTGCAAATTTGAAATTATCTGTGTTTGTAGAAATTCGAGTTGCTGCTCGTGCGCTAAATTTTGCTTTACCAGCCTTACCACTTTTTGTGGTAATAAGAATTACCCCATTTGCTCCACGTGCTCCATAAACTGAGGCCGCGGCCGCATCTTTGAGAACGGAAAATGTGTCTATATCGTCAGGTTGTAAACGAGCAAGATCAGTAGACGTAGATTCAATATTATCAATTAATATAAGAGGATTTCGTTTACCACTACCAAAAGTGCTCAAACCTCGAATAAAAAAGTCAGAGTTATCAGCCCCAGGCTCACCAGATCTCTGAAAAGAAATCATTCCAGGCACCCTACCTGCAATCATATTCGTAAGGTTATTTGTCGGGCCTTTTAGTTCCGCAGGATTTATAGTTGCTATAGAACTCACCTGGCTTTCCTTTAGTTGCTTTCCGCCAAATGCAATTACAACGGTTTCTTCTAATGATTCTGAACTAAGACTCAAAGTAACATTAATACTTTCCTGATCTGAAACCACAACCTCCTTGGTTTCAAAACCCACAAATGAAAATACCAAGGTAGCTCCAGGGGCAACCCGAATAGAATAATTTCCATCAAAATCTGTAGCAGTACCATTATTAGTACCTTTTTCAACAACTGTCACCCCAATTAAAGGCTGATTGTTATCACTGTCATCATATACGGTACCCGTAACCACTTTCTGCAATGCAGTGTCTTCATGGTTATCAAGTCTTAAAGCATAAGTATTTAGACTCAATGTACAACTCAGAACCAGCAGTATCAGTGAATAGGCTTGTTTAATATTAAAAATATTATGTTTCATAATTATTGTTCTAATCTTAAAGTAGTTTTTATCGATAGTTTCATAGTTTACAGTTAGATAGCTTAAAAAAGCAAAGACTCAAGGTGTCTGATTTTGTCATAATTTTATAGTTTTAATTGTTGATTAATGATTTACGATATCGATTGAGTTATTTCAATTTATTTTTCAGATTCCGTTTGACGAACGTATCTTCTTTCATTGAGATTCCATTCATCAATCCATTTAATTTCGGGACTATTATTCTTAATAGCTAAAGGTAACCACACGTACCGACCGTCCTTATGATTTTTTGGGTTCCAGCGATCAGCCATAAAAATAAATGTATCCTTTCTTCCTTCTACCGGCAATATGAAGGTACTTTGAGAATTAAATGTTACATCAGCGTCCTTACCCTTTGCTGGATTTCCAAGACTCTCCCAGGGACCAAGCATCGATTTTGCTCTGAATGATCTGGCGGCATTAGGGTCCCAGCCCGTCAGACCCGATGTGACCATATAATAATAATCACCACTTTTAAATACGGCTGGAGCCTCATTCTGCCCACCGGGCTGAACTCGTACCCACGTATCTGTAAAGTCCAGATAGTCATCTGTTAAAAGTGATATATGCAACGTTTGGTTCTCTTCAGATGAGTGTATGTGATAGGCTTTGTTATCGTCATCTACAAAGACAGTCATATCTCGTGACATCTGTCCTTCTTCAAAGTCTCTTCTCACGTATAAACCATCTTCTAAGGCCTTTCCCCATTCTCCTGTCCACCACTCATATCTTAACTCTGTAGCGTTTTCTTTTGTCTTCTGATGTTCTGAAAAATTTTGTGGCCAAACTCCGGCATTGGGTCTATAAGATTTGACATACTCAAAAGGGCCTACCGGTGAATCACTTACAGCAACTCCGGTTCTTGCAGCTTCATACCCGCGATCTTTAAGTTCCAGATGAAACCAGAGAACATATTTCCGGGTTTTCTTATTATAAATAACTTTAGGACGCTCTATTACTGAGCCACTTGTAATCTCAGAAGATGCATCGGTACTTACCGCCAAAGCAACACCTTCATTTTTCCAATTAAGCAAATCTTTAGAGCTGTACACACGTACACCTACTTCAGCCAAACTATTCCGGCTCTTATGCTCGCCATACCAATAATAGATACCGTCTTGATAGTAAAAACCTCCTCCGTGAGCATTTATAGTATCACCATCTACATCATACCAAACTTTCCCCGGGAGAAAAGATTCCTTTTTAACACTTAGCTGTGCTTGAACCCCTGCGCTCGAGGCAAAAATTAGGATTAATAAAAAGACATTACTTATATACATTTACGCCACTATTTTGAAAGAGATCAATTGTAACTAACTTTAGATTTTTACTTTTTTAATAAATCTTTAGCAATTTTACATTTACAAGTTTCCCAATATTATGTGAAGACACTAGGGGGTGGCTGGTGAAATTTTAGGGGGTATACTGTTCAAATAGCTGATGAAACAGGGCTTTCTCAACTTCAAATAGTAATTTTAGTACTAATACATAACTTAGAAGTTTTAAAATGTTAACAAAAAGAACTGTTAAGACATTATTTATCTTTCAATTATTCAGCTTATTCATTTTTGGCCAAAATGAAACCCTTAGAACAAAACGTTTATCTAATAGGCTAACCTTTTATCACATCAATACAGATCTTGGTCTATCTAACAATCAAGTAAAATCGATTGAGGAGGATAAACTCGGCTTTATTTGGGTAGGTACATCAGACGGGATAAACAGATACGATGGTAATCAATTTAAAGTATTTAGAAAAGAGACTTCAAATCTCACAAATAATTATATCCAACATATCGATAAGTCAAATTGCGGCAACCTGTTTATAGCAACAGATGGTGGATTAAATATTTTCAATCCGCGTAAGGAAGAATTTTCCTTTTTTCAGTCAGACCTGTCCTATATATCTAATAGTATAAATTCTGTACTTGAGCTCGCAAACCAAACAATACTAGTTGGGGCTTATGACGAAGGACTACACCTGTTTAAGGATAATAAGAGTATTGGATTTTACGCTCATCTCGATGATCAGATAAACTCCCTTTCCTCAAACAAAATATCCTGCATGGTTAATCAGAATGATTCTATTGTATGGGTAGGCACTTTTGATAACGGTCTTAACAGAATAAACATTAAAACTAAAGAAGTTTCCCGAATATCATTTAAATCAAAAGATGAGGCTACTATCAATGCTATTTTAATAGATCAAATGGGAAATACGTGGGTTGGGACGCATTCTGGCCTTAAAGTGTACACGACCTCTGGAAAACGATACGAATTAGACCAGAGAAACTCAGGAAAAGGGCTGAGTGATGATGTAATATTATCCCTTGAAGAAGATGATTTTGGACAAATTTGGGTTGGCACTCAATATGGCGGTTTAAATATTTTAGACCGTAATAGTTTTTTAAAAAATCCCGATGAGCCATTAATAAAATGGTATTCGCCAAAAGAAAATAATTCAAGTGTCTCAGATGCCACGATCTCTGCACTCTTTAAAGACAGTTCTGGTAATATGTGGATAGGTACCAGCGCAGGATTAAATTTTGTTGACCCAAGTGGTGAAGCTTTAACATTGATAAGTAACGACCTATATAACTCTGAAAGAATTGCTCATAACCGCGTATTTGCCATCGAAGAATTATCTGAAAACAAACTAATTCTGGGTACGGATGGTGGAGGCCTTGACGTCTATGATTTGAAAACAGGTGACTTTGATTATGGTGTATACTCTTCCAGAAACAAACTTTCCACAAACTATATAAATACCTTATATAAAGACAGTAAGAGTAGAATATGGATTGGAACTTATAAAGGAGGTCTTTCCTGCGTTGATTTGAAAACTCAAAAATGGTCTTATTATTTGCAGGGAAGTTTAGGTAAGGGAAGTGATATAAGGGCGATATTTGAGAATAAAGAGGGACAATTATGGGTTGGAACAAACCGCGATGGCTTTTTCAAATATTCAGAAAGTAAACAAGACTTTATAAATGAAGAACCTCTGGAGAAAGCCTTCGGAAAGATTGATGTGCGTGATATTACGCAGGATTCAAACGGAACTTTGTGGTTAGCAACTTATGGTAACGGTATTATAAGTTATAATCTCAAAGATCAAAGTGCTTATTCTTATCACACCAATAACCTTGAAAATTTACGTGGTAATGTTGTTTACAGTATTACTGTTTTAAAAACCGGAGAAGTAGTAGCAGGGACCAAACACGGAGGACTAATTCGCTTCAATCCTAATTCAACAAAAGCAATTAGTATTACTGAAGCACAGGGATTAAGTAATAATACTATAAATAGTATTATTAACTGGGATACTAATTATCTCTGGTTAGCTACTGATAAAGGAATTAATAAATACAATACTAAAAACAATACTATTGAAAGTATTAACCTGCCTAACAGTGTTCAAATAACCGAATTTAATATTGGTGCAATTTTAAAATCATCAACTAATAAATTATTTCTCGGGAGTAACAGAGGAATATTTGAATTTAATCCAGAAGCTCTAGATCAAACTAGTTCTGCCGGGCCTATTGTTCTGGAAGACCTCCTAATTTTCAATGAGTCTGTACCTATATCAGGAGAAGATGGTAAAGGAATATTGAACAGCTCTATGCTTTATAAAGAACAAATAAATATTCCATTTGATAAAACGGTTTTTTCAATTGACTTTACAAGCCTCAGCTTCCCTTTTTCGGAAAATATCACCTATTCCTATATTCTCGAAGGATTTAACGACAACTGGATTGATCTCAAAAATGCAAATCGTATTAACTTTAGTAACATCCCACCAGGAAAATATACCTTGAAAATCAGGCAAAATAACCTAGCCGATTCCACTGATTTGAAAACCCTAGATATTAATATCCTACCCCCATTCTGGAGAACAATCCCTGCCTACTTATTTTATTTAGCAGTATTAATTATTTTCATTGTAAGTGCATTAAAATACTACTCAGAACGTATACACCTTAAAAACTCCCTGCTCTTTGAGCAAAAACAGCGCAAGCTGGAGCACGAACTTAACGAAGAACGGATTCGTTTTTATACGGGTTTTTCTCACGAATTAAAAACACCTCTTACCCTCATACTGGCACCGTTGGAAACTTTACTGGATGAGATCGTTCAAAAACGACATCGCAAAAGTTTAAAACTTATACGCCGTAATGCAGATAACCTGCTCAGTTTTATAAATAAACTTTTAGAATTTAGAAAAAGTGAAGAAGGCCTCAGCAAACTGGAGCTTAATGAATACAATTTGAGCAAAAATCTTTCACAATGGCTTTCAGGATATGAACCTCTCGTGAAGAAAAAAAGCATCAACCTGATGGTCACCATGCCTCAGAAAACGGTTAAAGTGTACTGCGACCTCGAAAAAATACACGTAATCGTAAATAATTTGATTTCCAATGCTATCAAATACACACCCGAAGGCGGTAAGATTAACGTCATTCTGGAAGCGGATGAGTCTTATGTCAATTTTGTAGTTGCAGATACTGGAAGCGGAATTAGAACCAGCGATCTCAATCATATTTTTGAGTGGTATTATCAATCTGAAAATAAGTTCAAAAAAGACGGAACGGGAATTGGTTTGGCTCTTTCCAGAAGGTTTGCGCATTTGCACAAAGGTTTTCTTCAGGTTGAGAGCAAAGCAAATCACGGCAGCACCTTTACCTTAAAAATACCTAATGATGACACTTTACTCGATGCCTTTCTACAGCACGAAGAACGACCTCAAATCAATAAAAAGGAAGTTGAAAAACGCATCAATCAAACTGAACTTATAAACCCAGAAACTAAAGCCAACAGTGTTTATCTCAAGGCTGATAGCTCCAGAAAATTAGTGCTGCTGGTAGATGACAACCCTGATATTCTGGAGTTTCTGGAAAGCGCTCTGGGCGCCGACTATGATCTCATTCAGGCTGAAGATGGTGAGGAAGGCATTGGGCTGGCAGTTAAGTACATTCCTGATTTAATAATTAGTGATGTGATGATGCCGGTTAAAAATGGACTCGATCTGTGCCATTTCATAAAAAACAAAAAGCAAACCTCACACATTCCGGTTATCCTGCTTTCTGCCAAAAGTAACTACGAAACCATTGAAACCGGCTATGACGAGGGAGCTGATGATTATATCGTTAAACCTTTCAACGTACAGGTACTTCGCGCCCGAGTCAAAAACCTGATTGAAAGTCGTGAATTCCTGCTCAAAAAGGTTCAGGAAACCCCTGTTGTATCTGCTGAAAATCAGGAAGATTCTAAAATTCTTGAAAACGAAAAAAAATTCCTGGCAGAATTAAAACAGCTCATATTTGAGCAAACTCAGGAAGGTGACGTTAGCGTAGAGACTATTGCCGAAAATATTGGGATGAGCCGATCTTCACTCTACCGTAAGGTAAAAGCGATCACGGGACAAAGTATAAATGAATACCTCAGAGACATCAGGCTTGAGAAAGCAGCTTACCTGATCGAAAAAGAAAGCTTTACGGTATCTCAGGCAGCTTATGAGGTTGGTTTTGGGGATGCCAAATACTTCCGGAAAATCTTTAAAGAGAAGTTTGGTAAAACACCTTCAGCTTTCAAACAGAATCCGCTGTAAATACAGCAGCTAAAGTAAAAAGCCCTCTCTACTTATGTAAAGAGGGCTTTTTAAAATTGGATACTTATTAATTACTAGGGAAGATTAACCGGTTCAATACCTTTAAGCGTGGGTTTCACTGGAATGATTGACCCATCTTCAGTAAAACTGAGTTTGTCAATACACACTTCTCTGTTAAAGCCTGCGGCGCCTCCCATGCTAATTCCTTTAGGCCGCGTAAAGCGATGATAAACAATATACCAGTCATCGGTTCCCGGTACGTTAATTACCGAATTATGACCAGTACCATAAATTTCCTGTTCCTCATCCTTCATAATAACCAGATTTTCTTCGGGAATATTCAAAGGTTCTAACGGACTGTCTGCAGTGGCGTAGCGCACGCGGTAATTAGGGCTTCGGGTATCGTCTTCAGACCACATAAAGTAGTAGGTTCCGTTTCTGAAAAATACTTCGGTTCCTTCCCTGTAGGTTCCGTCCGGAGTCATTTCGGTAATGGTTTCTTCCTTGAGGGAGCGCATATCTTCATTCAATTCGGCTCCAGCCATATAGCCATTACCCCAATAGAAATAGCTTTTTCCGCTTTGCGGATCTTGGAAAACATCCGGATCAATAATCTGGCCTCCTCCCCTTTTGATTGCCTCTGGTTTTTCACCTACAAAAGCCTTACCCGAATCGGTATACGGACCGGCAGGATTATCGGCAACAGCCAGACCTATTTGTTGTGCGGCAGAAAAATAGTAGAAATACTGGTACTTTCCGTCAATCTTTCGCTCTGCGATACAGGGTGCCCAGGCATTGCGATTTGCCCAGCTTACATCTTTAGTCAAATCAACGATCACACCTTCATCCTTCCAGTTTACTAAATCTGTAGATGAAAAGGTTTTAAAATACGTTCCTGCCCAGCCATCAAAACCATCACTGGTAGGATACAAATAAAATTTCTGGTCTTTATTAGAATAAATAATTTCAGGATCAGCATAGTAACCATCCAAAACCGGATTTCCGGCTAGTTCTGCTTTTACTTCGTAGGTGGTTGTCGTTCCGTCAGGAAGGTTAAGCGTGTAGGAAACAGCATCATTTTCAAAATCGTAAGACTCGTTTTGCTCAACCGTTACTCCCGGAAAAGTAAGGAGTCCCGGATTAAAACTACTCAGATCGCTGCCCGGGTAAACCGGTAGATATACGGTCTTTGCTTCTGCATCAACCTTAATATTCTGATTCCTCACAGCCTGATTGGTCGCACCTGTCACTAAAGGCAAATCTTTAGATGGAAATGCTTTTAACAAACGGTTAGCTTCCTGCTCTGTAATGGGAATAATCGTACCGTGACGCGGGTGAAAGTTCATCGAAATTTCAGCAGCACCCAGGGCTTCAAAATTACGCAGGTCTGTACTTTCAGCAAATTGATACGCTCCATCTATATACATATCATAAAGTAGAATGTATGTGTCACTATCTATCATTTTGAAGACGGAAGAACCTTCCACGGCTTTATCAGTCTGATCTACGTAGCCTTCAACAGGCACATAACCGCCGGTAAGGCTGTCTGAAACTGCAACACGAATACCTTTAGTTGCTGTACCTTCGGTTTTGTAAAACATATAGAACTTTCCGTCTTTATTAATAATATCTGCATCAATACAGGATTTTTCATCCGGACTATAAAAGAGCTGTTTTGGTGCTGATTCTAAAGCTGTAAAATCGGCATTTGCGTAGGCATAATAGATTTTATCATAACTCCCCGGCTGCAGCATCGAGAAATACACCATGTATTTTCCTGCTTCCGCATCATAAATCGTCTGGGGCGCCCAGGCACGGGTAATGTCTGAAAATTCTGGAAAAACCTCAGCAAGATTTATTTTACTGGTTTCCCAGGCTACCAGATCGCTTGATTTTGCCAGGATGATTTCCGTATTGCTCCATCCGTTTTGCGTTTTCAAATCGGTTAATACCATATAAAATATACCATCTTCTCCACGTAAAATATGCGGATCACGTACCCCACCGGTATTGCTTATTTGTGCTGTTGGCACAATAGGTTTATCATCATTAAGCGCATAATAATCATAACCGTTGCGACTTAAAGCATAATGCACAGCCTCTTCGCCAGGGCCATTACCGGTGAAATAAACAAACAGGTAGGCCGATTTAGGATCATCTTCTTCCTGAGATTTGACTTCAGATGTTTTACAGGATGCTGCAACAATAAAAAGTCCGAAAAGGCTGAATAAAAGAAATTTGGAATAATAAGAATTCATAATAAAGCATTTAAAAACTAGCTAAAAACAAAGTAAACAAAAATAAATGTATTTTTTACATTTTAAAATTGAATTTTGACTTTATTGTTAAAATACAGCTTGATATCACCGTTAAATCCAGATATTAAAATAGACGCAACTTAATTTACCAACGATGTAGTTATCTCATTCTAAAAGTTTTATATTTCATTAAGAACTTTCTAAATCGGTTCTCTTAGCTTTAGGGAAATACCAAAAACCATGTTTAATTCCCTCGACTCCAAAACTTCAATTTTCCTGCTTATAACTCTTGCGGCCGGACTGATAGTTTTTACGATTTTCTTTTTTGTACTGCGCAAATTGGGTAAAAGTCCAAAGACGATGCTGCCGCTTAATTTTGCCGGTAAAATTCGAATTCCTCTGGCCCTGTTTATGCTCGCGCTAATCTTGCGTATTTTTAAAACAAACGATCAGCTTTTAAGCATAATTGACGAGAAGTTACTCTCCCACTCCAGTACCCTATTGTTTATACTAAGTATTACTTGGGCTCTAATTGTTATTATTAAAGCCTTCAAAAGGCACATCCTTACCAAATACGATATGAGCGCGTCAGACAATATTCACGCGCGAAAGGCATACACCCAGTTTAATGTTCTGGAGCGTGTGCTTATATTCTTAATCGTGCTTTTTGCAGTAAGTATCGCTTTGATGAGTTTTGACAGCATACGCTCCATAGGGGTGAGTATGCTTACTTCTGCCGGTATTGCCGGTATCATCATTGGTTTTGCGGCGCAGAAAGCATTGGGTACCCTTATGGCGGGGATTCAGATCGCTTTTACCCAGCCTATTCGCATTGATGATGTAGTGGTGGTTGAGGGCGAATGGGGACGCATTGAAGAAATATATCTCACCTATGTGGTGGTTAAAATCTGGGACAAACGCCGACTGGTTTTGCCTACAACCTACTTTATCGAAAATCCCTTCCAAAACTGGACGCGCAACTCGTCTGATATTTTAGGGACTGTATTCATCTATACCGATTATAAAGTGCCTTTTGATTCCCTGAGGGAGGAGCTAACACGAATTCTAAAAAGTACCGATCTTTGGGACGGCGAGGTCAATGTACTTCAGGTAACCAATGTCACCAATGGGACCATAGAATCTCGTGCGCTTATGAGTGCTAAAGACTCCCCTACCGCCTGGGACTTACGGGTTTTGGTACGTGAGAAACTCGTGGTTTTTATACAGAAAAATTATCCGGATAGCTTGCCGCGTACCCGTGTAGAAATGCAGGCCGAGGGCAAATCTGACTCCTCAATAACTCAAAAAAACGATCCCGGAATATCTGATTTGTTGAAGAAAGAGGATTAAAAAACCTTTGCCTTACTTTTTACTTGGGAAGGGTTTCCTAAAAAAGGCTTCTAGACAAATAAATATATTGAGCATATTGATTAATTTGTTATCCAATCGAAACAGATTGTAAAATAGATATAACAGTATTTATTGTACGATTAACTGCTTCTTAGGAGTCATTACAAAACGAAACCAAAAATAAACACCCTTAGAACTAATGAAAAATCAAGAAATCAATGCTATCAACATACTGGAGAAATTCTCCCTGTTTGAAAAGCAATGGACTCCTCACATTATCGGAGAACTTAACGGACAATATGTAAAACTTTGCAAACTTAAAAACGATTTTGTTTGGCACAGCCACAAGAACGAAGATGAACTCTTTATGGTATTCAAAGGGACTCTTTTGATGGACTTTAGAGATGGAAGAACAGTTAAAGTTAATGAAGGAGAAATTTTAATCGTTCCTAAAGGTGTTGAACATCGGCCACATACCAACGGAGAAATTGTATTTAATCTGTTGTTTGAACCAAAGGCGACTGCCCATACAGGAACTGTTGAAAGTGAAATGACTGTAAACGAACTAGATTGGATTTGATTTTAAAGAAGTGAGGATTTTTCCGAGAAATTATTGAATAATTGTTTTGGTAAATACAAACACATTAAGAGAATTGATTTGGATAATATAGAAAGCCTTAAATGGTATTAGAGTGATTGCTATAAATACTTAATTCCAATAAAATATTTATAAAAAACGAAAAACTGCATTTACTTTAAATTTTAAATATAATTATCCTCTTCTAAAATCTATAGTTAACGAAATTTTGTTTCATATTTGACTTTTCTACAGACCGCATAAAGTTTCCAATTATAAAAGCATTGACAGCTCGTGCATGGGCATTCGCCGTCTAAGCCAAGGAGGTCGATTAGCACTCAATATGGCGATTAGAAGTCCGGAGAAAATAGCTTTTGTAAATGCAGTTTCCGGCCTTTTAGAGTCATTTAAAGACAATCATCATGCTATTGAAAATTATTTACACACGCAGCAGTAGTTAGATAGTGCGATAATTACTAAAACCCTGAACGTTTGGGATGCGTATTTTGATGATGTTGCAAAAGGTGCCATCTCAAAAACGATGCTTGATAATGTCAAAAACCTCATCAATCTGGCGCCTAATTTAAGATACCGCCCAGATACCACCGGTGTTTTGACTTCCCGGCCGCTTTCAGAAGACATTCATTTTACCACCGAAGGAAACGTCGATACTATTACCTGCCAGGTACTGCTTCAGTACGGAGCATTAGATGCGCGTGTTAACCCAAAAGCTTCGCTTTCCGCTATTCCCCAAGAATCTAATTTTGAAGTCAAAGTTTATGAGGGTACAGACCATTCTATGAGTCTCAAAAATGGAAAAACAAACCCATTATTTTTAGAAGACAAGTTGAGTTGGCTGCAACAAACTGGTTTTAATAATCAATAATACCTCGTCCCTACCTGATTTAAATTTTTCATCTTCGGCTTTAAGCTCAACCTGTATTAATTGATCAAGAGCTTTCCGTCAAACTCCTTTCCAGAATCTGTGGTAAGTTTATATATATAAGCCCCGGCAGCGAGATCTGCTCGATCCAGGCGTAACAGACAGCCCTGATCGGTATTTTGCGTTGTAGAAACAACTAAGCGACCCAGCATATCAAATACCCTCAACGAGACGCTTGTCGTCGTTTCTGGTATTTTAATAATAGTATAAGTGGTAAACGGATTAGGATAATTGACAGCGGTCGCCTGCTCTTCAGCTGCCACCAGTTCGTCAACAGAGAGCGTATTAGCATTGTTAAAAACAAGACCTGATACATTTAGAGTAACTTCTTTAAAGTCGCTATAATCACCTTGAATTGAGAAAACCACACTGCGTATCGCTGTAACTGCCGCCGAGTTGCCTGTACCGTCTTTAAAAGCCTCAAAAGGTATGCTGTACGCAGATTTTCCGTCTATAGGCTGCAGTGCATAACGCAAACGATCCTCCCAATTTTCAAGTGCTGCAGGAACAAGAATCACTTCTACTTGCTCATTACTCTCAAGATTAAATGCTATGGCTGAAAGATCGGAAACATCCAGTGTCAATTCACCGGCAAGCAAGTGTCTAAAAATATTAAGAGTACCTTTAACTTCAGCATTCAACGCGATGCCGCGCTCTACTGCATAAACTGCATCCGTTTCCATTTGATTCATATCATTTGGAAAAATTTCAAAACTGGCAAGTCGTACGTTCTCCTCCTGATAATCTACACCCCATGGACCATCTGCAAGATACAATGCGTCGTAAAATCCGGTTTGCAAGTCAGTAATTGAGATACCTGCATCAAATAAGTAACCGGTAGCGATTTCCACTTCCTGATCGCTCTTACCATTCAGACTAAGTTGTTCAACAAGTTCTGAAATCTCAGTGCTTTCCGTTTCACGGTATTGTACAGTGACTAATATTTCTCTGCTGCCCGTTTTATTTAAAATATTTAAATGCAAATTGCCATTTAAATAATAGCCGCTTTTTACAAAAACACCGGGAAGTTGAATGGCACTTTCAGTTTTTTGCAAGTAACCATTTAATTCAAGTTGAGCCAGTGCGTGATTGATCAACGTACTCACCTGACCTACAGAAGTTCCCCAAATCTGAAAATTTAAATAATCACCTGCAGGATATTGATCGATGTTCCAAAAACTATACAGGGATTGCGTATTTTCGCTTTGTGAAACGGAAAAACTTACAGCGTACTCCCGGATTCCGTCAGGCTTCAAAATTTTTACCAAAATAAACTCGTGACCCTCTAATCTAAATGTGCGTACATCTTCCAGAACAGCACCATTAAGACGGTCGCAAATAGTTTTGGTGTGATCGTAAACGTGATCTTTAGTTTCAATCAGCAAGCCTGCTGCCACGCGGTCATTTACTTCATAATAATCTACAGCTAGTAATGCAGATGCATTAGTAATATTCAGCAAATCTGAAGGCGTTGAAACATAAGAACTTTCGGTACCAAACATACCCGTTTCCGGAAAATAAGAAGCCAGTTTAGTTTGTCCTCCTTTGGTAAATTTCTTACCCGAAAAACGCTTTTGTGATTTTTTTTGATTTCCTTTTACACCATCTTTAACACGTTGCAAATTGCGTTGCGCGATTAAAGCGGCTAGATCACCATTGCTCTCCAAACCACCGTCATAAGCCGATTTAACTGCAGCTGCTGAACTGACGTCTGCATAATTTTTGGTTGACAAAGCTGTATAAGGATTGGCCGTTACACAAAACAAGGCATCATTAAAATCATTATCGCAGGAGGCGTAATCGCGTCTGATGTCCTCAAATCCCAGAAGAATACGTTCGTTTTCAGGATCGTTGAGCAACACATTGTGAAATCGTAAATCAGTTTCTGACTCGGGATTAAAATCAGGATTAGAAAACAACTGCCACTGTCCCCAGGTTACTTGAGATTTCCAGCCATTGGCAAGCAACACCCAGCCAATACCAGTACCTGCTTTAAACCGGCCTAGCTTTACTTTGTTTCCTGCTATCAAACCTCCACCAGAACCTTTAGCGGAAACATTAGGAAATACAATGGTTATCTCGTGATCGTAAGGAGCCCGGTCTTTAGGATTTTCAAGGTCATAGGTATAAAATCCCAGCACATTCTTATAACCCGCACCTTCAGCTACAAAAGTCACATAAACATCTGCATCTTCATAAACCAAAATATCGGTATCATAACCACTTGAGATGTAATGTGGATTATAAGTAGGTACCGGAAAAGACTCCGGTAATGAATTTGAAATCAATTCTAAAGTTGAAGTGCTTATCTCATCATTTGGTTTTTCTAAATATAGCGGGGTACCTTCAGAATCATATTGCCCCAGGTACTGAAAATTCTGAGCCAATAGAAAGCCTGGAATAATGCAAATAAAAAATAGTAGTTTTAGTCTCATAATCTTGAATTTAAATTCAAAATTAAAAACCAAACCAAGCTTCAAAATTAAGAATCGGCAGATGAACTTTTACTGTAGACGAGCTGTAATCCTTAATCTATAAACTGCTCATCTGCAACTACTCCACTCCCTTCCCCGCATCTTTATCTAAAAACCAAATCAGTTCGTCACTTTTGGGTGCTACCAGACTTGCGGGATAGTCTTTATAACCTTCGGTTTCATTAATGATAGCCGTTACTTTTTCGGCTTTGCTGGCTCCGGTAACTAAAAATGCTACCGTCTTGGCATTGTTAATCACTTTTCCGGTAATCGTAACGCGTTTTTGACCACTATCAGGATGCGTGGCTACCCGGCAATTTTCAGGCATATCCCACAAAGCGATTTGATGCGGAAAAATAGAAGCCGTATGCCCATCATCACCCATTCCTAAAATGACCAGATCAAAACAAGGTACGCCATTAGCCAACGGAATATTCTCCTGAAGTACATCACTGTATCGTTTAGCTTCTTCCTCCGGATCATTTTCTCCCTTTACACGGTAAATATTGGTTTTAGGAATTTCGATTTTTGATAACAAATGATCAACCGTCATTTTATAATTACTTTCGGTATCTGTAGGAGCCACGCAACGCTCATCACCCCAGTAAAAATAGACCTTAGACCAATCTATGTCTTTACCAAATTCTGAAGCCAACTGATCAAAAACAATCTTCGGCGTGCTTCCGCCGGAAAGCGCAATATGCACATCCTCCCCGCTCGAACAGGTCTTTTTAAAAAATTCAGAAAAATCTTCAGCTACTAACTGCTTGGTATCTTTTATGCGTAATTCCATCTTTTTAAATTCAAAGTTTACAATTCAATATTCAGGGTTGATTTGCGGCTTATAATAAGCGAGTAAATAATAATTCCTTCTTACCACTCACCTTTTACCTTTTACTTCTCACCCCTACATCACCATCAATAACCTTTAGATAATACAATATCCGGTTTCGTCTGTAAGCAATTCCCCGGGATTGCGCCATCCGTTTGCATCTTCAATAAGATCATCAGAATTTTTAGGCCCCCAGGTTCCGGCAGGGTATCCGTAGGTATTTACATTCACATCTTTTGCCCAGTATTCTAGAATAGGATCTACAAATGCCCAGGCTGCCTCGACCTCATCGGCACGTGCGTAAAGTGTAGTATCACCCTGCATCGCGTCAAGCAACAAGCGCTCGTAAGCATCCATAATATTCTTATCGCTTAAGCTACTGTAGTAAAAATCAAGATTGGCGCGTTCAACTTTAAAGCCTTGTCCGGGCACTTTTACGCCAAATTTGATCAATATTCCCTCATCGGGCTGTATCCGTATGACAAGCTTGTTGTCTTTATTGTTGATGTCCTGGTTTTTAAACACCTGATGATGCGGCGTTTTAAAATGAATCACCACTTCGGTTACCTTGGTTGGCATTCGCTTGGCGGTACGCACGTAAAACGGTACATCTTTCCAGCGCCAGTTGTCAACAAAAAACTTAACGGCTGCATAGGTTTCGGTCTTAGATTCCGGATCAACGCCCTCTTCTTCCCGATAACCTTTTACCCGCTTACCATCAATACTGGAGGCGATATACTGCCCTTTCATCGTATTGTCAAAAAGCGTCTTTTCATCACGCATAATACGCAGCGACTTAAGCGCTTTTACTTTTTCATTATGTATTTCTTCTGCATCAGAACTAATAGGCGGCTCCATCACAATAAGCGACACAATCTGTAGCAAGTGACTTTGGAACATATCGCGTAACGCCCCCGATTTATCATAATAACCTCCACGCTTCTCAACTCCTACGGTTTCCGCATTGGTGATTTCAACGTGGTGGATGTAATTTCGGTTCCATAAAGGTTCAAAAATGGTATTTGAGAATCGGGTTACCATTAAGTTTTGAACGGTTTCCTTTCCTAAATAATGGTCTATGCGGTAAATCTGCTTTTCCTTAAAATACTTTTGCAAACCGGCATTGAGTTCTTTTGCGGTTTCCAGACTGTAACCAAAAGGCTTTTCAACCACTATCCTTCTAAAACCTTTATCAGTTCCGCTGCCTTTGGTCAGTCCCTGATCAGAAAGATTTTTTGCTATAGGTTCGTATAAACTGGGCGGTGTAGAAAGATAAAACGTATAATTTTCATCCGTCTTATATTCCTTATTTAAGGCCTCGATGCGCTTATTGAGCCCTTTATAGTCTGAATCATAATCATCGCCGAGATCTTCATAGAACATCATATCGGCAAATTTCTTGATGAATTCTTTATCCTGCTTTTTTACTTCATCCTTTAAAAACGGACTGTCATAAACCACCCGCTTTCTAAAATCCTCATCACTTAGATCGCTTCGGCTGGCTCCCAGCACCACAAAATTTTCGGGAAAATGCCCATCTGCGTAAATGTTGTAAAGTGCCGGTATTAATTTACGGGCGGTAAGATCTCCAGAAGCTCCAAATATGACCAGAAGCTGATTTGATGTAGATATCATAGAAATTGGTTTGTTTTAATTTTAGGGATGTAACCCAATTATCACATTATAACATGAGTTTATAACTTTAACCCGTTAAATCTCGATGTTATCATTTAATTTTGGCTATAACTGTCACAAAAATAAGGCATCTTAAGCGCACTAAAGAGGCTTTATAAAAACATTAGCGTGCAAATTTAAAAGAACAATATCTAATTATTATGAAGCATACAGATTATGATTTTGGCCTGGTAGGTCTTGGAGTAATGGGACGCAATTTTATCTTAAACGTCGCAGACAACAATTTTAAAGCATATGGTTACGACCTGGATCAGGAAAAAGTAGACGCGCTTAAAAAGGAAGGTGGCGACCTGGAGAAAGTAGATGCCTCAACAGATATTGAAACTTTTGTTGACGCTTTGGCTCAACCGCGTAAAATCATGCTTCTTGTACCGGCGGGTAAAATTGTAGATCAGGTTATTGAAAATCTTTTGCCGCATTTGGATGAAGGAGATATTATCATTGATGGTGGAAATTCCTTTTATACAGACACCGATCGTCGCGAAGCCTATTTAAAAGAAAAAGGAATCAATTTCTTTGGTGCCGGTGTAAGTGGTGGTGCCGAAGGTGCCCGTAAAGGGCCCAGTATTATGCCCGGTGGTGACGCCGATGCTTATGAGCACATCAAGCCTATCTTTGAAGCCGTGGCTGCTGATTTTAAAGGGCAGCCATGCGTTGCGCATTTAGGACCAAAATCTGCCGGTAACTATGTAAAGATGGTACACAACGGCATTGAGTACGGGATGATGCAACTTACTTCTGAAATCTATGATCTACTCCGAAAGTCTGTAGGTTTATCAAATGACGAACTGCATCACGTGTATGACCTATGGAATAAAGGACGTTTGCAATCCTTTTTAGTGGAGATCACTGCTGAAATATTTAAGCAGGAAGATGAGCTTACTGACGGAAGATTGATCGACATGATACTGGACAAAGCCAAACAAAAAGGTACCGGTAAATGGACCTCGCAAAATGCGATGGATTTAGGTATTCCTGTTCCTACCATTGATATCGCGGTAAGTATGCGTGAGATTTCAGCATTAAAAGACGAGCGTATCGTAGCCGATAAATTATACGACCGCCCGGAGCCTAAAGCGATTGACAAAGATAAAATCATCGCAATGGCCGAAGAAGGATTATACTTCTCCTTTATCATCGCCTACGCACAGGGCTTGCACCAGTTGGCAGAAGCTTCTAAAGAATACGAGTACGATCTGGATATGTCTGTCATTGCAAAAATCTGGAGAGCGGGTTGTATCATTCGTGCCGGGTTACTTGAAGACATTTCTGATGCCTATACCAAAGATAAAAACTTACCAAACCTCTTACTCGCTCCTTCTTTTGTGCCTAAAGTGCAGGAAACGCTAGCTTCCGTTCGTGAACTGGTAGCGTATGCGGTAAGCAGTGGTATTCCGGTACCGGGATTGGCAAATTCGCTAAACTATTTTGAGGCGTATACTTCAAGTCATCTGCCGTTAAACCTGATTCAGGCGCAGCGTGATAACTTTGGTTCACACACCTACGAACGACTGGATCGTGAAGGTATTTTCCATACCGAATGGGGCAAGTAAGCCACAGAATCAATATATTTAAAGAGCCTTATTTAAGGCTCTTTTTTTTGCATTCTACTAAACCATCAATACCTCAGCACACGATGATTAAAATGCTAAGTTCCACGCTCACGCTTTTATTGTTTTTGAGTTCCTGCAAGTCGCATAAACCCGAAGCAGACCTCTTGATTGCTCATGTAAATCGCATCGATCTAGAAACCGGTGATATTTACCCCAATCAGTTTGTCTATATCAAAGGAGATCGCATCAACGCGGTTTTAGATAGCTTGGAAGCAACAAAAATCACTGCTAAAGAAACTCTGGATGCGACAGGCAAATATCTGATGACCGGCCTTTGGGACAATCACGTGCATTTTAGAGGTGGCGACAGCCTTATTACTGAAAATAAAAATCTGCTCAACCTCTATATCGCAAACGGAATTACCAGCGTTCGCGATGCCGGTGGCGATCTAACCCTAGCGGTTCAGGACTGGCAAAATCAAATCGAATCCGGCGAACTCACCGGACCGGATATTTACACCTCCGGACCTAAAATTGACGGTCCCGGTGCTACCTGGGCGGGTTCGCTTGAGGTTTCCAGCGAAGCCGAAATAAATGCAGCTTTAGATTCGCTGCAAGAACTAAACGTAGATTTTGTCAAGATTTACGACAGTAAAATTTCCGGCGAAAATTACCTAACGGTCATCGAGGAAGCCGAAAAGCGCGGACTCATCACCAGCGGTCATATGCCGTATAGCGTGACGCTTGATGAAACCACTGCGGCGGGAATTGATGCGATTGAACATTTATATTATGTTTTAAAAGGCTGCTCTTCTGAAGAAGAAATTATAACCGAAGCGGTTAAAAATGGGGAAGCAGGATTTTGGTCTTCCTTAGATCGGGTAATGCAAAGTTATACCGATTCAATAGCGCAGAACACCTTTAAAACCCTTAAGGATCGAGATGTTTTTGTGGTGCCCACGCTTCATATTGGTCATACCCTGAGCTATCTGGATGAAGTAGATCACAGTAATGATGAATATCTTAATTATATAGGTTTAAGAATTCAAAAAACCTATGCCGGGCGTATCAACAGCGCCAAGAATGCCTCGCCCGAGTTTGTCGTAATGCGCAAAAATCTGGACTCTGCTTTTGTAAAACTTACGGGGGATCTCAACCGCAACGGAGTGAAATTATTAGCCGGCTCAGACTGCGGGGCTTTCAACTCCTACGTGTATCCGGGGCAGTCACTGCATCAGGAATTAAAAGCTATGGTAGCTGCCGGCTTATCCCCGCTGGAAGCCCTTCAAACTTCAGCCTTAAACGGAGCCGATTTTCTGCAAAAAACCAAACCGCTTATTCAGGCAGATGCCGTTGCCGATCTGATTTTACTGAATGCCAATCCGCTTGAAAATATACATAATACTCAGGATTTGTTCGCCGTAATCAAACGCGGTAAAATGTATTCCAGCGAAGAACTCCAAAAGTTACTTCAAGAAGTCAGTACTAAATAAGTTTTGTGATGCTGCTTTTTAAATTCAGTTTCTTCAACAAACCATATTACTTGTAAATTGTATTTTTAAACACATTCAGTAAACTACCTTGGCCAAGCCTTCGAGGTATTCGTTATATCCAAATTTTTAATTTCACTACGCGCCTTGGGATATTAAACCCGTTGGCGGTGCCAATAAAACTACCATGAAATATACCTTACTCGCTTTTTTCGCCTTGCTTATTAGCACATCCTACGCCCAGCAGGTCAAAGCTCCTGTTGATACGACGATGATTTCCAAACATTCAATAAGTATAAAAGGGAAGACAGTTCCCTATAGCGCAGAACTGGGCTTTCAGCCGGTTTGGGACAAAAACGGAAATCCGGTAGCTACCCTCAATTATACCTATTACTCGCGCTCTGACGTTTCAGACAATCAGACGCGTCCCTTACTCATCAGCTTTAACGGAGGCCCGGGCTCGGCTTCGGTCTGGATGCATATTGCATACACCGGCCCGCGTATTCTAAAAATTACAGACGAAGGTTATCCCGTTCAACCCTACGGCATCAAAGACAATCCCAATTCGGTTCTTGATGTGGCTGATGTTGTTTTTGTAAATCCGGTAAATACGGGCTACAGCCGTATGATCGCAGATGCAGAAGGCAAAATGCCTGAGCGCGAGCAGTTTTTTGGGGTAAATGCAGACATTTCGTATCTCGCCGATTGGGTAAACACATTTGTTACCCGGCACAACCGCTGGCGATCTCCTAAGTTTCTTATTGGTGAAAGCTACGGCACAACACGCGTATCTGGTCTTGCCAACGCCTTACAGCAAAAACGCTGGATGTATCTCAACGGGGTGATTCTGGTTTCCCCCACCGAAATAGGCTTTGAATTTGAAGGTCCGGTTGAGATTGCAAACCGCCTACCCTATTTCGCCGCTACGGCCTGGTATCATGATGCCCTGCCTCCTGCCCTTCAGAATAAAGATTTAACCGAAATGCTTCCGGAAGTTGAGGCGTACACCGTAAACGAATTGCTTCCGGTATTGGCAAAAGGAGGCTATGCCACAGCGGCCGAAAAAGAATCTGTAGCCGAAAAAATAGCATACTACTCGGGTCTTTCCGTAGAGACAGTGAAGCAAAACAACCTCGCAGTTCCTTTTAATTATTTCTGGAAAGATCTGTTGCGCAATTCTAAGGGTTTTACCGTAGGTCGACTGGACAGTCGCTATCGTGGTATCGATATCGCTAATGCAGGTACTTCTCCCGATTACAACAGCGAACTCACCTCTTGGCTACACAGTTTTACTCCGGCAATCAACTACTATATGCGGGAAGAACTAGGCTTTAAAACCGATCTTACTTATGATTTGTTTGGTGATGTACATCCCTGGGACCGCTCAAACAACCACGCCGGTGCAGATCTGCGCGAGGCGATGGCCATCAATCCCAATTTGCACCTTTTAGTGCAGTCGGGTTACTACGACGGTGCCTGCACCTATTTTAATGCCAAATACATAATGGGCCAGATCAACATCAACGGCAAATTTGACGATCGTATGGATTTTAAAGGCTACCGCAGCGGACATATGATGTACCTGCGTGCTGAAGACCTCAAAGCTGCAAATGAAGACCTGCGTTTGTTTATTGAAAAAGCCTCGGAAAATATTGATCAGGGCGCGAAATATTAAGCCTTCGATTTAAGATTCAATTAATATAAAATCGGTTTCAAGGCTAAAGCTTTAAAGTATCTTTGCCGCTATGGATTTAACACAGGTAAAATTGGTCATTTCAGATATGGACGGGACGCTCCTAAATGATAAAGACCAGGTAAGCGATCGTTTTTTTGAATTGTTTAAAGAACTACAGGCGCACGATATTCCCTTTGTAGCGGCAAGCGGCAGACAGTATTACAGCATCGTTTCTAAACTGGCTCCTATTAAAGAGCATATTTACGTCATTGCTGAAAACGGAGGCATTACCGTGAAAGGTGAGGAAGTTTTGGACACCTGTACCATAGACACCGAAACGGTTCACAACCTCATTAAGCGGATGCGAACTATTGAAGATGCACATATTGTGCTATGCGGAAGGGAGCAGGCTTATGTTGAATCTACCCACGAGGAATTCCTTGAGATTTTTAAAGAGTATTATACCAAATACAAAAATGTAGAGGATCTAACCGCCATCACTCAAGATTCCTTCTTTAAAATTGCGATTTACAGTTTTGGTGGTTCTGAAGAAACCACCTATCCACGGGTTCGGGATATTGAGCACGAAGTAAAAGTAAAAGTAAGCGGTGAAAATTGGTTGGACATCAGCCATCTGGATACCGATAAAGGCCGTGCCTTGAAGTTACTTCAGCAAAAACTGAATATTTCTAAAGCCGAGACCATGGCTTTTGGGGATTACAACAACGACCTGGAGATGATTGAACAATCGGATTTTAGTTTTGCGATGCAAAATGCGCATCCAAATGTTGCAAAAGCAGCTGCTTACTCCACTAAAAGCAATGCCGAAAATGGTGTAGAACACATTCTGGAGCAATTGGTTTCTGCGAAAAACGAATTAAACGCCAAATAACGTCAGTACCACCTTGCGACTTCCGCCGTGATTGCGGTGCTCACACAGGTAAATTCCCTGCCATGTACCCAGATTCAGTCGGCCGTTAGTGACCGGTATGGTCACCGAAGTCCCCATTAAACTGGCTTTTATGTGCGCCGGCATATCATCGGGGCCTTCAAAAGTATGTTTATAATACGGTGCATTCTCGGGTACCATTTTATTCATATGACTTTCAAAATCCTCACGTACGGTAGGATCTGCATTTTCATTTATTGTAAGCGATGCCGAAGTATGCTTGATAAATACCTGTAACTGTCCGGTTTCTATTTCGCTTAATTCATCCAACTGAGCGGTAATCTCTGATGTAATCAGGTGAAAACCCCGGCGACGCGACTGCAAGCGTATTTCCTTTTGAAAAAATTTCATTCGTGTGTTGATTTATATGTGAAAAATACAAAACGCTTACTACACCGCGTAAGCAGGCTGTGAATAAGTGTTTATAATTACACTTTAGAAATTGAATGGTGGTGCCTATATTCGTTAGAACCAAAAAATCTACCTTATGGCAGCTATTCAAAAAATTACCCGCCTGCAAGCGCAGTGGGATACACAAGACCCTTTTCTATTTTGTGCTTTTCACAATGATCGTTATCCTAAGGGTAATGGCAAGCTAGGTCCCGATGCTTCGCTTGCGGGACGTAGTATCGGTCAGGATTTTATACAAAAAGACGGTTGGGCGATGTACCATGGTTCAAAAGTACCGGGCTTCCCCTCCCACCCGCACGTAGGTTTTGAGACGGTTACTATTTGCGAAAAAGGCTTTGTAGATCATTCGGATTCTCTGGGTGCTGCAGGTCGATTTGGTGAAGGCGATGTACAATGGATGACTGCTGGTAAAGGAGTTCAGCACAGCGAAATGTTTCCGCTATTGAATGAAGAAGAAGAAAATCCGTTATTGCTTTTTCAAATCTGGTTGAATCTTCCTGCAAAAAGCAAACAGGTAGATCCCTATTTTGGGATGATGTGGGATAAAAACATTCCTGTTGTTGAGAAAACAGACGCAGACGGTAACTCGATACAGGTAAAACTCATCGCCGGAAGCTATGACGGGCAGACGGCGCTAGACCCAGCTCCTGATTCCTGGGCGGCAAATCCTAAAAACGACATTCAAATCTGGCTTATCAGTATAGACGCTAATGCAAGTTTCACGGTACCTAAAGGAGCAGAAGGCTCAAATCGCTCGCTCTATTTTTATGAAGGAGAGCAACTGGAAGCTGAAGGTTTTGAAATCCCTCCAATGCATCACATTCGGGCAACAGCTACTGAAGAACTAACACTCAAGAATGGCTCAACTCAAGCCCAGCTTCTACTTCTGCAGGGAAAACCTATTGGAGAGCCTGTGGTTAAGCACGGTCCTTTTGTGGGCAATTCGCGTAAAGATATTGAAGATGCTTTTAAGCGGTTTCAGGATGATGCTTTTGGAGGCTGGCCCTGGCCCTCTAATGAGCACACTCACGACCCTGAAAAAAAGCGTTTTGCGAAATATCCTGACGGAAAAGTTGAAAATCTATGATTGTAAATGATAAAAAATCTAAAAATTCAATTTATTATTTTACATTTGGTCGATTTTATATGTAATTTATCGGCTATACTTGGATAAAATTTTACTAACCCAACTCTTATGATTAAAAATTCTACGCTTCTTGGGAAAGCTGCGTTTACGCTTTTCCTTATTTTTTCTGTTGGTTTTTCTTCTCAAACCTTTGCGCAGTGTGCCGGAGATGACGGCACGACAAACCTGTGTGACAAAAGCACACAACAAATTGTAGATCTTTTTGATGCCCTTGAAGGAACTCCTCAGACCGGTGGTACCTGGACTGATGACGATAACAGTGGCGGTTTGAATACCACTAACGGTATGCTTAACACCTGGCAAATTGTGCGAGGCGGAACCTTTCGATACACCTATACCGTAGAAGGTGTTGCAGGCTGTACTGATAATTCTGCCACAGTAACCCTTGTTCTAGGAAGCTATCCGGGAACTGATGATATGAACGCGGTAGCCTGTGATGACGATACCAGCGTAAACCTGTTTCAATTTACTGGAAGCTCTCCAAGTCCTACACTAGATGGTACATGGGCAGTTACCAGCGGTCCGGCAGATGCTTTACAAGGCAGTGTGTTTAACGCAGCTCAGGCTGGTTTTGGAAATTACGTATTCACCTATACCGTTCCGGCGCAGGGAATTTGCCCGTCTACTTCTTCAACAGTAATGTTAGAAGTTATAGAGTCTCCAGAGGCAGGAACCGTTGACCCGGCAGTAGTCACTGCGTTTTGTTTTACCGATGATTTATCTAACCAAACCAACTTTAACCTGAGAAATGCGATCGTTGGAGAAGATGATGGAGGTTTTTGGTCAGAAGGTTCTACTTCTGAAATCAACGGGGTTAATGATAATATCATTAACATTGAAAACATCCGCAACACCTTTGGAGCGGGTACATACCCATTCACGTATCGCGTTTTCCCAATTAATCCAAATTGTAGCATCAGTGAAGTAACTGTAAGTATTACTATCGAAGCTGTTGCTGACTTTACCGATGCGTCTTTGGAATTGACATTTCCTGCTGACGAAGAAGACATTATTTGCGAAAATGAATTACCTATAACTCCTGTTGCTACCATTACGGGAGACCCTGCTGTAATTTCAGATGGTGATTATGAGGTCTCTTACGAAGTTAGCCCTGCACCCAATAGCGGAAGTGAAACCGTAATGGTTACCATAACAAATGGAGCGGGTTCATTTAATGTAAACCCAAACTTCTTTACTGCTGCTGGCGTTGCTGAATTAAACATAACCCAAATTATTGATCCCAATACTCAAGGTAGTTGTGAAGCGATCATAGATGTGCTTAGCGATACCCTAACCATTATCGCCCTTCCAGATGTATCAGATACACAGATAACTGTAAGTGAGCCCCTATGCTTTGGTGAAAATGCTACGCTTTCTATCGTAGATGCTGGTACTACTCCGGCAATAGAATTGATTGACGGTGATTACACATTTACCTACACCCTAACCATGGAAGCTACCTCTCAGCAATATTCACAAAATGCAACGGTTAGTGGAGGCGCTGCATCAATTACTATAATGGCAAATGCATTACCGGCAGCTGGTGAGTACTCGGCTACCTTGAATTCCATTTCTAATGAAGCGGATTGTGTTACTCCAACTGATGTTGTTACCTCATTTACTATAGACCCACTTCCTGATGCGCAAACGGTAAGCGTTAGCGTTGACAGCACCTGTGAAGGCGAAGAAGTCCTTGTTTCGATTACAGACACTTCAGATCCGGCTAATCTGGCAGATGGCACTTATGACTTCACCTACGATCTTAGCGGTTCAATCAATGCTCCTGATCAGACCGTTACCAGTGTGGCAATTGCTAATGGTACGGGAACTTTTAGTATTCCTTCGGCTTTACTTGCAAACGGAGAAACTACACTTGCGCTTACTTCGGTAGCCAACACCATTAAAACCTGTGCGGCTACTATTGTTACAAATCCTACCGCGACTTTTACTATCGTTGCTACGCCAGACCTTTCTGCAAGCACGATTACGGCTGACTCGATTTGTGAAGGAGAATCGGCAAGCGTAAGAATAAGTACCAGTCCTACACTAGTTGCAGATGGAAACTACAACCTAACCTATACACTTACCGGTGATAATACGGCAGGTGAAACAACTATCCCGATTACTTTTACTGCTGGCGAGGCCACTTTTCCTATTGATGCGTCGAATCTTGCTAATGTAGGTACAACAAGTATCGCGATAACCGCGCTTACAACCGAAAATCAGGAATGTCCAAGTGCGGGTCTACCAGCTTCAGTTGATTTGATAGTAAATCCTTTACCAAGTCTTGATAACACCACCTTAGGAACTGATGCATCTTGCGAAGGTGATGATGTCACCATCACGCTTACTAATCCTGAGGTTGGAGACGGAACGTATGAAATCACATACCAGCTTAGCGGAGCCAATACACTTGCTGACCAACCCGAAACTTTGGTTTTTGTTTCAGGAGAAAGCAGTTTTTCAATTGCAGCAGCAGACTTAGCCAATACCGGAACAAATACCGTGAGTATCACCGCAATTACAGATCTAAATACACCAAACGCGTGTGAAGCTACGGTGACCGGTCTAAGCATTGATTTTACTGTAAATCCAAATCCTGATTTTTCAAACCTGAGCATCAATCAAATTCCCGGAACCTGCCAGGGAGATGATGTTTCGCTGGTTCTAACTGACGCTAACGGCACTTTAGCTGACGGAACCTATACCGTTACTTACGGCCTCAGCGGAGATAACAATCTGACCGCGCAGACCGCTTCAGTGACCATTGCATCAGGAACTGGTACACTAGTCATTGACGCTGATCTAATCCCTAATGCAGGTACCACAACTGTGAGTCTGACATCATTTATTGATGCCGATACGCTTTGCGAAAGTACTAATGCACCCATGAGTGGAGATTTCACAATTGTTTCTCCCCCTGATTTAGAAAACGCAATGCTAAGTATTGATGATCTTTGTTTAAATGACTCGCCTGTAAATGTGATGCTCACTGCTCCTAATCTAAGTGATGGTAGTTATACGTTTACCTATGCACTGAGCAATGCCTCTACCTCTACCGAAACCGCGATTGTTAGCGCAGTCGCTGTTGTAAATGGGGAAGCTGTATTTGCAATTGATGACGCACTTCTGGAAAATACAGGACAGACAACACTAAGCATCAGCGAAGTGACTAATGATGACACGACCTGCGTTACAGGAAATTTGGATATTTCAGTTGATTTTGTTGTAAACCCATTACCAAGTCTTGATAACACCATCTTAGCAACTGATGCGTCTTGCGAAGGTGATGATGTTACCATCACACTTACTAATCCTGAAGTTGAAGACGGAACGTATGAAATCACATACCAGCTTAGCGGAGCCAATATACTTGCTGACCAACCCGAAACTTTGGTTTTTGTTTCTGGAGAAGGCAGTTTTTCAATTGCAGCAGCAGACTTAGCCAATACCGGAACAAATACCGTGAGTATCACCGCAATTACAGATCTAAATACACCAAACGCTTGTGAGGCTACGGTTACCGGTCTAAGCATTGATTTTACTGTTAATCCAAATCCTGATTTTTCAAACCTGAGTATCAATCAGATTACCGGTTCCTGCCAGGGAGACGATGCTTCATTGGTTTTAGCAGATACTTCCGGTACTTTAGCTGACGGAACGTATACCGTTACTTACGATCTCAGTGGGGATAACAATCAGAACGCCCAGACTGCTTCGGTGACCATTGAATCGGGAACCGGAACTCTGGTCATTGACGCTGATTTAATTGCAAATGCTGGTACCACAACCGTTAGTCTGACATCATTTATCGATGCCACCACGCTTTGCGAAAGTACTAACACTCCTGTAAGTGAAGATTTTACCATTGTATCTCCTCCTGATTTAGAAAACGCAACACTAAGCCTTGATAATCTTTGTTTAAATGACTCGCCTGTAAATGTGATGCTGACTGCTCCTAATCTAAGTGATGGTAGTTATACATTTACCTATGAACTTAGCAACGCTTCTACCGCAACCGCGATTGTTAGCGCAGTCTCGGTTGTAAATGGTGAGGCTTTATTTACAATTGATGACGCACTTCTGGAAAATACAGGGCCGACAACGCTAAGCATCAGCGAAGTGACTAATGATGACTCGAATTGTGTTACCTCAAATTTGGATATTTCCGTTGATTTTGTTGTGAATCCGTTACCAGTAATTGAAAGCGAAAATCTTTCTGTATCTGATATCTGTTTAGAAGAAGGTACAACCGTTGAAATCAACGGGACTGACCTTGCTGATGGAGATTATGAAGTGAGCTATGAACTTACCGGAGCCAATACGTCTTCGGCTACCGAAACTCTAACATTTGTTGATGGTAGTGCTTCAATCCTATTGGATGCGAGTATTCTTTCTGCTTCAGGTTCCAATGCATTCAATCTTACCCAGGTGATTAACCTTAGCACTTCGTGTGTGAGTACAAATGCGGCTACTGTAAGTTTTGTTGTAAATCCTATTCCTGATGTGGCTGATGGCCAACTGGAAACTTCAGACATCTGTCTCAATGAAGACGGATTTGTAAGCTTTACAAACGCTACCGGTCTTGCTGATGGAGAATATACCATTACATACGATCTTTCCGGAGCGAATACGGCAAATGATGTTACTACTACTTTAAGTATAACTTCCGCAAGCGGAAGTTTTGAAATTCCTGCTGCATCACTTACTGAAACCGGCATTACAACTTTCACCCTAACCCTTGTAAGCAGCGCGGCGGGTTGTGATTCTGATCCATTAATTATTGCTGATGATTTTGAAGTGCTTCCGCTTCCGGATGCCGACGGACTTTCAATTTCAATTGCTGATGTTTGTTTTGGTGAGCCTGCTAGCGTTAATCTATCTGGTGCGACACTTTTAGCTGATGCAGATTATTTTGTAACCTATGAATTAAGCGGAGCTAATACAAGCGAAGCAATTACAGAAACCCTTTCATTTACGGGAGGAGCTGCGACCTTGAATCTGGATTCAGTTCTCATAGCCAATAGCGGTAGTACTACAGTAACTATAGTTGATATACAAAGTTCTACAACTATATGCAGTGCCTTAAATATAGACCTTCCTGCAGATTCATTTATTGCTGAAGATCCTGCATTGCCTACTTTGGCTTCAGGTAGCGAAGTTTTCTGTATCAATGACTCACCAACAGTGGCTGATCTCGAAGCTCGGGTAACCAGTTCATTTACAGTTGTAACCTATAACGCAGCAACTGGTGGAACTGCTCTTAATGTTGGAACTGCATTAACAGATAACACCACGTATTATCTAGGAGTCATTAACGGAAATTCAGGATGCGAAAGCTCAGAACGCCTGGCCATAACCGTTGATTTAAGTGGTTGTGATTCGGTATTTATCCCTAACGGATTTTCACCAAATGGAGACGGTATCAACGATGTCTTTGAAATGAAAAATATCGACCTCATCTACCCGGATTACTCCATTGAAATCTTTAACCGAAACGGAAGCGTAGTTTTTAAAGGCAATGCATCAACCGGTTTTTGGAATGGTAAAGCAAACACCAACAACTTAGGTGGTAATACACTTCCAAACGGTGTTTATTTCTACATCATCAATTTTAATGACGGTCAGACCGGCCCAAAACAAGGTAACGTATATCTCAACCGATAAAAAAGGATTATTTCGATGAAAATTTCAACTTCAATATTCACAGTATTTGCAGCTCTTGTCCTTTTTTGCGGTAGCATATATGGACAACAGGATCCTGAGTATACTCAGTATATGTATAATATGAGCGTAATCAATCCAGCTTACGCCTCAGTAAACAAAGCCAAAGTAGGCGCACTTTACCGCTCGCAATGGGTGGGCATAGATGGTGCACCCACAACAGCCAGCTTCTTTGGTCATTTACCTATGTCAGATAAAGTAGAACTGGGTCTTAACCTTGTTCACGATGAGATTGGAAACGTGGTTCAGGAAACCAATCTCAATGCTGATTTTGCCTATAAGCTACAGGTTCAAAAAGATGCAACCCTCTCTTTAGGTATAAAGGCTGGTGCTTCTTTTTTTAGCACTGATTTTAGCAATATTCAGCTCGGCACTGGCGGACCGGCAACAGACCCTTCATTTCAGCAAAATATCAATCAAACCTACCCTACCATTGGGATAGGTGCCTATTATTTTTCTGAAAACTATTATCTGGGGCTTTCTACACCCAATCTTATTGCTTCAAAACACATAGAAGATCAGGATGGTGTGCAACGTCTGGGAAGTGAAAATACCCATTACTTCCTCACCGGAGGTTATGTTTTTGAACCTTCAGAAAATCTTCAATTTAAACCCTCATTTATGGCTCGCTGGGTAAACGGTGCGCCGGTAAGTGTGGATGTAAATGCCAACGTGCGCTTCAATCAGCGCTTTGAGGCAGGTATTGGTTATCGTATTGATGATGCTGTGACCGGTATGGTTAATTTTGAAGTTACTCAGGGAATACGAGTGGGTTATGCCTATGACTATACTACCTCAAATCTTGGACAATACAACAATGGAAGCCACGAAGTGATGGTGCTATTTGATTTTGATATATTCAATAACATCCCATCTTACCGTAAATCTCCCCGATTCTTCTAAATTACAGCACCTTAACTATGAAAAATCTTACCCTCTTCGTTATTCTGCTAGCTGTTTGCCAAGTAGGATATACTCAAACCAAAAACCTGCAGCAGGCTCATAAGCTCTTTGCCAATCAGGCATACGCCGAAGCCATCGAAGCGTATACAACCGAAGCCGAAAATGAAAGTCTGGATACGCTGGCTACTCGCAATCTGGCTGATGCCTACTATTACACGCAAAATGCGGCTAAGGCTACAGAAACTTATGCTGATTTATGGGAATTAAATTCTGAACAGGACAAAGCTGTTTTGTATAGATATGCCGATGCAGCAAAACGCAGCAGTGATTACGAAAAAGCCAATGAGCTACTATCTTCCTATACCAGCGAAGAAGTAAACGTTTTAAAAGATATGGAAGCTCACGATGAAACTGTTGAGCAGTTTTTCTTTCCTGAAATTCTGGATGCAAGCTCTGCTTACAATGATTTTGGCGCTGCCTATTACGATCGTCAAATTATTTTTGCTTCAGACCGAAATGCCGCCCGCCCTATTTACCCCTGGACCGGCAGACCGTATCTTGATCTGTACTATGCTAACGTGAACGGAAGCGCCATTACAGATGATGGTGAATTTCCGGGAATGATCAATACCGATACGCACGAAAGTAATGCGGTTTTCAGCCCCGACGGGAAGAAAATGTATTTTACACGTACTAGCAATGATTTTACGCGTATTCGCGGTGCTAAGGTGGCCGTATTGCAAATTTACAGCGCCGAACTGGTAAGTGGCCAGTGGGGTAATATTCAACTTTTACCTTTCAGTTCAGACCAGTACTCTGTAGCGCACCCTGCCATAAGTCCAGATGGTAAGGCTATTTACTTCAGTAGTGATATGCCGGGAGGTTTTGGGAGTTTTGATATTTATAAAGTAACACTAAATGACGACGGTTCGTTCTCTGCTCCTGTCAATTTAGGTAATCGCATTAATAGTGATAAGCTGGAGCAGTTCCCATTCATTTCTGATGCAGGAAGCCTTTATTTTGCTTCTAATCGTGCCGAAGGTTTGGGCGGTCTTGACCTGTATCGCAGTAAAGCCTCTGGTGAGGCCTTTGCAGATGCCTATAATCTAGGTACTTCTATCAATTCAAACGCAGATGATTTTGCCTTGATTATGAAAGAAAATCAGAGTACCGGTTTCTTCTCTTCTAATCGAACCGGTAAAGACAAACTATACCGCTTTGAAACATTACCTAATATCAATTATCAAATCATAGGTAATGTAGACAACAAAAAAACACTTGAGCCAATTCCGGGAGCAAAAGTTACCTTGTTCAGACCAGAAACAGGAACGCTGGTTACCGCAACTACCGATGAAGAAGGAAGCTTTAAATTTGAGGTACGCCCTAATAGTTTGTATAAGGTAAAAGCTTCAAAAGAACTTTTTGTACCTATCGAAAAAGATGTGCGTATTGAGTATTCACGCAATACAAAGACCGCTTTAAGATTGTATATGGAAGCTTATGCCGATACCGAAGAAATTGTTATGGTTAATGAGCGTAACCAACTTACCCAGATCAACCTCGAAAAGATTTATTTTGATTTTGATAAAGCAAACATAAGACCGGATGCTGCTCTTACACTCAATAAACTGGTGAGCATTATGCAGAAATATCCCGAAATGAAAGTAGAGATTGGATCGCATACCGACTTACGTGGTCCGGAAAGTTACAATCAGGAGTTGGCTGAACGTCGTGCACAGGCTACCCGCGACTATGTGATTTCAAAAGGAATTGATGCAGATCGCCTAACCGCAAAAGGATACGGTGAATCTGACCCGATTAACGATTGTGATGAAATGAAGTGTACAGATGAGCAGCACGATGAAAACCGTCGCAGTGAGTTTACCATTATCAATTAATAAACAAACCTCTATAACTAAAAAATCCCATCAACATTGACGGGATTTTTTAGTTTGTAGCGCTATGCATTAAAGTCCTTTAATATAACTTCCGTAGAGGTCATTAAAACGCATTCCGTCAGAAAGGCGGTATTTGCTCAACTTTTTATACTCTACCAATGCCCAAAGCACAAACTCTTTCATAAAGTATTTGTCTTTTGGTTCCAGATCGGGTTGGTGGCTATTAATCAATTCTTCAAGCGGAGTGATCGAATCTAAAGTCTTTTTATATTCCGCTTCGCTTAAATCATCCAGTAATCTGAAATCGGCCTGATCAAAAAACCAGGATACAATATCATCATAAGGACTTTTTTCGCTTTCTTTCTCCAGCTTTTTGATTTCAGGGAAATAGGTGATAAATAACGTTTTAATAGCATCTCCAACTAAGGTCTGGGCAACATTTGCAGCTCCCTCCTGCTCTCCTTCATAAACCAGCTCAACCTTACCGGTAATCGCGGGAATCATTCCCATAAAGTCTCCTAAACGTACCTGAGTATCTTCTTCACCGGCCAAAAGCGCTCTACGCTCAGCCGTACTGAGCAGATTTTCAAAAGCAGTTATACTCATACGGGCACTAACCCCACTTTTTGCATCTATATATTCGCTGTTACGAGCTTCAAAACTAATTTGCTCCAGCAAATCTTTAGCTAACGAAGGCACATAAATACGATCTGCTGCACGCTCATCACTTTTAGCCTCCTGCTGGGTGATCGTTCGTGCTATCTCAATATTTTCGGGATAGTGCGTGAGAATTTGAGAGCCTATTCGATCTTTAAGCGGAGTAACAATGCTTCCGCGATTGGTGTAATCTTCGGGGTTTGCGGTAAAAACAAATTGAAGGTCTAAAGGCAAACGCAACTTAAATCCACGAATTTGAATGTCTCCTTCCTGTAAAATATTGAATAATGCCACCTGAATGCGGGCCTGTAAATCGGGTAATTCATTTATCACAAAGATGCAGCGATTGGCACGAGGAATCATACCGAAATGAATCACGCGGTCATCAGCATAACTCAGTTTGAGATTTGCAGCTTTTATGGGATCTACATCCCCTATCAAATCGGCTACGGTTACATCTGGAGTAGCCAGTTTTTCGGCGAAACGCTCATCCCGGTGCAACCAGGTAATTGGGGTGTCATCGCCTTTTTCTGCAATAAGCTCTTTTGCATAACGCGATAATGGTTTTAAAGGATCGTCATTTAATTCAGACCCCTCCACTACCGGAATCCACGCATCAAGTAATTGAACCATCAAACGTGCCAGACGGGTTTTTGCCTGCCCACGCAGTCCCAGTAAATTGATATTGTGTTTCGAAAGGATAGCTCGTTCAAGTTCAGGAATTACGGTGTATTCATATCCGTGAATACCCTCAAATGAATTGACTTTATTTTTTATGTTTTTCAGCAAATTTGCGCGTAACTCATCCTTAATACTTCGGCTTACGTAGCCTGATTTTTTAAGTTCGCCCAATGTTGAACTAGTTGGTTTACTCATTTTTCAATTTTTATTTTACTTTTTCAAATTTTTTAATTCTGCCCACTCGGTCCAGGAACCGTCGTAAAGCTGCAGACCTTTTTGACCTGCTAGTTCTCCTGCAAGTAAGATTATACATGCGGTGAGCCCCGAACCACAACTGTAAACAAGATTTTCATCTAGTAGCGAGCGCTTCTCAAATATGGATTTTAGTTCTGTAGGAGATTTAAATTTTCCGTTTTCTAAAACCTCCTCAAACGGGATGTTAACTGAATGAGGTATACTACCACTCTGTAATGATGGACGAGGTTCCGGCTCAATGCCCTTAAATCTTCCGGCTGAACGAGCATCAACAATCATAAAATCCTGCTTTTCCACATTCTGTTCTACATCTTCGAAAGATTTGAAACAAGTCGAATCGAATTCCGCCTTAAAATTACCAGGCTCAAAATCTTCCTGAAATTGTTCCGCCAATAGTAAATGTTGTTCAATCCAAGCCGGTAGCCCTCCATCTAAAACAACGGTGTTGGGATGGCTCATTACCTGAAACATCCACCAAACACGAGGACTTGAATAAATGCCCATAGCATCAAAAACCACGATCTTTGAATCCTGATTGATCCCTAATGCTCTGGCCTCTTGTTCCAAATCTTCCGGTGCGGGTAAAGTGTTAGGAAATGCGCTTGATGTATCGCTAAACTTGTTCTTGAGGTCAAAAAAACGAGCACCGGGAATTGTCTTTCCGCTAAATGCAGACTGCTTCCCCGAAACACTTTGGCCTAAACTGCAATCAAGCAATACCAAATCGGGATCGTCAAGTATTTCCTTTAGATCTGCTACCGAAATAAGCTTCTTACGCTCCATTATCGAATTCTCTTTTTACGATTGGTTTCATAATCTTCAAAAATCATTTCGCCAAGTCCCTGCAAGCCGGTATAGAAAGCTTTACCCTGGTTGGCCTGGGTAAACTCACGCACAAACCGCATCAAATACGGATCCTGTGCGATCATAAAGGTTGTAATAGGAATTTTGAGTTTACGAGCCTGGCTGGCCATACTGTAGCATTTGTTAACGATATACTCGTCAAGACCTACGCTGTTTTTGTAATAAAATCCATCAGGTTCCCGCACACAACTGGGTTTACCATCGGTAATCATAAAAATCTGCTTGTTCGTATTGCGTTTACGGCGCAAAATATCCATCGCTAATTGTAGGCCCGAAACAGTATTGGTATGATAGGGTCCTACCTGCAGGTACGGTAGATCTTTAATTTTAATGGGCCAGGAATCGTTACCAAAAACAATGATATCTAAAGTATCTTTTGGATATCGGGTCGTAATGAGTTCGGCAAGCGCCATGGCTACTTTTTTAGCCGGCGTAATACGGTCTTCGCCATACAAAATCATACTGTGGCTAATATCTATCATCAGCACTGTACTCATCTGAGCTTTATGCTGAGTTTCTTCGACCACCAAATCGCGTTCGGTTAGATCAAAAGAACCCAAACCGTTATTAATCTGAGCATTTTTAAGACTTTCGGTCATAGAAACCCGCTCTAGAGCATCGCCAAAACGATATTCACGATACTCCCCCGTATGTTCATCACCCCGACCAATATGGTTGGTACGGTGATTACCGGCTCCGCTGCGTTTCATCTTTCCAAAAATCTGCTCTAAAGCCCGCTTACGGATAGCCTGTTCTGTTTTGGCCGTAATGGATATGCCACCGGTACCGTCTGGTTCGATTTCTTCTCTGATATATCCTTTGTCCTTAAGTTCCTGAACGAAATCATCAAGGGTATAATCATCATTGGTGAGATTGTACTCCTTATCGAGTTCCTTGAGCCAGTCCATCGCCTCATCAAAATCACCAGAAGTGTGTGTGATAAGTTCCTTAAATATTTCGAGTAGTTGTTCAAACAGGGATTGTTGGGGTGCATCATAGCTTTTAAATACAAATCCCCGACCTTCAATTTTCCTTTTCATAGTACTTAAAATTAAGGCATTTTAGCCGCTTTACCTGAAAGGTTTTCTTAAAAACTGCTTAGATCTAAAGCTTTTCCTAAACCTTTGAAACCAAGACAGAATGAAACTGAATTCCATAAAAAAACCCTTCAAAAATGAAGGGTTTTTATAAATATAATTGAATTTATGTATTAGCCTTTAGGCATAACAACAGTATCAATTGCGTGAATTACACCATTAGATGCATCTACGTCAGTCATAACCACTGTAGATTTTCCACCATTAGCATCCGTTAAAACGACTTTACCATCCTCTAAAGTTGCAGTTAAAGTTCCTCCCTGCACAGTTGGAATTGTAAAACTTCCACCGTTATCATTAATAGCTTTGACTACATCTTCAGCCATATACTCACCAGAAACTACGTGGTAAGTTAAAATTCCGGTTAATTTTTCTTTATTAGCTGGTTCAACAAGTGTTGCAACAGTTCCTTCCGGTAATTTGTCAAATGCATCATTTGTTGGTGCAAAAACCGTAAATGGTCCTTCACTACTTAAAGTTTCTGCTAATCCTGCTGCTTTTACAGCAGTTACAAGTGTTGAGAAATTTTCATTTCCCATAGCAATTTCGGCAATGTTCTGCTGCTCAGGGGCTTCTTCTTCTACCTCTGCGCCTTCCATTGCTACTTCTTCAGTCATTGTAGCATCTTCAGATTCAGATTTTTCACTATTCTTACATGACGTGAAAGCTATACCTGCAAGCACCGCTATACTTAAAACAATCTTTTTCATAATGTGTATTTTTTAGTTTTGTTCAAATATATTGCTGAAACCTTAAACAAAACAATAAATAAGCGTAAGCTTTTGTTAATTAGGCTTTTATTATGTTAAAGCCCTTTAGTTGGTAAAAGCGCTAGTAGTTTTTAGTATTTTTAAAACATTGAGAAATTAATCTATCCCTTTATGAAAAAACATTTACTATACTTTCTAATTCTTCTTGGAAGTTTGAGCTACGGGCAAAAGCTTGATTTGCAGCTGCTCAAAAACAAGACTCCGCGAAATATAGGTCCTGCGGGAATGAGCGGACGTATTACCGCAATCGATGCGGTAACAGATAATCCCCATATTATCTATGCAGGTTCAGCTTCAGGCGGACTCTGGAAATCGACTTCGGGTGGAGTGACCTGGGATCCGGTTTTTGAAAATGAGGCTACCGCTTCTATCGGCTCAGTTGCAATTCAGCAATCCAATCCTTCGGTAGTTTGGGTAGGTACAGGAGAAGGAAACCCGCGTAACAGCCTTAATGGCGGATTTGGTATTTACAAATCCCTGGATGGCGGTAAAACCTGGAAATGTATGGGACTTGAGAAAACTCGTCATATATACAGGGTACGCATCAATCCTTCAAACCCTGATATTGTTTATGCAGCGGCCATTGGTTCTCCCTGGGGTGAACACGAAGAGCGCGGCGTTTATCGAACCAAAGACGGCGGAAAAACATGGGAAAAAGTTTTATACGTAAATGAAAAAACCGGCGCAGCCGAGTTAGTGATGGACCCAACAAACCCAAATAAACTCATCGCTGCAATGTGGCAGCACAAGCGCGATCCCTGGTTTTTTAACAGCGGTGGTCCGGGATCAGGACTATACATCACTTATGATGGTGGCGATACCTGGAAAGAAATCACTTCTGAAAACGGATTACCTAAAGGGGATTTAGGACGTATGGGACTTGCCATTGCACCCGGTAAACCCAACGTTGTTTACGCTTACATAGAGTCTAAGAAAAATGCCTTATACCGTTCTGACGACGGTGGTGAAAACTGGAAAAAGGTCAACGATGATATGAGCGAAATAGGTAACCGTCCTTTTTATTATGCCGAAATATATGTAGCTCCCAATAATGAAAATCGTGTGTACAGCATTTTCACCTACGTTAATGTTTCTGAAGATGGCGGAAAAAGTTTTAGCGAACTAATGCCTGCCTATGGGGCTGATAACGGAGTACACCCCGATCATCACGCCTGGTACATACACCCGGAGAATGCCGATTTTATGATTGACGGAAACGATGGTGGTCTTAATATTACGCACGATGGTGGAAAAACCTGGAGGTTTGTTGAGAACATTCCGGTAGGTCAGTTTTACCATGTTGCTGTAGACAATGAATATCCCTATAATGTATATGGAGGAATGCAGGACAACGGAAGCTGGCGTGGTCCCGCTTACGTTTGGAAAGCTCAGGGAATACGCAACTCCTACTGGCAGGAAATCTCTTTTGGTGACGGCTTTGATGTAGTCCCAGATCCTGATGATTCCCAGTTTGGCTGGTCTATGAGTCAGCAGGGTTATGTAAGCCGTTACGATCACATCACCGGTAATAACTATACTGTAAGACCTACACATCCTGATCCCGAGGTGCAATTGCGCTTCAATTGGAATGCTGCGATTAATATTGACCCGTTTGACAGTAATACACTTTATTTTGGAAGTCAATACGTGCACAAGTCCACCGATAAAGGCCTTACCTGGGAAGTGATCTCACCCGATTTGACAACTAATGATCCCGAAAAGCAAAAGCAAAGCGAAAGCGGTGGTCTTACAATGGATGCTACCGGTGCTGAAAATCATACCACTATTTTGGTTATTGAGCCCTCCCCTGTTGAACGCGGTATGATCTGGACCGGCTCTGATGACGGAAAAGTTTTTTATACCACCGATGGCGGAAAAAACTGGAATGATGTTTCCAAAAACCTAAAAGGTCTCCCCGAAGGAAGCTGGATTGCCCAGATCAAAGCATCTGCCAATAACAAGGGCGAAGCCTTATTGGTTGCAAACAACTACCGAAGATTTGACTACAAACCTTATGTTTTCCGCACCAAAGATTATGGTAAAACCTGGCAAAGCCTGGTTGATGAGGATGATGTAGAAAGTTATTCCCTTTCCATCATTGAAGATAAAAAAGAGCCCAACCTGATGTTTCTGGGCACTGACGATGGTCTTTACGTTTCAATAGACGCCGGTAAAAACTGGCAAAAATGGACAAATGGCTTCCCTACCGTACCGGTAAAGGATTTGGTTATCCACCCACGCGAAGATGATTTGGTCATAGGTACTTTTGGTCGCTCTATCTGGGTTCTTGATGACATCAGACCCTTGCGCGAACTCGCTGCCAATAAAACAACACTGAGCTCCATTTCAGCCGATAACACAACGGTACTTGAGGTATTTCCGCCGGCAACGGCTTATCAAAACGCATCTCAGCAACCTACCGGAAGTCGTTTTGGAGCAGATGCGACATACAGTGGAGAAAACCGAAGCGGCGGCGCTGCGTTTAACTACTTTATTAAACCTCAAAAAAAGGATAAAGCCGAGAAATCTGAGACCGAAAAGGCTGATTCAGATTCAGAAAAAGCGGAAGCTGCTGTGACGTGGGATACGGTGTTTTTAAAAATTTATGATGGCGAGCGACTCATCCGTACGTTGAAAACGAAAACACCCGATACCACCGGACTGTTTACCATGCGGTGGTATATGGATGAAAAAGGAAGCGACAGACCTTCCCGCTCCTTACGGGAACGCAACTATGAACCCGGCGGTGTAACCGTAAAACCGGGCACATACAAAGCTGTTATGAGCTATGGGGATATTGAGGACGAAACTATGATTAAAGTTGAAAGTGACCCGCGTTTAGACATATCTCAGGCGGCGATAAATGAAATTTATACCGCTCAAAAAAACCTGGAATCGATGATGCAGCTGTCAGCTGATGCCGTGAAGCAGCTTGCTGAAAGTAAAAAAACAGCGGAAGAGTTTCAGAAACGGCTGAAAGACGCCGATAAAGAAAGTTACAAAGCACAGATTGACAGTTCGACTGCTATTATTAAAAAGCTTGACGCCAAAATCGCGTTGTTTTTAGGAACCGAAGATGATCGTCAGGGCATTACCCGCAATCCGGAAGTAACGGTTCTCAACCGGGTTTATCTGGCAAATGGGTATGTCAGTAGCCGACCTGGTGGACTTACCGGCACGGAACGAACGCTGATAGCTCAGGCTAAAGACGAACTGAGTGAAGCTTTAGACGAAGTGAATACCTTTTACGCCGAAGAATGGCCGGCTTACAAAACCGAAATGCAACAGGTAGAACTCGATCCGTTTAAAGAAACTCAGGTTTTTAAATTTGATTAAACCATCACCTGTTATAAATTTAAAGCGCTCCGGAGACGGAGCGCTTTTTTTTGGCTCCGCCAACGGTTATTACACCGCGAGGCTTGCCTTGAATTTAGCTTTTGTTTTAAATGACTCCTAGGCCTTACCTGAGGTAGTTTACTCAGATTCAATCACACCAATTTCTTTAGAGTGATTAATCGCCTCACTACTATGCTCAAAATAGCAGGTTGCTACATCAAGGCGTTCAATATTTTGAAGTGTTTTGGCAATTTTAGACTTTTTACTACTTCCCGTTTGGCGCAGATAAACCGCTTTTACATTTAGGGGATACATTTTGCAAATACGCTCATAAATGTAGGCATCCTTTTGCGAGTCGTCGCCCAGTAATACATACTTCTGCTTCGGGTAAAAAGCGATCAGATCTTTAATTTTTACAAATTTGTGGTCGTGATTACCCCCGCCTGTACTTAGAAAATCGGTAATTCCGGTTTTGATATCTTTCAGTTTTAAAACCGCTTTTGGTAGTTCCTGTAAATTGGCAAACTGAACAATAAAATCATAGAGGTTGTACTCGCTGCTTGATACATAAAAGAACGAGTTTCGGGTACCATCCCCTTTATGCCCACTGCTGCTAAGTGCCTGATAATGCCTTACCACATCTTTAAAGGTCTTACGCCGGTTTACATTTCGCGCAAGCATTACAAATAGTTTTTTAAAAATGTTTCCGCTATGCGAAATCAAAAAGGTATCATCAATATCTGAAATGATGCTGAGTTCGCTTTCGAAAGGTTTGAGCAATTCTCCTTTTTCCACGATACCAAAATCTTTATCGCCCAGCTTACAGCCTACCTCATAGGTGTGCCATCCACTTTCTATATCTAGGTTATGAGGAATAGTGAAACGAAAATAACCATCATCCATCGTACGCGTGCGTATCTCCAAATCTTTAAACCGTAAAAAGACCTCAACATTTTTGAGTGGCGAGATGCGAAACATATGCAAAACCGAAAATGCATGCTTAAAGCCCTTACGATCTATCTGAAACTTATCTGGCGCCCACGATTTAAAGGCGTGGCCAAAAACCACAAGTTCTTCATCATTAGCATAACCCCGGTATAATTGTAAATCAAGTTTCACGTATTGGTATTATCTTAACGTTGTCTGGAGCTCAAAATACCTAATTTTAAAACGAAATCTACTTAATGAAAACACAAAAGACCATTTTGCTGGTGATTAATCCCATTGCGGGAGGCACCGATAAGAAACCCATCATAGAGCGGTTTAAAACCTTTGTTTCTGAGAAAGACTACGCAGCAGAAGTGTATGAGACCACAGGCGAGGATGATCAAAAAGCTATTGATGAGCTGGTAGACCGTATTAATCCGGAGCGGGTATTTATATCTGGGGGAGATGGCACTATACGCGAAGTGGCAGATGTTCTGAAAGAAAAAGAGGTCAAAATAGCCCTGCTTCCTTCGGGTTCGGCAAACGGACTTGCCGAAAACCTGGATCTGCCCGAAGATCTTGAGGAGCAGTTTACTATTGGCATGGCAGATCACTTTATAGCTCTTGACACTCTTGATGTTAACGGGCATACCTGCCTTCATATTTCTGACATCGGCGTAAATGCACAACTTATTAAAAACTACGAGCAGTCTGAAATTCGCGGGAAGTTCGGGTATTTGCTTCAGGCATTTCCCACCTTAGTAAATAATAAATTTCCATTTAAAGTTACCTTGAAGGTAAATGGCGAAACGCTGGAAAAAGAAGGGATTTTAGTCGCAATTGCCAATGCCAATAAATTTGGGACCGGTGCCAATATAAATCCTAAAGGAAAAATGAATGACAGAAAATTTGAGGTTTTGGTTTTTAAGAATTTCAGCATAACCGAAATACTCAAAACCTTTTACGGCAGCAGCAATCTAGACCACAATTTTGTAGAAGCGTTCTGCTGCGATGAAGTGGAAATTGAGACTGGCGAGCCTATTGCCTTACAGGTTGATGGCGAGTATTTAGGAGATGAAACTCGCATCAGAGCACAGATGAATCTGCATAAAATCAACATTGCAGTACCTTCAGACTTTAAGCTGTGATACAATGTTAAGCTATGCTTAATTCTTTGCGCAGCCTATGTCTAACCCTTAATTTAGTGCTACAATTAACTAATACAATACTATTATGAAAAATTATGCATTGCTTTTTACTCTTGCGCTTGCATTAGGATTTACCTCGTGCAAAAATGACAAGAAAGATAAAGAAGCGGAAGAAAATACGGTAACCGAGACTCCTGCCATGGAAGAACAAACTCCGGAGCCTAAAAAAGTAACTGTTAAACTGGAATCTAAAAGTGGAAGTACTGCAAAAGGAAGCGCGGTATTTAAAGAAGAAGATGGCACAGTAACCATGACTGCTGTTTTTGAAGGTCTTGAGCCGGGAATGCACGCAATCCACATTCACGAGAACGCAGATTGCTCTGCCGACGACGGTACCTCAGCAGGAGGTCACTGGAATCCTACCAAAGAGCAGCACGGTAAATGGGGTGACGCAGCCGGTTACCACAAAGGTGATATTGGTAATTTTGAAGCTGATGCTAATGGCAATGGTACTATTACCTTTCCTACCGATGAATGGTGTATAGGTTGTGATGACCCAATGAAAGACATTTTAGGTAAAGGTCTTATTGTACACCAGGGAGCTGATGATTTTACAAGTCAGCCTAGTGGTGATGCTGGTGCTCGCGTAAGTTGCGGTGGTATTATTGAATAAGACTATAATAAGTTAACGAATATAAGCAGCCTTAGGGCTGCTTTTTTTAATGGAATTTGATACATTTAGCAAACCAAAAAAACGCTATGCAGCCCGACGATTTAATACTTAGATTACAACAGAAAGATCAAAAAGCATTTGAACGAATTTATTCCTTATACTCAGAAAGCATATTTGGCGTAATTAACAGTGTCCTTCACGATACCGAAGCTTCTGAAGAAGTGTTGCAGGATGTCTTTATCAAAGTATGGGATAATTCGGAGTCCTATTCATCAAAAAAAGGTCGATTTTTCACCTGGTTACTCAACATTGCGCGTAACGCAGCTATAGATAAAACAAGATCTAAGGCATTTAAGAACCAAAAGAAAAACCTAACTCAGGAATATTTCGTAGATATTCTTGAAAACAAAAGCAGTTTTACAAGCAAGGTTGATGCTATAGGAATTAAGAAGTATATCAAAACCCTTGGTGAAGAGTGTAAAAAAGTTATCGATTTATTATTTTTTAAAGGATATACACAAAAAGAAACTTCAGAAGAGCTTAATATGCCTTTGGGAACGGTTAAAACCCGAAACCGGCTTTGCATAAATAAACTGCGTGAAATCTTGGTAAATTAAATTATGGATATTCAAGAATACATAGAATCTGGCATCCTCGAGCTCTACGTTTACGGAGCGTTGACGCAAAAAGAAAGCGAAGAGGTCTCTGCTATTCTCGCACAATACCCCGAGGTACAGCAGGAAGTAGAGCAAATTGAAGGAGCGCTTCAAAGTTTGTCTTCGGCGGCAGCACCTTACAATCCTGAGGCTTTAATCGCTGCAATTAAGTCAAAATTGAGCAATGCCGAAGGTGTGATTCAAATGCAGCCTTCTGCATCTCAAAAACGAGCACGCATACTGTCTTTTATAAGTATGGCGGCGTCAATTCTCTTCCTGATAGGAATATTTGTATTGCTTAATAGAACAAATACGCTGCGCGAAGAACTTCAGACTGTAGAAATTGAAAAAACACAGCTTGAAAGCAAATTGAATTATTCTGAAGAATCTCTTAAGCAAACCAAAGAAATTCTGGCAGTTATTCGTGATCCACAGGTAACCAAAGTACCTCTTGCAGGACAGCAGGTTGCTCCGGAGGCTTATGTAAATGTATTTTGGGATAAAGCTTCAAATAAAGCATATATAGACGCTATGGGTCTACCAGAACCTCCCGAGGGATTTGTATATCAGGTCTGGTCTTTAAAGCTCGACCCGCTAACTCCTACTAGCATGGGTCTGCTCGAAAACTTTAGTGAAGATGAAAACAAGGTTTTTGAACTGGAAAACCCTAACGACTCACAGGCATTTGGTATAACCCTGGAGCCTGCAGGCGGAAGCGAAACCCCAACAATGGATCAACTCTATACCCTGGGTGTCGTACAAGGAAACGCTTAAACAAAATACAATTAACTAGTAAATCCCTCAGGTTCATAATCTGAGGGATTTTTTATTTTTTGAAGCTACACAAAAAAAAGAACCACCCGCTCTCTCCAAAGCATGGTGGTTCTCAACTAACAAAAAATCCAAAAAAACTAATCAACTAACCAGTGAAATTATTTTCCTTTTCATATTCTCCAAAAAATAAGGATTTGGATTTTTCACTTTTAAAAGTTAAATGCCCAACTTAACTTTCTTGCCTATATTTACGTAGTAAAGATTCGTGTGGTTTTAAAAAATGTGATTTTATTTGTTAAAATTTTCAATAAGTTGATATTCAGATTTTTAAATATTTAAAACTTCAGTTTCGTCTAAATTATTTCTTATGAATCCTTCAGCTCCCGGATGGATTTTAAAACATAAACCCCGCATAACCAACTGGCTCGATGAAACATCGCCTGAGCCTGAGGATTTCTACACACAGCTTTTAAAAACCGGATTCATCTATGGTGTTTCGGTCAGCACATGTATTTATAAAAATCACGAACCCTTAAAGTGGGATGAAACCGAACGCGCAAAAATCAATCTCTTTGATGCGCTTTATTACACCTATTACAATAAAAAAGGGGATTCCGTTCAGTTTTTTAAAGAGGTGGTTGATTTTTATACCCGGCTCAACAACTCTGATAGAAGTTATTTTGCTGGTTTTACAAAAATCAAACCTTCTGCTGCAGGACTTGAAAAAATTATTCAATCGCGCTTACAAACCAACGAGGCATTGTTAGAGCGTAACTTCAGTAATCTAATTACAAATGCGCTACTTTTTCTGGATGTGGTTGCTTTTGAATGGTATCTGGACCATAAAGACGACGATGTCATTGCGTATGCGGCCCAATTTGAAACGCTGTTGATGCAACTTGTTTGGATGGCGCTCAACCAAAAACAACAAAAAGAGCATTTTGACAAACTGCTATTGAAGCTTTTTGAAAAATCGCTGCGTTACAACAGCAATCTCGATAAAAGTCTAACTGCTCTTACAAGTCTCGATCTTTCAGCTCAAAACACGCTTTTCGCCCGGCGGTATATGCTAGACCTGGCTGCTCTTGCCGTTTGGGATGACCATAAAATTGATTTAAATGAACTGCAATATTTAAAGGAATTGGGAATCCTGCTTCATTTTGATACCGAAGTCACACTTAATGCTACCCTTGGTGTACAGCAATTTATAATGAGCAACAAAGGTCAAATCTCTTACCTCAACTACAGCAATCCGGTAAAGCATTTTTACAATCAGACTTCAAAGACCGTACGCACGCTAATTATTAGAAACAAAAAGCGTTTGCTGGTCGAACTTTCAGAAAGTAAGGATTTGGTGATTTTATTGAGTTATTCAACAGTTAGAGATTTGACTAAGGCCGAAAAAAAAAGGGTGAAATCTCAGTTGCTTGATATTTGTAAAAGTGTGCCGTCACTCGCTATCTTTATGCTTCCGGGAGGTGGTGTGCTGCTTCCTCTGCTCATCAAATTTATACCGGAACTGCTACCCAGCGCATTCAACGAGAATCGACCTGAGGATAACGAATCCTAAAAATTCAGACTTTAAAAAGCCTAAATGCTGTTAAGAGAATACCAATTCTACTCTAGTTGTAAAAATTATTGATGAAATTCGTTTATGCGACAATTTTTTACAAAATTCAAGCTCATTCTCGTTAACCTTACTGCAAACATTGGGTTTTTCCCCACGCTATTTGCCTTTGGAGGTCTGGTTATGGGTTTTGGGATGCTATATGCAGAAAGCCGCGGTGTTTCAAGTTTTTTGATTGAACATGTACCGCAGCTGGTCATTAACGACGCCGACACGGCAAGAACCTTACTCAGCACCTTTATAGGAGGAATCATTTCGCTGATGGTTTTCAGCTTCTCCATGGTTATGCTGCTGCTCAATCAGGCTTCAAGCAACTACTCGCCACGCATTCTTCCAGGGCTAATTTCCAATAAAAAACATCAATACGTACTGGGCTATTACATCGCGGTTCTTATTTACTGTATTCTTATCCTACTCAGTGTTGAGCCCACAGATAATAAATACCAGCTTCCCGGTTTTGCTGTGATTGTGGGTATTGTGATGAGTATGCTCGTACTGGCTTTATTTATTTATTTCATACACTCCATTTCAGAAACTATACAAATCAACCGGATCGTAGAAAATATTTTTACGAAGGCTAAAACCCGCCTTGATCGTCTTATTGAAAACACCGGGGATCACGATAGCAGTATCAATTTTCCGGATGGGGATAACTGGAATGAAATACGTATCGATGAGACCGGTTACCTGCAAACTATTGCTATTGATACGCTGATGGAAATTTGCAAAGAAAATGACGTTAAGATACGTATCATGCAGCCTAAAGGCTCTTTCATTCTTAAGAATATACCCATTGCCCGCTGCTCAAAAGAATTAGATGAACAAACCACAAATAATGTGCTCTCCTGCTTTGCTTTTTCGCGCAGCGAAATTGTAACCCATAATTACATTTTAGGTTTTAAGCAACTTACCGAAATTGCCCTGAAAGCTATGAGTCCGGGTATTAATGATCCCGGCACAGCCATCACCTGTATAGATTACCTTACCGAGCTTTTTGCTCTTCGGCTTAAAAAAGAAGATTATAGTTACATTCACAATGAGGACGGCGAAGCGCTTATCTGTCTACGTACTATAGACTTTAAAGAACTTATCTATTTCGTTTTTGTATCGCTTCGCAGTTATTGTAAACACGATGTGATTATGCTGCATAAAATGCTTACGGCTCTTTACTTTCTGCTGCAGGTACAAAGTGTGATCAAAGATTCTGAAGAAATCATTATTGACGAAATCAATCTCATCCTCGAAGATGCAAAAGAAAACATTAAAAATCCTACTGATCTAAAAAGGATTTTTGGTATTCGGGAAAAAATCGCCAGACATAATTCTACAGACAAAAGCCTTATTAGCTTAGATTAAGACAACCAGAGCTTAAAATCTTTTACCCGTTCGCGGCTTACAATGATCTCCTGATCTTCACATGCTTTTAGTTTAATTTGAAGCCTGGAGTTGGTATAACTGATGATATCCTGAATAGCTTCAATATTTACATAATACTTGCGGCTAACCCGGAAAAAAGTATCAGGAGCCAGTTCTTCTTCCAGATTTTCAAGTGTGGTCTCAAGCAAGTAATCGCGTTTATCAGAAGTGCGGGCATAGGTTCCTTTGTTTTCACTATACACGCACATTACGTCATCAATATTTATCATTTTAATATGCTGACCTATTTTTACGGTAAAGCGCTTTTTATATTCCCTGTCAACGGGGTTAACTCCTAATAACTTGCGAATGTCCTCAAAGTTGAATGTAGGGCTTTTAAAGTCTGGACGCTGCTTCTTAAATTTAGAAACGGCAGCTTCTAATTCATCCTCATCAATAGGTTTTAGAAGGTAGTCAATACTATTCAGTTTAAAAGCCTGCAGGGCGTACTCGTCGTAAGCGGTGGTAAAAATAATGGCACTTTTTACGTTCACAGCCTCAAAAATTTCAAACGATAAACCATCGCTAAGCTGTATATCTAAGAAAATCAAATCGGGATGCTCCTGAGTTTTAAACCAGGCTATTGCTTCTTCCACGGAGTGTAATTGAGCCAAAACGTTCAACTCAATTGCTTCAAGCATACGGGTTAAGCGGCGTGCCGCAGGTTTTTCATCTTCAATTACGAGGACATTCATGCTTTAATTATTTAATGCAGTTTAAGTGTGTTTTTATTCCCAGCGGCCCATATTTGATTTAGAACGTTCTTCGCGCTCCATATACTCTTTAATTTTGCGCTCTTCCCATTCTTTGGTGACGATGGGATTCCAGTTAAAGGCTTTTGCGGCCTGAAAAAAAAGGCCAATCCCCCAACCCGCTGCAGCCCAAAGAAACCAGGGATGCGCCAGGCCATCAATATAATAATTAAGTGTGGCGAGGGCCGAAATTACAATGATATAACTTACTAGACTGCCATAAAATTTTTTGATTTCTGCAACCTGCTCTTTAGCTTTCAAATACCGGCTTTCTTGTTCAAAATTTTCCATAATTAATAATTTTTAGTTCTTGTGTAAAGTTGAAGATATACCCGATGCTTTCCCATTCTTTCAGACCCAACTGTCAAATAATTGGAATCAATTGTTAACTGTTGCGTTTCTCCTTTTCCATAAGTTCCTGAATCTTGCGCTGTTCCCATCCTTTACCGAGAATAGGATTCCATTCAAAAACTTCAGCCCCGTGAAAGAAGACTCCAAGGCCCCAGCCTAAAGCCGGAAATATCACCCAGGGGAAGTTTGATGTCATAGCATTAAGTACAATCAATGCAGGAATAATGAGGCAATACATCGTCAGATTTACATAAAAGCCTTTTAGCTTAGCCACGTGTTCTTTCGCGCGGTCGTATTTCTTTTCGTGAAGATAATTTTCGGTTTTCATAACATTCGTTTTTAGTTGACGGGTTAATGAGGGTAATTTGATGATGAATTCATTTTCGGTTTTCTCTACGAAAACTCTGCGTGAAGTAAGCAGTGCATAGCGTTGTCTGATGTTGAAAAGTCCGACACCACTGCCTCTTTCCATATTTTTTTTTGGCTGAAGCGTGTTACGCACCACCAGATAGCCCGGTTCTTCTTCAATGCGTATTTCTAACTGACGGTTGCTGCTTACCACATTATGCTTTACGGCGTTTTCAAGCACCAGCTGAAGCGCAAGAGGCACCATTTTGGCCTCAGGTTTATGAAGCGCTTCGGGCATCGTAAAAACAATGCTGTCTTCATACCGCATTTTAAGCAAAGTCATATAGGTCTTTGCAAAAGCCAGTTCTTCTTCAAGCGTAACCAGCTCTTTGTTTTTTTGTTCCAAAACATAACGATAGACCTTAGAAAGCGATGTGGTAAAGCGCTGAGCTTGCTGCGGATTCTCATCAATAAGACTGGTAAGCACATTCAGACTATTAAACAAAAAATGGGGATCGAGCTGGTTTTTGAGGGCGTCAAATTGTGCAGAAGCCGTACCTGCAATGATTTTTTGCTCTTTAAGTTGAAAATCTTTCTGCTGCTTGTAAAAATAAAACGAGTAAAAGATCGTGTTGACTACGAGTGCAACAAAAAGCGGTACCCAATAATCCCCGTAATTCTGAGTTTCTAAAAATCGGCTTACCGGGGTGCCCAGAATGACACTGCTGTGAAATAACTCCAGAAGAAATACAGCGAGAATCGAAACCAGCATCCCGCTGATAATGGCAGGAATGGTTCGTTTAAAGGTGAAAAGTTCTGATTTATACGTATGGTGAAAATATCGAAATACGCCCATATTGAACATATACAGCACAATAGAGTAGAGCATACTCATAGCAAAATCCTGAGCTAATTCGGCATTAAATATCAATTGATTCCCCAACAGCACGTGAATAAGGAGAAAGACCAGGTAAATGGATACTCCTACAATACAGGCCTTGGCAAATTCTTTGATAATCAGATTCATTATACAACAGCTTTAAACTCCGGGGTTTTTAATTCTAGAGACGTTTTAAAGGTATCACATTCTTCAGAATTGACCGAGGTAACCAGAGTGTACTCCGCTTGATTTAATGTCGCATCGTTTGCAGTGAAGCCAGCAACTGAAAATGTAAGATTGAGTAGGTAAACCAATAATTTGACCATAACACCTTTTTTTGATTAGACTCGTCAAATATGAAAAATGAAGCAGCCCTTTTCCCATTAAATAGACCGAATTGTAGAATAAGCGTACTGAATTGTAAATACAGTAAAAAAATTAAGAACGTTAACAATGGCATAAAAACTTTTAGCCCTCAGATCGTTTAGTAATTTTGCGATAACAACCTAATTATTAATGCGATCATACCTACCCTATAAGAGCCTTGTCACTCTAATTTTGACCGGCCTGATTCTTTCCTGCGCCAGTAAGCGCACCCAGTTTAGAGACCAAAAACACCTGGTTTCAAAAGCAGTTACTGATACCTCAGACTACCGAAGTTTTTTCATTATCGGTAATTTGGGTGCAGATAAGAAAGGGCCTAATAAAACCCTCTTAAATGCTTTTTACGAGTTACAGCTAAAAAGCGCTGCCAAAAATGATTATCTGGTGCTCGCCGGAGACAACATATACCCTAACGTGGGCAAAAAGCAGGATACCGAAGAACAATTAGATCCGCTGATAAAGCTTATAAAAGAGTTTCAGGGCAAAACGCTCATCATTCCCGGCGAACACGAGTGGAATGATCGTGACGTAAAGGGGCTCGAAGCTATTGAGGACCTCATTGAAGAAAAAATGGGCAAAGACAATAACTTTCAACCGGAAAACGGTTGTCCTTTAGAAGTGATTGATGTGGATGAGGAAACCGAAATCATTATTGCAGACTCCCAATGGTATATTGAAAACTGGAGTACACAGCCCGGTTTTAATGACAAGTGTGCTATAAAAACCCGCGAGCAATTTCTAACCTTACTTAAAGACGAAGCACGTAAGGCCCGTCATAAAAATGTGATTCTCGTGATGCACCATCCGCTGTATTCAAACGGAATTTACGGTGGGGAGATGAGTACCCGTTCCTTTTACAGGCCTTCTGCTGAAAATGCTTTTATTCCGGGAGCTGGCTTTTTATGGGCTTTTGCGCGTACACAGGGTGGTATTTCCAAGCAGGATCAGTTTAACCCGCTTATGAATGAATTGATGCACGAGATCAAATTGATGTCCATTGGTCTGCCGCGCCTTTTTGTAGTCTCTGCTCACGAGCAGTCTCTGCAATACATTGAAAACAAAAACATTAGACAGATAATTTCTGGAACAGCTGCCAAAAGTGAATATGCCCGCTTAGGAAAAGACGGGATTTTTGCTTCCGTAAAACCGGGATTCGCCGAACTCAGATTATACAACGATGGGGCTTCGACGGTTCATTTTTATGAGTTGAATCAAAATGGAAAGCTCACAGAACGCTTTTCTAAGGAAAGTTTTGCCGCGCCTGAGCCGTATCCAGTAGACTCATTACCCAATTCGTTTCCAAAAACGGAAACGGCCAGCATCTACCCCAAAGATCTTGTCGAGGTATCTGAGGCTTATGAAAAAAAATGGGGTAAACATTACCGCGACCTTTATGGAATGGAAATCGAAGCTCCTGTTGCTATTTTAGACACGCTATATGGTGGGCTTAAAGTAGAACGCGCCGGTGGCGGGCACCAAACCCAGTCTCTGCGACTCGTAGATGCTGACGACCGCGAGTACAACATGCGTGCTCTTGCAAAAGACCCATTTGCTTTTCTTAAAGCAATGGGATATGATGACCTTAACGCAAAGCAATACTTTCAGGGAACGCTACCGGCACGGCTTATCGAAGATTTTTACACGGCCTCTCATCCCTATGGAGCTTTTGCTATTCCACGTCTTGCGGGGGCAGCAGATCTAAACCATACGCATCCCAAAGTTTTTTATATTCCAAAACAAAAGGCCTTAGGTGATTTTAATGAGACCCACGGCGACCGCCTGTATATGATTGTTGAAAAGCCAGATGATGATTTTAATGGCACCCATATGTTTGGTTTTAATGAAGATGTAGAAAGTACGGCAGACCTCTTTGAAGCCATTCGCGAAGATGAAAAAAATCGTGTTGACGAGCAGGCTTACATCAAGGCTCGTGTATTTGACATGCTTGTAGGTGACTGGGACCGTCACGAAGATCAGTGGCGCTGGGCAGAGCGTAAAAATGACGACAGCACCTATTCGTTTATTGCCATTCCACGCGACCGGGATCAGGTATTTTCAAAGTTTGACGGCAAGTTTATTCAGACGATGCAAAAATTTATGGCAGGTACCCGTGAATTAGGTAATTACGGCCCGGATATTGAATTTGTAAAGCACTTCAGCGAAAGCGCTATAAACCTCGACCGTGCTTTGCTTCAAAATTCGAACAAACAGGATTGGCTTGATGCGGTAGATTTCATTCAGAAAAACATCACTCCGGAAGTGGTAGCAAAAGCCTTTAGCGAAATGCCTAACGAAATTCAAAATGAGGAATGGAAGCAGCTTCAGGAAGATGTGCTCGCGCGAAAGGAAAATCTGGAAGGCGTCGTTGAGCGCTACTACGATTACTTTATCGACTTTCAAACCTTGAAAGGAACAGATAAAGACGATCACTTTTACATAAACCGAAATAAAGACGGCACCACACGCATCAGGGCCTATCGCATCAAGGATGGCGAAGATGGGGCACTACTTTTTGACCGGATTTTTGACCCTAAAGAAACACAGGAAATCTGGGTGTATGGTCTGGACGATGATGATGTATTTACCGTTACCGCTGATCGGGGTTCTAAAATCAAGATGGTTATTGTGGGTGGTCAAAATGACGACACTTACGAAATAGAAAACGGGAGCAATCTCACAGTTTACGATCAGCCTGAGGGTAATAAAGTTAAGGTCAACAAGGGTGCCCGGCTTCGGTTTAACAGCATCTACGAGAATCATATTTACGACTCGGAGCGGAGACCCGACGAGGCCAAAAAGGTGGCGCTTAAACTTCCCTACAATCCAGATTGGGGTGTAGCTCCTCACTTCAGAATTGCACGTCAAAAATTAGGTTTTGAGCGCAATCCGTTTACCTCCCAGTTTGTACTAGATGCGCAGTATTTTTCATTGACGCAGGCCGCCGCTTTTGAAGGTGAGTTGCATTTCAGCAATATATTCCCCGAGTGGAATTTTCTGCTTGGTGCACGGGTTACGACCAATAATTACACCGAAAACTTCTTTGGTTTTGGTAACGAGTCGGTAAATAACGCACCTAATTTTGATGCAAACCGTCTGCTCAACCAGCAGTTTGAATATGCAGCAGGAATTTATTACGAAGGGGAATATGGTAGCTCTTTTAAAGCAGCTTTGGCCTATCAACAATATGCGTTTGATTTTACTGCTTTACGCGACTTGGGTAATGCAAAAGGCCAAAATAAGTATGCTACATTAAAAACCGAATACAACTACCACAGCGTTGATGATAATCTTTATCCTACCCGGGGAATGCACTTTACTGCTGCAGGAGCTATTTACGATAATGTCAATTACGCCACTACAGTTTATGCAGCAGACCCGTCAATTACATTTTGGAATGCAATTGACAGCTCCCGCGATCTCGTTCTTAAAACAGAGGTAGAAGGTCAGTTACGCTTTGGCGATCCTGCAGCGTTTTTCCAATCGGCACAACTAGGCGCTTCTTCAGGTCTGCGCAGTTATCGTATAGACCGTTTTGCAGGAGATAAATCACTACGTGGCTCTGCCGATATTTTATACCGATTCAAACCTCTTAAAACAGCTATATTCCCGGTGCGTTCTTATCTTTTCGCAGGTTATGACCTGGGACGTGTATGGTATCAAAATGAAAGTTCACAGCGCTGGTATGACAGCTATGGCGGTGGAATCAATCTCAGTATGGGTGGTTTTTTAAGTGGAAATATCGCTTACTTTACAGGGGATGAAGGTGGTCGATTAAGTTTTGGGCTTAATTTTGGGCTTTAAGTTAAATCTTCAAATGTAACCCGTGTTACCGCGACACCCGTAAAGGTGCCTTATCTTTGCCCTATAAATACAGTATCATCATGACTATAGAACAGATTTACACCGGTTGTTTGGCTCAGGGAGCCTATTATATTGAAAGTAACGGCGAGGCAGCCGTGATTGATCCGCTGCGTGAGGTAAAGCCTTACATAGAGCGTGCAGCGGCACATAATGCTAAAATCAAATATATTTTTGAAACGCATTTTCATGCTGATTTTGTGAGTGGCCACGTCACCCTGGCTAAAGAAACCGGAGCGGAAATCGTTTACGGTCCTAAAGCAAATCCTTCATTTGACGCGCTTATTGCAAAAGACAATCAGGAATTTAAAATAGGTAACATTACCATCAGGGTATTACACACACCCGGTCATACGATGGAAAGTACCACCTATCTTTTAATTGATGAAAATGGAAAAAATCACGCTATTTTTAGTGGCGACACCTTGTTTTTAGGTGATGTAGGCCGACCCGATTTGGCTCAAAAAGCTAAAGAGCTTACGCAGGAAGATCTGGCGAGCTACTTATACGACAGCTTACGCGAAAAAATTATGCCCCTGGCTGATGATGTAATCGTCTATCCGGCACACGGTGCCGGTTCTGCCTGTGGAAAAAATATGAGCAAAGAAACGGTTGACACCCTGGGTAACCAGAAAAAGACCAACTATGCCTTGCGGGCAAATATGACCAAAGAAGAATTTATCGAAGAAGTGACTGACGGTCTGTTGCCTCCTCCCTCCTATTTCCCGTTGAACGTAAAAATGAATAAGGAAGGTTATGACGATATTGACGAAGTCTTAGAACGCGGAACGCGCGCGCTGTCTCCTGATGCTTTTGAAGCCGCAGCAAACGAGACCGGGGCAGTGATCCTTGACGTTAGACATCAAAATGATTTTGCCAAAGGCCACATCCCAAGATCAATATTCATTGGTATCGACGGTGGTTTTGCTCCCTGGGTGGGCGCTTTAATTGCAGATACCGCGCAGCCCATTTTACTAGTGGCCGATGAAGGACGCGAGGAAGAAACCATTACTCGTCTTTCTCGGGTGGGTTTTGACGGTACAATAGGTTACCTCAAAGGCGGATTCAAAGCCTGGGAAGCAGCCGGCAAACAAACCGATTCTGTAGAATCAGTACCTGCAAGCGAAGTAGAAGCTGCGGTTAAGGCTGACGCCAATACGCCTGTTTTTGATGTACGCAAACCCGGTGAGTTTGAAGCTGAACACTTGGAAGTAGCAGAGAGTACACCGCTTGATTACATCAATAAGCATTTAAGTGAGTTCCCAGAGAATGACGAGTTTTACATTCACTGCGCCGGCGGTTACCGCAGTATGATTGCTGCGAGTATTTTAAAAAGTCGGGGGATTCACAATCTCATTGATGTACAAGGCGGATATAAAGCCCTTCAGGAAACCGATTTGAAAACGACCAATTTCGTATGCCCTTCCACATTGAAAAAATAGAATTATGAAAACCTTATTCAGTTTACTGCTTTTAAGCTTGTTCACTTTTAGTACAAAAGCTCAAGAAAGCAATCACATCATTATAGATAAAACTGATTTTCATGACAGCATCAATGCCAAAAAAGTTGTGCTTCTTGATGTGCGCAGAGCGGAAGAATTTGAGGCCGGTCATATTGAACAAGCTCTTAATTTTAATGTGCTCGATTCGCTGAATTTCAGAACTCAGGTTGAGCAATTAGACCCCGCAACTCCTGTTTATTTATATTGCAGATCAGGTAATCGAAGCGGAAAAGCAGCCGTCATTATGCAGGAAATGGGTTTTCAAACACTCTATGACCTCAAAGGCGGGTATCTGGGCTGGGTTGAAGAAAAAGCTGCAGCAGCTAAAAACGATTAATTGCGCTTTACATAAACCTAAAAAGGCTGTTTAAATTTTAAGCAGCCTTTTTACTTTTTATAGGCTGCTCGTGATTTTGTAATATCTTCAAAGTTAGCATTAGCCCATTGAACCAGACTTTTGATATGCGGAATCAGTGATGCCCCACGTTCACTCAGGGTATACTCTACCCGAGGCGGTATTTCGGGATATTGCTTTCGGATTATGAGTCCATCTGCTTCTAAAGACTTCAGTGTTACGGCAAGCATTTTTTGAGAAATACTATCAATCATTTTGTGTATTTCATTAAACCGTATCACCGCAACGTCATCCAGCACTAACAAAACAAGCGTAGACCATTTGTCCCCAAACCGATCGAGCACATTGCGCACCGGGCAATTTTCTACGTCAGCATATTTTTTTAAAAGAATTTCATCCATAATAGACTCATTTTCAGTATAACTAACTTCTAAGAAAGCGACCTACATACTCGAAAGTTCTTCCACAGAAGTCAATTACTTGGTATCTTTGACTTACCAAAAGTAAGTTAATAACTAAAAATATAAAAAATGAGTACCTATTTAATTACCGGAGCAACCGGAGGTTTAGGAAGCAGTGTGGTTGAACACCTTTCTAAAAACAAAAAACCTTCTGAAATTGCTGTATTAGTGCGAGATGCAGCGAGTGATCAGGCAAAAGAGTACCAAAGCAAAGGCTTTGAAGTACGCGTAGCCGATTACGATACTAAAGAAAAGCTTATTGAAGCTTTTAAGAATATTGAGATTCTCTACTTTGTTTCCGGGAGTAATATTGATTCAAGAACCGTTCAGCATAAAAATGTGGTAGATGCCGCAATTCAGGCAGGAGTGCAGCACGTGTTATACACTAGTGCCGGGAGAAAAGACGAAAGCCAAAACTCTCCGGTCGCTGTTGTAATGGACGCTCACGTCAAAACCGAAAACTGCCTTAAAGATTCGGGTATGGCGTATACCATTTTGAGACATAATCTGTATACGGAAGTGATTGCGCTCTTTTTAGGCGAAAAAGAAGCCTTGCTCCAGTCAAAGACCGTCTTTCTACCTACGGGTGATGGCAAGACAGCTTTTGCATTACGCGACGATTTAGCCGAAGCCGGAGCGCTTATTTTAAAAGATGCAGCACAGCACCAAAACAAAATCTATACACTAGACGGCCCGGAAGCCATAGATTTTCGAAAAGTTGCTCAAATTCTAAGCGATATTACGGAAGAAGAAATCAACTATGTGTCTCCTGATGTAGATACTTTTAAAACAACTATGGCTTCCAATGGTGTACCCGAAGATATAATCGGAATGATGCTGGGATTCTCTCTGGGGATTGCTCAGGGCGAATTCAATTCTGAATCGAAAGATCTGGAGTATTTATTAGGCAGAAAACCCAGAGCTGTTGCAAATTTGCTGGAGCAGATTTATGCTTAGTAATTATTCGAGAGAGCTTAAAACATGAATCGCATTGTCAAACCGAGCTTATCGAAGTTTTGAACTATTTATTTTCAAATAATCTTCGATAGGCTCAGACTGGCATTTTTTATGCTCTAAGATCGCTCCTTAATCTCCGGTCCACCTTCTTTCCCAACAATAATGAGACTGGTGGTATCGAGAAAAAGTCCGGTTTCAACAACACCGGGAATTTTAAGTAATTTGATTTCCAGTTCCTGAAGGTGGTCCACTTCTGAAATATCAATATCGAGAATGTTGTTGTTTTCGTCTGTGCGGTATTCGCTTCCTTCCTTCATACGCTGCATGGGTTTTAAACCTTCAGCGTCGAGATAATCTTTGATTTGTTTGGTCGCAAACGGAATCACTTCCACCGGAAGTTTAAAAGCGCCCAGTTTCTTGACATCTTTGCTGCTATCAGCAATAATGATGTTGAATTTGGTATTCCACGCCAGAATTTTTTCACGTAGCAAAGCACCGCCACCACCTTTTATCAATTGAAAATCTCCGTCAAACTCATCGGCACCGTCAATAGTAACATCGATGTGGTCTACCTCGTGAAGCTCCACGATTTTGATTCCTAATTCTTTGGCGAGCTTTTCGGTTGCCTCAGATGAGGGTACGCAGGTAAGGTTCATTCCGTCTGCAACCATCTCACCCACAGCCTCGATCATATGTTTTGCAGTAGATCCTGTTCCGAGACCTACAACCATATTGTTTTTAATGTATTTAACCGCCTCAAGTGCGGCCTGTTTTTTTTCCTGATCTGCAGTCATGAATAATGGTTTATGCTGGTTAAAATGCTAAATTAAATTAATTTTTAAGCAAACGACTATAATCTTCTGGGGTATCTATATCCTGAACACGGTCTTCGGCTATAAGGGTAAGGGGTTGTGGATCTCCACAATTAAGCAATGCCCGCGCACCCTGGTCTCCATTTAAGGTTTTTAATTGATTAAAAAAAGATTTTGGAAACAATGCCGGCACTCCATTTTTTGAACCGTAATCAGAAGCAATAAGGTCATTTTTATGAACGGCGGCCATTCCTATAAGTTGGGTCAAAAATACCGCATCTATGCGAGGCTGATCGGCCAACATGATTAACGCATAATCGAATCCGGCATTTTCAATTTCCTGAATTCCCACTGCAATACTGCTGCCCATTCCCTGCTCCCAATCCGGATTTAAAATCGTGATTACCTGTTTCGGAATTTCTTTTTGTATTACAGATGCATCCGCACCCAGAATGCAATAAATCCCATCAGCCGGAGTTTTTAGAGCCTGTTCAATCGCGTGTCCTAATAGGGTGGTATGCTTATACGAGAGCAGCTGTTTTACCTTGCCCATTCGTGAAGCGCTTCCGGCGGCCAGAATGAGAATTGCAATTTTATCCATTAGCTAAAAGCCGAATTAATTTTACCTGTAAGTGTTTTAAGTGAAAGAGAATTGCGATTACGGGTTACTGCTAGAATTTCGGCTAAAATAGAAAGCGCTATTTCTTCAGGAGTGACTGAACCTATATTTAAACCTGCCGGACTGTAGATTTGTTCTAAAAATTCAAGGTCAAGATCAGGCGCGTAATCCAACAGTTCATGTTGTATTTTCTCACGGCGCTTCACCGATCCTAAAATTCCCAGATACGGCAGTTGCAACTCTTTGAGCTTAACCAAATACTGTAAATCCTGGGCGTAATTGTGGGTCATCAGCACCACAGCAGTCTGTGCATCAACAGTACCGGCATCAAAAGTATCTGCATTACCGCCCTGCACATTATTTGCTCCCGGAAAATCTTTCAACTCTTTGGGGTCTTTAATTGAAGTAATGATATCAACTTCCCAACCCAGCATTGCCGCCATTGCGCAAAGCTTTACCGTATCGTGCTCGCCGCCTATAAGAAGTAATTTGAATCTGGGATTTAACTTTTGCTTAAATTGAAGCACTTCGGTAGTAGTAAGCTGCTTTGAGTTTTGAAAATAAACCGGTTTCTTTTCGCCCAAACTTAAAAATGAACCGAAATTCCCGGTAGCCTCATCTTCCTTTTTATAAAAACTTGCGATCTCAAATGTCTGGCGATCATTAAGTAGATTTTCGAAAAGACTAACGAGTTCATCTGAAGCCTCAAAACGTTCCAGTAAAATATAGAGAACACCCTCGCAACCCAGGCGGTAACGGCCATCATAAGTCATCATTTTAGACTCACCGGTTTTAAAAACTGATTCCGCGCGGCGTACCACTTCTTTTTCCACACAGCCGCCACTCACAGCCCCGGTCATTGTGCCGTGTTCAGAAATAAGCATACGCACACCAGGTTTTCGATACGAAGAACCATCAAGTGCAACCACAGTAGCTAAAACACAAGGAATACCCTGTGCTCTATACGCTTTGGCCTGATTTAAAATTTCTAAAAACTCGTGTGTCATGTAACTTGTACTTGCGAAAGGAATAAAGATAAAACTTTGCAGTTAAAGCTTTCTGTTTAATAAAAAGGAATACCGGAAATCTTTATGTTTTAGGCTACATTCACCCCAAACAGGTGACCTATAAGCGCACTGGCTACCATTGCCAGCGTACCCCAAACCGTGATGCGCAACACCGCCACACGCATTTTTGAACCTCCGGTGCGGGCTGCGGTCGCTCCTAAAACAATAAGAAATAGAATCGCCGCTGCATACTGCACATATTCCATTTGCGCTACCGGAGCCAAAAATGCAACCAGTACCGGCAGGGCTCCACCAACAGTGAATGCTGCCCCACTCGAAAGCGCTGCCTGTAACGGCTTAGCCTGAGTGATCTCGTGCATCCCGAGTTCGTCACGGGCGTGAGCCTCAAGCGCGTTGTGCTCGGTGAGCTGTTTTGCCACTTCAAGAGCGGTATCTTCGCGAAGGCCGCGTTTGATATAAATATCTTTAAGCTCGTGCAATTCAGACTCGGGCATTGTGGCCAGCTCTTCTTCCTCGCGTTTCAGATCGGCTTTTTCAATATCACTTTGTGAACTCACCGACACATACTCCCCGGCTGCCATAGATAATGCCCCGGCAACAATCCCTGCAACTCCGGCCAGGATTATAGGTTCGCGGGTAGAACTGGCAGCAGCCACCCCAATCACGAGACTCGCGGTAGAAAGAATCCCGTCGTTTGCTCCTAGAACAGCAGCTCTAAGCCAGCCACTGCGTTGCGCGTAATGTTTTTCGTCTTGCATAAATCTAAAGTACCTTTAAAAACGTTTGCATTCAAGAGCCGGGCATTTTTTAGAGTGCTTTTAAATAACCCCAGACTTTATCGATTCTGCAATTATTAATAACTTGCCCGCCTAAACGTATTTTATGACACTGGTTTTTGCAACGCATAACGCTAATAAACTCAAAGAAATACAGGCTTTAATGCCGAAAGACATTCAGCTTAAAAGCCTTACCGATATAGGCTGCACCGAAGAAATTATTGAAGATGCAGACACCATTGAAGGGAATGCGCTTATCAAAGCGCGTTATGTAAAAGAAACCTATGGTTACAACTGCTTTGGCGATGATACGGGGCTTGAGGTGGAAGCGCTAAATGGCGAACCCGGAGTTTACAGCGCACGATATGCAGGTGAACATAAGAATGCTTCAGATAATACGATCAAGTTGCTGAACAATCTCAAGGACAAAGAAAACCGAAATGCCCGTTTTAAAACGGTAATTGCGCTATGCCTAGACGAAGATGAACTGGTCTTTGAGGGAATTTGTATGGGTCTTATTACTGCCGAAGTTTCGGGAGCCGGAGGTTTTGGTTACGATCCTGTTTTTATGCCTGAGGGTTATGATCTTACTTTTGCCGAAATGCCTCTGTCTGAAAAAAACAAGATCAGTCACCGCGGTCTCGCAACTAAAAAACTACTGGAATACTTACAAAACTAGGTATAATCTGCTATAGCTAGTACGAATGCTAAAAGTGCAGACGTAATATGTTTGAAAAATGGCGTCCTGTTCAAACTTCTCAAACGATGTATTTTTAAAAGCTAAGATTTCAGCATTTAAAACACTCATTTACAATATTTTAAATGCTTATCAAAACAAGCCGTTTACTAAGCTAATTAACTGTATCTTTGCGCCCTCTTAAATCGACGTTGATTTAAGATAATTATTTTATATGAATACATTTAAAGCGTTAGGACTCAATGAGGCTATTTTGCAGGCTGTATCCGACATGGGATTTACAGAACCTTCAGAAGTACAGGAGAAAGCCATCCCGGTCCTACTTAAAGAGGCAACAGACGTAGTTGCACTTGCACAGACAGGTACAGGTAAAACAGCAGCATTTGGTTTTCCGCTTATTCAAAAAATAGATGCAAACAATCGCAAGACACAGGGATTAATCATCTCTCCTACTCGCGAATTGTGCTTACAAATTACCAACGAACTTAAAAATTACTCCAAACATGTTAAAGGCTTAAATGTCGTTGCGGTTTATGGAGGTGCAAACATTCAGGAACAGGCACGCCAGATTTCACGTGGTGCTCAGATTATTGTAGCTACACCGGGACGTATGCAGGACATGATGCGTCGTAATCTGGTAGATATTTCTACAATAGATTTTTGCGTACTTGATGAAGCCGATGAGATGCTCAATATGGGCTTCTATGAAGACATCACCACCATTCTTGCAGATACTCCAAAAGGAAAGCAAACCTGGTTATTTTCGGCTACTATGCCTAAAGAAGTAGCCCGTATTGCCAAACAGTTTATGAACAGTCCTATCGAGATTACGGTAGGTACTAAAAACGAAGGTGCAGACAGCGTTTCTCACGAGTATTATATGGTCAATGCCCGGGATCGTTATCAGGCGCTTAAACGCCTTGCAGATGCAAATCCGGAGATTTTCTCCGTGGTTTTCTGTCGTACCAAGCGCGATACCCAAAAAGTAGCCGAGCAGTTGATTGAAGATGGTTACAATGCTTCGGCATTACACGGTGATTTGAGTCAGAATCAGCGTGACCTGGTGATGAAAAGCTTTAGAGCACGTCAAATACAAATGCTTGTGGCTACCGATGTAGCTGCCCGTGGTATTGACGTAGACGATATTACTCACGTAATCAACTACCAGTTACCAGATGAGATTGAGACCTACACGCACCGTAGTGGTCGTACCGGTCGTGCCGGGAAAACCGGTATTTCGATGGTAATTGTTTCAAAAAGCGAACTGCGTAAAATACGCACCCTCGAGAAAATCATCAATAAGCAGTTTGTACAGAAAGACATTCCTACCGGAATGGAAATCTGTGAGGTACAGTTGATGCACCTGGCAAATGATATTCAGGGAACCAAGATCAACGAGGAGATCAATCCGTATCTCTATAGTATAAATGAAGTGCTTGAAGGCATCAGCCGCGAAGACCTCATTAAGAAAGTTTTTTCAGTTGAGTTTACGCGTTTCTTCAATTACTATCAAAAGACCAAAGATCTCAATGTCGCGGTAAAAGCTGATATGAAAGAAGAGTCTGGTGAGTCTACCCGTTATTTCATCAACATTGGTGCAAAAGACGGTTTTGACTGGATGAGCCTGAAAGACTTTTTAAAAGACGCTACAGGATTAGGTGAAGGTATTTATAAAGTAGATTGTAAAGATTCATTCTCATTTTTCAATACAGACACCGAAAATAAAGACACCATACTTGCGCTTTTTGAAGATTTTAAGCTTCAGGGAAGACAGGTACACGTAGAGGTTACCAAAGATACCCGCGGTGGCGGAGGTGGTGGAAAACGCAAACGCAACGATCGCAAAGGAGGAGGCGGTAAACGTCGAAATGACTTTGGTGGAGATGGCGACTTCAAAAAAAGAAAATCATCTTCTGGTCGAAAAGAACGCAGTAGCGGTGGCGGTGAACGTCGCGGAAAGCGCAAACCAGACGGACCTAAAGAAAATAAGAGTCCGTTTTCAGGAAAGCGTAGACGCCGGGACCGATAATTTTTTATTTAATGAGACGGAATTGTCACTTTTGGTATGATTTTTCCGTCTCTTTCTATAAATTGGCTTCCAATATGAAAAAGCTCTTATTACTGATACTTTTTGTAGCTCCCTTTATGCTTTCGGCTCAGGATACTATTCTTTCTGAAACCGATCAGGATAGCGAGGATTTTATAGTAGGTACGGTACTCAATTCTTCTACTGACGAACCTCTTGAAGGGGTAAATATCATCAACTTAAATACGGTGCGTGGTACCACGACTAATGCTGAAGGTAGCTTCAGACTTAGAGCTCAGGTAAATGACACCTTATTTTTCTCCTTTTTAGGTTTTAAAAGCCTTCAGGTACGAGTAACCAATGACTGGAAACGCTTTGGTGATGTAAAGGTTAAAATGACCGAAAGTGGTATTGCACTTGAGGAAGTGGTGGTTAAGGATGTGGAGCTTACTGGCTACCTTGAGATTGATGCTAAAAACGTTCCCGTTTATAAAAACGTACGTTATAGTATTTCGGGCCTTAACACGGCTTACGAAGCGGGAGATTCCCAGCCCGGTGCTATAAACAAAGTACTGAGTGCTATATTTAATCCGGCTGATTTTTTGAACAAGGTCTTTTCTAACAAGAGTTCGCAAATGCGAAAGCTTCGGAAGATGAAAGAAGACGACAACATCAGGAATTTACTGATAACTAAGTTTGACCGCGAGACTCTTACGGCTCTGTTACAAGTTCCGAAGGAAGACATAGAGGCTATTTTAAGCCGTTGCGATTATTCGGAAAGTTTTGTAAAAACCGCTAATGACCTTCAAATTCTGGATGCGTTGAGCAGTTGTTACGAAGAATATAAAGTGCTCAACCGGGATCGCTAACTCATACTGTGAAGGGCAATACGGTTACCCTCTGTATCTGTAAACACAGCCATATAACCGTGATCTTCAGAAATCTGGGTTTTCTCTTGCAGAACTTTACCTCCGGCCTGCTCAACACGTGATAAAGGCAGGGCAAGATCATCTGAAGCAAAATAAATCAAAGAACCTTCTGTAGAAGGTTTATAAGCTTCGTGCTGCACTAAACTTCCTGCTGCGCCTTCTTCAGGTCTGGGAAACCAGCCCATTTTAAAACCACCAAATTCAACTGTGGTAATTTCAATATCTAAAACGGTTTCATAAAAGGTTTTGGCCCTGCTCATATCTAATACAGGAATTTCAAACCAGGCGAGTAGATTTTTCATACGTTCCATATTAATTAGATAGTAAAGTTCGCATTTATTTTTGATACATGCTGAATATCAAACCTTTAACCTGTTCATCAAAGCAATAAACGAGGTTAAAGTCCAAATCCCCTCTAAAATTATAAAGGGCCAATAGTCTAATAATACGCTTGCTGCACACGCCATTGCAGCACCAATTAAATTGAGGAGTATAAATGACCAATCTGTTGTTGCAATGACATTCCTTAAATTTAGAATATAGGCCAAAAGTATTTGCAAAACACCAATGGCACCAAGCCAATCTGTAAAAGTCATAATTTTGAAATATCAAATTTTTCTTTCAAGCTTTCATAATCTTTAAGATTACGCTTAAGCCAAAGTTGTTTTACTTCGGCTATATCTGCCTCATTTAAATGCCAATCTAAATTCGAATTACGTAAACGCTGCGTAAGTTCTTGCAGCAGTATTGCTGCACAAACAGAAATATTAAGGCTTTGGGTAAAGCCAAACGTTGGGATATAGATATAGGCATCTGCCGCTTCGATCACTATATCGGTGAGACCATCCTTTTCACTTCCAAAAAATAATGCTGTTGGTTGATCAAACTTAAAATCTGCTAATTTGTGCGCGGTATGATGCGGTGTGGTCGCTACGATTTGATACCCATTTCCTTTTAATTGTTTCAAAGCATTCTTAGTAGAATCATATCGGTGTACCGTTGTCCACTTTTGAGCGCCCATTGCGATCTCGCGGTCTATACGTTTGCCTTTAAGCTCTTCGATCACATGTACATCCTGAACGCCAAAGGCATCGCAACTTCGCATCACAGCGCTGGTATTGTGCAAATGCCCTACATCTTCAATAGCAACTGTAAGGAAGCGTGTACGCTGTGCAATAACCTGTTTGAAAAGCTCTTGTCTCCGCGGTGTTAGAAAACTCTCGAGATAGTTGATTAGTTCTGAATTCATAAGGGTCGAAAATAAAAAAACCCGGTCAAATGACCGGGTTTTCTAAATAAAAAAATACTATTTAATTAATTTGCATTTTCGCCAACGTTACCCTGGGCAACAATGGTTCCTAAATCAGCTGCGCTAAGATGAACATTGATGTAACCATCTATAGCAACCATTTCATCGTAAGTGATTAAATCACCTTCATTAGCGGTACCATCCTCAGCGTTAAATGCTGTAACATTAGTCTGACTCATTCCGGTATCACCATCAACGCTGGTCAAGGTAATTAAAATATCTCCAGGAGCTTCTGCTACAGATCCTGCGTGGATATGGGCAGGATGCTCACCTCCAGCTGGAGTGCCTTGAATATCAAGCGTTACCAAAGTCTCATTATTCTTACGTTTTTCGAACCTAGCTGTACCATTGATACCTGGTACATCCTTAGTATTTAAAGCATATGTTTTACTAGCTCCGGTCAACTCATTCTCTCCTATATCTCCTTGGGCTACTATTGTTCCTAAATCTGCTGCACTTAAATGAACATTAATATAACCATCAAAATCAAGTAAATCAGAATAAGAAACTGGGGTCTCATAATCGTCTAAAGTCTCTACCTGAATAGCACTCATTCCGGTCGTACCGTCAACAGTTCCTAATGTTATAGCGATTGAACCTCCTTCCACAGCAGTATTGTTATGAATGTGTGCTGGGTGCATTCCTCCTGCCGGAGTTCCATTAATGTTTAGTTCAACAAGCGTTGTACCATCTTTACGCTCAGAGAATAAAGCCGAACCACTTATGGTCGCAACGTCCTTACTTCCTAAAAGATATGTTTTTGTGTTTCCGGTCAATTCATTAGCACCTATATCTCCTTGTGCTACCAGGGTGGGCAAATCTGCCGCGCTTAAATGAAAATTGATATAACCATCAAAATCAAGAAGACCATCATAACCTATTTCGGTATCATCATCTAAAGCTTCTATGTGAGTTATACTCATTCCAGTTGTACCATCTAGAGTAGTGAGCGTTTTAGCAATATCCCCTGTTTCAACTGCAGAATTAAAGTGAATGTGACCTGGGTGCATTCCTCCATCAGGCGTCCCGTCTAACATTACGGTAACTAATGCAGCTCCACTTTTACGTTCTGCAAAAGTAGCAGTACCGCTTATACCAGGAACATCTCTGGTTTCAAGATCATAAACTTTAGTCTCACCGGTTAATTCGTTTTCACCGATGTCACCTTGAGCAACTAATGTAGCCAAGTCAGCAGCACTTAAATGGAAATTGATGTACCCATCAAAATTAAGCAGGTCGTCATAACCTATTGGTGTATCGTCATCAAGTGATTCTATATGAGTGACACTCATACCGGTAGTTCCGTCTAATGTAGTAAGCGTTTTAGCTATGCCTCCCGTTTCTGCAGCAGAATTATTGTGAATATGACCTGGATGCATTTCACCATCAGGTGTTCCATCAAGCATAACGGTCACTAGTGCAGCACCACTTTTACGTTTAGCAAAAGTTGCCGTACCACTTATACCTTCAACATCTTTCGTGTTAAGATCATAAACTTTTGTTTCTCCAGTAAGTTCATTCTCACCAATATCACCTTGAGCCACTAAAGTAGCAAGATCTTCTGCACTTAAATGGAAATTAATGTATCCATCAAAGTTAAGTAAATCATCATACCCTATTGGTGTATCGTCATCAAGTGCTTCGATATGCGTAACACTCATTCCTGTAGTTCCATCTAAGGTTGTTAGTGTTTTGGCTATACCACCAGTTTCTGCAGCAGAATTATTGTGGATATGACCGGGATGCATTCCACCATCAGGTGTTCCATCTAACATAACGGTAACCAAAGCAGCGCCACTCTTACGTTTTGCAAATGTTGCTGTTCCACTAATGCCTTCAACATCTTTAGTTACCAAATCATACTCCTTAGTATCTCCTGTCAATTCATTTTCTCCAATATCACCCTGTGCAACCAGTGTTTCTAATTGATCTGCACTTAAATGAAAGTTGATATAGCCATCAAAATTTAGTAAACCTTCAAAATCAATAGGAGTACCATCATCTAAAGCCGTAATATTGGTTTTACTTACGCCTGTAGTTCCATCTAAAGTGGTAAGCGTAAGAGCTATTCCTCCGGTTTCTGCTGCGGAATTATTATGTATATGGCCTGGATGCATTCCCCCGTCAGGTGTTCCATCTAGATTAACTTCCAAAAGAACCTCTCCATTTGAACGTTCCGTAAATGTAGCCGTTCCACTAATGCCCTCAACATCTTTGGTAACTAATTGGTAAGTTTTAGAATCTCCAGATAATACATTAGGACCAATATCACCCTGTAATAAAAGGGTACCTAAATTATCAGCGCTTTGGTGGATATTTACATATCCATCGAAAGTTATTAACTCTTCGTAAGAAATTGGAGTACCGTCATCTAACGAAGTTACATTTCGCGTAACACTGTATTTCTCGCCATCACCAATTGATTCAAGTGTAAGAGCTATTTCTCCACCTTCTGCTGCTGTATTGAAATGTATATGAGCAGGATTAACACCTTGTAAAGGACTATCTGTCACTAAAGAGATATTTACCGACCCATCAGGATTTTCGTAAAATGTAATTTGACCATCAGTGGATGCAGTAACTGCCATCAGATCAAATGTAGATTGCATTCCTATCTCGACCTGAGAAGGAGAATCATCCTCACTGCACGCAAATAGCACAAATAAAGATAAAGCTAGAAAATAAAATTTTTTCATAGTAATTTTTTAAATTAATTAAATATAATTGAAGGTATTGAATTCCAGGGTAAATTCAATACTTAAACGTACGGGAAATTTAATACCTCGAACTTTAGAAATGTGTTAAAAAAATGTTAATGAGAAAAATTATCATCCTGTCAGGCGCAGGAATAAGCGCCGAAAGTGGCTTAAAAACTTTTAGAGACTCTGACGGTTTGTGGGAAGGATACAATGTGATGGAAGTTGCCAGCCCAGAAGGTTGGCGCAAAAACCGGTCGCTTGTTCTGGATTTCTATAACCAGCGCAGGAGACAACTAAAAACGGTTGAGCCAAACGCTGCTCATAAAGCTTTGGTTGATCTGGAAGAAAAATTTGACGTTCATATTATTACGCAAAATGTTGACGACTTACACGAGCGGGCTGGAAGCAGTCAGGTTTTACATTTGCACGGCGAACTCCTAAAAGCAAGGAGTTCAGTAGATGAAGACCTGATTTTAGACTGGTACGAGGATATTTGCGAGGGAGATCTTTGTAAAAAAAACAGCCAGTTGCGACCTCATATTGTGTGGTTTGGTGAACTCGTTCCACTTTTAGAACCGGCTATTGAACTTACAGCAAAGGCCGATTATATTATTATTGTAGGAACTTCTATGCAGGTATATCCGGCTGCAAGCCTCATTCATTATGCTAAACCGGAAGCTAAAATCTACTTTATTGACCCAAAACCGAATATAGCTTCACAAAAAAACCTAAAGGTAATCGCCGAAAAAGCTTCGACGGGAGTGCCTATTGTGGTTGAACAGATGCTGAATAGTTAAGACGTGCTGCTTTGGCCCAATTGATTAAAGCTTCGGTTTGAGCTGCAGATAATTTAGCATCACCGTGGATAAGTGTATACGATTCCAGAGGCATTTCGCCGTGCTCTACCTCTTCTATAAGCTCATCCAGTTTATGATCTTTTCGCTTTGCAGAATAACTTTCCCAATTGGCAAAATTGAGATGCTCCTTTCCTTCTTCAACGTGATCGGCAAGGAAAAAACTGGCAGGCGCCAAATTAGAATACCAGGGATATTGCGTTTGATTACTGTGGCAATCGTAGCAGGATGTCTTTAAAATACCCGCAACTTCTTCTGAGGGTTTGGTTTCCTGTACAAAAGGCTGAAGCGATTCGTAACCTCCTTCATTTTTTTCTACGGTTATAAATTGAATAACAATGAGCGCTACCAATGCCAACATCAAAATACGCTTAATCCAGATCATAATGAGTAATTTTAAAGAACGAAAATTACTAAATCCTGATGACTGAAGAAGCCTGGGTCAACGAAATTTTAAAAATATCTGCACGACTAGCAGATCGTAAAAGAGCAGGCCAACAAATATGTAACCAGCCGCAGCTCCTAAAATACTCGTTATCATTTATTAAAACCTCTTCAAACTCTGAATTGACAACAAAATCGGCTTATGCAGTTGACCAGGCTTTGCGAGAGGATATTGAACTTCTTAAAAATTATAAACCGCTATTTTTTCAGACTCTGGTTACTGTTACAGGTGATACCGAAAAACGCATTTTTGCGAAAATTCTCGAACTTGTATCTCAATCATATATAAAAAAACACTTTCCACTTAGTGAACAGGAACTGCAATTGATGATTTCAACCTGCTTTGACTGGCTAATGACTAATGAAAAAGTAGCGGTAAAAGTTTTTGCTATGCAGTGCATCTATAATCTGAAAGAGACTCAACCTTGGATTGTAAGCGAACTCAAAGCGCAGCTTGAAAACCAGTTTCAAAACGCATCACAGGCATTTCAATCACGAGCACGTCACATTCTAAAAAAGCTAAAAAACTAAGTTTATATGCATTTTCTGCTTGCTGACCGCAATGAGCTGTGTATCTTTGCGCTTTTAAAACCAAAAGCAATTATGTCTTTAAGTTCTCTGGAAGCTGTTTCTCCTATTGACGGCAGATACGCCGCTAAAACAGCAGCACTCGCTGCCTTTTTTTCTGAAAAAGCACTTATTAAATACCGTATCAAAGTAGAGATTGAATATTTTATCGCGCTTTGTGAAGTACCGCTGCCTCAACTAGAAGGGTTTCCTAAAGAAAAATACAGCCAACTCCGTGCCATCTACGATGACTTTTCTCTGGAAGATGCACAAAAAGTAAAAGAGATTGAAAGTGTTACCAACCACGATGTAAAGGCTGTCGAATATTTTATTAAAGAAAAATTTGATGCTCTTGATCTAAAGGAGTCTAAAGAGTTTATTCATTTTGGTTTGACGTCACAAGATATCAACAACACAGCAATCCCTTTAAGCCTTAAGGATGCTACAAATCAAGTATATCTTCCTGAACTTTTAGAAGTTGTAGATCACTTAAAGCAGCTTGCTGATGAGTGGGAAAGCGTATCGATGCTTGCGCGTACCCACGGCCAGCCAGCATCTCCTACCCGATTGGGAAAAGAGATTGAAGTATTCATCGTACGTATCGAGGAGCAGGTAAAACTGCTGAAGGCAATACCAAGCGCGGCTAAATTTGGAGGAGCAACAGGTAACTTCAATGCACATCACGTCGCTTATCCAGAAATAGACTGGAAAAAGTTTGGAAAGTCTTTTGTAAACGGCACTTTAAAATTACACCATTCCTTCCCTACCACGCAAATCGAACATTACGATCATATGGCTGCGCTTTTTGACAATATGAAGCGCATCAACACGATTTTGCTTGACCTAAATCGCGATTTCTGGAGCTATATCTCTATGGATTACTTCAAGCAGAAAATCAAAGCAGGAGAAGTAGGCTCTTCGGCCATGCCACATAAAGTGAACCCAATTGATTTTGAGAATAGCGAAGGAAATTTAGGAATAGCCAATGCTCTTTTTGAACATTTATCAGCAAAATTACCGGTTTCGCGCCTGCAGCGGGATCTTACAGACAGTACTGTTCTACGTAATATTGGTGTTCCATTTGGTCATACGCTTATCGGCTTGCAAAGTACCCTTAAAGGACTGAATAAATTACTGCTTAACGAAAGTAAATTCAATCAGGATCTGGAGAATAACTGGGCAGTTGTTGCTGAAGCCATACAAACCATATTAAGACGCGAAGGATATGCAAATCCTTATGAAGCTCTTAAAGGACTTACCCGTACCAATGATGCTATCACTGAAACTTCAATGCATAATTTTATTGATACTTTAGAGGTAAGTGACGCGATAAAAACAGAACTCAAAGCGGTTACCCCCGCTAATTATACCGGAATCTAATGACTAGAAAGTTCTCGCTAAACCTGTTTTTAGTAATTCTGCTTTACAGTTGTATACTCATAAGCGGATTACTCAATATTTTGACAAGAGTCGAAGTACTAGCGGGTTTAGCGGTGATTTTTGGTTTGCTGCTTTTTAATTTGATCAAAAATCAAAGCAAAGACACTGCTTCAAGACGTTAATTTTCAACACCTACTGAATTATAGACCTGGTTTGCAATTTCTAATTCTTCATTAGTAGGTATAATCAAAACTTTTACTTTAGCTTCCTTAGACTGAATTTCGTGGATCCCTTTTTTACGCTCAAGATTAGCGCTCACATCAATAGAGATTCCGAGAAAATCCATTTTCTCACAAACCAAGCGTCGTATCGTACTACTGTTTTCACCAATACCGGCAGTAAATACAAGAGCATCCAAACCGTTAAGTGCAGCCGCATAGGCGCCTATGTATTTGCGAATGCGATAAGCATTCATTTCCAGAGCCAGTTTACAAACTGCGTCCCCCGCTTCGGCTTTTGCTTCGATATCTCGCAGATCGCTATACCCGGTGAGCCCCAGCATCCCGCTCTCTTTGTTTAACAGGGTATTTACCTCCTGCACGCTGTAACCCAGTTTTTCCTGAAGATAAAACACCACGGTCTGATCGATATCTCCGGCACGCGTTCCCATAATGAGTCCGTTTGCAGGGCCAAATCCCAATGAAGTATCTATGGGTTTGCCATTTTCAAGCGCGGTCATACTGCAGCCGTTACCTAAATGAATGGTGATCAGTTTTAGATTTTCAGCATTCAGATATTCCTGAGCCTTTGCACTTACATACTTATGACTGGTACCGTGAAAACCATACGTGCGAATGTGTTCCTCGTTTAAAAAACGTTGTGGAATCGCAAATTGATACGCCTTTTGGGGAATACTGCTGAAAAAAGCCGTGTCAAAAACACAAAATTGCTCTGCGTTTGGAAAAAGCGCTTCTGCAACCTCAATTCCGGTTAAGTTAGCTGGATTATGAAGCGGAGCAAGCGAAAAAAGCTGTCTGATGTTTTCTTTTACATCTTCGGTTACGCGGTTGATTTCGCTGAATTTCTGCCCGCCATGAACTACCCGGTGTCCTACAGCATCCACCTCATCAGCGCTGTCAATGACTCCCGATTGTGGATTCATCAGCACCGTGGCAATTTTTTTGAGCCCAACGTTATGGTCTGCAAAATCTTCGTCGTATTTAAGACTTCCACGTTCTGATTTATACTGAATGCTTCCACCTTCTATCCCTATGCGTTCTACCATTCCTGAAGCCAGCACACGGGCTATAGGCATTCTTATTAATTGAAATTTTATCGAAGAGCTACCGCTGTTGATCACAAGTATGTTCATCTTTCTATATCGTATATTAAGCTAAGCCACCAATTGTTTACTATTACCCTTTAGACTTTCCGCTTTGCGTATTAAATACCCTGCGCCTGAATTGCGGTAATGATTACCGTATTAAAAATATCTTCTACAGTACAACCTCTGCTCAGGTCATTTACCGGCTTGTTTAGTCCCTGTAGCATAGGCCCAATCGCAAGAGCTCCGGTCTCCCGCTGTACTGCTTTATAGGTATTATTCCCGGTATTTAAATCCGGAAAAATTAAAACACTGGCCTGCCCCGCTACTTCTGAATCAGGTAATTTACTTTTACCGATAGCTGCATCAACAGCAGCATCGTATTGAATAGGACCTTCTACTTTAAGGTCAGGGCGCTGTTTTTTTACAATTTCAGTAGCCTCACGCACGCGGTCTACATCTTCACCTTTACCGCTGGTTCCTGAGGAATAGGATAGCATTGCAATTTTGGGTTCAATACCAAATGCCAGACTGCTTTCTGCGGAAGAAATAGCGATTTCTGCCAGTTCACTTGCCGAAGGATTTGGGTTGATGGCACAATCACCAAAAACCGAAACCCGGTCTTCCAGACACATAAAGAACACCGAAGAAACTACCGATACGCCCGGTTTAGTCTTTATAAACTGAAGCGCCGGTTTTATCGTGTGGGCTGTTGTATGGGCTGCGCCACTCACCATCCCGTCTGCGTGCCCCTTATAAATCATCATGGTGCCGTAATACGACACATCAGACATCCAGTCACGGGCGATATCCATATTTACGTTTTTATGTTTGCGTAGCTCGTAAAATGTTTTTACATAGTCTTCAAAATGTTCAGAATCTACCGGATTTATGACCGAAATATTTTCGAGATTTAGCGGGATACTGTGCTGAACGGCAACCTCTTTTATTTTTTCCAGTTCACCCAAAAGCGTGATTTGTACAATATCAAGCTCCACCAGCTGTACAGCAGCATTAAGTATACGCGGGTCTGTCCCCTCAGGCAAGACAATGTGTTTCTTTTTGGTTGAAGCCCGCTTCATCAGGCCATACTGAAACATTCTTGGGGTAATCCCTTTCGGTTTCAGGTTTATCAAACGCTCTATAAGCTGATCAAAAGAAACTTCTTTCTCAAAAACGGTAAGCGAAGTTTCAATCTTAGATTTGCTGGTAGCATAAATCTTTGACTTGATATTTCCCACACGATTAGTAACTGAAAACGTACCATCGTCAACTGAAACTATAGGAACAATCTGCGACAAACCTTCTATCAGTTTTAGAATGGGTTCTTCAGGAACCAGACCTCCGGTCAGAATAATTCCTGAAATACGTGGATAATTAGTCGAAATATTGGCCTGTAAAGCACCTAATATAATATCTGCACGATCACCAGGAGTAATTACCAGACTGTCCTGCTTTAGATGGGTCAGATAATTGCGCAACTGCATTGCACCCACTCCAAAATTACCGGTTTGATTGTCTAGAAATTCGTTTCCAAATAAAACCTTCCCATCCAGTTCTTCTACAATTTCTTTAATGGTAGGATGGGCCAGTTTTTCGGTAAAAGGAATCGCAAAAACCTCAACATTATCTGGAAGAAAATTACTCAAACCCTTCTTGGCTATCTGCAAATTTTCGGGCTGTACTTTATTTGCCACTATACCCATTACCGATACATCCCGTTCTGTAAAAGACGTGTAAGCGATTTGCAAACTTCCCAGAAGTTCTTCTTCGGTTTTACCCACGCCACTTCCTACTAAAATAACCGGAAGTCCCAGATTTTTGGCGATAAGCACGTTGGTGTCAAATTCAAAAACACTGCCTTCTCCTGTAAAATCAGAACCTTCTACCAAAACAAAATCAAACTGATCTTCGAGGCTTTTATATTTGGTAATGATGGTATCAAGAATCTCCCCCGATTTGCCTTTATTGCGCTTTTTAATGAGCTGGCTGGTTGTAAATGCATAGGCATCGTTATAATCAAGCGGAATGTCAAAAAAAGAAAGTACGGTATTGATGTGGTTATCTTTAGAATCGGCCTTACTGTCGTCAATAACTGGCCTGAAATACCCCACTTTTGCAGTCTTACCCAAGAGTGTGCGCATAAGTCCTAATGAAATGATAGACTTGCCACTATTGGGTTCAAGAGTAGCTATATATATACCTTTATTCATAAGCGTTTATTTGTTTCAAAATTACGACATTAAGACTTCAACAGCGAGCTTTACCTATATGCATAGCTTTGTTAAGAGCAAAAAAAAGAGGGCAAAAGCCCTCTTGATATCTATAGTTTACAACAGTTTATTTAAAAACATCCATAATACCTTCAAAGCTTCCTGTGTTTAGGGTTGCGCTGCTGGTATCCATAGTTTCGGCGAAGCGTACCATATCGGCAACATTCATATTGTCACCTAAAACCCGAGCTACCAGAAACCCCTTATTTTCATCCTGAGCAAAAACCACAACTTCGTCTATTGCGTCTTCGTCTCCTTTGATAAAAATACGCATACGCTGTTCTGTATTACCTACTTTCATCAGCTCATCATAATCATCGTTTTGAAGAATGGTCTTGAGCTTGGCCGTTTCGGTATTATAAAAACTGGTGTCTTTAAGAGAATAAGCCAGTAGATTGATTTTCTTCACCGACTCCACCACTTTTTGCTGATCTGCTGAAAGCTTTTCGCTTGCGGGGGCAATTAGACTGGTAGGCACGTCCAGCATAATAAAGTCATCGTTTTCCTTACTGTCTATATAATACTCCTGTAGCGACTGCTCCTGGTTACAACTCAGCAAACTGAAGAATGCCAAAGCCAGTACACTTAATTTTATAAATTTCATCTTAGTCTACTTTTACGTTTTTAAGCTCCTCACTACCTTCAAAATTGATACTGCTGGCGATTTTGCCTATTTCTTTTAAGTCAATGTCTCCGGTAATTTTTATGATAACCGTATCTTCATCACCCTCACCGTTTAAAAACATTAAGAACTCGCTTACGAAATCTTCGCTTTTACCGGGCTTGTAATAAAAATTCACGTTTTTACCATCATCTTTTACACGCATCAATTGCTCTAGCTTTTGTGATCCCTTGTAAGCATTAAACTCACTTTTCATCATACTGGCTGCAGAACTATTCTTGGTAGCATAAACCTGAATCTCCTTAAGGCTATTAACCATATTGATGTAATTTTTCATCTCAGGATCTTTAGAGTCCAGATCCATCTTGCCCAGAAGCTTGAACATTTTTTGATTCATAACCATTGCGGTTACATCTTTCATATCTTCAAACTTCTCGAAGCTTTGTGAAAAACCGGTAAGACTTAAGCTTACCAAAAGGATTGTAATTACTAATTTTCTCATTGTTTTTTGATTTTGATTATTTTAAAATTTGATTGGTGGTTTCCTCAAAAGCATCAAGCTTATTAAGGTTACCAGTACTTTTGTTTACAAAATTCCCCATCATAAACAGGGCCTGCTTAGTTTTAAGCGCTGCTACTTCAGGGTCTTTATAGGTGCCCAAATCCTGATCTGACCCCGATTGTTGATTAAAGGTCAAAAACAAGCCCACACAGAGTAGTATACTCGCCGCAATGGGTATCCAGTAGCGTTTAGGCTTATCTTCGGGCAGTTCTAATGTTCGGTTAAAACTACCTTCACGGGCAACTGCAAAAGCTGCAAACAAAGGTTTATATTCTTCCAGGTGCGCCGCTACTTTATCACTAGTAAAGTAATTTTGCAACTGGGCTTCCTGCTCGAGTGAAGTCTCCCCTTCAAAATAAAGCTGGAGCAGGTTTTCGATTTTATCTAATTCCATAGTTGTGTTTTTTTAGCAATTGTTCGCGTATGGTTTTTCGAGCCCTCGAAAGCGTCACACGCACCGCTGTTTCATTTAAATTTAATTCTTCGGCAATCTCACTGTTGCTATACTGCTCAATATCCCGCATATGCAACACCAAGCGCTGCTGTTCGGGTAAGTCATTCATCAATTTCAATACCCAGTTTACACTGTCCTGATTTTCAGTTTGTTTTACCGTATTGTAATGTTCATCCTCATAATTTGTATGTACCAGTTGTAAATTGCTGCTACTTTTGAGCTTCAACTTATCGTAACAGTGATTTTTGGTTATGGTCACTGCAAAAGCTTCCACACTTTTCAGTTTTTTAAACTTTTTACGGTACGACCATAATTTTATGAGAACCTCCTGAGTAGCGTCCTGCGCCTCATCTTCAGATACCAGCAACCGCTTTGCAAGGCGATACAGCCGGTCCTGTACGGGAGTCACGTGAGCTAAAAATTCCTTTTGGTTCATCTCTTCTTGTGGTTAGTTATAAGGATGACGACTCAACATAAATTTTGTTACATCATCCACGTTTAATACAATAAACCTTTAAATTTAGCGCTAATAAAATTTGCACCCTTATGAAAAAAATTGCTCTCAATATTTGCGCCTGTGTTTTACTTGTTGTGTCCTGGTCTTGCAGTACAGATCGTGATGACGAATTAGGACCCGTTTCGTTTCTTGAAATTAAAAATTTCATCTACGACGGGATGCAGCTTTACTATTTATATAAACCAGACGTGCCCGAACTGGCCAACGACTTTTTTGAGTCGCGTGATGAGCGAAACGATTTTCTGAATAGCTTCGACACCCCCGAAAGTTTTTTTTACAACGGACTCGTTGCACCTGTAGATCGTTTTAGTTTTATAACGGACGATTACCGGGAACTTGAGCGCAGTTTTGCGGGAATTTCAAAAACATCAGGGATTGAGTACGGCTTATCACTAGATCGCAACGATCCCAATTTTGCTTTTGCCTGGGTGCGCTATGTGTTGCCTGACACGCCTGCTTCTGAAGCCGGTGTTGAGCGCGGAATGTTATTTAACAGTATCAACGGAGAGCGGCTTACCACTACTGCAAATGCAGACGGAACTTATTCACTAAGCGCACGTTCCCGCGAATTGCTCAACCTCGATACATTTAGCATCGATTTGGCAGAATTTGATGCCAATGATGATTTACAACCCACAGGTGAAAGTATTGCTTTGACTCAGGTAGAGTATACCGAAAACCCGGTTTTTATCGCAAAAACATTGACCGTCAACAACCGGAAAATAGGCTATTTGATGTATAATGCCTACCGGCGAAATTTTGATGTGGAACTTAATAATGCTTTTGCCCAGTTTGAAAGTGACGGTATCGAAGATTTGGTTCTTGACCTGCGTTATAATGGTGGTGGTTCTGTAGAAACAGCTATTGATTTGACTTCGATGATCACCGGCCAATTTAACGGTCAGATTATAACCAAGCAACGCTGGAATCCCGAGATACAGGCAGTTTTAGAATCTGAAAATCCCGAATCTTTAATCGACCGCTTTGACAACACCATTTCTAACGGCAATGCCATAAACAGTCTTAATCTTACAAGACTTTTTGTTATAGGAACTGGTAGCACAGCATCGGCCAGTGAACTTACTATTACAGGACTGGACCCTTATATTGATGTGAAAACTGTGGGCACCACTACTGTTGGTAAGTTTCAGGCTTCCATAACCTTATATGACTCAGATGACTTTACCAGAAACGACAAAAGCTTAAATCCTCGTCATTTTTATGCGATACAGCCTTTAGTATATACCTATGAAAATGCAGACGGCGTGGTAGGCCCACCCACAGGTATTTCACCCGATTTTGAACTTAGAGAAGATTTGTCTAATCTTGGCATACTGGGCGAGTCTAACGAACCCCTGCTCAGCCTGGCCCTCGACCAGATCCTGGGCCGAAGTCACGCCGGTAAATCCAGAAGTGGCATAAAAGTTGAACCTTTTAAGTCGGTTGAAAATCCGGGCATTGACTTTCAGCGTATGTATATTGACCAACTGCCGAAAGCTTTGCAAAACCAGAGAAAATTATAATAAACCCTTAAATATGAATATGAAAAAGAATTTATTGATACTTATGCTTGGCCTGCTTGTATTTTCAGGCTGTTCTAAAGATGACGATACATCCAACAACTTTATGGGGGAAACGCCAGAAGAAGAAACCCCGGAAGAAGAAACCCCGGCTCTTGCCCGTGAAGATTTCCCCATTCAGGATTTTATGTATCAGGCTATGAATGTGTATTATTTGTACAAATCAGATATTCCTGAGCTTGCTGATACGTTTTTTAATACTGTTCCAGAATATGTGGAATATCTATCTCAAAACCCGGATCCTGATGTGTTTTTTTACGATGAGTTGCTTTCAGAACAGGATCGTTTTAGTTTTTTAACTGATGATTACCAAGAGCTTGAAAATAGTTTTTCGGGCGTAAGTAAGAGTAACGGACTTAAATTTCAATTGGTACGTTTCTCAAACACCAATAATATTTTTGGATATGTGCGCTATGTTGCTGGAAATTCACCTGCGGCCGACAGCGAAATTAAAAGAGGGGATTTATTTACTGAAATCGACGGCACACCTCTGACTATTGATAATTATCAAAGTTTAATTGGACGGGATTCCTACACGCTTACCCTTGCAACAATAGTAGAAAATGCTGAAGGTGGTCGAACTGTTACCCAAACCGGTGAAACGGTTACGCTAACGAAAGAAACCAATTTTGCCGAAAACCCAATTCTCATTGCAAAGACGCTTGATGTTGAGGGTCAAAAAATTGGTTACTTGATGTACAATTCCTTTGTAAGTCAGTATGATGACGAACTGAATTCTGCTTTTGCTCAATTTAAAGCAGACGGTATTACTGATTTAGTCTTAGACTTAAGATACAACGGTGGTGGCTCTGTAGCAACTGCTATTGATCTGACCTCAATGATTACCGGCCAGTTTGATGGTGAGGTATTGATCAAAGAACAATGGAATGCCGAAGCTATGGCTTATTTTGAGTCTGAAGAACCCGAAAGTCTTCTGAACCGCTTTAACAGTACCATTTATACTGGTACTTCAGAAGAACAGCCCATCAACAGTCTAAACTTAAATAGGCTTTATGTTATTGGAACTGAAAGTACTGCTTCTGCTAGTGAGCTAACCGTCATTGGGCTAGAACCTTATATTCCGGTAACTTTAGTGGGTACAACAACGGTTGGTAAATTTCAGGCCTCTGCGACTTTGTATGACGGAGATAATTTTGGTAAAAACAATTTAAATCCTGAACATAAATACGCGATTCAGCCTTTGATTTACACCTATTCAAATGCCGATGGAACAGTAGGGCCTCCTACAGGACTTACGCCAGACGTTACCAAAGAAGAAGATATTGCAAACCTGGGAGTATTAGGTGAGCCAACAGAACCCTTATTAGCTTCGGCATTACAGGCAATAACCGGCAAATCTTTCGTTTCTAAAAATCGAAAAAAACCATTTGATATTCCTGTTAAAACGGTAGGGGAAAGCGATATGTTCAGTCCTACGTTTCAGAAAATGTATGATAATAACCTACCTGTTATCAAAAAATAATAAATTAATATAAAAGAAAACCCGGCTTTTGAAGTTTCAAAAGCCGGGTTTTTTTGTGTTGTAATTAAGCTTATAGCGAAAGATTCAACCCAAATCGAATGTTGCGTCCTCTGGTGGTATAGCCCACCAATTCTACATAATCAGTATTGAAAACGTTGTTCAGCCCCACAAAAAGATTCACCTGATTCTTCAGAATCTTTTGGCTTAAATAGAGATCAAACAAACCGTAAGCATCCAGATTCACCTGCTCTCCGGTTGAAAAATCGCTGTCTTTGCGAGCTCCACGATATTGATAACTGGCCGATAAAAACGTACCACTATCCAGATTAAGACCCAATTGCCCGAAAGCCGTATGCTTGGGCAAACGTAATAATAACCGGTCTTTAGTTTCAGTAAAGGTATAATTGGCTCTTAGGTCAAGAAGTTTAAAGAGTTTCCCTTGCAGTTCAAACTCAGCACCCTGAACCTTAAAATCTTCGGTTACATTTTGATATTGAGCTTCAAAAGTTACGGGGTCAATCGTCACATAATCAATAAAGTTTTCTTCCAGACGGTTGAAGTAGGTTCCGCTTACGCGAAAAGTACCCGACTTCCATTCCACACCACCTTCCAGCGTTCGGTCTTCTTCAGGCTGCAAATCAGGATTGGCGCCAAAACCCCCGTACAATTGCGTAAGGGAAGGTGCGATAAAAGAGCTCGCGTAGCTTCCGAAAAACTTTAAATAGCCTTTCTCCTGCTCCAAAGAAAATGACGGATTCAAACTATAGGTCAAATGGCTTCCGTATTCGCTGTGATTATTGAGGCGTACGCCTGCGTTTAAATTCAGTCCAAAATCAGAAACATACACCACATTGGCATACGGGTCGGTAATTTGAGAAGTCTCCTGCTCCCCAAAATAGGTGCGGCTGTTGATGTGATTCAGTCCTAAAACGGTATAGAACTTCTCATTAAAGGTATAGCGGTTAAATACATCGAGAATATAACTGTCTGAATCATAAGCACTCGGGAAATTAGATTCAAATTCACGCTCAATGCTGTTATAGGCAGCGTTTAAGGTGATGCTTCCCTTGTTATAGTTGAATTCCGAATTGATCCCACCACGGTACTGCTTGCTAAAGGAGCGAAAAGGCGCGTCTTCCAGCGGAAACGAATTGTCATAATCCACATCCATTTTATCGTAGTTTCCATAAGCGGTAAGACTGAAACGCTCGCCAAAATCGTACCCAAACTTCACCTGCGTGCTGTAGCGTGAAAAGGGATCTTTCTCGTTGCTGTCTTCGTCAATAACCGCCGAAAGTCCGTCTGTGTACTGCTGTGCAAAGCCTACCAGATAGGTAAATTTATCCAGCGTTCCGTTTACTGACACCCGGTTTTGAAAATCATTAAAGCTAAAGTCCCGATCGTTCTGAGCCTCATTCGTACCGGCAACAGAAGTAGCTTCAAAAGCGATCTTGTCGCGCGAAGCTTTGCGGGTAATGATGTTGATGACTGCAGTAGCCGCGCCACTTCCATACAACGTACTGGCCGCGCCTTTGATAATTTCAATACGCTCAATGGTATTCACATCCAGTAATCGCAAATCGTAATCTGAAGCAATGTTTGAAGGATCGTTGAGCTGCACGCCGTCAATAAGCACCAGTACCTGGCGGTTATTTCCGCCACGAGCAAAAATACTGATGTTTTGCCCGGCGTTGCTCTGTGCACCATTAATGCTGATTCCGCTTACGGTGCTCAAAATTTCGGCAACCGATTTGCCCTCCTGTTTTTCGAGTTCGTCGCGGGTGATTTGCGTAACTACTTTTCCGCTGTTTTCGCGTTTCAATTCAAATTTGGAATCGGTCACTACGACTTCATCCAGTTTTTGCGGTTCTTCCTGCTGAGCAAAAACCGACAGGGACGCCAATAATGCGCCGCCCAAAACATACTTTTTGGTATTCATTTAAAATAAGATTGTACGAGAAAAGGTATGAAGTCACCTTCATACAAACCTTTATCCCGAAGGTTTGACAAAAGTGAATAAAGGCAGGTCTCCTGGCTCGCGTATAAAGATCAACCTTCCCACCTGTTTACAGGCAGTGGCATAAAGAGTAATCTCTACCTTCCGCTTATGCGGAAAAAGCTTACAGTTGCGGGAACAGCTCAGGAATTTTTAAAATACGAAGTACAAAGTATGAAATACAAAATCTTTAAATTTTGAACTTTGAACCTTGAATTCTAAATCACCTGATTCCCTTTTAAGGCATTTTTCAGACTGAAAATTGCCACCAAAATTCGGGCACGAAGTTAATCAAATCCATAAGCCTGCACGCCTTTTTTTAATTAATCTTACTTTTGAAGCGGCATTTAAAAATCCTAAAGCCTCTATTATTTTGAAAGCAAAAACTTTAGCCTCTTTTTTAGTTCTTTTTCTTCTGGTCCTCACAGGCTGCAAACAGCAAAAGGGCGATGATCCCGCTTCCGCAAAAACATCTCGGGAACAAAACATGAAGTATGCTAAAGGATTTAGCCTTGTTGATTATGAGGATTACGCGCTGCTTTCAGTCACTCAGGCCTGGCCCGGAAGCGACAAAAGTTTCCGCTATGCGTTACTAAAACATAAGCAAAAACTTCCGGATAGTGTACAGGCCGATGCGGTTATACAGATTCCCGTTCAAAGCATTGTGGTTACCTCAACCACCCACATCCCGGCGCTCGAACTGCTGGGTGTTGAAGCAAGCTTAAAAGGCTTTCCCAATCTCGATTACATTTCGTCTCCCAAAACCCGCGCACGTATCGATGCAGGTGCCATTGAAGAATTGGGTCAAAACGAATCCATCAATACCGAAAGTGCCATAAACCTAAACCCCGACGTAGTTATAACTTTTGGAGTGGAAGGCGAAAACAAAACCATCAACTCCCTGCAACGTGCAGGAATCCCGGTGCTTTACAACGGCGACTGGACTGAAACCACGCCTCTGGGTCAGGCGGAATGGATCAAGTTTTTCGCGGCACTTTATGACCAAAGCGCAAAAGCCGACTCTATTTTTAATAGTATCGAAAAGCGCTATCTCGATCTCAAACAAAAGGCTGCGACTGCACCTGAAGAACCCAGCGTGATTAGCGGCGCTATGTTCAAGGATGTTTGGTATTTACCCAAAGGTGACAGCTGGGCCGCAACTTTGGTGGCAGACGCGCACGCCGATTACCTGTATAAAGATACCGAAGGAACCGGCAGCGCCGCCCTGAGCATTGAAGAAGTGCTAAACACCGCTCAGGATGCTGATTTCTGGATTGCACCCAATGCTTTTGAAAGCTTTGGTGAACTGGCCTCGTCAAACGAAGCCTATACCCGCTTCAAAGCCTTCAACGAACAAAACATTTATAGTTTTGCAGCCGCTAAAGGGGAAACCGGCGGTATGTTGTATTACGAATTAGCCTCTTCACGACCCGACTGGGTACTTGAAGATCTTGTGGCGATTTTTCATCCTCAGCTACTGCCCGATCACCAATCTCATTTTTACACCCGCCTTGAAGACTAGCTTTCGACATAGCACCAAATTTGCAGTATTGGGCGTTGGCGTACTCCTGCTGCTGCTGCTCAATATTGGGCTGGGATCGGTATACATACCACTTTCAGCAATTTTCCAGGTGATTTTGGGCGACGACAGCATTCGCGAAGCCTGGACCTATATCATTCTCGATTACCGCATTCCCAAAGCCCTGGCAGCGTTAATGACCGGCAGCGGACTCGCCGTAGCCGGACTTATGATGCAAACGCTGTTTAAAAATCCGTTGGCGGGACCTTTTGTTTTGGGCATAAGCAGTGGCGCCAGTTTGGGCGTAGCTTTTTTTATTTTGGGCGGAAGTGCTTTAGGCTTAACAGCCTTACTTTCGGTACATGGCTGGGGTACCATCATTGCGGCCAGCCTGGGTAGTTTTGCCGTGCTCAGCGTCGTGATTGCAGTCGCATCTCGGGTGCGTGATGCTATGGCTTTGTTGATCATCGGGTTGATGTTTGGCAGTCTCACTTCTGCAGTAGTCAGTATTCTGGCTTACTTCAGCCCCGCCGAAGAACTGCAACGCTATATGTTCTGGTCTTTTGGTAGTCTGGGCGATATCTCTTGGAGCGCTTTGGGCATTCTTTGGCTTTGCTATGTTATAGGAATCGGTTTAGCCTTCAGCATCACCAAAAATCTCAACAGCCTGCTTCTCGGGGACCACTACGCGCAAACACTGGGGGTTTCCCTGCAACGCAGCCGCTTTGTGATTTTGATCTCGACCAGCATCCTGGCCGGTAGCCTTACCGCATTTGTAGGTCCTATCGCCTTTGTGGGGCTTGCCGTACCCCACCTGATCCGGCAATGGTTTACGGCTTCTAATCACTGGACGCTCCTACCTGCCTGTATTCTCGGGGGTGCGTTGCTGATGTTGCTCTGTGATATTTTAGCCCAATTACCGGGCTTGCCCATCACCCTGCCCATCAATGCGATCACCTCACTCATTGGAGCACCTGTTGTCATTTGGTTATTGATCCGAAAGAAAAAACTCCTATTTTAAAAGATGCGTTCGACCCATTCACATAGTGTTCTATCAACCAAAAATCTTGCTGTAGGATATGGCAAAGCCGAAAAAGAAACTGTGGTCAGCAACATTAATCTGAACTTACAAGCCGGCAGTTTTGTAACGATGGTGGGCATTAATGGTTCCGGTAAATCAACGCTCTTGCGCACCCTGGCCGGTTTGCAGGAACCGCTGGATGGAAACATTTTTCTGGAAGGTAAACCGCTTGAAAATCTGGATACCGAAACCCGGTCTTTAAAAATCAGCGTGGTACTCACCGGGCAGGTCATTTCAAAAAACCTTACGGTTCTCGAACTCGTCTCTTTGGGACGGCAGCCCTACACTAACTGGTTGGGTAAACTTACCGCAGAAGACAAAGCCGAAATACAATCTGCAATTACAGCAACAGAGCTTGAAAACCTCAAACACAAACCTTGCTATGCGCTGAGTGACGGGCAATTGCAACGGGCCCTGATCGCGCGGGCTTTGGCACAAAATACCGAGGTCATTCTGCTCGATGAGCCTACAACCCATCTGGATTTACATCATAAAGCTTCCATTTTTTCGCTGCTTAAAAAGATTGCTCGGCAGCAGCAAAAAACCATTTTGTGTACCACACACGATATAGAATTGGTGCTTTCGCTTTGCGATGAAATGATTGTTCTACACAACAACACTACCAACCAAAACACCCCCGAAGCCCTGATTGAACAGGGTATTTTTGAGAACCTGTTCCCCGGGACCAATGTACATTTCGATAAAGCATCCCGACGCTTTTTAATTCGCTAAGACCTCTGCGTTATCCGTATCTTTGAGAAAATTCTGCCTGAATGGATCAAAGCCTTTTGCTGATACTTGCCCTGATTGCCGGACTTGCGGTGGGTGCCCTAATCGCTTATTTGCTGACTTCACTGCGTAAGAATAGCCGTTATGCCCAGGTTTCAGAACGCCTGAGCAATGCAGAAATACAGCGCGAGCAATTGTCAAAACAAGAGGCTGCATTACAGCAAAAAATAGCGCAGCTACAGGAAGACAAGGAGTTTTATCAAAACGAACTGACAGCACGCAATACCGCCTTTGAACATCTGGAAGAACGAATCCGCGAAAAAAATACCGAACTCGAAAAGCTTCAGGAAAAGTTTACCAAAGATTTTGAACTCGTCGCGAACAAACTTTTAGACGAAAAGTCGAGTAAATTCACCCTTCAGAATAAAGAAAACCTGGATACGATTTTAAAACCGCTACAGGAAAAAATAAACAGTTTTGAGAAAAAGGTTGAAGAAACCAATAAGGAAAGTCTGGGGCGTCACAGCGAACTGCGTGAACAAATTAAGGGTCTGGCAGCGCTTAATTTACAAATGAGCAAAGATGCAGACAATCTGACCAAAGCACTTAAAGGCGATGCTAAAATGCAGGGTAACTGGGGCGAACTCATCCTGACTCGGGTTTTAGAAAAATCGGGGCTTCAGAAAGACCGGGAATACAGCCTGCAGGACACGCATACCGATGAACACGGAAAACGCCTGGTGACCGATGTACTCATTCACCTGCCGGACGGCAAAAAAATGATTATAGACAGCAAGGTCTCGCTGGTGGCTTTTGAGCGCTACGTTTCCGAAACGGATGAGGCGCTAAAAGCAAACTGTCTGAAGCAGCACCTTGCTTCGGTAAAAAAGCATATCGATACGTTGGCTTCTAAACGCTACGAGATGCTGCTCGATGAGAGTCCCGATACCATTTTTATGTTTGTCCCCATTGAGCCGGCCTTTGCTCTGGCTTCGGCACACGAGCCGCGTTTGTATGAAGAGGCTTTTACAAAAAATGTAATTATCGTCACCCCTTCTACCCTGCTCGCCGCGTTGAAACTGGTTGAAAATCTTTGGCAAAACGACCGGCAAAAACGCAACGCGATTGAGATCGCCACACAGGCAGGAAGGTTATACGATTCCTTTACCTTACTTACTGAAGAACTGAGTAAAATAGGAAGCCAGCTGGGCACCGTACAAAACACCTGGGAGCGTACCATGACTAAACTCACCGGCAAAGGCAATCTCGTGAGTCGGGTCGAAAAACTACGCAAGCTGGGCGCTAAAACCGGAAAACAACTCGATCAAAAATTGCTGAATAGCGCTAGTGATGATACATTTGAAGAAGAAGGAGATTAATAATTAAAATGAAAAACAACATTCAACATCCCATCCCAGCTTTCCCTTCAAAGGGAAGGAGCAAAAGTCTCCTTTCGAAGGGAGGTTTAGAGGGAGGTTTACTTACATTTAAACCAAACACTAAATAACATCAACTAGAATATGAAAAAACTCTTAGCCTTTGTACTCGTCGGAATCCTTGCCTTTGCTATACTCTTCTACTCGTTTGTCTATTTTGTGCCGTATAGCGAAGGTACACGCGCAGGCGAACTCATTAAATTTAGTAGAAAGGGTGTGCTGGTTAAGACCTGGGAAGGCCAGATTAGTCAGGGCATTAGCGGGGCGCAGATCTTTGACTTTTCGGTGATGGGCAGTAAGCAGGACGTGATTGATAAGCTTAAAGAATATCAGGGGAGTTATGTGAAACTCACCTACGAAGAGCGCTACGCGACCTTTTTCTTTTGGGGTGATACCAAATACTTTATCACGGATATTTCTAAAGAAAATTCGCCACATTTTAACCGTGAATAAATCACGCCTTACAACCCTAACTTTTAAAACCGAAGCTTTTGGATTCATTTAAAACCATAGAACAATCACAGGTAACCATCAGCGAATTGATGCTGCCTTCGCATACCAATTTTAGCGGAAAAATTCACGGTGGCTACATCCTCTCCCTAATGGACCAGATCGCTTTTGCCTGCGCCTCAAAACACAGCAGCAATTACTGCGTGACCGCCAGTGTAGATACCGTTGACTTTTTAAGACCTATTGAAGTAGGCGAACTCGTGGTGATGAAAGCCTCGGTAAATTTTGTGGGCCGTACCTCAATGGTGGTAGGCATACGTGTAGAGGCCGAAGACATTCACAGCGGCACCATCAAGCATTGCAACTCCAGCTACTTTACGATGGTAGCTAAGGATGATGCCGGAAACTCAGTACCGGTGCCCGGCCTTGTTCTAAAAACCGAAAAAGAAATGCGCCGCTTTTTAAAAAGCCTGAACCGCCAGCAACTGAACAAAGAACACCGAAAACATACTTCTAAAAATGAAGAAATCAACAACGAGGATCTTGAGATTTTAAAAAACTCGCATAAGGTGCAGTTGCAGTATTAACAATTGATAGACCTGAATAAATTATACTGTTATCCAGAAATTGGAACTGGCTGAGAGTGTATTTCTTAATGAAATAACGCATTGAAAGCCATTTGAAATAAACCCGAGAAATACAGAATGAACCAAAATGAATTAAAACGAATTTCAAGATTGACTGCAATTTTAACGCAGTTACAAACGAGAAGACTTTTAACTTCAACGGAATTAGCGGAAAAATTTTCGGTAAGTGTTAGAACAATTTACAGAGATATTCGGGCTTTGGAACAAGCTGGAGTTCCGATAATCACAGAAGAAGGTAAAGGCTACGCATTAATGGAAGGATATAAAATTCCTCCTGTCATGTTTACAGAAGCCGAAGCTAATGCCCTAATTACAGCCGAGCAATTAGTACTTAAAAACAAGGATGCTTCTTTTATAAAGGATTATTCAGAAGCCATAGAGAAAATAAAAGCAGTATTAATATACAGTCAAAAAGATAAGGTTAATTTATTATCAGAAAGAACAAGATTCAATCAAAATCTAAACCGGGAAAGAAACAGTAATAATTTATCTGAACTCCAGTTTGCCCTAACTAATTTTTATTTGACCAAAATAGACTACGTAAATGTTGAAGAGCAATTAACCACGCGTATAATTGAACCCTTTGCGCTACTTAGCACTGAAAACTGGTTACTGGTCGCTTATTGTCAATTACGAAAAGAGTTTCGTTATTTTCGCTTGGATCGAATAAAAAAGTTACAAGTGCTTGCTAAACATTTTGAGCCACATAAAATGACTTTGCAGGAGTACTTTGATAAATTTTATTAGTTCCAGTTCAACCCCTGACATAGGGCTGTCACAACTCCATTTTAGTTTTGCCTCAAGTTTAACAAGTAAAACAAATTTAAAATGGAAAAAAGAATCATTAACCCTTGGGAATGGGGTAAAAACACAAACTCCGCACAAGCAGTTGATGTAAAACAGGTTGAAGGTACTCTTTATTGTTCTGGTCAAGTAGCATTAAATATACACGGTGTTCCAAGTGACGAAGATATGCGCTCCCAGCTTATTCAAACAATTAGTAATTTGGAGCAGCTCATAAGTGAGTCTGACTATGAATGCAAAAACATTGTGCGGCTCAATGTTTACACAACTTCAACCCAGGATTTTTTTGCGACTTGTATGGATGTGTATGTACCTTTCTTACAAAAGTATGGTATAGAACAAGCAACAACATTGCTTGAAGTCAAAGGGCTTTTCGCTACTTTAACGGTAGAATTAGAAGCTACTGTTGTGAAATAATGACACCCAAATATTAAGCTTAGCGGTTCAGGTGAAATCTGAACCGCTATGTTTAATTAAAAATATTGCTTTCCGTAAAAACCGTGCTTATAATTTAGCCAATTGTCCTTAAGTCTTAATAAGTCCAAATTCCTACCTTTAGTGCCTAACCTTATTTTGTACGATGAATCAACTGCCTTTAACAGACGATACGGTAATTTTTGGACTCCTGGCGCTTTGCCTGGGTATTGTGTTTTATACTTCTTCCCTGCAAACGAAGTTTTGGCAAAAATTCTATACCGTCGTCCCTACGGTATTGTTGTGCTATCTCTTACCGGCAATCCTGGCCAGTACTGGTATCGTATCTGAGGAAGCCAGTAATCTGTATTTTGTTGCCAGCAGGTATCTGCTGCCAGCAGCGCTTATTTTAATGACGCTTAGTATAGATCTTAAAGCCATTGTCAATCTGGGACCAAAAGCCCTGATTATGTTTTTTACGGGTACCTTAGGTATAATCATCGGCGGACCTCTGGCCATTTTAGTCGTTTCCATTTTTTCACCGGAAACCGTTGGCGGTAATGGTTTTGACGCCACATGGCGCGGGCTCTCCACCATTGCCGGCAGCTGGATAGGTGGTGGTGCCAATCAGGCCGCGATGCTTGAGGTTTTTAAATACAACCCCGAGAAATATGGCGGGATGGTACTTATTGATATCGTAGTGGCTAATATCTGGATGGCCATACTTCTTTTTGGTATTGGTAAGCGCGACCGCATTGACCGCTGGCTTAAAGCAGATACGTCTTCCATTGAAACCCTGAAACAAAAGGTGACTACCCACACCGAACGTATTGCGCGGGTCACCAGCTTAAAGGACCTTGTGATGCTGCTGTTTTTCGCCTTCGTAGGTGTAGGCCTGGCGCATTTGTTGGGTACGCATTTCGCTTCGTTTCTCGAAAACAATTTTGAAGTGGTTCGTAACAAGGAGAAAATTCTTTCTTCTCTAAGTTCCAGCTTTCTGTGGATGGTTGTTTTTGCCACCGCTTTTGGGATCGCACTTTCGTTTACCAAAGCTAAAAATTATGAAGGTGCCGGTGCCAGTAAAGTGGGCGGACTCTTTATCTACATTTTGGTAGCTACCATAGGTATGAAAATGGATTTGAATAAAGTACTTGAAAATCCCGGTTTGATCGCCATTGGTTTAATCTGGATCAGCATTCACGCCGGCTTATTAATTGGCGTGGCTAAACTCATCAAAGCGCCTTACTTCTTTCTGGCGGTGGGTAGTCAGGCTAATGTGGGTGGTGCTGCATCCGCGCCGGTGGTTGCTGCTGAGTTTCATCCCTCGCTGACTTCGGTTGGGATACTGCTGGCGGTTTTTGGTTACGTTACGGGAACGGCAGGAGCCTATCTTTGCGCCCTGCTTATGGAAGTGGCTTCAAATGTTTAATAGGATTAATTTATAAAACCAAAAAGCCCTTCTGAAATTCAGAAGGGCTTTTAATATTGGGATTATATGTTATTTAATCTTTAATTAGTTTCTGCGTAAAAGAACGGTTTCCATTATCAATTTGAATCAAATAAACACCTCGCTTCAAGGTACTCACGTCAAGACCGTTTGAGGCAATCGATGAAGAAACCCGATCCTGCTTTACTTTTTTACCTAAGACATCGTAAAAGGTGATATCCAAGGCATTACTCAACGCCGGACTTTCAAAGAATAGACGATCTTTAACTGGATTGGGATAAATTTTATATCCATCTGCCGTTTGTGAAACCACCGAGTTTGAATCAGAAACTTTAATACTTCCTTTTAAACTTTTCTTGGCACTGCTCTCAAACGTATAAATCCCTTTTTTAGTAAAAATATACTCATAAACGGAACCCTTAGAAAGTCGTTGAGAAATCCCAAAATCTGAAGGGGCACCAAAAGAAGTATTGATAATATTCTGCGGCAGATATTCACCAAAAACCCATTGTACAGTATCTCCTACCTTAACTTCAAGCGTCGCAGAAAGATCCCTAGAACCTGACCTCCAATCGATTACGTGTGTTTTTTGCGCGTTAAGTGTCAACGCAAAACCCATTAGGAAGATGTAGAACCAAGTAAATTTCATACCATATAACTGTGTTTCAGTGTGTTGTAAAGATAGAATAACTTTTCAAAAAGAATGCCAAATAAAAGGCAATATTATACTAAAGTTATTCTAAAGACGTTACCACAAATTATATGTTGCAAAAAATTATCGACTTAAATACATTTTTCTTCTCGCGTACAAATCGTAAAAGGCATCATCCTTTAAACTGTCGATAAACAAGATGCTTTCGCCGGTACTTTTCATTTCAGGTCCTAATTGCTTATTCACATTCGGGAATTTGTTAAATGAGAACACGGGTTGTTTAATCGCATAACCATCTAGTTTCGGATTAAAATCAAAATCAGTCACTTTCTTTTCGCCCAACATTACCTTAGTGGCATAGTTCACGTATGGCTCTCCATAGGCTTTTGCTATAAAAGGAACGGTACGCGACGCACGCGGGTTGGCTTCGATAATATACACCTTATCGTCTTTAATCGCAAACTGAATGTTGATCAATCCTACCGTATTAAGTGCCAGAGCAATCTTATGTGTGTGATCTTTAATTTGCTGAATTACTAAATCTCCCAGGTTAAACGGAGGCAAAGTAGCGTTTGAATCCCCGGAGTGTATTCCACAAGGCTCTATATGTTCCATAATACCAATGATCTGAACATTCTCTCCGTCACAAATGGCATCAGCTTCGGCCTCAATTGCACCATCCAGATAATGGTCTAAAAGCAATTTATTATTTGGGATCTTTCGAAGTAAATCAACTACCGTCTCTTCAAGTTCGTCTTTGTTGATCACAATTTTCATTCCCTGACCACCCAATACATAAGAAGGTCTTACCAAAATGGGGAAGTCAAGGCGGTCTGCAACAGCAAGTGCTTCTTCAGCAGTTTCTGCCACATCAAACTCCGGATAGGGAATTCCATTTTCTTTTAAAAGTCTGGAGAAACTACCGCGGTCTTCAGCAAGGTCAAGCGCCTTATAGCTGGTTCCTATAATTTTAATTCCGTAACGATCTAATTTCTCTGCCAGTTTAAGAGCAGTCTGCCCACCCAACTGAACGATTACGCCCTCTGGTTTTTCGTGACGAATGATGTCGTAAATATGTTCCCAGAATACCGGTTCAAAATACAGTTTGTCTGCAATATCAAAGTCAGTCGAAACTGTCTCCGGGTTACAGTTGATCATTATGGTCTCGTATCCGCATTCGGCAGCTGCCATAACTCCGTGTACACAGCAGTAGTCAAACTCAATCCCCTGACCGATACGGTTAGGGCCTGAGCCTAGCACCACAACTTTCTTCTTGTCAGTTACCTTACTTTCGTTGTCTGCAAAACGCTCACCTGAAGGCAACTCCATTTCATTTTCAAAAGTGGAATAGAAATAAGGTGTTTGTGCTACAAATTCCGCGGCACAGGTATCTACCAGTTTGTAGACACGGTTGATTTTAAATTCATCCCGTTTATCATAAACATGGCTTTCAAGACAGTCAAGCATATGTGCGATCTGACGGTCTGCAAAACCTTTTTGCTTGGCTTCAAGCAATAAATCACGTGGCAGGGTGTCTATTTTATACTTCGAGATTTCTTTCTCAAGTGCATCCATCTCCTCAAATTGCTTGAGGAACCACATATCAATTTTAGTAATCTCGTGAATACGACTCAGCGGAATACCCATTTGTATGGCATCATAAATCGTAAAGACGCGGTCCCAACTCGGGTTCGTCAATTTTTCAATAATCTTATCATAGTTGGTATAGCCTTTACCATCTGCGCCTAAACCATTACGTTTGATTTCTAGAGATTGGGTTGCTTTATGCAACGCTTCTTGAAAAGAGCGGCCAATACCCATCACCTCTCCTACTGATTTCATCTGCAGACCTAAAGTACGGTCGCTACCTTCAAATTTGTCGAAATTCCAACGTGGGATTTTTACTATCACATAATCAAGCGTGGGTTCAAATAATGCCGAAGTTGATTTAGTAATCTGATTATCGAGTTCGTCAAGCGTATAACCAATAGCGAGTTTGGAAGCAATCTTGGCAATAGGATATCCCGTTGCTTTTGAAGCCAAAGCCGAAGAACGCGATACCCGTGGATTGATCTCAATCGCAATAATATCTTCTTTCTCGTCAGGGCTTACGGCAAATTGTACGTTACACCCACCGGCAAAATCACCAATAGAACGCATCATATGAATGGCCATATCACGCATACGCTGAAAAGTATGATCACTCAAGGTCATCGCTGGAGCCACGGTGATTGAATCTCCCGTGTGAATTCCCATAGGATCCATATTCTCAATCGTACAGATGATAACCACGTTGTTATTCTTATCGCGAAGTAACTCAAGCTCATACTCCTTCCAGCCCATCAGGGCTTTATCAATCATCACCTCATGAATGGGCGATATCTCAAGACCGTGACTCAATAATGCGTCAAAATCTTCAGGTTTGTATACAATAGAAGCACCTGCCCCACCTAAGGTGTATGATGCACGAATTACCAGCGGAAAACCAAACTCCTGAGCGATTTCCTTTCCTTTTAAAAACGAAGTTGCAGTAGCCTGCGGAGCCATACCAATGCCTATTTTAAGCATAAGCTCCCTAAACTTCTCGCGATCTTCCGTAATATTAATCGCATCAATATCAACACCAATCAATTCAACCCCATAGTCTTTCCAAATCCCTTTCTCATCGGCTTCAATACACAGGTTAAGTGCGGTCTGCCCACCCATTGTAGGTAACACCGCATCAATTTGTGGATGCTCTTCAAGAATTTTTACAATTGATTTGGTTGTAAGCGGTAATAGGTAAATATGATCAGCCATTACCGGGTCTGTCATAATGGTCGCCGGATTCGAATTGATAAGAATGGTTTCTATACCGTCTTCGCGTAATGATCTTAAAGCCTGTGATCCTGAGTAGTCAAATTCACAAGCCTGACCTATAATGATTGGACCAGAACCGATAATTAGAATTGATTTAAGTTTTTCGTTTTTAGGCATTAGTGCTCAGATTAAGAATGTTTGGTTAAATTTAGTCTGGAGTATTTACAAAAAAAAGGTGTTACTTAAAAAAGTAACACCTTGATATTTTAAATGATAAAATCATTTATTTTTTATGTCTTAGCTCAGAAGATACAGATAATCTCTTTCTACCCTTTGCTCTTCTACGTGCAAGGACTTTACGACCGTTAGCAGTAGCCATACGCTCGCGGAAACCATGCTTATTTCTTCTTTTCCTTTTTGAAGGTTGAAACGTTCTTTTGCTCATTGTGTATCTTCTTTAATCTTCCTTAAACTTTTCTATTGTAATTTTGAGAATGGCCTTCTCAAAAGCTGGGCGCAAATATACAAACAGTTTCTTATTCAACAAGCGCAAAGTTTAAAATATTTCAGATTGTTTTTATTACATTTGCAGGCTCAATAAAACAGGCACTTATAGGTATAAGCAAGTGCTTTGATTTAACACTTTAAGAATCCCGATAATGTTCAACAAAAATATAAAACTCGTTTTAGCTGTTCTAATAATCGCATTAGCTGTTTGGCAATTTGCAGATCGTTCTATTGGTAACGGCATTTTATTGATTCTACTGGCAGGTATTTTTGTTCTCTTATATTTTAAGAACGAAATCCTCATACTGGCTTTCTTGAGATTAAGAAAACAGGATTTTGACGGCGCTAAAAAATGGCTTGATAAAATTAAAAATCCAGAAGCAGCACTGGTACGCAAGCAAGAAGGGTATTATAATTATCTCAACGGCCTGATGGTTTCTCAAACCAATATGATACAGGCTGAGAAATATTTTAAGAAAGCTGTTCAACTGGGTCTTAGCATGGACGCTGATTTGGCGATGGCCAAAATAAATCTTGCCGGCATTGCGATGACTAAAAACAGACGCCGGGAGGCTGACAAGTTACTTGCGGAAGCAAAGAAGCTAGACAAACACAATATGCTTACAGAGCAGATTAAAATGATGAAGCAGCAAATGAAGCAGGCTGCAAATATGCCTCGCCAGCAATATGGCCGAGGTGCGCGCAGGTAATTTTAAATACGCTCCTTAAACTGCAAAATTCCATTTTTATAATAGGTTTTATCTGAAAGGCGCACTATCCTGAAAATAGATTGCGTTCTTTAACGATTATAAATTTCACTTTATCGATAAGTTTTTATTGCCCGTTGAGCACTAGATATCTTTGTGACTCAAGTGTTTATATGGCAAGAACTCTACTTATACTTTTACTCATTTCTATATTTAATCTGCAGGCGCAGGAGGAGCAAAAAGTGCTTTTTTCTGATGCTTTGGCTGCAAATATGGATCAGTACACCGCCCGGGTGGATGAAGCCCTCAGGTACGGTGAATTTGATTTTGCCAAATCTTTATTTGACAGCCTGGTAAAAAACAACTTGCAGGGCACCTATATCGACAAACTCGAGTTTGAAAGCCTTAATAATTCGTTTATCACTTCTACTGAAGATTTTGAGCGCCCCACAATTATACTTACCTATTCTTCCTGGTGTATTCCCAGCGATGGGGAAATTCCTGTTCTCAATAAGCTAGCAGAGCGCTATGCCGGATTGGTAGATTTTATCGTTTTATTCTGGGATTCAAAAAGCACTGTTCGAAAGGAGGCTAAAAAATTCAACAAAACGATTCAAATCGCCTATGTAGATGAAGTGCAGAACAAGCACATGAAGACGGTAAACCTTCTGAAACATGCTTTAGGCATTTCGCTTTCTTATGTAGTGGCTGCAGACGGACAAATTTTGGATATTAACAGAAGACCCCCAAACCAGTTGGGAATTTCAACTACAGAGGTGATCAATCAGAATCTAGTCTTTTTGAGCCGTCAGATCGCAGCGATAAAGCTTGATCTTAACATCAACATCAATGATCTTCCGGAATCACTGGCAACATTTTAATTTTGCATCTAACATAACACCCTTAAAAAAGGAGCTTTCAAAGCTCCTTTTTTTATTTTCTAGATGACTAGAGATACCTATTGACCTACACTATAAACTCCCTTCTCCGGAATCTCGATATAATATAGTTTCCGAGAGGCATTGTTGAGATGATCTTCTCGTAACCAGGGATTGTGAATTTTCAAAATTTTATAATTGATGCCGAAGCCCTGAGCAAACTTTACAAAATCCGTTACCGCAGTATCCACTTTTACCTTGTAAGTAGGAACGGTTTGATACAGATCATCCTCGGTAAAATTAAAACCATATTTCTGAGGTTCCTTTAAGATTTCCTTTAAAGCCAAAATACGAAACACATATCTACCCGTTTCTTCCCCCAGAAGCAAATCGTAGTAACCGGCAACATCCTGAGCCTCAAGCCTTCTATTGATACCTGCATTTCCGGCATTATAGCCTGCCGCAGCCAGCGTCCAGCTTCCCAAATAATCTTTAGACTTCTTTAAATATTTACATGCCGCACGTGTTGCAAGCTCTACATTGTAACGCTCATCTACATTGTCATTAACCTCAAGACCCAATTCTTTGCCTGTTCCGCCCAGTATTTGCCAGAAGCCGGTAGCCCTTGCCGGTGATACTGCCTGAGTCAACCCACTTTCTATCACAGCCAGATACTTAAAATCATCCGGTAAACCTTCTTCCTTAAGAATGGGTTCTATAATGGGAAAAAATTTTTCCGCACGTTTAATAATAAGTAAGCCATTAGACTGCCAGTATGTGTTGACCAGTAATTCCCGATCCATCCGTTCGCGTATATCTGGATCTTCAAGCGGTACTCGCTCGCCAGCAAAATCCATAGATTCCGGTAGCGGAATGGCGTAAACATTATAGTCGTTAACGAGTTTTTCTTTTTTGGTTATTTCAGGATCTGTTGTATCCTGTTGAACGGCCTGTACGCAAACAGCAGTTGTAGCGATAAGGCCAACACCGGCCAAAATATTCTTAATTGGTATCATAGCTTGTTTTTTGAAGTTGTAGTGCAAATTAGCAAATCATTGACATGATACCAAGAACAATACCGCTATTGCATTCTTAAATTTTAAACTGGTAAAAAGCGAGTTTTTTAATCACCTATCAATTTAGGCAGGTTTTTAGAAAACCATTTACAACGGCTTATGATCATCGCGTGCGTACCTCCCTGAACAGGAATGCAATTTTTGATATACTTATAGGGAAAAACCGGGTCGGCCGTGCCATGAATGTGTATAAGGTCATGTGCATATGTGGTCTGTTCCCAACAGAGCATCTGTTCTAAAGCCCAGTGCAGATACACCGGATCTGTGATAGAAAGGTATTTCTGATACAATTCAGCTTTATGCTTTAGGGTTTCGGTTACCGCATAATCAGACAACAGGTTAACGTGACGCACGAGCCCTACCGGAGCAATACGATAAAGCCCCAGTGCTTTTGAATACCGCATACGCCGTGGTAATTCGGCTTTGGTCTTTACACTGCTTATGATAATCAACTTTTTGTACTTGACGTATTTTGCCATCTCCTGTACCAAAACACCACCAAAGCTAACTCCGATAAGTACAGGATCCTTGTGCTTTACTTCAAGTAACATCTTTTTAGCGTAGGAAGCCAGAGACTCTCCGGGTTCCGGAATCTTCCAGGTAAGAGGGTGAAGGGTATAGCGCTCAGCAGGTAGTTTAAGATGGTCAAAAATACTGGGGTTAGCCGCCATTCCCGGCATTAAATAGACATATATCATAATATTTAAAAATAAGGCTTTAACAATGACTCCCCCAAAAAACCTTAAAATTTTTGTATCTTTGAAAAGACTTTAAAATTCTTACTAAAAGAATGCTAATGTCGTAGCCAAAACCTTCCAGAAAGCACTATTTTTTCTTAAATCAAATTTTATATGGATGTAATGACAGCGATTGAATTGACAGACAACGAATTTCTAAGACAATTTGAGACCACAATTGATGGTAAATTGGCAAAAATTGAATACTCCCTTCAGGATCGTAAAATCTTTCTTACCAAATTACATATGCCCGAAGGTACAGAGGACAAAATGAATGATTTTATCGTTGCTGTGTTTAAAGAAGTTGAAGATCGCAACATTAGGCTTGTACCTACAAGTCCTGAGATTGCTAAATTTATGCGAGCAAATCGCAGAAAGTATAAGGATTTATTACCGGTAGGTATAAATATCTAGATCAATGCTTAAAATGAACTTTATAAAACCTGTTAAAAAACAGGTTTTTTTATGCCGTTATAGCAACGGATTCTTCAGAATAATTAAAGCGTACAAGACCATCTTCATCAATCTCTGTAAGACAAATATCGCGTAGGGTGTTCACTAAGGCAGGGTCCCACGGAGCCTTAACTTTTACATAATTTTCAGTAAACCCGTGAATATATCCCTTTTTGTTTTCGCCTTCAAAAAGAACCGTGTGCCGGGTTCCTAACTGAGACTCATAAAATGCTCTTCTCTTTTTTGCTGAAAGTCCGCGTAACATTTTACTGCGCTTTTTTCGCTTGCGCAAGGGTACAACACCTGGCATAGATGCAGCTTTGGTATTATCACGTTCAGAATAGGTAAAAACGTGTAAATAAGAGATATCAAGTTCAGTTAGAAAATTATAGGTATCCAAAAAATGGGCGTCAGTCTCTCCAGGAAATCCCACAATTACATCGACACCTATACACGCATCGGGCATCAGACGCTTAATTTCAGCTACCCGATCTGAATACAGTTCACGCTTGTACCTGCGGCTCATTTTCCCCAGCAATTCATTACTACCGCTTTGCAATGGTATGTGAAAATGCGGTACAAACGTTTGAGAGTCTGCAACCAGCTTAATGGTATCATTCTTTAGAAGATTGGGTTCTATGCTCGATATGCGTAAACGTTCAATACCATCAACAGCATCTAGCTCCTTTACCAAATCTAAGAAGGTATGTTCATGATTCTTATTTCCAAACTCACCCTTCCCATAGTCACCTATATTAACTCCGGTTAGAACAATCTCTTTAATGCCCTGATTCGCGATTTCACGGGCATTATTCAATACATTCGTTAACGTATCGCTACGCGAAATTCCTCTTGCCAATGGAATCGTACAATAGGTGCATTTGTAGTCACAACCGTCCTGCACTTTTAAGAATGCCCGGGTACGGCCACCCAAAGAATATGAACCCACATAGAAATTAGCTTCTTCAATCTCACAGCTATGCACCTCACCCATATCATTTTTGGTTAGATCATTGAGGTAATCGGTTATTTTGAATTTTTCGGTAGCGCCCAGTACAAGGTCTACCCCATCCACATCAGCCAGTTCCTCAGGTTTGAGTTGAGCATAACATCCCACAGCTGTTATAAATGCGTCGGGATTGACACTTTGGGCTTTCTTGACAATAGTTTTAAAACGCTTATCCGCATTTTCTGTTACGCTACAGGTATTGATCACATACACATCTGCAGGCTCGCTAAAATCTACCCGTTTAAAACCTTCATTTTTAAAACTTCGGGAAATAGTCGCAGTCTCAGAGAAATTCAGCTTACAGCCCAATGTATAAAATGCAACTTTTTTAGTAGCTTCTGTCATATCATTCTTCTTCGCAATTACCTATTTTTGTTCAGATTTAGACTTAAATACTAGCCTCAATCAGAAAAATGCAAAGTTAACCTTATCATGCTATAAGTCAAAATCGCATTTGCTTTAAAAACAGCCTCATTTGTTGACTACAATAAGAATTTCTAAACTTCTATTTAGCCTGCTATTTGTATGCAGTTTAACTTATCTCCTTTCTTCCTGTACCAACAAAGATTCAAAATCTAGAGAGTCAGAAGTTTTTAGATATAACGAGCATTATAATGTAGCTACGCTTGACCCAGCATTTGCCCGTAATCCACCTATAATCTGGCCTACCAATCAATTATTTAATGGACTGGTACAACAGGATGAAGCATTAAATATTGTTCCCGATCTGGCTAAAAGCTGGACGGTAGATTCTGCTTCAACGCGTTACACATTCATTCTGAGAGATGATGTCTATTTTCACAAACATCCCCGGTTTAATACCCCAGACAGCACACGCAGGCTGGTGGCCTCTGATTTTGTATATAGTTTTGATCGCTTAAAAGACCCCGCTGTGGCTTCTCCCGGAAGCTGGGTGCTTAGCAACGTAGAAAGCTATGAAGCGACCAATGATTCGACGTTCACCATAGAGCTTAAAAAACAGTTCCCTGCCTTCCTGGGCCTGCTCACCATGCGCTATTGTTCTGCAGTACCCCGAGAGATTGTAGAATATTATGGCAACGAATTTCGTTCACACCCGGTTGGGACGGGACCTTTCAAGTTCAAACGATGGGAAGAAGGCGTTAAACTGGTTTTACGTAAAAATGAATTATATTTTGAAACGGACGAAAATGGGGAGCAACTTCCTTATCTCGAAGCGGTAGCCATCACCTTTCTTCCCGATAAACAAAGTGAATTTTTACAGTTTGCCCAGGGTAATCTCGACATGCTCAATAGCCTTGATCCTTCTTATAAAGATGAGTTACTCACGGCTACCGGAAACCTCAAAGAAAAATACAAGGATAACGTTAAAACCATCACCGGACCTTTTCTAAATACCGAATATCTGGGCTTTTTTCTGGATAGTCCACAGGAAGAAATACGCTCTGAGCTTCTGCGCAAAGCCGTGAACTATGGATTTGATCGGGTTAAAATGATTAAATACCTGCGTAATGGTATTGGTGAACCGGCACAGGCAGGGTTCATACCTAAAGGACTTCCGGGGTATGGCACTGCCGGTTTTGAGTATAACCCCGCCAAGGCCAGAACACTTATTGAGCAATACAAGGAAGAAACCGGTAATCAAAATCCGGTGATCACAATAGGTACAAACAGCCAGTATTTGGATATCTGCGAATACATTCAACGGGAAATAGGCAAGTTGGGGCTAACCATCAATATTGACGTGATGCCACCATCAACCCTGCGTCAACTAAAATCTACTGGAAAGTTAGATGCTTTCCGAGCTAGTTGGATTGCAGATTATCCCGACGCAGAAAATTACCTCTCCCTGTATTACAGCAAAAATTTTACGCCAAACGGTCCCAACTACACGCACTTTAAGAATGAAGAGTTTGACCAACTTTATGAGGCCAGTTTTAAGATTCCAGAGCTCGAAGAGCGAAAGGTTCTGTATCAGAAAATGGATTCGATTCTTATCGCAAAGGCACCTTTCGTAACCCTTTACTACGACCAGGTCATCAAATTTGTGCATAAAGACGTTCACGGCCTTAAAGCCAATCCCCAGGATTTTCTGATACTGAAACGCGTCAAAAAAGACCAAAAGCCATAGATTAAAGGCAGTTCGAACCTACTTCTGTAACAAATATTGCTATAAAACAACCTATATACAAAGCAATAATTATGGGGTTTGGTGGTTCGGTTTCGGCAATGCTGGCTTCGCTTAGACAGAATAAGCGTGAACGAAAAACACGTTTTGATAAGAAAGGTCTTGATGTAAATACGCCCAAACACAAGCCCTTTGTAGATTTTAATAAGCTTAGTGCTTCTAATGAAATTAAATTGAAAAACAAAATACGCCGATCTAAAAAGATTTATAATAGGCGAATAGTTTTATACACGCTTCTAGCCCTAATAATCTTGGGGTTGTTAATTTGGTGGCTCTTTATAGATTCGGGCAGGCCTTTAATTTGAAATCTTCAGTTCTCTTCGAAAACGTTATCTGTTAAAAATAAGTTTAAACAGAATTAAACAAACGTTTAATTTAAACAAGTGTTTAACTTTGTGCTCTATTTGTAGAGTATGGAATTAAATGACAAACAACTTCAAATTCTTGCAGTAGCCGAAAAACTATTTGCCGAACTAGGTTATGCAGGAACTTCGGTTCGCCAGATAGCCAAAGAAGCAGACATCAACATCGCAATGATTTCCTATTATTTTGGCTCAAAAGAGAAACTTCTTGAACAACTTCTTGTACACAGAATGTCAAATTTTAAGTTTGATCTAATTGACATTATCAAACACGATGATCGCTCGTATTCTAAGCGTCTTGAACAATTAGTCTCGCTTTATATTCAGCGTATTCATAAAAATAATCGCATTTATAGAATCATCCATTCTGAATTGCAATCGCCTACCCGCAATCAAACATTTGAACTCTATCATAATCAGAAAGATGAGAACTTCAAAACGCTTGAAACGTTTATCAAACAGGGTCAACAGGCTGAAGCATTCAAGACGGATGTTGAAATCATGCTGCTTATCCCCACGCTTATTGGGACCTATTTCCATTTTAAATACAATCAGGATTTTTTCGTGAAAAATTACAAGCTCGATTCAAAAAAGGATATCGATCAATTTGTAGAAACCACGCTCACCAAACACCTGCAGTCTACTTTTAAAGCATTATTGACTTATGAAAACTAAATCCATTTTAGCCCTACTCATTTTACTACTACATATAACAATTACCCAGGCTCAGGATTCCAAACCTCTTACGCTCGAAGAGGTAGTGCAAATCGCTCTTCAAAGCAGTGATGCTTCTAAGATCAATACTTCGCAGATTGATTTGGCTAAAGATGAGCTCCGTATCACAAAAAACAGGCAATATCCCGACCTAAATATTTCCGGTCAGTATCGCTATCTAACAAATGCAAACGTCAATCTTCAGATTCCTATAAATTCTTCCGCTTCTGAAGCCGGTTCTGAAAATCAAAACACATCGTCTCCCAAAGTAAACGGACTCTTATTAGGTTCGGCAGATGTTTCAATGCCTTTATTTGCAGGTTTCAAGCTAAAAAACAGCATTTCAGCAAGTGAGAATCAATTGCAAGCTGCCGTATTTAATGCCGCCAACGATCAGGAAAAGCTCGCACTGCAAGCAATTCAACTGTATTTAAATCTGTATAAAGCAAACGCCACAATTGATTTGGTTAAGGACAACCTGAAAAGTGCCAATCAACGCGTAAAAGATTTTACTAATATGGAAGAGAACGGGTTACTTGCCCGTAATGACCTTTTAAAAGCACAACTACAGCAAGCTAATATTGAACTCGCACTCGCTAATGCAACTAAAAATGCGCGTATTCTAAATTACAACCTCACTACACTACTAAAACTGCCTGAAGACATTACGATTAATACAGACGTAAGTGCCATCACCCCTATTGCTGTCTCATTACCTAATATTTCAAATCGTAATGACCTTCAGGCTTTATCTTATCAGCAAGAAGCCCTACAGGATCAAATCAAGGTTTCAAAAGGAGATTATTATCCTTCACTGGGCCTGGTAGGTGGTTATATCGCCTTAGATCTTAATAATGCATTAACCGTAACAAATGCAATGAATGTAGGTTTAGGTCTTTCGTATAATTTATCCTCACTTTTTAAAACAAAGGCAAAAGTAAAACTAGCTGAGAGTCAGGCACAGGAATTAAGTTATCGTTTAAATCAGGCCACTTCACAGGCCAAAGTAAATGCACAAAATGCTCTGGAAGAATACAATTTGGCAATTGAAACTTTTGAAGTTTATGAGGTCTCTAAAGAACAGGCTCTTGAAAACTATCGTATAGTAAAAGACAAATACGATAACGGCCTATCAGATACTAACGACCTACTCGAGGCAGATGTACAGCAACTGCAAACCCGCATAGATTTGGCATATGCAAAAGCAGATATCACTCTAAAATACTATGAATTACTAAGCGCTGAAGGGGTGCTTACCAAACAATTTTTTCAAAATTAATTTCACAAAAAATGGAACAGAAGAAAAAAACCAATAAAAAATTCATCATCATTATCTCCATTTTAGTGATAGTGGGTGTGGTTTACGGAGGTTATAAATTTATTCATTCGTTATCTCACGAAGAAACTGATGACGCCCAGATCGAATCAAATATGAACTCGATCATTCCTCATGTGGGTGGGTATATCGATAAAATTTACGTTACCGATAATCAAATTGTAAAAGCGGGAGATACCCTTTTTACAATAGATCAACGAGATTATCTCGTACAATTGGAAAAGGCCAAAGCTAATTTAGCTGCTGCCCAGAGTCAGGTTGCAGTTGCAGAATCATCAATAGGCTCTTCTCAGGCAAATGCAAATGCCTCCTACGCACAGGTTTCTTCAACCTATGGGACTGTTGAATCTGCTAAAATTCAGCTTAGACGCGCAACAGATGATTACAACAGGTACAAGAATCTGTATGACAACAAAAGCATAACTACACAGCAATACGAGCAGGCGTTAGCTGCCAAGCAGGAGGCCGAAGCCAGGCTTTCTACTCTTCAAAATCAGCGAAAAGCAGCTCAAAGTCAAAGTCAGGCTGCAAACTCTCAAAATCAGGTTTCAGAAAAACAGGTTGGTGTAGCTGAGGCTAATGTAAAAAGTGCTCAGGCCAGAGTAGATGCGGCACAGCTCAATCTTGATTATACAGTAATTACGGCACCCATAGACGGCCAATTGTCATCTATAGAAATGCAGGAGGGCCAATTTGTGCAAGCGGGACAGGCTTTATTTTATCTGGTAGATACACAAAATAAATGGGTGGTCGCCAACTTTAAAGAAACGCAATTGAACGACATGAAAGTGGGCCAAAAAGTAAGCATCACGGTTGATGCCTTCTCGGGTGAAGAATTTGAAGGGGTAATTACCAATTTTTCACCGGCAACCGGAGCGCGATTTTCGCTGCTTCCACCAGACAATGCAACGGGTAATTTTGTAAAAACAGTTCAGCGCCTGCCTGTAAAAATTGATTTTACAGATGCCAATGATGCCGAAAAACTGGCTCGTTTGCGTTCTGGAATGAATGTAGAAATAGATGTTCATCTAAAATAAAAAATCATGGCTCAGGCTATTGAAGCAGAAGACAGTCTGGTTGAGTACGGTTTTAGAAGGGTAATTATCACGATTACTGCAATTCTCTGTGCTTTACTCGAAATCGTAGACACGACCATCGTCAATGTTGCGCTAAACGATATGCGCGGTTCTCTGGGTGCAACACTTACCGATGTTGCCTGGGTAATTACCGCGTATGCGATTGCTAACGTGATTATTATACCGATGACGAGTTGGCTTTCTAAACAGTTTGGCAGACGCAATTACTTCGCAGTATCTATAGTTGTATTTACATTTTCTTCTTTTCTCTGCGGAAATGCTACAAACATTTGGGAACTGGTCGCTTTTCGGTTTGTACAGGGACTTGGTGGGGGTGCACTTTTAGTTACTGCACAAACCATAATCACTGAAAGTTACCCGGTTGCAAAACGCGGGATGGCACAGGCCATTTATGGGATGGGTGTTATTGTAGGTCCTACTTTGGGTCCTCCTCTAGGCGGATATTTAGTTGATCATTTCTCGTGGCCGTATATTTTCTACATCAATATTCCCATTGGCATTATTGCTACAATACTCACCATTATGTTTGTTCGAAGTCCGAAATACGGCGAAAAACTTCATGCCAATCAGGTAGACTGGTGGGGCATTGTTTTTCTGGCTTCTTTTATTGGTTCACTGCAATTTGTGCTAGAACACGGACAACAAGATGACTGGTTTGAAAACAATCTTATAATTAGCCTGAGTGTTATTTCCGTTTTTGGTTTGGTCGCCTTTATATGGCGCGAACTGGTATATGAATTTCCCATTGTAAACCTTCGCGTCTTGAAGAACACCAATTTATGGACGGGAACCATAATGACCTTTATTTTAGGATTTGGTCTGTATGGCTCTACGTTTATTATTCCTATTTACACCCAGTCTATTTTGGGTTGGACGGCTACAGATGCCGGATTATTATTAATCCCCAGTTCGATTACTACCGGCTTGATGATGCCTATTATAGGGAAACTATTAGAACGTGGTGTCCCCGCCAAATACCTGGTTGCCTTGGGCTTTATAGGTTTCTTTTTATACAGTTTGTGGATGCACAGTTTGCTTACCCCCGATACGTCGTCTGAAGCCATGTTCTGGCCTCTGGTACTGCGCGGGATGGGATTAGGATTATTGTTTGTACCCATTACCACATTAGCCCTGTCAACTTTAAAAGGTGCAGAGATAGGAGAAGGAGCTGCTTTCACCGGGATGATGCGACAACTTGGAGGCTCCTTTGGCATCGCCATTATAACCACGATGATCTCAAGACTCAACCAGCAACACCGTATTGACTTAATACCCAATTTGAGCGCAGTAAATGCAAAAACTCAGCAAAGTATTAACGGTTTGCAACAAATGTTTATGGGAAAAGGGTTTAGCTTCAATGAGGCTTTAGATCGTGCCTACCAGGTTTTAGATGGAAAAATCATGCTGCAAAGCACCGTTCTTACCTATATGGATGTATTTCTGTATTTGGGTATTCTATTTTTGATTTGTGTTCCTTTCGTTTTGATGTTGAAAAAAGGTGCCGGAAAAGCAAAACCCGTATCCAGTCATTAATACCTTCTGTATTTAGCTGCTTCTTCAAAAACGTGCTCTAAAATGGCAGCTTCATGCTCATCAAACGGAATATTTCGACGTTCCATTACCAGTTTTGCCGTTTGAAAAGCTTTATCCGTTTTATAGGTAGTAAAGCCTGCAGCTCCACCCCAACTGAAGGAAGGCACAAAATTACGCGGGAAACCGGTGCCAAAAATATTGACACTTACACCGATTACCGTACCGGTGTTAAACATCGTGTTGATACCGCATTTGCTGTGATCGCCCATCATCAAGCCGCAAAACTGCAAACCTGTTTTCGCAAAACCTTCGCTCTCATAGTCCCAGAGCCGCACTTCCTCATAATTGTTCTTGAGGTTGCTGTTGTTGGAGTCGGCGCCTATATTGCACCATTCGCCCAAAACCGAATTACCCAAATACCCGTCGTGCCCTTTGTTGGAATAGGCCATCAAAACCGAATTGGTCACCTCTCCCCCTACTTTACAATACGGCCCAATGGTGGTACCGGTATAAATTTTTGCCCCCATTTTTACGGTCGCGTGATCGCATAGCGCAAAAGGACCTCGTATTAAAGCCCCTTCCATTACTTCGGCATCTTTGCCGATGTATATAGGTCCTTCGGAAGCATTAAGCGTACAAAAATTGAGTTTTGCTCCTTTTTCAATAAATATATTTTCAGAATTAAGCGTTTGAACACCAGCCGGAATAGGTGCTGATTTACGATCTTCCGTAAGCAGGTCATAATCTAACTGAATTGCTTCATGGTTTTTACTGAATAGATCCCAGGTGTGGGCAATTTTAAAAATAGATTCTTCGGGAATCTCTATCTGCTCATAATCTGAAAAATCTATATCCTCCTGACCATCCAGAGTATAAAAAGCAACTACCTCTTCACCATCAAAAAGTGCTTGATTGGCTTCCAGATTTTGCACCAGTTCGACGAGAACTTCCGTAGGCAGGTAGGCTGCATTAATCATCACATTTTGTTCAAACTCAACCATTGGATACTTTTCTGAAAGATATTCTTCGGTTACGGTTGATGTGGTGTTACCCAAATGCCTTTCCCATTTTTCACGAATAGTAAAAATGCCTATGCGCAAATCAGCTACTGGCTTGGTATAGGTAAACGGAAGCAATTGCCTACGTACGCTACCGTCAAAAAGGATGTAGTTCATAATATAATTTGATTTTGAAGCGCTTCAAAACTAACCAATAAAGCCTATATCACACCACTTGAAAGCCATAAATTACTCGGGAAAGGTAATTGAGTTTTATGGTTAATTACTGGTTTAATCGCGTTAGGGATTGTAGTGGAAATCCCGCAGGCTTGCGGCCTTAGCCGCTAGCTGAGGAATTGTAACGTAAAGCCTGACTTTGCCCTGAGGCAAAGTAACGCCATAAAAAAACCCTTTAGCATTATTACTAAAGGGTTTCCTATTATTCTAAAATGAATAGGGCTTAGTTACCGCCTTTTTCCATTTTTTTCTTCAATGCTGCAAGAGCATCGTTAGCATCACCTAAAGTAGGTGCACTAGCTGCTGCTGAGTCTGCTGCTTTTTTAGCAGCCTGCTTAACGATTTTAGCCTCTTCTTCTTTAAATAAAGAAGTGTGTGAAGCTACTACGCGCTTGAAGTCTTTGTTAAACTCGATGATCTGGAATTCAGCTTCTTCACCTTTAGAAAGTTTGCTTCCGTCTTCCTTCTCCATATGACGACCAGGGATAAACGCCTCGATGTCTTCGTTGAATTTAACTACAGCTCCTTTATCTACTACTTCATCAATAGTACCAGTGTGCTTGGTTCCCACAGCAAATTCCTCTTCATATTTATCCCAAGGATTGTCTTCAATCTGCTTGTGACCTAAGCTTAGCTTACGACCTTCAACGTCAAGCTCAAGAACTACTACTTCAAGCTTATCGCCGATGTTAGTAAATTCTGATGGGTGCTTCACTTTCTTAGTCCAGCTAAGGTCTGAGATATAGATTAAACCATCAATACCTTCTTCAAGCTCTACAAATACACCAAAGTTGGTGAAGTTGCGAACGATACCGGTATGACGTGAACCTACAGGATATTTAGAAGTAATATCTGTCCAAGGATCTTGCGATAATTGCTTGATACCTAAAGACATCTTACGGTCATCACGATCCATAGTAAGAATCTGAGCCTCTACCTCATCACCTACGTTTACGAAATCCTGAGCGCTGCGCAAGTGCGTAGACCAAGACATTTCACTAACGTGGATTAGACCTTCAACTCCTTCTTCTACTTCAACAAAAGCACCGTAATCTGCGATTACTACTACTTTACCTTTTACTTTGTCTCCAACGCTTAAGTTTTCGCTAAGTGCATCCCATGGGTGCTTCTTAAGCTGCTTAAGACCAAGTTGGATACGTGTTTTATCCTCATCAAAGTCAAGGATAACCACGTTGAGTTTCTGATCAAGATCAACGATCTCATTCGGGTGGTTGATACGAGACCAAGAAAGATCTGTAATGTGTACCAATCCATCTACGCCACCAAGGTCAACGAATACTCC